>JBMOIC010000023.1:0-37599 GCA_049317525.1 Bacteroidota bacterium | reverse complement strand
ACCTCATCATCTGTATCACATGCATATATAGCGGAAATCCAATTGTGATATTGATCGGGAATGTAATGGCAAGCGCCATGGGTACATAAATCCCAGCTCTTGCTTCGGGAATGGCCATTTTCATAGCAGCAGGAACAGCTATATATGATGCACTTGCCCCAAGAATCGCAAACATGAATTGATTTGATATATCATGCGTAATGAATGTTGACAATATCCCCACAATACATCCATTGATGAGTGGAAGAATACATGCCAAGACAAAGGGGAATAATCCATAGGAAAAGAATTTCTTGATTTCCCTACCGCAAACCAATCCCATGTCTAGCAAAAAGATGGACAAAAATCCTTTAAACAAATCACTCGTAAATGGCGTAATCCCTTCTGCTTGCTTTGCATTTGCGGAATATCCTATGAGCAAACTGCCCAAAATCAATAGCACACTCGCATTCGTGAAGGAATGTCGAAACATATTCTGAACGGAAATCTTCTTCCCTGTTCCGGACATCATCGCAAAAAGTATCAAGCCCACAATAATTGCAGGTGACTCCATGAGTGCCATGACAGCTACCATATGACCATGCAAGGACATTTGCTTGCTCTCCATATAGGAAACCGCAGTCACAAATGTGACGGCACTCACTGAACCATAAGCAGATGCAATAGCAATGGAATCATGAATGGGTAATTTCAGGCGAGCTATGAAAAAGACATAAATAGGAATGATACAAGCGATGGCAATGCCAAATAATAGCGAGAATAGAATCTCATTTGAAAATTGCTGATGGGATAATTCTTGTCCGCTATTGAATCCTATCGAAAACATCAGATATATCGAAATGAATGTGGATGTGGTGGATGGAATCGCCAAATCACTCTTTACATACACTGCGAAAATCCCAAGGAGAAAAAAGAGGAATGCAGGATTTGTTAAGTTTTCTAGTACTTCTGTGATTTCCATAATGTACTACTTAAGATTTGCCATTTTATCTAAACTGCTCTTATGCATAACCTTAAGGAAGAATATTCCCAAAAATATTGCTATCGCTCTACATAAATGTGAATATACAATTGATATGTCAGGAGTGAAGGATATGACAGAAAATACTATACCGATAATCAGCAATATATAATGTGATGTTTTCATACAATCATGAATATTTTTAATAATTAATAACTGATATATCAAAATTCAAGATTCTATATCATATATTTATATTTATTATATCTATCATTTACATAAATTATCCTTTATGAATTATTCTTTACATCAATTGAAGATATTTTTAACAGTTATAGAAACCGAAAGCATCACCAAAGCAGCAGAAGTTCTTCATCTAACTCAGCCAGCAATTTCTATACAGCTAAAAAATCTCCAAAATCAATTTAATATTCCATTAACAGAAATTATTGGTAGGAAGCTATATATAACAGACTTTGGAAGAGAAATCGCCGTACATGCAAAAGAAATAATAGATCAGATGGATACAATAAAATATAAAACCCTATCTTATCAGGGGCGCCTAGCAGGAAAGCTGAAATTGGCTGTGGTTTCTACAGGAAAATATATCATTCCTTATTTTCTTTCAGAATTTCTTTCTCAGAACTCTTCAATAGAATTAGAAATAGATGTTACAAATAAGAGCAAAGTGATAGAAAAACTGGAGAATAATGTAATTGACCTAGCATTAGTTTCTACTATCCCAATGAATCTGAAAACAGAAGGATTATCTCTCATTAAGAACAAACTGTACTTAGTTGGAAAAGCAGAGAGTACATTCAGTAAAAAAATTATTGATACACAATTTCTTCAAACGATTCCTTTAATATATAGAGAACAAGGTTCTAGCACTAGATATTTAATGGAACAATTTCTAGAATTAAATGGAGTAAAAAACCAAAATACATTAGAATTAACCTCCAATGAAGCTGTTAAACAAGCTGTACTAGCTGGATTAGGTTTTTCTATTATGCCATTAATAGGTTTAAGAAATGAGATAAGCTCTGGAGAATTAAAGATTATACCCATAAATAGACTCCCAATAGTAACAGAATGGCATTTAATTTGGTTGTCTGATAAAAAGCATAGTTTTGTTTCCCAAGCATTTATCAAACATGTAAAAGAGAATAAGAACAGTATAATCGATACATATTTTTCTTGGTATGATAATTATTAGTTTTTTTCAGATCATTAAGTTAATATCAGTGTAAGGTCGTCCAATAAAAGCAGAATCAATGTGAACTTCTTATTTTTGCATAAGATTTTTTTAAATAGTCTCTTTCATTCAATATTCTTCATTCATGATTCATTCAATACTTAGTCTTGACGTTCAATCTAAGATTTGCTTAGTACGTGTGGATTATAATGTACCACAAAATGAACAATTAGAAATTACCGATGATAAAAGAATTCGTGAATCGATTCCTACTATAGTTTCTTTGATCTCTCGTGGTGCAAAAGTAGTTTTGATGTCTCACTTGGGTAGACCAAAAGGGACTTTTAATTCTACATTTACATTGGCTCCTATTGCACAAAGATTAGGTGAATTACTTAATAAGCATATTGTATTTTCTGGTGACTGTATCGGAGATACACCTAAAAGTATCATTAATCAGATGTCAGATGGAGATATTGTGCTTCTTGAGAATCTTCGTTTTTACAAAGAAGAAGAAGAAAATTCTCAAGACTTTTCCTCTAAACTTGCAGATTTAGGTGATATATATATCAATGATGCTTTTGGAACAGCACATAGGGCACATGCTTCTACAGAAGGAATTACTAAATATTTTACACAGAAAGCTGCCGGATTATTAATTGAAAAAGAGATCGCATATTTAGACAAAGCAATACATTCTCCCAAAAGACCACTTATAGCCGTTTTAGGAGGAGCTAAAGTTTCTGGAAAAATTGATGTCATTAATAATTTGCTGCCCATTTGTGATCACATTTTGATTGGTGGTGGAATGATGTTTACATTCCTGAAAGCTATGGGACATCATATTGGTTCTTCAATGATTGAAAATGATCGACTTGATACTGCTCTTCAATTATTACATCATTCAGAGTTTGCTGGGAAATTACACTTACCTACAGATACAATTGTAGCTAGCAATTTTTCTAATGATGCTGATACTATGATTGTAGATTGCACAGATATACCTGACAATTGGATGGGACTTGATATTGGCCCGAAAACTATTGAAGCATTTTCAGCATTGTTAAAAAAGGCTGGAACAGTTCTATGGAATGGTCCAATGGGAGTTTTTGAAATGCCAAAATTTGAACAAGGGACACAATCCATTGCTTGTACATTGGCTTCAATTACCTCTTTGGGAGCAATTACTATTATTGGTGGCGGTGATTCAGCTGCTGCTATCGCAAAATTTGGTTTAGAACACTCAGTTAGCCATGTTTCAACTGGTGGTGGCGCTTCATTAGAATTCTTGGAAGGAAAGATTTTACCAGGAATATTAGCATTAGAAATGTAATTAAACGGAATATACTCTATGTCTTATAATCAGCAAAGTGGATTTGGTGGATTTTCTTTTTTTCCTCCAATAATAAAAATGCTTTTACTAGTAAATGTTGGTATTTTTCTAACAGATTCTTTGGTATTAGAACTACTTTCTTTCAGAGGAATATCTTTAGCAGGTCTTCTTTTAGAGTACTTTGCATTACAACCTTTACAAAGTGGATTATTTTATCCATGGCAATTAATTAGCTATCAGTTTTTACATGCAGGATTTTCACATATTTTTTTCAATCTCTTTGCTTTATGGATGTTTGGCGCTGAACTAGAACAAGTAATGGGAAGTAGAAGATTTATCGTGTTCTATTTATTATCTGGAATCGGTGGAGGCCTTGTTCATTTAGGTATGCAATTATTACCAGGTATGGAAGGTGCACCTACAGTTGGAGCATCAGGTGCAATCATGGGAGTTCTTTTAGCATTTGGATTTACTTTCCCAGATAGACCAATAATGATGTTTCCATTATTTATACCAATTCCAGCTAAAATTTTTGTTCTGATTTATGCAAGCATAGATTTATTTTCAGGCTTATTTAGTACTAGCTCTGGAATAGCGCATTTTGCCCATTTAGGAGGAGCTTTTTTTGGATATTTTCTTATGAAACATGGAGATGATTTACATATATTTAGTGCTGCTGATAAATTATTTAATATGTTTTCATCAATAAAGTCTAATTCAAAAAGAAACATTATTCAATTCCCTAGGCCTCATGCCAACATAGAAATAATTCCAGATACAAAATCAACACCAGAAAAAAAGTCGACTGGTTTATATTTTGAAGGAAAAGAAATTACTTCCGAAGAAATAGATATTATTCTAGAAAAAATAACAGCGAAAGGATTTACTAATCTTACAGATAGAGAAAAAAAGATGCTGTATGAAGTTTCAAAAACAATAGATTAATCTTTTTTCTGGAACATTTTTTTCTACATATTAGTTGTGATTATAACTTATACTTTAATTATCGAGATAAAAAGTGAATATACCAATCTTAAATAATGAGAATCAACAAGCATATGCTACTCGCCCTTTTAGAAGAAGAGTTAGCAGACAAGTTATGGTAGGTAATGTACCTGTTGGTGGTAATGCTGCAATAAGTGTACAAACCATGACAAAAACCAAAACTTCTGATATAGAAGCAACTGTTGCACAAATTCTTCGTTGTCAAGAAGCTGGTGTTGATATTGTTCGTATTACAGTTAATGATTGGGCTGCAGCAGAAGCTATAGGAGAAATTGTTAAAAGAGTTTCTGTACCTATTGTATCTGACATACATTTTAATCATGTATTCGCTTTAAAAGCTATCGAGGGTGGAGTCGCTAAAGTAAGAATCAATCCTGGGAATATAGGCTCTAAAGAAAGGATCAAAGAAGTTCTCACAAAAGCAAAAGAACGCGGAATTCCAATACGTGTAGGTGTTAATTCTGGATCATTAGAAGAAGATATTCTTGCTAAATATGGTTATCCTACTCCAGAGGCATTATTTGATAGTGCCATGCGCCATGCTGAAATAGCTGCTGATTATGGCTTTGATGATGTAATCATTTCCGTAAAATCAACAGATGTTCGATTAATGATCGAAGCATATAGAATGATTGCAGAAAAAACAGATTTTCCATTGCATTTAGGTGTAACAGAAGCTGGTACTACACGTGTAGGTACCATAAAATCTTCTGTTGGCATTGGAACCTTATTGGCAGAAGGCATTGGAGATACAATAAGAGTTTCCTTAACCGATGAACCTGAAAAAGAAGTAGAAGTAGGAAAAGAAATCCTTCGTTCATTAGGTTTAACTCAAAGAAGTATCGAAATTATATCTTGTCCTACCTGTGGAAGATTAGAAGTAGATCTATTCAAAATTACTGGTGAAATTGAAGAACGCTTAAAAGGAATTAAAAAACCAGTGAAAATAGCCCTTCTTGGTTGTGTTGTAAATGGTCCAGGAGAAGCCAGCGAGGCAGACATAGGAATTGCAGCAGGAAAAGGCGTTGGAATATTATACAGAAAAGGTGAAGTAATTCGCCGAGTAAAAGAAGAAGAAATAATTGATGCCGTTGTAGAGGAAGTAATGAATTTTATTCCTACAGAATAATACTTAATTACTACTTATTAATTTATTTCTTGTCTATATCGTAACTAAGGCATATATTTGCCTTCGAGTTGAGTGGCTATCTCTCCCCTGAGAGCCGCGCGAGATGCTCGCACCTGGAATTCTTAATTCCGGGTATTTTTTTGTCTAAAAATTATTATCACGCAATTTTTGTTATTAATTGGCCAATCACTTTAGGCGCATAAGCAGAGCATGAAGATAGAATATGTTCTACTTTATCGGGTGTAACAGCTACTATCATACCGATTCCAAGATTAAATGCTTTGCGCATTTCTTCTTCAGGAATATTACCTGCATGTTGAATCATTGAATAAATTGCAGGCCTTTCCCATGAATTCCAGTTAATACTTAATGCTAAATCTTGAGGAACTATTCTTTTGGTATTTCCAATGATTCCCCCACCGGTGATATGTGACAATCCTTTGATATCACCTTGCTGAATTAATGGCAATAAAGTTTGGGCATAAGAAATATGGACAGCTAATAGCGCTTCTCCTAGACTCATTCCTAGTTCATCTATATACTGATGAACAGTATAAGCAGGGAAAAGTGCCGCTCTAGCTAATGAATATCCATTTGTATGTAATCCACTTGATGCCAAACCAATAAGTATATCACCTGAATTCAAATTTTTATGAGGAAGGATCTTTGCTTTATCAACAACACCAACAATAGTCCCAGCAATATCATATTCACCACTTGCATACATAGATGGCATCTCTGCTGTTTCACCACCAATAAGTGCGCATCCATTTTGCTCGCAAGCAATTGCTACACCTTTTATCACATCAGAAGCAATACCAGAATCTAAACTTCCAGTAGCAAAATAATCTAAAAAGAATAGTGATTTAGCACCACAAGCTAAAATATCATTAACACAATGGTTTACTAGATCTTGTCCAATTGTATCATGTTTGCCAGTTAAAAAAGCAATTTTAAGCTTAGTACCAACTCCATCAGCACTAGCCACTAATACTGGATGTTCTAGATCAGGAAATCTACCATCATATAAGCCCCCAAACATGCCAATATCTGTTAATACTGCAGGAGAAAAAGTTCTACGAATATATGGTTTGATTTTGTCTACCGTTTCTTCACCAGATTCGATATTAACACCAGCTGATTGATATGTAAGCATGATTTACCTAAATATACACTGTACATAAAAAAAGGCAGGCACATAAAATTAAGTACCTGCCAAATATTTCTTCTGAATTTACATTACAGTTAAAACTATGATGTTTTAGCGCGAATCTTACGCTCACTCATACCACGTAAATAATATAACTTAGCTCTACGAACAGAACCACGCTTAATTACTTCTATACCTGAGATGATAGGCGAAAATAATGGAAATATACGCTCTACACCAACACCATTAGAAATTTTACGAACACGAAAAGTAGCATTAATTCCAGAACCACGGCGAGCTAATACAATACCTTGGAAATTCTGAACACGTTCTTTTTCACCTTCAATAACACGTACAGCAACAATAACTGTGTCACCTGGACGGAAATCAGGCATTTCAAACTTCCCTGACTCGTTCTTTATATTACGAACATCAGTGGCAGCCTGAACATATTTTTGCTCTACAAGCAATATTTTTGACATCTTTATCTCCTAATCAGGGAATCTATCATAAACAGAACACAAAAATAAAGAAACTTACTCTACTATCAAAGAAAAAGATTGGATCTATTTTATAATATTTTTAGAAAAAAATCACTTATAGTAAAGAATATGAAAAATATACTTGATTTAGTTTCATTAGCTCACATTTCTATGTTAATTTTGTACTTTAATTTTTATGTGAATTGGATTACAGTTCATCACCATTTTTCAAGATTAGACGCAGGAGTTAATCATGATTATCGGCGTTCCCCGCGAAATCAAGCCGAATGAAAACCGTATTGCACTAACACCAGGCGGTGCAGAATTACTATGTCATAATGGCCATACAGTAGTTATTGAGCAAAATGCTGGTATAGGTAGTGGTTTTCCTGACGAATTATACATTAAAGCTGGCGCAACAATGATTCCTACTGCAGCAGAAGTTTTTGCTAAAGCAGATATGATCATGAAAGTGAAAGAGCCAATAGCACAAGAATATAATTTAATAAGAGAAGGACAAGTACTGTTTACATATTTTCATTTTGCTGCTTCTAGACAATTAACCGAAGCCATGATGAAAGCTAAAGCTGTTTGTATTGCATATGAAACAGTTATGAAGTCTGATAATTCTTTACCCTTACTAATTCCCATGAGTGAAGTTGCCGGCAGAATGGCACCTCAAGAAGGGGCAAAATATCTTGAGCGAACAATGGGTGGAAGAGGTGTTCTTCTTGGAGGAGTGCCTGGTACTGAGCCTGCAAATGTATTAGTATTAGGAGGCGGAATTGTTGGTACAAATGCTGCAAAAATTGCTGCTGGATTTGGTGCCAAAGTTACAATTATGGATAACAATCTGTATCGATTACGTTATCTAGATGATGTTATGCCTAAAAATGTTATGACAGTAATGTCTACTCCAGATAATATTCGTCGTCATGCACAAGCAGCAGATTTAGTTATTGGTGCGGTGTTAATTGCTGGTGCAAAAGCCCCACATCTTATAACTAGAGAAATGCTTCCTACAATGAAGCCTGGTTCAGTAGTTGTTGATGTTTCTGTAGATCAGGGTGGTTGCATCGAAACTTGTAAGCCAACAACCCACGAAGACCCAACATATATTATTGATGGTGTAGTGCACTATTGCGTCGCAAATATGCCAGGAGCTGTTCCTTTTACTTCTACTATTGCACTTACAAATGCAACTTTGCCTTATGCTCTTCAATTAGCTAATAAAGGCTGGAAAAACGCAGTAAAAGACAATCAAGAGTTATATTATGGTGTCAATATGGTAGATGGAGAAATTGTGTATAAAGCAGTAGCCGATGCATTTGATTTACCTTATTCTGAATTTAATGTATAATATCAGTTTTTAAGAACTTATTGTTTCTGAAGGGTGTTTGTTTAAGCAATCACCCTTTTTTGTTAATTCTATGTCACTTTGTACAATTCCTTTAGATCAACCAATTCCCGAAAATTCCATCTATGATCCTTATCGAAATTCTCATCCTTTAACTGTTAAGAATTTTGAAAAGATGGATAAAGGAACATATTGGTTTCACAGGCTTATCTCACTTGATGAGTCTTGGATTCATGCTAATACCCCTTTAAATAATAATTATATTAGCAAATCTCAATCTGATTCAGGTATTATTACTGAATATGATATTGTATATGGCGGTGGTGGTTTAGCCGTAATTCATGCTGCAATGATGAGCAAAGTTTATGGTAAGAAAGTATGTGTTTTTGACAAATATGCAGTTGGGCTAACGCATAGGGACTGGAATATTAGTATTCCTGAACTTTTGGTATTAAAAGAATGCGGACTTTTTTCTCAAGAACAACTTGATAGTTTTATTGCTTGTAAATACAAAGGCGGATTTGTCAAATTCTATGAAGATGACCCAAAGTCTGAAATGCCTCCACTATGGTTAGAAAATGTTCTTGATACTGCAATAGATGCAAATTTACTTTTAGATACCGCCAAAAATATTATTCTTGAATATGGTGGTACAATTATAGAACAAGCTCAATTTAAGAAGGTAATCACAACTGGAACATATGCATTAATACATATTGAAACTCCACATTCAAAAACTGTATTGTCAGCAAAGGTATTTGCTGATGCTATGGGCTCATTTTCTCCTATAGCTAGAAGTTTAAATACATATCCATTTACTCACTGTTGTCCTACAGTTGGCACAATTTCATCTGGATTTAAAGAAGGCAAGAACAGTGATGAAATTGATTTTTCAGTTGGTGAAATTCTAGTAACAAATGAACATCAATTACCAGATGGTAGACAATTAATATGGGAAGGCTTTCCTAGTTCCCAGAATCGATTTGTAACTTATTTGTTCTTTTATGATGCCATACAATCACCATCAGATAAGTCGCTCATCAATCTTTATGAATTATTTTTTGAGAAGCTATTTACATATAAAAAGCCGGATGAAGATTTTGATATTGGTAGACCACTTTTTGGGATAATCCCCTCTTTTAGTCATCATTCTACAAAAAATAAGCGCATTACTGCAGATGATAATATTATTTCAATTGGAGATGCTGCTGCATTAAGTTCTCCACTTTCATATTGTGGTTTTGGCAGTTTTGTTAGGAATTTGCCTAAAACAAGCAAATTGCTTTTTAAAGCATTAGAAGCAAATACCTTAAAAAAGAAAGACTTATCAAAAATAAATGCTTTTGAACCTAGAGTAGCAATTATGTCCAACTTTGCATCTTTTTTGCAAGGTAAACCTCATCAAAGTGCTTCTACTGTTAATAAGACGATGAATATGTTTATGGATGTCCTGGGATCTTTACCCAAACACATTGCTGAAGAAGTATTTAGAGATACTTTGCAATGGAAATCATATAATATCATGATGAGTACTGTTCCTAAAAGACATCCCCAATCATATAAAATGCTGATTGATGTTCATGGTATTAAAGGACTTTTTTGGTGGGCAATAAATTTTATCGGGTTTGCAATCTGGGAAATGTCACAGAAGAAGAAATCTAAATCTAATTAATGCCCTATGATTTGTGAAGCATGCACATATGGGGGTTCTCCATTATGAACATGCCCAAATACAGAAACAGGAAATGCTTGTGTAAATGTAGGTAATGGGTCTTTACCAGTATATTCTATTTTAAAAATAGTGTTTTCACTGTCTTTGGCATATACAATTCCAGAAGGAATATCTAGAGGGTGATTTTCATCAATAATTATCGTAGCATCAATTTTAACTTTAGTTGCTTGTTCGGTATCAGCACTTTGTTCACTAGATGAAAAAGCTTTTTGAAAAGTGATAGATTGGATATCACCATATTGCTTGGCATACCAAAACAATAATGGTACAATTATTACAGAAGCAATAAGAATAATGTTTCTAATCATTTTATTTCTGCTGATAACTTTGTTTTAATTGATCTGCATTACCTTCATATTTAGAAGGACATTTCGTTAAAATTTCTTTTGCCTGAAATACTTCTCCATCATATTTTCCTTTCACGACAATACTTTCAGCAATATCAAAATTATTGGGTCTTGCTCCTTCATATTTGATAAAGATCTCTTGTCTATTATCATCTTTCATATTAAAGGTGAACATATTACTTTGAGTATTATAATCAGAACCTTTCTCTTTAACCCAAATACCTTTAATCTGCATTTTTCTACCGCTCATTTTTGCAGATTGAATAGTACCGTATTCAATTTTACTAGAATCCAGAGTATAAGCACCAATTCCAATAAAAAGAATGCTTATAATTGTGCCAATCCAATATCTACTTTTCATATTGATAGAATAAAGTTAAGGGTTGATTTTTTTTTCTAAGGCAGACACTTTTTTATCTAAAGCTTGTAGATAAAATGCTATCCCTACCCATACAGTTAAGGTAATTAAGAGAACGACATATAAAGCATTTTGTTCAAAAAAATTCATCATAATAAGATCAAGATTTATTGGAATAAAAAAGTGCTTTCTTTGCAAATTTAATTCTTACACTTAGATTTAGCAGCCAATAGAATATAATGGTAAATGATGCAAAGGATAAACTTAAGATAATTTGTTTTAATACATTTAATGTTCCGTCTTGCTGGCTTAATACAGGCCCTGAACTAGAATCATCTGCACTACCTGGATGCAATCCACCATATATTCTTGGGGCTACATAGATAAAAAATACAGCAGCCACAGCGCCTAGAATAGCATATACAGATGATAATCTTGCTCTTGTCTCTTCATTTTCGATGGCAGATCTTAAAACAAAATAAGCACTATAAATAAGTAATAGAACAAAAATAGAAATTTCACGAGGATCCCAATTCCAAAATGATCCCCAGTTAAATTTAGCCCATATTGCTCCTGTTATCGTGGCTAAAACACAGAATATAGTTCCTAAAGAAGCTGCAGAGGAAGCAATACTATCAAAATATTGATCTGGATTTCTTAAATATTTAACAGAATAAATCATTGCTATGATATAAGCAAGAAATGCTATCCAAGACATGGGCACATGAAAATAGAGTATTCTTGCTCTTTCTTCTAGTCCAACTATATAAGGTAATGTTAGTATTGGATTTATTTCAGTTATGCCATTAATGAAAAATTCTCCGTCATTGCTGCCTCGTTTTAATAAGGCAATAACTTGATTATTATCACCAAATGTATTCTTATCAATATCATCCATTGTTGGTGAAGTATATCTAATCAAAAAACTTTTCATAGAAGAACCACGAAGAGGAATTATCCATTCTCCTGGAGCATCAGTTCTCATAGCATGAGATATATCTATTGTGCAGAGAACAGGAATAAACTTAGTTGTACCCATTCTAGAAACAAGGACAGCATCTTCTGGTGCCCCAGCAGTTTGGGGCAATAGTGATAGAATGATTGTTATGGTCATTACAACAAGTGCAAATAATTTTGCAAAAGTTGATTTAGGTTTAGATATTCCTGGAAATATGCCCCAAGCAATACCTATGATAAAACCAGCAGAGAGTAAAAGTGCTTTCATTGCATTTATAAATAATTTCTGTACAAAAATACCGTATAAATCACATTATTACTAGAGATTCCATGGATTTGTTGCCCATAAGGATAATTCAGGTATAAAAGCCCTATCATCAAGTTCTAACACTGATTTGATTGCATAGGCTATATCCAAAGATCGAAGTTTATTTGTTGCGGCTTCTCTTTCAATTCTTTCTTGATTATTAAATGCAGTAGCTACTTCACTTGGATTAATTTGCATAACCCGAATTGAATGTTTTCTCAATTCGGCTTGCCAAGCTTCTGTCATGGCTCTTAAAGCAAATTTACTAGCCGCATAAATTGCACCTTTTTCAAAACTCTTTAAGGCTGCTGTAGAACCAATATTGATGATTGTACCACTTTTTTGAGGAATCATATAGTGAGCAGCTTTTTTAGCTAATAAAGCTGGACCGAACACATTTGTTCTAAATATTTCTTCATATTTTTCCATTGTAATGTCTAACATAGAAGGGAATGAACCAATACCAGCATTATTTATCAATACATCAATTCCCTTCCATTTATCGATGAAAGTCTCAAATGATTGATTAAGCTGATCTTCCTTTGATATATCAGCACAGATTGGAAAAGCCCCAGTATATCCAGCAGCTTTTTCTAATCGAGTGTGATCTCTACCTGTAATTGCAACTAAAGCGCCGGCATCTACTAATAATTTTGCGGTTTCTTTTCCGATACCAAGCGAACCACCGGTAAGTAAAATTCTTTTATGTTCTAAGTTCATACGTTTTGTATATAGTTAAGTTGATTATTCGCCCTTAAGGCTGATGAATTGACTGTAAATTGAAATGTTTTATATGGATCAATACCATGTATTGCTAATTTTTTTCCTGCTAAAAAACCAATCATTGCCGCATTATCAGTGCAAAGGTCTACTCTAGGAATTGCTGTCTGAATTCCAAGCTTCTTGCATTCTTTTTGTAATAAAGCTCTTAATCCAGAATTTGCAGAAACGCCACCTGAAACAATAATCCATTTGACATTATATGCTATTGCAGCCTTAATAGTTTTTTTTGTTAATACCTCAATGATTGCCATTTGCACAGAAGCACAAATATCTTGAAGTTCAGATTGATTAGGTTTTTGGTTTTTAAACTGTTTTTGTAAAAAAATTTTAACTGATGTTTTAAGACCACTAAAACTAAAATTATAGGATCCATCATGAAGCATTGATCTTGGAAAATCATATGCTTTTGGATTACCTAATTGAGCTAATGAATCGATTTTTTGTCCGGCAGGATAATCTAAATGAAGCATTTTGCCAATTTTATCAAACGCTTCGCCAGCAGCATCATCTTTTGTACTCCCTAATAATTCATATGCAATATAAGAATGCACTAAAAATATGCTTGTATGTCCGCCACTAACAACTAATGATATACAAGGGAATTGAACATCAGGATATTCCATACATCCGCTATAGAGATGTCCTTCAATATGATTAACAGGAATAATTGGAATTCCTAATCTTAAAGCCATACCTTTTGCAAAAGATACTCCAACTAATAATGCTCCTGAAAGTCCAGGCTGATTGGTTACTGCAATTGCATGTACATTATTAATTCCTATCCCAGATGTGTGCAATGCCTGATGAACAACTAATGAAATAGATCTTAAATGAGCCCTTGAAGCAAGTTCAGGTATTACTCCACCATATGTGGAATGAAAAGTTTGAGAAGAAATAATATTACTTAATACTTGATTGCCTAGTATTACAGAAGCTGACGTTTCATCACAAGAACTTTCTATAGCTAAGATAATGTGAGAACTATTCATCAAGCGATCTCCACCACTGTAATACCATCTCCACCTTCGGCAATAAAACCATTACGATATGAAGAAACACCTGGATGTTGAGATAGTTGAGAATGAATTGCTTGTCTGAGTGCTCCAGTTCCTTTGCCATGAATAATAGTTACAATTGCAATATTAGAAATCAATGCATCTGATATCAATTTTTCTACTTCTTTACATGCTTCATCTGCCCTATAACCTCTTATATCAATTGTAGTTTTGGCGTCTAATTTTAATATTCCACCAGATGATTTTTGATATTTTTTTTGATCACTTTTTTTTGCTTTTACCAAATTATGTAATGCTGTTTTGAATTTAATTCCATTAAACTCTACAATTGCAGATTGTGATGCTTCATCAACAATAATAATACTTCCTATATCTCTTTGATTGTCAGAGATCATAACAGCATCGCCAACAATAAAGCCCGTATCAGCAGGAATAATATCTTTATTATCTTTAACAGAATGCTCTATTTCTTTTTTAATAGCTGAAAATTCTTTTCTGATCTCTGTAATATCCCTTTTTTGCTCACGAATTTCTTTAACAGTATGTTCAATTAAAGCATTTGCTTTTTGGACAATCTCTTTTGCTTCTTGCTTTGCATTCTGAAGATATTCAGATTTTTTCTGTTTAAATTCTAATGCTTTTTCTTCATAATCTTTTTTTAACGTTGCAATAGCTAATCTTTCTGAATGTGCTATTCTTAATGATTCTTCTGCTTGAGATTTAAATATTTGTAGTGATGCAATACTCTGTTCCAATTCAGAATGTTTATCGCCTAAATATGTTTTTGCATGATTCATCACACTTTGAGGCATACCAATAGATTCAGCTAGAACAAAAGCATAGCTATTTCCAGGAATGCCAGATTGAAATCGATATGTAGGTTTAAGATGTTCAGCATCAAATTCCATTGATGCATTAAGGATCTCAGGGCGATTTAAAGCATAACTTTTTAATGAAGACTGATGAGTAGTAACCACAAACATTGATTTTTTCTCAATAAAGAAATCAATAATGCCAGAAGCAAGCGCACTACCCTCTTGAGGATCCGTTCCAGAACAAATTTCATCAACTAAAATCAAAGAATCAGGTGCTGCATTGGACAGTATATTTTTTAATGTGACAATTTGCGAGCTAAAAGTACTCAGATTATTCTCTATAGATTGATGATCCCCTATTGCAGAAAAAATCTTTTTGAGCCCCGTTCTGCATTCACCCAAAGGGAAAATACCAGATAAAGCCATAGCAATATTTAACCCAATACTTTTTAAAGCAACAGTTTTTCCACCAGCATTTGGCCCAGAAATAAGATGTCCACGTTTATCTGAAGTAAATTCTATAGTCAATGGAATTGATTTTACACCTTTTTGAGATTGTAATAAAGGATGATACACATTATACAATTCAATTTCGGGCCCAGATATAATATGTGGTTTTACTCCATTTTTTTCAAGTGCATATGATGCTTTGGCAAACATTGCATCAAAATGAGCTAATACTTCTGTTGATTGTAAAAAAAGAGAAGCTTCAGCACTTAATTCAGCCGTTAATACGGTTAAGATTCTAATCATTTCTCTGCGTTCATCACTTAATAATAATGAAAGCTGATTATTCATTTCTACTATTTCTGTTGGTTCAACAAATACTGTTAAACCTGTATTAGACATTCCATGAATAATACCCGGGACAGATCTTTTGTCTGAAGCACGCATAGGAAGAACAAATCTACCATCTCTTTGCGTTACAAACTCATCAGTTACTTTATCCTCTTCTGCTACTTTTACCAGAAGTTTATTCATTCTAGACCTAAGCCTAGAAGAAGTTTCGACTATACTTTTTCTAATTTCAGCAAGTTCTCGACTTGCAGTATCTTTAATTGACCCAGTATCATCAATTGCATCTGTAATATGTTTTTCTAAAAATCTATTTTCATAAAAACCTTTACCAAATTCAGCGAGGGCTGGTGATAATTCTGATTTTGAGGCAAAATATTGAGATAAAAGTCGGCATGCCCTTAATGCATCGTAAACGTCTAGTAGTTCTGAAGCAGTAAGGAAGCTACCTGAAATAAGGGATTTATGTAATTGAGGACGAATATCAGAAATACCTTCGCTAGGAAACACTTCGTTTTTGGCTAAAAGATCTCTCATTTCTCCAATACGATTATGCTCTTCTTTTAGCCAATGTAAGGGATAATCTGGAACTATATGTAATACTATTTCTTTGCCTAATTCAGATAATGCAAATTGTGCAATGTGTTCTAATACAATAGGGAATTCAATTTCTTTTAACGATTGTGATAATAGCGATTGCTCTGATGAAAAGTCTGTTCTCATGAATATGTGATTGGTACAAAGAAAAATTTTCAAATGAATATTAATAATAAACAGGAACATAGCCATCTTAATTCCTGTTCAAACATTATCTTTGCAAACTAAGGAATTGGACTGAATCAAACTTGTTTATGTCCCCTTTTGCTTATTACATTTCTAATGTTCATATATATTTTATATTAAAGCCCTTTTCCATGCCCAAAAAACCTGTTTCCAGTAAGAATGTTATTAATAATGAATCCCTGAAAGATAATGATTACTATGGCGATGAACTTACACATATCATTGTTAAAGGGGCCAGAGAGCATAATTTAAAGAATATTTCTACAGAAATACCTCGAGATATATTAACGGTAATCACAGGTATTTCTGGATCTGGTAAATCTTCATTGGCTTTTGATACATTGTATGCAGAGGGCCAAAGACGTTATGTAGAGTGTTTATCTCCTTATGCAAGACAATTTTTAGGCATGATGAAAAAGCCAGATATAGATAGTATAGAAGGCCTTTCTCCAGCAATTTCTATCGAGCAAAAATCAGTTGGTAATAATCCCAGATCTACTGTTGGTACCGTAACAGAGATTTATGATTATCTGCGTTTATTATTTGCTAAAATCGGTATTCAGCATTGCATCTCTTGTAATATTCCTGTACAGAAGCAAACAATAGATCAAATTGTAGATACAATCTTATCGATGCCTGAACATTCTAAGATTATGATTTTAGCTCCAGTTATCAAGGGGAGAAAAGGCCATTATAAAGAATTATTTGAGCAGTTTAGAAAACAAGGCTATACCAAAGTTCGAGTTGATGGAGAACTTTGTGAATTAGTTGAGGGGATGCAAATATCAAGATTTAAAACCCATACTATAGAAGTTGTGATAGATCGTTTATTAGTTCAAAAAGATAATAGACAAAGAATTAATGAATCTGTAGAAATAGCATTGAAAATGGGTGAATCTGTAGCCATGGTATTAAGCGAGATATCAAATCAATGGCAAGAAAAGCTTTTTTCAACCCTAAATACATGTCCGCAATGTGGGAATGGTTATGAAGCCCCTGCGCCTAACTCTTTCTCTTTTAATTCACCATTTGGTGCATGTTCACAATGTGAAGGTTTAGGATATATTAGTGACTTTGATGTTCAATTGATGATACCTAATAAAAAACTTTCTTTAGCAGATGGCGCTATTGGACCTTTGGGTAAAAAAAGGAAAGTACTTTTATGGAATCAGATTATTCAATTATCAAAGCAATTACGCTTTAGCATTAATGATCCATATGAATCATTACCAGATACGATAAAAGATATTTTATTATTAGGTAGCAAAGATAAAGTACTTGTACAGATTCCAGGAACAAGTTCAACCTTTACTGCTGAAATTAGATTTGAAGGTATCCTAACATTCTTTAAACAAGTATATAATCAAACTGCTTCTAGCGATATCAGGCAGAAATTAGAGACAGTGATGGGCGCAGTTCCATGTCCTAAATGTATGGGTGGACGTTTAAAACAGTCATCTTTAGCTGTAAAAATTGATGATAAATCCATAACTGAGATGTCTAATCTGGACATTATACAAGCAGCGCAATATTTTTCTAACTTAGGAAAGAAACTGTCTAAAAGGGATATTACCATAGCTAATATCATTCTAAAAGAAATTATTTCGCGATTAGAATTTTTGTCTAATGTGGGTTTGGAATATCTATCCTTAAATAGATCTTCAAGAACTCTCTCTGGTGGTGAGTCTCAGCGTATTCGTTTGGCATCCCAAATTGGATCTCAATTAGTTGGTGTAACATATGTTCTAGATGAACCAAGTATTGGATTGCATCAACATGATAATGGAAAGTTAATTCAATCTCTTAAAAATCTAAGAGATATCGGAAATACTGTCTTGGTTGTTGAACATGACAGAGATATGATTGAACAAGCAGATTATTTATTGGATATTGGACCTGGAGCTGGTGTTCATGGAGGTAATATCGTTTTTGCTGGAAATCCTAAAGATTTATTAAGCGAAGATGGTTCTTATAATCCGCAATTTCCGCTTTCTTCAACTGCTAGATATCTATCAGGTCAAGATGATATTAATGTTCCACTTAAAAGAAAACAAAGTAATGGAAATACTATTTCACTGTTTAATGCTTCTGGAAATAATCTAAAAAATGTAGATGTAAATATTCCATTAGGTGTTTTTACATGTATAACTGGTATGAGTGGAAGTGGTAAATCTACATTGATTAATGATACTTTATTTCCAATTCTTACCAGACATTTTTATAGAGCTACAACATCTCCTTTACCGTATGGAGATATAAGTGGTTTAGAACATATAGATAAAGTAATAGAAATAGACCAAGCACCAATTGGTAGAACCCCCAGAAGTAATCCTGTTACTTATACGGGTGTTTTTACATTAATAAGAGACTTTTTTACCCAATTACCAGAATCCAAAATTCGTGGCTATAAACAAGGGCGATTTTCGTTTAATGTCCCTGGTGGACGTTGTGAGGAATGTGAAGGAGCAGGATTAAAGAAAATAGAAATGAATTATTTGCCCGATGTTTTTGTGATATGCGATATATGCAATGGAAAGCGATATAATAATGAAACATTGCAAGTAACATATAAGGGTAAAACTATAGCTGATGTCCTTTCTATGACAATTGAAGAGTCATTAGAATTCTTTTCTGAACTATCTTCAATAAAGAGAAAACTTCAAGCTTTATTTGATGTAGGTTTAGGCTATATTACTTTAGGGCAACAGGCACCTACTTTATCTGGTGGAGAAGCTCAGCGTGTAAAACTTGCAACTGAGTTATCAAAAATATCAACTGGTAAAACCTTGTATTTGTTAGATGAACCAACTACTGGATTACATTTTCAAGATATTACATATTTACTTTCAATTATATATAAACTTGTAGAAAAAGGAAATACAGTTGTTGTGATTGAACATAATTTAGATATGATAAAATGCGCAGATTGGATTATAGATATGGGGCCTACTGGTGGAGCCAATGGTGGGTTTATTATTGCCCAAGGAAACCCAGAACAGATTTCTATTAATAAAAACAGTATAACGGCAACATATCTTAAAAAAGAATTAGAAAGAAGTGCGGCTATCAATAAAAAAAGGGATATCACACAGAATGATATCCCAGAAAAAAAGAAAAGAACTTCTAAAAAGAATATTTAGACATCTAAATTTTTGACATATTGAGCATTTTTTTCAATGAATTCTCTACGAGGTTCTACTTTATCACCCATCAGTGTATCAAAAACCATGGAAGCTTCTGCCGCATTTGCAACACTAACTTGTAATAAAGTTCTGGTTTCTGGATTCATTGTTGTAGACCATAATTGTATAGGATTCATTTCTCCTAAACCTTTAAATCGTTGAATTGTAATACCATCAACACTTATATGTTCTGTTGATTCAACTGCAACATCATCTATTATTCCTTTATCTTTTCGAATTCTCTTAATAACCTCATCTCTTTCTTGATCATTATAAGCATAATATTCTTGCTTACCCTTTTTTACTTTATAAAGAGGTGGTTGAGCAATATATAATCTTCCAGAATTAATGAGTTCTCTCATATTCAAAAAGAAGAAAGTTAAGAGTAATGTTCGAATATGAGATCCATCAACATCGGCATCGGCCATTAATATGATTTTACCATATCTACTTTTTTCGGCATCAAAATCTTCTCCAAACCCTGCACCAAGTGCAGCAATTATCGTTCTAATCTCTTCATTATCTAAAATTTTATTAATTCTAGCTCTATGAGTATTTAAAATTTTACCTCTTAATGGTAAAATAGCTTGGAATCTTCTGTCTCTGCCTTGTTTAGCAGATCCACCTGCAGAATCGCCCTCAACTAAATAGATTTCAGTATCTTCAGCAGTCCGCAATGAACAATCGGCCAATTTTCCAGGCAAAGCTGAACTTTCTAAAGCATTTTGTCTTCTTACTAATTCTCTTGACTTTTTAGCAGCCATTCTAGCTTCGGCAGCTAAAGTAGCCTTTTCTACAATTTTCTTTGCAACTTTTGGATTTCCATCAAGGTAAATGGCAAGATGCTCATTAATGATAGATCGTACAACACCTTCTACTTCACCATTACCGAGTTTAGTTTTGGTTTGCCCCTCAAATTGAGGTTCTGCCACTTTTACAGAAATAATAGCAGTTAAGCCCTCTCTAAAATCTTCTCCGGTCAATGCAGTCTTCACTAAATTATTAGATGTAGCATATGCATTTATTGTTCTTGTTAAAGCAGATCTAAATCCAGAAACATGTGTGCCACCTTCTACCGTATTAATATTATTAACATAGGAAAGTAATGTTTCACTATAAGAATCATTATACTCAAAACACACATCAACTATAGTATCAGCTCCACCATCGCTATTACCCGTACCAGTTATATATACAATTTCTGTTACCGCTTGAAGATGTGAATCTGCATATTTAACAAATTCAACTAAACCACCAGGAAAATGGAAAAGATCACTGGTTTGATTTACTTCGTCGATTAATGCCAAACTAACTTGAGAATTTAAAAAGGCTAACTCTCTTAATCTATCGGATACTTTAGCAGCCCTAAATTCTACTGTCTTGAAAATAGTATCATCTGGCTTGAATCTAATTGTAGTACCTGTTTCTTTTGTATCACCAATGATATCTACAGAAGAAATTGGATCTCCTTTAGAATAAGATTGTTGATATATTTTACCTTCTCTTCTAACTGTTACTTCTAGATGTGACGATAAGGCGTTAACACATGATACACCTACCCCGTGGAGTCCACCAGAAACTTTATAGCTACCCTTATCGAATTTACCGCCAGCATGAAGCGTACACAGAACTACTTCTAAGGTTGATATTTTTTTTACTGGATGAGGACCAGTTGGTATTCCTCGGCCATCATCAGAAACAGAGCAAGAACCATCTGTATGTAAAGTAACGGTAATATTCTTGCAAAATCCCGCAAGAGCTTCATCTATTGAATTATCTACTACTTCTTGAATTAAGTGATGAAGACCTCTATCTCCAATATCACCGATATACATAGCAGGACGAAGCCGAACTGCTTCTAGACCTTCAAGTACTTTAATGCTATCTTCTGAATATGCTTTATTCTCTGGATTGAGAATGTCCTGATCGTTAATATCTGCCATGCTTTATCTTGTGTGGGTTTGTGAGAAAAAAACCCTGCGGAAATGCAGTAATGTTGTAATGCTACAAATGCTAAAATTACATCTGCAAATTTAGAGATTTTAGATGAATTTTTGATGAATTATTATGGGAATAAAGTGGTATTATGCCCCATGAGGTCCAACTTTTGGAAGCGGCTTTTTTTCTTTGACATATGTATTCATCCAGCTATGAATTTCCTGATTACTTTCATCTCTTCTACCTGCTAAAATATGATCTGCATTTTCGTACATAATCAATTTATATGGATGATTAGCTTTTTGAAGAGCAATGCATAAAGCAAAGGAATGCATGGGATCAACCCTTTTATCACCTGTGCCATGTAACACAAGTAAAGGCGTTGTTTTACAAAGTTCATCAGCAAAAGTTACCGCACTTCTTTTTAATTCTTCCTGTTGTATCTTTTCTGCTGAGTCTTGATAATGTGCGAATGTTTTATAGATATAGGAGTCCTTTGGAATCTCATGAAAATATGTAGGAGCACCTATAGTTATCGCTGCTTTAAAATTATCCATTGATCTTAACATCATTAAAGCCATCATTCCACCTCTACTTCCTCCGATGAGACCTATTCTTTCTTTGTCTACATAAGGCAATGATATCAATAATTGCAGTAAAGCTTTTGCATCTTCTATATCATTTCCACCCCATTCTTCAATTCCTTCGCTTCCACCGTTTCCTCTATATTGGCTTGCAGCAACTACATAACCCCAACTTGCATATAATGCAATATACATTGCTGCTGATTCTGGAGTTAATGCGCCTTTTGGCCCAGTACCACCTCTATTAAATATTATTGCAGGATATGTTTCAACCGATTGATCAGCAGGTGGCAAAGCTAAATATCCAGCAATTGTAAGTCCTTGATTATGATAGCTTATGGAAAATAATTGAACAGCAGAAAAACTCTTATACTCTTGTTCGGATAAGGTTCTTTTCTTCATATTCAAAATCGTATGTGGTATTGGTACTGGCTGAATACTTAATAGCATACCATTATGCATCATTTTTTTAAATCCGCATTAAACCAAACATACTTATACATTCTTTTATCCATTGGATTATTTTTATAACCCTCTACATATTGTTGAAGCATCCGATAATCTTCATCGTATTGTAAAGCCATTAATGGAGCATTATCTATTGCTATTTGTTCTGCTTTGCGGTATAATTCTATTCGTTTTATTTTATCAGTTTCAGATAAAGCTGCTTCAAATAATTTGTCAAAATCCGCATTTTGAAATCTTGTATGATTTATTGGGCTAGGCCTATCCTTTTGAGTTGGTACAAGTTTGCCATAAAATAGATTTAAGAAGCTTTCTGGATCTGGATAATCTGCTATCCATCCAAGACGGAAGAATTCAACCTTACCGGCATCAACTTCATCTAAATGGCGTGCAAATTCTACTTGTTTTAATTGAACTTTAATCCCTAAATTTTTTGCTAATTGAGATTGTACAGCTTCTGCCATTTGAAGATTTCTGCCCCCGCCATTATTTAGTTGTAATGAAATTTCTAATCCTTTACCAGATGGATAACCAGCTTCTGCAAGAAGTGTTCTTGCCTTATTGATATCAAAATCATAGCCTTTGATTAATTCACCATGATAATCCACCATTGATGGTGGCACTAAACCATGAATTCCTGGCCCTGCAGATTGTGATTTCATAACATATTTACGAATCTGTTCTCTGTCTATTCCATAATTCAAGGCTTGTCTTATTCTTTTATCACCAAACAGTTTTCCTGTACATAGCATACCATAATATTGTGTAGATAAAGATGGTATATGAAGAATTTTATAATTGGAATAAGCGGGCTTTGTCTTCTTTTGTTCGTCTACAACATCTTGAAAAAATTCACTGGGAATACGAAAACTTTCTTCTAAATTTCCATTTTTACATTCTACAAATTGATTGTTTAAGTCTTTCATAAAAGAGAATGTAATGCCATCTAGATATGGTAATGAATTACCAAATTCATCCTTTTGCCAATAAGAATTATTTTTCTTTAAAATACATTCTCGTTCGGGTGTCCAAGAAATAAAGCGAAAAGGGCCAGTTCCAACAGGATGTTGAAAGAAATCTTTTCCATATTTTTCAACTGCTTCTTTGGGATGAATCAAAGTTACTCCAAGAGTAGCATAATATTCAAAAGGTGCAAATGGTTTTACTAAATCAATACGGAAGGTATATGGATCGACAGCTACAAAGCCTTCTACATTCTTAATTGCTGGATCTTTACCTTGTTGTTGAGCTTCAATAGTAGCGCTATAATATAATGCAGCCCCTTTTACTTTATCTTTAAAGTATTCTGCCCCTAATGTTCTGGTTCTCGCATCAAGAATTCTATTAAATGAATATACAATATCTGCTGATGTACATTCTCTGCCTTTACTATTTGGAAAACAAGGATCATCATGGAATATTATCCCTTTTCTTATATGATATGTATACGATAATCCATCAGGAGAAATTTCCCATGACTCAGCTATGCAAGGCTGAAGCTTTAGATTTTCATCATATGTTAATAAGGTTTCATATATCTGATCTGCTATATGATGAGAGGTAGCATCATTTACTCCAACTGGATCTAGCGATCGTAATTCTGCCATTTCATTGGCCCTATAAATTCCCCCAGAGTATTTATCACCTTTCATCTTTTTTAAGATTGTTTCTGAAGAATTTTGAGAATTTCCTCCACAAGAAATCAATAATAATGCTAATATGATTATTGATGTATGGGTATACGATACTATGAATTGTAGCATATGAATATCCTGAAATGTATTTTTTAGTAATTGTACTTTACAAACTTACATTATGCTTCTACATTGCAGAAAAATAATGAAAAAAAAGGATAGATCTATGTGAGATTTATCCTTTTAATACTATCGAAATGTCAATGTTTTATGATTCAGAAGGGCCAGATTTTTTTACATAATCTGTTAGGTAAAAACCCTTGCCATTAAATACCAAGCCTGAACCACTGATTTTTTTAATGACTTCCCCTTTTCCTTTTTCAATTTGTTCACAAACTTGATCTAAACAATGTGTAAGTGGCTCTGATTTGATAGATTGCAAATGATCAAATACTTTACCACATGTAGTACATTGATATTCATAAATTGGCATAGTTAATTCCACATTTAGTAATAAACTGGCTTATTTAACGAAAGTCATATCATTTTATTGATTATTTCATTCCTTTTCTTTTATATTTTTTACGATTTATGACTGATCAACATATTCACATAGAACCTATTGGGGTTTTTCACACCTATACCAAAGAGAAACATAGAGTTCCTCGTCAACCAGATAAAGATTTGGGAATTCACGGTTATATTCTTTTACATAAAGAACATAATTTTGAACAGGCATTACAAGATCTTGACTCTTTTAGCCATATGTGGATTATCTTTCAATTTCATCAAGCTCTTCAATGGAAACCTATGGTTTTGCCCCCAAGAGGTAAACAAAAAAGAGGAGTATTTGCTACTCGATCTCCTTATCGTCCTAATCCAATTGGAATATCTGTTGTTTCATTATTATCAATACATGGTTTATGTATCGAAATTTCTGGAACAGATCTATTAGATGAAACGCCAATTCTTGATATAAAGCCTTATATACCTTATGCAGATTGTATTTCTGAAGCAAATTCTGGCTGGCTTGATGCTATAGAAGAACCGAACATTACATATAATATCAGTGATGATTGTTTGGTAACAGCGTTGGAAATGAAAGAAAAAAAGGGAATAGATATTATTCTCCATATAAAACAATTATTAAGAGAATCTCCTTATCCCCATCCTTATAGAAGAATCAAAAAAATTAATGAAGATATGTATGAATTGAGCATTAGAACATGGAGAATTATCTATACTGTTCATGAACACGATGAGAGTATGATCATTACAATGTTATCAATATCATAATAAGCACTAAAGCTTTTTTGTAAGTTCTTTGATATAATATGTTTGCATCATTCCTTTACCTTTGATATTCATGGGGTCTCTAGCGTCTATTACAAAAGGAATAATATATTCGGTTTTCCCTGCACACTGTTGTGTTAATATATCTACAAAATCTTGGCTAGCATGAATATAACCTGGCTCTGAATTGGTTTCCATTCTACTTGCAGTATTTACTGCATCTCCCCATAAATCATATGAATATTTATTTTCACCGATAATTCCAGCAACTACATTTCCGCAATGAATTCCTATTCTAAATCGTAATGGCATCATCGCATTCTTCACTTTAATTACTCTTTGAACATTCATCATAGACAAAGCAGCATATATTGTCATTAATGCATGATGTTCAACAGGTAATTGGGCCCCACATACTGCCATATAAGCATCGCCAATTGTTTTAATTTTTTCTAGCTTGTATGTATTACTTATCTCATCAAAAGAAGTAAATATAGAATCCATTAAATCTAATAATTCTTCAGGTTCCAAAGCTTCAGATATCTCTGTAAATCCCGCTACATCAAGAAATAAAACACAAACTCCTTTAAATCTATCTACTATTCTCTTTTCGCCATTTACTAATCGTTGAATAATAGAAGCTGGTAATATATTTTCGAGTATTGCAGATCTTTCAGCGGCAATAATACGTTCATGTTCAAATTCTTTTTCTTGAAGTAGTTTAGTTCTTTCTGTTTCTAATTCCTGCACTTGTTTTTTTACATCTGCATTAATTAGATCTTGAGCCATTTCGATATGCATTTTATAGTGCATAAGGCTTTGTTTAAAATCTCCAGCATATTCCCACAATGAGCTTAAATCTTTATGTAGATAAAGAATTTTATCCTTTAAGTCATGTTCCTTTGCAATTGTGAGTGCTTTGTGTAAGTAAAATTTAGACTTTTCATAATTTTGCAAAGGAATATCAGCTTCATAGTATACAATTCCTAAATTGGAATAATTTTGAACTAATAAGGAAGCATGATTCATTTCTTCTGAAAGTGCCAAACTTTTACGTGAATATTCTAGAGATAAAGAATAATCTTTCAATTTTAAATACATATGAGCAAGATTTGCCAATAAGGCAGTTAATGGCTTTTTCTCATCAAGATTCTGAAATATAGCTATTGATCGTAAAATATATTCTAGCCCTTTATCATGCTGATCAAAATTGCTATAACATATTCCGATATTACAGAGAATTTTACCTTTTAAGGGTTCATCATCGATGGTCTCTATTATACTTAATGCGGTTTTATAATAATCTAATGCAGACCCATATTCTACAATTAAACTATATGCATTTCCCAAATATGAATAACTATTAGCTGTTTCATGTAAATCCCCTATTTCTTCGGCAATTCCCAACCCTTTTAAATGATAATCAATCGCTTTCGTTATCTCATTATTAGCAGCATAAGAAATTCCTAATTTATTACATAATTGTGCTGCTTTTTGCATCAACCCTTTTTTTTCAAAAATCGAGCCCCCTTTTCTTATATATTCAATCGATTGGCGGAACATTGATAATTCGAAAGATACTCTTCCTAATAATGCATATGATTCTGCGATAAGTAAGTCATCTTCAATATTTTGAGCATGTATCAGAGCTTTTTGAGAATAATCATATGCTAATTCAAAAGAAGCATTTATTGTTGCATGTTCGGCAAGCACTAAATATTCTTTAGTCAATTCTAATTCAGAATGTTTTGCTTTCTCAATTGAATTACTTAATGATTCCATGATTTTAGTGGCTATTTAATGAACGATAAAAAATTAAGGCCTTGTACCCAAACGAATATTTGCATTCAAACCATGCTCATGAACTTTATACAAAAAGTTATTAATAAGTAAGAGAGTAGAATCCAATTTATTGGATAATTTTCCATCATATATTAACTTATTTACAAAACCATCTTTCGTTTTGATATCACTAAGTAAAGACCTAGTATCTGAAATCATTCCATTTGCGCCTGCAACCGCAGTATCAGTTTTAGCAATAAGTCTTTTTCCAGAATCAGCTAAGCTATCAAGCTTTGTTAATAAAGATTGAACTTTAGGTTCATTATTATTAATTGCAGCCCTTGCTTCTTTAGCCAAACCTTGAAGATCTTTTACCAAAGTTCTTAAATTCTCTTTATTATCACCTACCATAGAATGCAAAGTAGCCACCATTTCATCCGCATTTTGAATCGTATTTTTTAATTGCTTAATAACTTTACCATCTGCTAATAATTCATTTGTTTGGCTAAGTATTGTATCTAATTTTTTTACCATTCCTTTTGCATCTCCACCCAAATCCCCAAACAATGCAATCAATTCTGTTGCATCTACTGCTAAAGTACCTTGTATCTCTTGCTGTGGCGAAAAAGAGCCGGTTTTTCCTGGTTGTATATCTATTTTTTTTCCACCTGTTATTTCCAACATGCTAATTTTTGCAGTTGCATCGGCATGAATATCAGAATAATCATCTACAGAAGACATTATCTGAACGCCACCATTGCTGTTTTGTACAGACATAACAGAGCCTCGCTTAACTCCATTAATAAATAGAGGCGATCCAATATCGATTCCACCAGAAGAGGAAAATTTGAAGAGGACGGTTTTTTGAGATACACCCACCAATAAGCCCTTGCCTATAGTAATTCCTGCTACAAGAAGAATGAGTGATGTCAAAGCAACTATTCCAACTCGGATTTCTTTGTTTATGTCCGTGTTCATAGTGTCAAGAATTGCTAAAATTAGTAAATGCTGCAATGCAAACTTACCGCTTATTTTGTGTATAGCAAAACTTCTATTCATGAATATTTATTTTGATGCTCACCCTGCCATTTTTAAAGAATCAATCAATTTCTTTTATGTAATTTGCAATTATTATGTGGCATAAGAACTTTACACTTTCTATTGGTTTACCTTCATGAATTTCTTAAATGTACGCTGTATCACTAAATTGATTTTTTTACTAAGTTTTATCGTGTTTAATAACTTTACATCAATTTCTCAAACCAGTTTTTTACGATCTGATTATAGTATTATTACAGATACAAGATTTGATCAATTCATTGCAATTTCCGATAGTATAGTTGCATCTGGTTCATCTGGAACAAATGTATATTGGGATTTCTCGGCAGTACAGTTTCAGAATACTTTTCAAATCCTTCAATATCTGAAGGTTCCATTATCACCTTTTAGTGAGATAAAAGCCGATTTTGTTTTAGAACTTATAGATTCTATTGCAGGATCTCAAGAATATGAAGCCTATTCTTTTAGTGATTCGACATTTACTTTAGTAGGTAGTGGAAATATAGATATGAATAATAATAAGAACTATTTCCCTTTAAGTAAACAAGCAACTTTATTAACTTTTCCAATGGCATTTGGGGATACAATTTTAGATACAAATGATATTAAAACTTCTAAAAAGGTATATGATGGCTTTGGAACATTAAGTTTGCGATATGGCACAATTGATAGTGTAAAACGCATTACAGAAACGTATATGCAAGGAGAAATTACTATTGTTGAATATAATTGGTATGATGTTGATAATGCATCACCTGTTCTTATTATTACCGATGAGTTTGCTCCAAATGATACAATCCCTTTTAGACAAAACATGATCATGCGAGTTAAGAAAGGAAAGTTTTCAAATCTAAAAGATCAAAAAACTCAAAGAACTTTACTGTGCAAGAATGGATTCCTTTCATTTGAACATTTAAATATACCCTTATTTGATTTTACATTGTATTCAATAGATGGTAAATGTTTGATGTCTGGTTCTAATTCTCAACCTGTATTGGATATTTCCCATTTAACAATGGGAGTTTACTATATAGTCTTGAAAAATAATCATACTTCAGATATCTATACTTTTACTAAGGATTATTAAGCATGTTCAATCAACATAACATATCATTATTGTTGCTTTGTTTTGCCTTAATATTTTCTCCTGATAGGTCTTATTCTCAAGCCCCTAATGTAGTTTTTGATTATATATATCCGTATTCTGATGGAATACCCATACATAGATTTAAAGAGAGACGTGAGAGAATTCTTCATACTCATTCGCCTAAGTCTTTAATTGTATCATTATCTGCCGATATCAGAAATAGGCAAAATGACGTTGACTATGAGTATTGTCAGAATAGTAATTTTTGGTATGTAACAGGTATTCCTGATCCACATAGTGCATTACTATTATCACCGGGTGGTATAAAAAAAGATGGAAATGTGTATCATGAAATAGCTTTTTTACAAACCAGAAAAAAAGATAAAGAAGTTTGGTCTGGAACTTCTATGGGCCCTCAAGAAGCAATGTCTGTTTTGGGGCTTGAAAAAGCAATTGCATATTCAGAGTTTAAAGATGTTTTGTTGTCTTCATTGCAGGGTATAGATACAGTTTATTTTACAGGATTACCTACAAATCAAGTCAAGATTCCTTTAGCAGATAAGCCATATTTTATTGAGACAGAACTTCGCAAAACATTGCAAGATAGTTTTCCTAATTTATATGTAAAAGTGCAATTACCCTTACTTATATCAATGAGAGAAATAAAGGATAATGATGAGATTAGGCTTATGCAAAAAGCTATCGATATTAGTATATCAGGTCATAAAGCAAGCATGAAATCTGCAAAACCTGGCATGATGGAATATGAATTAGAAGCTGCAATGGAATATTCTTTTAAACAATTAGGCGCCGAAGATATAGGATATTCTTCCATTATGGGGTCTTCATATAATGCATGTATTCTACATTATACAAGAAATAAAAAACAAACTGAAAATGGTGATTTAGTTTTAGCTGATTGTGGTGCAGAATATCAGCATTATACAGCTGATATAACAAGAACCTATCCAATTAATGGTAAATTTTCTGAAGAACAAAAAATTCTCTATGATATCGTGCTTGAAGCTCAAGACTCTGCAATGCAACATTGTATTGCTGGTGAAGCTTTTAAAGCGCCACATAATGCTGCCCAAGCTATTCTTATGAAAAGATTAACCGAACTTGGGATCATTCAAACTTCAGAACAGTTGAAATGGTATTTTATGCATGGTACTTCCCATTATTTAGGATTAGATGTTCATGATGCTGGAACAGGAGGAGTATTAAAGAATAATTCTGTAATTACTGTAGAACCAGGTTTGTATATTCCAAAAGGTAGTCCATGTGATAAAAAATGGTGGAATATCGGAATAAGAATAGAAGATGATATATTGATAAATGATAATGGGCCCATTAATATGTCTGCAGCATTAGCTAGAACAACAAAAGACATTGAACAATTAATGAATAATGCAGACAAATAATTTTGCTTTTCTGCGTCTATGCATTGGCTTTAATTTAAAAGGACAATATGTATGATTGAATATGTAATAGACAAAGCAGATTTACACTCTTTATTAAGAGCTCTTGGTGTTTTACAAAAAGATGAGCAAATCTTATTAGTTAACAATATAGATTTAAGAGATTATCGCAAGAAACAAGTAAGTATCTTAGTAGATAATGTTAAAAATGGTAATATATACCGTGCACCATTTGAAGAGTTAACAGAAAAAGAACTTGAAAATACTTTGTCGCACTTATATGCATTCGAACAATTTCTGTTAAAAGAATTTATGCAAGTTCATCAACAGATAAGTGGCGGGCAGGAAGAGTTAAAGAAAAGAAATTCTAAAGCTTCCGTAAATCAAGATGGAATTCCTTTAGATATAGAGCAGCATCTATCTATGGCATTGCAGAATATTCTAAAACAAGATAAAAAGAATGATGCTCAAGATACAAATTGATATCTTTTTATGAGATAATTAAGCATTATTGGGGATACAAATGTTGTACTTATTATTACCATAATGATCACAGAATATTCATTGGCATTTATTACACCTAATGACTTCCCTACTGATGCAAAAATAAGTCCTACTTCTCCTCTAGGTACCATTCCCCAACCTATTACCCAATGTTTTACACCCTTTCCAGCAGCAAATCCAGAAAGTAATTTACCAATAATAGCTATTACCGTTAAAAGTATTCCTAATAACAATGTAGAAGTTTGGGTAAAAGCCATAAGATCCACAGACATACCAGTAATGATAAAGAATATAGGCGTTGTAAATTGTCCGATTGGAGCTATTAATTCTTCTATATGTTTTTCATTAGCTCTTTCAGCTACAGATAATATTTTTGTTTCTACTTCAGACTGCTGACTATGCCCTATGGTTTGTAATTCTTGAATGAGATGTGAACTGTGAAAATCTTTAAAATGTGTAGAATCAAGCATTAATCCTGCAGAAAATGCCCCAATAATTGGTGATAAGCCAATTGCGTCTGCAAGAAAAGCTAATAAAAAGCCAAGACATAATGCAAATGTAAGCTTCATGCTTTGTCCTGCATGAATATAAGATAGCCATTTTCCAAAAAAAGGAGCTAAATACGAGCCACCTATAATACTCGCTATGAGAAATCCTAATGCTAAACACGATGTAATCAATAGTTCATACATATCAAAAGCCCCATTCTGAATAATAGCTGTTACTATTGCCAGAATAACTAAACCTATGATATCATCTATAATTGCTGCACCTATAATTATTTTTGTTTCTTTACTATCCATGATATTAAAATCTTTAAAGACTCTTGCTGTAATTCCAATAGAAGTTGCGGTTAAAGTAGCTCCTAAAAAAATATATGTTTGGTCGGAGAATCCTGGCATTAGATATGGGCCAGCAAGATATCTACCTAATAAGTATGGTGCTAGTACCCCAATAATTGCTACAAAGAATGCCCTTAAACCAATCGATTGCATCTGCTTTAAATTAGATTCTAATCCCACCTGAAACAACAAAATTACGATACCTATTTCACCCAAAAACTGAAGATAAATATCAGATTTCATTGGTTGGAAAAAATCGATACCACATAAGAACATATTCCCTAAGATGGTTCCCATTAACAATTCACCAAGAACTGCAGGCTGAGTTAATTTTTCTATCATACCTCCTATTCTTGCTGCTAATAAAGCTATTGCAATCCATAAAAAAGACAATGCATAATCATGAGATTGCCCATCAGATGCAAAAAGCATTGTTTGATTTATGATACCAAAACCAAATACAACTAAACACATTTTATAGAAGATTTTCATTTATATTCAAGAAACATTCAATGTTATATTCAATGTTATAATTATCATAAAAAAAAAGCCGTTATACAACGGCTTAAAGAAGTGACATGATTAAAAACTATCGTGATATATAGAACTTTTCTGCAAGTCTAAAATTATCACCTTGTGCAATGCACACATATATTCCATTAGGAATACCTTGTACATTCATGTCAAATAGTTTTGATTTTCCAGAATATTCAGTGCCTTGATGTACATCCAATACTTTTTTACCTAAAAGATTATAGATACCTATTTGGAGATTTTGCTGATTTTCTGCTACATCCATTTCTAATAAGTATAAACCTCCAGAACTCTCTCTTATTCCTATGATTCTATTTGGTTTTGATGTATCTGCAAGTGTTCTTCTTAATGAAATTGCTGTATCATTTTTAGATTGATTTGCAGCAACTATCACCCCACCTGTCATAATCTTTTTTGAATATAATGCTACTATTTTACTTTGAGAAGTTTTAGAAGTTCCTCCAGCATAAACAATAGTATTACTCAATATTATTAGTGTGCAAAAAATTACATATGTGAGAAACAGTTTCCTCATGCTTTATTCCTTTATTTCCAATTATGCTGCAATCGAAATTATACGGTTTTGTGTAAGATATATCATTTCTGGGTATAAATTACGTGATGCTTGTTTTTCATTACTCAGGATCTACCCTCAATGAGTTATCAAACCAATCACTTTATTACAATATATCAAATAATGTGCCTTGGTTACATTATAAGTACGATTTTATGAAAAACTTATTTTTTGTTTCAAAGATGATCATTTATTTTTTTGATTTATACACTGTAAAACCATTGCAAATTTTATACTTACTATATTTGCACATACATTTTTTATTTTTTTATTTTAACCTCAACTTTTATGAATACAGTTTCAACAGTATGTGTGTATTGTGCTTCTAGCGACAAATGCAATCCCATTCATTTACAATCGGCATATGATTTGGGTGCAATATTTGCCAAACAGGGTATAAACATCATATATGGTGGGGGCAGCACAGGGCTTATGGGTAAATTGGCTGATGGTGCGATTGCTTCTGGTGGACATGTAACTGGGATAATTCCTGTATTCATGCAAAATCTAGAATGGGGTCATAAGAATATTTCTGTTTTAGAAGAAGTTCAAGATATGCATACTAGAAAACTTCAGATGATAAGAAGATCAGATGCAATTATAGCTCTTCCTGGTGGATGTGGAACATTAGAGGAATTATTAGAAGCAATTACATGGAAAAGACTTGGTTTAACACATCAGCCTATCATTATTGTGAATACAAATGGGTTTTATGATCCATTAATTACAATGCTGGAAAGAACAGTGCAAGAAAAATTTATGCGCGAAGAACATCTTTTAATGTGGCATACAGTAGCTTCTATTCAAGATGTATTACCTGCAATTTTACATGCTGCTCTTTGGCCTAAAGATGCTCTTGATTATGCAAAAGTTTAATATTATACAGCAATGAGCTCACCTTTAATTGATACATATCATTCTCTAAAACAATGGCTTACTATAAGATTAAATCCTAGTCCAAAGGATAATTCTTTTTTCAAGCAACCTTTTGTGATTACTTTGTTCAAGACTCTTTTTATCCTACTCATATTACAATGTATTAGTGGCATTTTATTGAGTATGTACTATATTCCTAGTAAATCACCAATAATAAGCTCTAATGGAGTGATTCAAGAATATGTGCAATCTGATAGAAGTATTATTGATGCTGAGGGTGATACGATAGCTATTGAAGGACAATATTATGTGCGCAATGCTACTAAAAATTCAATTAGACCAACTCAATCATTTTACAGTGTGCAAAGTATTATTTATCAATCTAGCATAGGTAAGATCATCCATACTTTTCATACATTCAATAATCATTTGCTGATATTAATGTGCCTTATCTTACCAATTCTTGCTGTGTTTTATAAATTTATTCATTCAGAACATGCTTTCATTTGGCATATGTGGTGGCTTTTTTCAAGTATCATGTTCATTATTTCTTGGACTGGGTATATACTTCCTTGGACACAATACTCTGCTACTTCTTATGCTATCGTAACAGGAATATTAGAATATCATGCAGATTGGCTAGGTGGGAATATAATTACTAATATATTGGGGAAAAATTCCGAAGATACTATTGCTAGAATATTTACATTACATTCGATTCTTTTACCTGCATTGCTACTCATATTTGGCAAAATCTATCAAAAAAAATTAAAAAGATTTGTTCCATTAAGTATGTCATCAAAGTACTTTGGTATATACACATGTATACTCATGATGATTGCATATCTATTCTCTTTTTTTTACAGAGAAAATTTACCTGCAGACGCTTTTCTTACAAAGATAGAATCATTAAAACCAGAATGGATATTTCTGCCTTATCATGGAATTATTCAAAGTTTGCCAACTGATGCAAGTGTAATAGTTATAGTACTAAGTATTATTGCATTAGGATATATACCATATTTGTCTTCATATCATAAGCAAAAAATATGGATACTATTATTATTTAGTATACTCATTTTATCTGCCTTGATTTCTTATTCCTGATACTGAATCTGCATTTTGGTGATAACACCATAAATGCCAGACTGATTTACAGATCTAACGTGAATTTCATTCATCCCTTCATGAAGTTTCCATTGATAATTATTGCTTGATTGAATAGTTCTCCAATCAGATTTTTCATCATGTTTAACTTCATAAGAACTGAACCATGGAGTATTTGTAGCAAATGACAGGGTAAAATCTGGTACTGAGGCAAATTCAGACATTTTAGAAAAATAATCCTGTCTATTTTTTACATTATACTTTTGAACAATTGTAGAACAATCTAAGGTTGGAACATTAAAATCGAAAAGGATTGTAGTTTGATTTAACTCAAAATACATATCATCGATATCATCGGTAAAAATAGATGTTTTTCCATTTCCTCCTTGACTAGTTAAAAACTGATTTTTTCCATCTAAACCATAAATTAATAATATTGACTTACCATCTTTGATAATATCTATCATCATATATGAAAAATATCGGGATAGAAATTCTTTATATTCTTTGATAATATCTTTCTTATTTCGCTTATTCACTCTGCAATATGATTCAGAAACTTCAAATTCAATATCATAATATTTCCCCTTTTTTTTCAGCTCATACATCTCATAAAAATTCAAGAATTGTCCTTTATACTTTGCATGGATACTAAATTGTGGGTCTATAAATATCCACTTTTGAAGAGTATTAGACCATACTTCACTTACTGCATGCCCCTCGCCGATAGAACCATATGCAATATCATTAGTAGTGATGCCAACTACTCTTGAAATATAGCCAAGTGCTGTAAGAATATCAGACATAACCTTGGCATATTCTATACAGCTAAAATTTCTTCCTGATTTTGCTGCTTTCAATATTTCTAATGTATTCATTGTTGATGAACTTATAGATCCATCATGCACCCATCTACTACTAACCCAATCCATTATTCGAAAAAAATTAAGTGGTTCTGCTAATGCATTCTCGCCGTATTCTTTTTGAACAAATTGCTTTATATTTTGAAATTCTGGCTTATTCAAAGATGAAGGTAATGGTAAATAATAAAAATGATCATTTATCTGTTTATTATTTGAGGTAATTATCTGAATTTTTTTTAAAGATTGAGATGTTTGCGAATGGATGTTGACAAGTGATATAACATTAAAACTGCAGATAGAGATTAGAGTAAAATAGATTCTGAATGTATTCATTGATAATGGTGTGAGATAACTGATAAAGATCAATGATTGCTGCTTGCATTGTTCATTGTGGTGATGGTGATTTCCACTTGCAAAGAGTACAGCCAACTACCTTTGTTACAGATATAAAGTATTTTACATATATCACAAAAATCCTATTACGTTCTTTAAGGCATACTGAACAAGTTCTGCATTATTTACAAATGACAACTTTTCCAATAATCTTTTTCTATAAGTACTTATTGTTTTGACACTTAAATATAGTTCTTCGGCAATTTCCCCGACAGTATAACCTTTTGCAATCATGATAAATATTTGGTATTCCCTATCAGATAATTTTTCATGAGGAAGTGAAAATGAAATACTCTTTTTTGTTGTATATAATGTGGACTTTAAAGATTCTGAATCTATATATTTTTTTCCTTGGCAAATGGCTTCTATGGATTGGATTAATGATTCTTTTGTACTTGTGGATGATAGATATCCATAAGCTCCGTTTTTTAATAGCTTTAAAGCAAGGGTTTCATCCTTATGAGAATTAATAAGAATTACGAACATTCTTGTTATTAATTTCTTTTTTCTCATAATTATGTCTAATATTTCTTCACCATGCATTGATAAATCAACTAAAACGATAGTAATAGATTGCTTTTCAATGAGGGTGAGCACATCAGCTTTATTTTTGGCTATAATGATATCATCCAATATTGAATCGAGTATACACTTGATTGCTTCAGCAAATATTGGTCTCTTTTCGAAAATAACTAAAGATGGATGTTCAATAATATGCATATCGATTCTTATTTGGCAGAATATCCTAGATCAGTAGCTTTTATATCTACACTCCAGAAATCTATACCTTTTGTAGATTTCAAAGATAATCTAATAGCTCTATCATTTCCTTTGCCATGTACTTCTATCATTCCAAAATTATGTTCATAAATATCTGTGCTTGGTATTCTAAATGGATTTTTTTCAGCATCTGACTTAGGAGAGAATGTGCCTGAAGTTAAAGGAGAACATGTTAA
>JBMOIC010000022.1:0-42748 GCA_049317525.1 Bacteroidota bacterium | reverse complement strand
CTCAAACTGTGATAAGTTCTATGGCTAATGGTGTACCTATGCTAGGTATAATGACAAAAAAATGTAAGGTTGAGCTTATCACTCCAAATACCTTCAGAATTATTCTTATCCAAGGATTAAATAGACAAATTCGCAGAATGTGCGAACACTATGGTTATGAAGTAATTAAATTAGAAAGAACACGTATCATGAATATTGGTTTGAAGGGTTTGCCAATTGGGGATTGGAGAGATCTGACAAAAAGTGAAATGGACATAATCGATAAACTGCTTAGTACATCAACAGCTGATACTAAGAAAAAAATAATGCCAACATCATCAAAAAAGAATTCATATCCATCAAAGCATAAAAGTACTGCAAAATCTCATAAATCATCAAATGCTTCAAAATTTAGTCAGGGAAAAAAAACAGTAAGAAGAGGAAAGAAATAGCCAAGAATATAGATTCATATAGCTTGAATAATTCATTATCTATTTTTCCCAAAAAACAAAGAAAGACTATGAATATCCTTTAAGATAAAAAGGGCAATGTAATAAATGAAAGTAATGTTGATATTGTGATTAATTGAGCCAATAATTCAGTGTCTAAGTTATTATCTTCTGCAATGATGAGAGCTAATATCATTGAGGGCATTCCAGCTTCTAAAAGTAATGATTCTGAAATTGCCGCATCGATGTACATCATATTGAGAAATAGATATGCTATAAGAGGTCCAATAATATTCCTGATAATAGCTGCAGGAAATACTAATAGAATGGAAGTAATCTTGGGTATAGACAATGCCATTCCTAGTGAAATCATCATTAATGGAGAAGTAGCATTTCCAGCAAATGAACAAGTTTTCAATAAAACTGGATGAATCTCAATATTAAAATATCTACATATAAAAGCAGCAATCATTGCAATCAAAGGAGGAAGTATTAGTAGTTTTTTGAGTCCATGAATACATCTCTTTGTAAATGACATACCCTCTTCTGAAAAATATCCAGCGATGATTGATCCCAGAACAAACAGTAATGGTGTAGAAGCCATATTGCTATAAAGAAGAGCTACATAAGCATATTTAGACCCCACAACCCCTATAAGGACAGGTAAGCCAAGATGTTGTGAATTTCCCCAAGATGCTCCAAGGATAATACTTCCAATAGATTTATCAGTTATGGTATTGGGAAAGATCTTTTTAATGAGAGTATAAATTCCCCAAGAAAAAACAATACATGAGATTGTGACAATAAATCCAATAAGTGGGATTTCCCAACTATCTTGATTAAATGGAGCATTATATATAACTCCAAAAGTGAGTAATGGCAATAAAAGATATAATACCAAGCTACTTATTGAAGACCTTACCATTGCCGAACTAGGAACCCCTTTTATAAAACGCCAAATAAAACCCAACACAATCAAAATAAAAAATTCTCCAAATATTGTATTCATAAGATAATTGCTTAGGGTAGTTTTTTATAATTCTATTGATTAATTAATTCTCAGCTTCAAATTAAGATATAGTTACATATTTTTTTAAAAAAATGTATGATTATTGAAAGAGTTAATATTATCAAACAATGTATTAAAGATTGTAGTCTGTTCTATAATAAAGATACTTTCTCTGCTATAACGTATATTGGCGATGGTCCATGGGATTTACTGGCAGCAAAAAATCTTGGAATCAATTTCTTGGGAATTGTATGTGGTAATCGTGGAATAATATTAATTAATTAGGGGCTAATAATAGGGTTGAACAATATTATTGAAGAATTACTATAATATATTCCTGTAGAATCATTTGTTAAGATTTGCGCCTTTAAGGTATATCTTAAATATGGGAATAATAATTATCAAAGGATTTAAAATCTAAAAAAACAATAAAATAATTACAAATTAACTATGAATATAACGTCAGATATTCACACTTTAAACTAATAGTAACATTAAATAATTTTGTTAACATATTGATTACAGTAAGATAATGATTGTAAAATAGTACATATGATAAATTTGAAAAGTTAAATAAAAAAACAAATCAACATCTTGTATTTTTAACCAAATTTATGGTATGGTATGTACATTTTCATGACCCGATTATCGAAATATGTGACTATGTTTATAGTTTGCATATTAGGAAGTGTTTCATTAAAAGCACAAAGTGCACAAGTTTCTGGTACAGTTCGAGATAAAGATGGCCTCTCATTAAGAGGAGCATCTGTTCGTGTAAAAGGTACAAAATATGGTGCATTTAGCGCTACTGATGGAAGTTTCAAAATAGGTACAGAAGGCAAAACAGATTCTTTAACAGTATCATTACTAGGATATACTTCTGTTACTATTCCTATTGACAAATCTGGTAATGTTATTGTTGTTTTACAAACTCAATCAATAAAATCAGGTGATGTTGTTGTAACAGCATTGGGTATCGAAAAAGAGAAAAGAAGTGTTGGGTATGCTACACAAAGTATTGACAATAATTCAATATCTGTAGCCAGAGAGTCAAATGTTGTAAATCAATTAGCCGGTAAAATTGCTGGTGTTACAGTTGTTGGATCTCCATCAGGAGTTGGAGGTAGTTCTAGGGTATCTATAAGAGGGGAAAGATCTTTAAATATTAGTAATAATCAGCCTCTATATGTAATCGATGGTGTTCCTATTTCTAATCAACAAGTTGGATCTGCTGGAAGATCTTTTCTAGAAGTAGATTATGGCAATGGAGCTGGTAACATAAATCCTGATGATATAGAAACAATAAATGTTTTAAAAGGGCCAAATGCTACGGCATTATATGGTTCAAGAGCTAATAATGGCGTTATTCTAATAACCACAAAAAGTGGAAAAGGTACTCAAGGTATTGGGGTAAGTGTCAATTCAAATCTAACTTTTGAATCTGCATTAGTAATGCCAGAATATCAAAATGTATATGGACAAGGTTTGAACGGTAAATTTGAGTATAAGAATGGGGGTGGAGGCGGATTGAATGATGGTGTTGATGAAAGTTGGGGCCCTAAGTTTGACCCATCATTAAACTTACCTCAATTTGACTCACCTAGAACATTAAATGGACAATTAATTGATTATCGTGGTGGAGACTTGAGTGCTCCGGCTGGTTCAGTAATTGTGCCTACACCATGGATTGCTCAACCAGATAATATTAACAATTTCTTTGAATTAGGAAGAACATCAACAAATAATGTTTCTATTACTGGAAATAATATTAATGGCGATTTTAGATTGTCATTTACTAATCTAGATCAAACAGGTATAGTTCCTAATACAGATTTAAAAAGAAATACAGTAGCTTTTTCTGGTGGATATCAATTGTCAAAACAATTATCTGCTAAAGCTGTTGTGAATTATGTTAAAACAACAAGTAGCAATAGGCCTGTTCTTAGTTATGGAACAGAAAATTTAATGTATCTATTTTCTTGCTGGCTTGGTAGACAAGTTAATTTAGATAATAGCAGAGATTATTGGCAAAATAATAGAGAAGGATTATCACAATTTGGTTTCAACTACAATTATCATGATAATCCATACTTTAATTTATTTGAAAATACAAATGCGATGGATCAAAACAGAGTATTTGGCAATACATCTATCAAATATGAATTTAATGATTTTGTAAATGTTCAACTTCGAACTGGTATAGATGCAAGCGATGAGATTAGAGACCGTAAGCGTGCATTTAGTACACAGCGATTCAAATTTGGTACATATAGAACAGAAAATATTAACTTTTTAGAATGGAATAATGATGTATTAGTGAATGCATTGATTCCGATTAATGATGATTTCAAAGTTGGCATTACAGCAGGTGCCAATCACATGAATCAAAAAAATAACATTCTAGAAATTACAGCTCCTCAATTGTTAATCCCTGAAGTATATAATTTAAGTAATACAAAGGTTGAATTGCAACAGTCTCAATTTGTTTCTAATAAAGTAATAAATTCTATATACGGTAATGCAAGTTTAGCTTATAAAAATATGCTGTTTGCAGAATTTACAGCACGTAATGATTGGTCATCTACACTTCCATCTGAAAACAACTCCTATTTTTACCCTTCTGCAAACTTTAGTGCAGTAATTAGTGATATGGTATCAATGCCATCATTTATCAATTTTGCTAAAGTACGATTAGGAGCTGCTCAAGTAGGTAATGATACAGATCCATATCAATTGCAAGCTTCATTTGCTGCTCAAAATCCATTTGGTGATTTTAGAACATTTGCACAATCAAGTAGACTTGCAAATGCAAACTTGAAACCAGAAATATCAACATCTATTGAAACTGGATTCAATGTTCAATTTTTTGATAATAAACTTGGTTTAGATATTACCTATTACGATGTAAATTCAAAAAATCAAATACTTCCAATTCCATTGTCGGCTTCAACTGGATATAGCGAAAAAGTTATTAATGCAGGAGAAATTCGCAATTATGGCTTTGAAATTATGGCAAATGCAACGCCAATCGATATGCCAGAATTACGTTGGGATATTAATCTAAATGCATCTAGAAATATATCTGAAGTTATTTCATTAGCTGATGGAATTAATAGCTATGTATTAGCTTCAAAAAACAATGTATTTATAGAAGCCAGAGTTGGTGAAAGAATGGGTTCTATGTATGGTATTGGTTATGAAAGAGTTAAAGATGTGAATAGTCCTTTTTATGGACAAGTAATCAATAATGTTAGAACTGAAACAGTAAAAGATGCAAATGGCAATGTAGTTAGTACAAATTATGTTGCAAGACCTCGTGAAACAACTTCTAGAATTTTGCTTGGAAATTATAATCCAGACTGGATGCTAGGTGTTAACAATTCATTTACTATATCAAATTTCACAATTGGTTTCTTATTAGATATACGAGTTGGTGGACAAGTATATTCTCATACTCAAACTGTAGGAAGAGAAGGTGGTCAAATTATTGAAACCCTAGAAGGTAGAGCCGATGGTTATGATATTACAAAAGAAGGTAATGGGGTATATTCACCAGGTGTTGTAGAAGTTTATAAAGATAAAACTACCGGTGCTGAAACATTGGTAAAAGGAACAAATACTGAGTTTGTTGGGTATAAGTCAAATACATCAGAATCTGGTATGACAAAAATTACTTCAAGAGAATGGCATACTGCTATCACTAATGGAAGACGTATCGTAGAACCAAGTACATATGATGCAAGTTTTATAAAGCTTCGTGAAGTAAGAATTGGATATGCAGTGCCAAATACATTTTGGACAGGATTAGGTTTATCGCTTCGTAATGTTAATCTTACTTTTGTTGGCCGAAATTTATGGCTATCATCAGAAGTTCCACATATAGACCCAGAAACAATGGGATTTAATGGTGGTACTGCAATACCTGGTATTGAAGCAATGCAAATTCCAACTACTCGCAGTTATGGTTTTAATGTAAATTTCTCACTGTAATAATTATTGGATTAAGGATATATACAAATGAAAAAAATAGTATTGATAATAGCTTGTATAGCTCTGACAGTTTCTGGATGTACGTCAGAGTTTAAAGATATGAATGTAAATCCAAATGCTCCTGTAGATGTAACACCTGGTCTTTTACTTCCTAATATTATTAGAACACCAATTAATAATATGATGGATAATGCTTGGTCTTATGGCAATATCGTTATTCAACATACCGCAAAACGTCAATTCGTAAATGAAGATCGTTATTTATGGGGTGATGTGAGTGGTCCATGGAATAGTGGTTATTCTACTCTAAGAGATGTTAGAAATATGATAAATGCCGCAGAGGCAGCTGGGCAATCTAATTATGTTGGTATTGGCTTAATTATGCGCTCATATATCTTTTCTCAATTAACAGACTTATATGGCGATATTCCATATACACAAGCTGTTAAGGCTAGCGAAGGAATAGTGCTTCCAAGTTATGATACGCAAGAGTCCATTTATACTGCAATGCTTGCAGATCTAAAAAAAGCTAATACTTTGCTTGGTTCTACTAATGAAACAATTGATGGTGATATTCTATATTCTGGAAATATCACAAAATGGAAGAAATTTGCAAATTCATTATCTCTTAGATTGTTAATGAGAATTTCTGCTAAAAAGAATGTGCAATCTCAATTTTCAGAAATCATTAACAATCCTTCTCAATTCCCAATTTTTGAAAATAATTCCGATAATGCAGCGATTACATATTTAGCAGCATTCCCAAATCAATTTCCACAAGCTACAAATCGTGTAGGGTCATTTAAAGAATTTACTTTATCCAAAACTCTTGCTGATTCACTTAATGCTTATCAAGATCCAAGAATCATTGTATTTGGAAGACCAACAGAAGAAAGTGCATCTACTGCTACTCCTTTATATGCAGGGCTTCCAAATGGTTTGAGTGATGTTGATGCATTAAATTATGGAAATAATGGCAGAGCTATTAGCTATGTAGGCACACTTTGGTTTGAAGAATGTATAACAGCTAGAGGAATTAAAATTGCAAAAGGCGTGATGATGACATATCCAGAATTGCAATTTATTCTTGCAGAAGCTTCACAAAAAGGCTTGATAAGTGGAACAGCTCTTACTTATTATGAAAATGGTGTAAAAGCTTCATTTGATTATTTCGATACCAAAATGCCAGATACATACTTAACTCAATCAGCGGTTTCTTTAAGCAGTGGTAATCCATTAGTTAAAATTGCTACTCAAAAATGGATATCATTATTTTATCATAGCATGGAGGCTTGGGCAGATTGGAGAAGATCTGGATTGCCAGAACTTAAGCCAGGCCAATCAAATTTGAATGGTGATAGAATACCTTCAAGATTCTTATATCCACTCTCTGAACAAGCTTTAAATGCTACTAATTTAAGTGCAGCAATTTCACGCCAAGGTGCAGATGATATCAATACTAAAATATGGTGGGATAAATAATGAAATTACTCTTAGTACTTTTACTATGTAATACTTCCATACTGTTTGCTCAATTGTCAGACAATCTTAAAATAGGAAAAGAACTTTTATCTACTGAAATTAAGTATCCCTCTTCTGATAAAGTTATCAGCAAAATTGCGCTTGGTTCTTGTGGATATCAAGATTTATCCCAACCAATACTTAGTGTTGCAGCTGATTGGAATCCAGATGTATTCCTGTATTTAGGAGATAATATCTATGGTGATACGGAAAACATGGATACTCTAAGAGCCAAGTATAATAGGCTTGGCTCAAAACCAGAATTCAAAAAACTTGTTAAGAAATCTAGTATTCTGGCTGTATGGGATGACCATGATTATGGTGTAAATGATGGAGGTTTAGAATATCCTAAGAAAGAGGAGTCAAAAGAGATTTTTCTTCAATTTTGGAATGAGCCCCTTAAGTCTGAAAGAAGAAATCATCTAGGTATTTATCATAGCTATTTTACGGGTCCAACAGGGAAACGTATACAGTTTATTATGCTTGATAATAGAACATTTAGAACCCCTGTTGTCGCTGGAATTCCAGGTAAAGATCTTAATGACTATATAGTTGATACAAATAAAAATGCAAAAATGCTAGGTGATGAACAATGGAAATGGTTAGAAAACGAGCTATTAAAACAGGCTGATATAAGAATTATCATGTCATCTACACAATTTGTTTCGGAATTTAATGGCTATGAGTTATGGGCCCTTAAACCATACGAAAAACAAAGAATGATAGATCTGATAAAAAAAACAAAAGCTGAAGGCATCCTATTTGTTTCTGGGGATGTACACTTTGGTGAAGTATCAAAACAAACTCCATCTGATTGTTATCCTCTATATGATTTTACATCAAGTGGTATCACGTCAACTGATTTTACACAACCAAATAAATATCGTATCGGAAAAGAAATACACGAAAATCATTTTGGTGGAATTACAATAGACTGGAATCAAAAAGATCCAAGCATAACTTTCGAATTATATAATACTGTTAAAGATATTGTGTATTCACATTCAATTAAAAAATCGGAATTATCGTTCCCAAGATAATGATGTCTATGATACAATTAGCACTATTTGACTTAGCAGGAACTTCAATTACAGATAATGATGATGTTGCAAAAGTTTTTATAAAAACATTACATGATTATTCTATACACTGTTCAATTGAAGAAATAAATACAGTAATGGGAATTCCTAAAAGAATTGCTATATCTACTTTGCTCTTTAATCAATCCGCATATAATAATGAAAATAGTAGTGACTTGATAGATGAAATCTACCATTCATTTATTATTAATATGAAAGATCACTATACATCTATTCAGCCTGTTACTTCAATACAAAATATAGAAGATTTATTTACTGAACTATATAATCATGGTATTAAAATATACTTTGATACAGGATTTCCACGAGAAATTACTGATATGATTATTGATGTAGTTGGATGGAAGAATTATGATTGGTATACAGGAGTAATTACAGCTGATGATGTAGAAAATGGCAGGCCGGCTCCAGATATGATATATAAAGTTATGAGTATTTGTTCAATTGAATCATCCAAAGCTATTGTTAAAATTGGTGATACACCTTCTGATATGAAAGAAGGTGTATCTGCTAATTGTGCAGCCATCATTGGTGTTACATATGGAAGTCATTCTGAGCATGATTTGATTAATGCTGGAAGTACACATATAGCCCATTCAGTTCAAGAACTTTCAACACTTATTCTTACACTTCATAATGATAATTAATCATACAGAAATCCTAATTGTAGGTTCTGGAATTGTTGGTTTAGCTCATGCTTTAGCGTGCGCTAAAAGAGGTAAAAAAGTTTTAGTTATAGATAAATCTTTATTTCCTGTTGGCGCAAGCATTAGAAACTTTGGTTTAATATGGCCTATAGGCCAACCTATTGGCAATCGATTTGAAAGGGCAATGAAGTCTAGGTCTATCTGGTTAGATATTATTGATAAAACTGGTATATATGCTGATAAAAGTGGAAGTCTTCATGTAGTTCATTCGCCTGATGAATCCGATATTATTGAAGAGTATGTTCAAACATTAAGAGAAGTTAGGCTGGATGCAATGTTTCTTACGCCAGAAAAAACTAAAATTGTATCTCCAAAAGTTAATGGAAATGCATTATTAGGAAGTATGTGGAGTCCATATGAAATCACTGTAAATCCAAGAGAAGCAATAACTTCCATAGCTGATTATCTTAAGAATACATTTCAGGTGCAATTTGAATATGGTGTTCAAGGTATCTATGTTAACGATCATTCCTTGATATGTTCCGATAGGATAATTCAATTTGACCAAGCATATATATGTTCTGGTGAAAATCTTGAGTTATATACACCTGATAAGGACCTTTTACGCGTAAAATTACAGATGATGCGTACAGCTCCGCAGCCCAATCAATGGAAACTTGGCCCTGCAATTTGTGGTGGCCTTACTTTATTACACTATGATTCTTTTAAGCATATACCTTCATTACAGCAATTAAAAATTAGAATCGAAAAGGAAAAACCTTTATATATAAAATATGGTATTCATGTTCTGATAAGCCAACATGGAAATGGTGAATTAATATTAGGTGATTCGCATGAATATGGCAATACCTTAGACCCTTTTATTAGTGAAGAAATAAATACACTCATCTTAAAAGAAATAAATAGAATATATCTAATTCCAGAGCTAACTATCGATCAAAAATGGATTGGTATTTATGCTAAATATCCTGGTTTTTCTGAGTATGTAAAAAAGATACATGATGATATTACTATTGTAAATGGACTGGGTGGTGCAGGAATGACCCTATCTTTTGGCCTTGCAGAAGAAGTTGTATCAGGAACTTATAGAGAAGATAATTAAATGAAAAATGTAGAAGTATCTATCAATTTCATTTTTTCCTTATTAGAACAGTGTGGCTTTAATAGTTATGATGGTGAACCTATCACTCAATTAGATCATGCATTGCAATGTGCCTTTTTGGCCTTACATAATAATGCAACATCGTATCAAGTAATTGCAGCCTTATTACACGATATTGGACATTTATTGCCAAGCAGAGAATTAGATATGCAAAGTGCATGGGGGATAGTTAATCATGGAGAAAGAGGGGCAATAGTTCTAAGAGAATTAGGATTTCCTGCATCTGTAACTGAACCAATTAGACTACATGTAGCTGCAAAACAATACTTATGTTCGGTTGAGTCTGATTATTTCGAATCATTATCCGAAGCAAGCAAACAAACCCTTCAACTTCAAGGTGGTATTTTTTCTACAGAAGAATGTATGACTTTTAAAAAAGAACCATTTTGGGAGCAAGCAGTTCAATTAAGAAGATGGGATGAATTAGCTAAAGATACCAATATCTCTGCAAGCATACATCCACTTGAATACTATCGCTCTTTGTTGTCATACATATGCCGATAACAATAGATTATGTATACAAAAAAAGATGGGTAGCTAATGTTCTATTAGCAATTGCTAGTTTTATGACATATTCTGCTATGTATCTTATTAGAAAACCAATAAGTGCAATGCAATTTTCAGATATATCATTATTAGGTATTTCTTTAAAAGTATTATTGATTATTTCTCAGATACTTGGTTACACTACAGCAAAATTTATTGGTGTTACATGGGTAAGTTCGATTGATAAATCTAAAAGAATATTTTCTTTATTAACTCTTTTAACGATTGGAATTTTCTCTTTACTCGCTTTTGCACTTCTTCCTATTCAGTTTTCTCCGCTTGTATTATTTATTAATGGACTTTCTTTAGGTTTAATATGGGGAATAGTATTTTCTTTTATTGAGGGACGTCATGCAACAGATTCAATTGGTCTTTTTTTAAGTATGAGCTTTATTTTTACTAGTGGTTTAGCTAAAAGTTTGGGTGTTTATTCTCATACTATATTACATATTTCTGAATTATGGACGCCATTTTTAGTTGGATTAGTTGGAATTCCAGTCATTTTAATTGGCTCCTATATACTGTCTTTCATTCCTCCTCCTTCTAAAGAAGAAATTCTTGCTAGAAATGATAGAACCCCAATGTCTTCGGAAGAAAGGGTTAAAATGTTTAAAGGGTTAAAACTATCTATTATTCCTTTAACCTTAGTTTATGTTATTTTAACAATTTATAGAGACTTAAGAGACTCTTTTATGGTTGATATTTTTCATGAATTGTTAATTGATGTTCAACCATCTGTATTTACCTCAATTGAACTTGCAATTACTTTTTGTGTGGGTCTAATTCTTTTGATCATTGCAAGAATACAATCACATCGTAAAGCATTAATAACTCATCATATATTATTCCTTATTTCAGCTCTTATTATTGGAATCACAACATTCCAATTAATGAATAAACAAATATCAGCAATTACTTGTATGTTCTTAACTGGATTTGCAACGTATCTAGCATATGTACCATTTAATAGTATGCTTTTTGAAAGACTTATTTCTTTGTATAAATATCAAGGTACTGTCGGCTTTCTAATTTATTTTGCTGATTCTTTTGGATATTTGGGAAGCTGCATCCTTTATATTGTATCTTCATTACTTATGGCTAAGTCAATATGGCTGCAAACATTTCTACAAACAGGGATTATATATGCTTGTATATCGCCAATTTTAATAGCTATTAGTCTGTATTTTATCATGTATATAAAACCAAAATTATCTTAAAAGTACTATGCATCTTCTCATATTTGATATTGATGGAACATTGTGTGATACAAATTATATCGATGAATTATGTTTAGTTCATTCAGCACAACAAGTTCTAAATATCCAGAATATTTCCTCCGATTGGAGTACATATAAACAAAGTACAGATAGTGGAATAATCTTGGAATTAATTGAGACAACAAATCTTCATTCTGAAAATGATATGTATTCTACAGTGAAAAAATCATTTATAGAATTACTTGAAAAATATTATTACTCAAATCCAGAGTATTTTCTTCCAATTCCAGGTGCTAAAAACATTATTCCTTTATTAATAAAAGAAGGATTTGCAATTGGAATTGCTACCGGTTGTTGGCTGGATTCTGCTGTTTTTAAACTAGAAAAAGTTGGAATACAAATAAATAATATTCCAATTTGTAGTGCTGATAATGATATTGAAAGAGTAAAAATTATTAAACAATGTATTACAGATTGTAGTCTGTTCTATAATAAAGATACTTTTTCTGCTATAACGTATATTGGCGATGGTTCATGGGATTTACTGGCAGCAAAAAATCTTGGAATCGATTTCTTGGGTATTGCAAAGGGTAATCGTGCAATAATGTTAAAGGAATTAGGGGCGCAACATGTATTTGAAGAATATTCACTTCTTCATGAATATCTAATACAAAGTATCTAGTTGAATCATGTAAGCTATCTTAATATATCATGTAATCGTATTAGCACAAGACATAGTAAAAAAATATCTCTATGTGAATGACCGATGAAATGTTTAATTGGGATATGTACAAAGTATGTTTAGTTTAGTACATTATTACATGATAATAGTATTTATTCATTTAATTATGTACAAAGATATTGTTATTGATTTTGAGTATAGAACAATGTGAAGTTCTTTTTATTATTAACTAAAATTATAGGAATTATATGAAAATTTATGTGACTGGATTATTGTGTATTGTTTTTTTTGCTTTTGTTTTCACTGGCTGTTCAGACACTAATACCCCAAATACAGATCAGCAAGAAATAGAGCAAGCTATGCAAGTATTTGTGCAAACATTAGAAGCAGGAGATATCGATAGTTCAACTATTTCAATGAAAGTGAGAACATATATTGAATCTAAGGATATTCGTTTTTTTGGTTCTACAGTTTGTTTATTGAATACAAATAAGCAGGCTATATTTAGTCCGTACTGGTATAAAAGTTCATTAGGTATCAAGTACAAAGATCTTACAAGCGATACATCTTATGATATCAATAAACAAGAATGGTTAGTAAAGCCAATTCAAACAAATTCAGGTGTTTGGAGCGCTCCATATTTTGATGCAGGTGGAGGAGACATATGGATGAAAACATATTCAGTCCCTGTAAAAAAAGCAGGTATAATTGTAGCCATTGCAACAACAGATTTACAAGTTGAAAAGCCATAATTAAAAAAATAGTGAACTTCATATCAGGTGCATCAAACCTTATATAAATATCTGAAAACCTCCAATAAGTAGTATTGAATGTAACTTCTGAAGCTTTGTCTACTGTATAATTCCTGTATCAAAACTCAGGATTTAATCTAAATAAGTGAATACACATTGAGTGAAAGCATAACAATGAACATTCTTAAACTGAAAGAATATAATGGAACTATACAATTGTTTGATTGTATAATTAAGACTTTACAAAGCACAATATGTATAGGAATTTAATGTTGAAATGATAATTCTCATTAACAAAAAACATAAAGCTATTATAAATGTGAATTAATAAAGTAAAGGGTTTAACTTTGCATGAAATAGAGAATTATTAATGTGCAAATGCAACAATGATGTCCATGATTACAATTAAAGAGCAATGTGATAATGCCTGGAAAATGATTAATTCAGGGGATTTGATTGGAGCAGAACATGTTGCTAATGCTATGCTTACAGATCTTGGAAAGAATCCAGAAAAAAATGATGATTTATTCAGGATTTATGATGTTTTAGCTTTCGCTTATATCTATCGGGGTATGCCAAAAGATGCATTAGAATACACATTTATTATGTCTGATATAGCAGACTTTCTACAAAATCCTTCGTATCAGTTTAAGTCAAATAATATACTATGCCTATTGCATCAAGAGATGTCTTTGATAGACAAAGCTCTTGAATATGGAAATAAAGCATATCAGCTTGCAATAGCATCAAATAATAAAAAAAACCTTTCTTCAATCACTGGTAATTTAGGGCTCATCTATTCCAGTGCTAGTAATGATCAATTAGCCTTAACATATCTTTTCGAAGCAGAACAAACTGCTAAAGCTCTCGATTGGAAAGATCATCTTGCAACCATTTATGGAAATATTGCAAATGTTTTTTCTAAACATGCAGATTATGTGCGTTCCTTAGAATATTTTCAATATTCTTTGGAGATTCATGAAGCAAATAATAATGTAAAAGAAAAGGGAAGAGTTCTCGGAAATCTTGCTGTTGTATACCTAGCCCTATCAGATTTCCCTCGTGCCATTAGTTATTTTGAACAAGCACTTGAAATCCACGAAGCTGTTGATTATAAAAGAGGTGTGCTAAGTTGGGCGGCTGGTTTAGGAGATTCATATAAAGATGTGGGTGATTTCACAGCAAGCATGAAATATTATAATAAAGTTATTGAGGTAAACAAAGATGTAGATGATAAAGCAATGGAAGCCAAAATATATAATAGTTTGGGTGACTTAGCTTTATTGGTGGGTACTTATGAAGATGCATTTTTGAAATATTCATGTTCATTAGAACTGTTCAATACAATATATAGTAAACAAGGAATGTTAGAAACTACAATCAGCTTGGCATCTTTATATTCAAATCCACTTGCATCTTATTTTCATCCCGAAAAAGCTATAGATATGCTAAACGAAAGTATTACAATTTGTAAGACATTGCAATTAAAAGCAAGTGAAATGAATTGTTATAAAATATTAGCAGAATTATATGAATATCTAAAAGACTGGGAAAATACTACTACATTCTATAAACAATATTTTATACTAAAAGACGAAATTTATAGTAGAGATGCTGAAGAAAGAGCCAATAATTTTGATTTTCAAAGAATTACTGATAAAGCTGAAAAGGAAAAACACATTGAATTAGCAAGGCTTCGTGAAAAAGAAAATTTATTACATGATATATTACCATCCGGAATTGCTGATCGTATAGTGCTTGGTGAAAAAACAATTGCTGATTTTAAAGATAATGTGTCTGTAATCTTCATGGATATAGTAGGGTTTACTCCAATTAGTCAAGCACTGTCAGCAGAAATTATTGTTGAAACATTGAATTCACTTTATTCAAAATTTGACGACATAGCTCAAACATTTGGAATTGAAAAAATAAAAACAATCGGAGATGCATATATGGCAGCTTGTGGCATCTTAGATGATGATCTTGAACATAAAGAAAAAATGATTGCCTTTGCTTTTTCTGCCCTTGACATCGCACAATCAATTTCTTTTGCTGATACATATCCAATTTCATTAAGAATAGGAATACATTCAGGAAAAGTTATGGCTGGAATTATAGGTAATAAAAGATTTACTTTTGATATTTGGGGTGATACCGTGAATGTTGCCGCTAGACTTGAACAAAGTAGCGAGGCAAATAAGATTCATGTATCTCATGATTTTCTAAGTAATTTTAATGAGCATAATCCATATCTACAATGTAAAGCCATAAGCAGAGGCGAAATAAATATCAAGGGTAAAGGACAATTGGAAACATATTTTCTACAGAAAATGGAGTAAATATTTCTGTATTTTTAACCGGTATATTTGTTACGAAGTTTGATACATGATCATTTTAATATAATTCTGGAGTTTTTATGAAGTCTGTTTTGTCCTTATTGCTATGCAGTATGTTCTTTTTAGTAGGTTGTACTGAAGAAACAATTAATACAAGCATAACTCAAAATGATGAAGATGTATTGTCTAAAAGAGTTTGTTATACCTATGAGGTATTACAAGAACAATTACAACAAGATCCATCTTTGGCAATTCGAATGCAGCAAATCGAAGATTTTACTGAGAGATTTTCAAAAGACAAATCTCCTGCATTATTAAGATTATTAGGTGATACTTTAGAAATACCAGTAGTGGTAAATATATTATATAAGACTACTGCTCAAAATATTTCTGCAGCTCAAATTCAATCACAGATAACAGCATTAAATAATGATTTTGAAGCCTTAAATACAGATTATAATCTAACTCCATCTGTGTTTCAATCATTAAGAGCTGGTAATACTAAAATTAGATTTGTTCTAGATGGAATTATTAGAAAGTCAACTACTAAAACAGGTTGGTCTGCAGATAATTCAATGAAATCAACAGCTAAAGGTGGCATTAGTCCAAGCTCTCCAACTACAAAATTAAATTTATGGGTATGTAATCTTAGTGGTGGAATATTGGGATATGCTCAGTTTCCAGGTGGAAGTTCAGCTACAGATGGTATAGTGATAGATAATAATGCATTTGGAACAACAGGTACTGCTCAAGCCCCCTTTAATAAAGGGAGGACGGCTACTCATGAAGTTGGCCATTGGATGAACTTAAGACATATCTGGGGAGATGCAAACTGTGGGAGCGATTTAGTTACAGATACACCAAATCATAATACAGCAAATTATGGTTGTCCAACATATCCACATTATAGTACATGCTCTGGAAAACCTTTAGAAATGACAATGAATTATATGGATTATTCAGATGATGCTTGTATGTATATGTTTACTTCAGGACAAAAAACTAGAATGAGAGCAATATTTGCTTCGGGTGGTCCAAGATATAGTTTCGGAAAATAAGACAATTAAAAAATATTTAAAGGGATGCAAATCAATTTTTGCATCCCTTTATTAATATATATCTAGTCTTATCTAACTACGGTTACACTATTTGGGGTGTAAATTCCAGCTGTTAATATTTGTAAAAAACCATCTAAAAAAGAATGTTCTATTGTTACTGAATAATCAGAAGCACCTGCTGACATCTCTTTTACATCAACTGTGCTTAAAGGAATTAATCCTTGAATCAAATAATGATTTTTCTTTGATTGAGTAACGCCAACTTTTGCACCTTTACCAACATCAAAACTCATAACATAACAGGATGACAAAGAAATTGTCATGAGCATTATAAAAATGAAAGACTGCATCATTTTTTTCATAGCTATCCTGATTAATAAAAAAATAAACACTCATAAACTTACCTATAATATTTATGAATTATGATTGATTATTACTGAAGTTCTAATTTTTAACACATATTAACAGAACCTGTTTGTGAAATAAAGAAAAGAGTAATTGCACTATAGACCAATTAAAAACGTCGAAGGCGTTCATTATAATAATTGGGATTCTATGATAGATTTAGCCGTAAATATTGATCATATAGCTACAGTTAGAAATGCCCGTGGTTTTGTTGATCCAGACCCCGTTCAAGCAGCTTTAATTGCTGAAAAAGCAGGAGCATCAGGAATTGTATGTCATTTAAGGGAAGATAGAAGGCACATTAAAGACAAAGATGTATTTGCATTAAAAGATGCTATTTCTACAAAGCTAGACTTTGAGATGGCTGCTACTGATGAGATTATAGATATCGCTTTACAAGTAAAACCTTATTTAGTGACAATTGTTCCTGAAAAAAGAGAAGAATTAACTACAGAGGGAGGACTGGATATTTATCATCATAAACGCAGATTTAAAGATCTTACAAAAAGGTTTCAAGATAAAGGGATTAAAGTAAGTTACTTTATAGAAGCTAGTGAAGAACAAATATATACAGCAGCAGAAATTCAAGCAGATATTATAGAATTACATACTGGCCATTATGCTGAATCACCAAATGCAATTGTCAGCCAACAATCATTAGAATTGCTCATCTCAGGTGGGAAATTAGCCCACTCTTTAGGACTTCAAGTAACAGCAGGGCATGGACTCAATTATCATAATATCATTCCAATTAAAGAAATACCTGGTTTGATAGAAGTAAGTATTGGTCATGCATTAATTTCAAAAGCACTGTTCTCAGGAATGGAAAGTGCTGTTAAGGATATGTTAAAACTATTGTCTTAATGAACTCTTATCAAGTGTAATTAGTTTTATACACTTTGATAGATTTTTATAATTTTCACCTTCACAAATTAAATGACTCATTTACATTTTCACCGATTGTTTCCGGTATATATACTTTTTTCACTTTTACTATTTCCCTTTTCTTCTTTCGCAAAAATTGAGCCTGCAAACTCTACTGGTTCAATTACAGGATATGTGATTGATAGTGAGAGTAAAGAGCCATTAATAAGGGTTGCTGTTTCTGTAAAAGGAACAAAACTTGGAACATATACCAATAAAAACGGATTCTATACTATTAAGAATATTGTTTCAGGGAAAGCAGTAATTCAATTATCAAGTGTTGGTTATGCAAAACAAATAAAAGAAATAGAAATTAAAGAAGGCGCAGGAATCAAAGTAAATTTTTCTATGCAGAAAGCTGCAATGGAAACTGAACAAGTTAGAGTAGAAGCAGAAAGAGAAGTAGAAAAAAGAGAAATTTCAATAAGTAGAATCAATATCCCGATGGAACAACTTACCCAGCTTAGAATTGGTGGTGAAGCTGATGTATTTAGAGCATTACAATTCTTGCCTGGCGTGCTAACTTCATCTCAAATATCAAGCGGTTTATATGTAAGGGGTGGATCTCCAGATCAAAATTTAGTTTTATTAGATGGATCAACAGTGTATAATCCATCGCATTTATTTGGTTTTATATCTGCATTTAACCCAGATGCCATAAAAGATGTTGAACTAATCAAAGGTGGATATCCAGCAGAATATGGATCTAGGCTTTCTGCCGTCCTAAATCTTACCCAAAAAGATGGTAATAAAGAACATTATGAAGGTCTTCTCTCTGCCGGAATCATATCTTCAAGAGGTTCTTTGCAAGGGCCATTAGGAGATGGTGCTTTTTTTATTGGCGCAAGAAGAACCTATCTGGATTTGATATTAAATGCATTGCCCGAAGACCCATCAAGCCCATTACCTAATTTTAATTTTTATGATTTAAATGCAAAAGTATCGCAAGTACTTGGTGAAAACGATCGAGTTTTTGCAAGTGGATTTATGAGTGCAGATAAATTGATTTTAAATGGCCCAGGTATAGATTTTGAAATTGGTATTGGAAATGTATCAGGATCTGCACGTTGGACGCATGTATTTGGTGATGACTTATTTTCTGAAGTAAATATTAGTGGTAGTAAATATGCAAGCTCTTTTAATGGTAATAATGGTGGATTTAGTTTTGGCATAGAAAATTCTATTAAGGACTATACATTTAGAACACAATTAGAATGGTTTGCATCAGATGACTTAACGATAAAATCTGGATATGAAGGCACTAAATTTGAATTCGGATATAAGCAAAACTTTAGTGGAAATGCCGATACAACTGCACAAAGCGGTACTGTTAGTGAAGGTGGTTTAACAAATCTTACTGTTATAGATTATACACATGCCTTGTTTTCTCAAGCGAATTATAGAGTTTCAGATTTACTATCTATTCAAGCTGGCTTTCGATTTAATTATTGGGATTCTAGTAAAATATCAACCTTAGACCCCAGATTAGCTATTCGCTGGCAAGCCCAAGAGAACTTTGTTGTAAAAGCATCTTGGGGTATATTCCATCAATATCTGCGTTTAGCTACTCAGCCTGATTTCACCTTTTTTGATACATGGTTACCTACAGATCAATCTGTGCCCGCAAGTAAAGCCACTCATTATATCCTAAGTTTTGAAACTCAACCATTTGATGGATATGATTTAAATGTTGATTTTTATTATAAAGACTTAAAAAATATTAGTGAATTAAATGCCACAAATACTCGTGGAGTAAAAGTAAGTGATGTGTTTTATAATGGAAATGGCCAAGCTTATGGGGCAGAGTTTTTCTTGCAAAAAAAGATAGGAAAATTTACAGGATGGCTAGGTTATGGACTAGGTTATGTATTTGGTCAATTTGATAGTGTTAATCAAGGACGTGAATTCAGACCAAAATATGATAGAAGACATGATGTAAAAGTTGTTGGAATGTATCGTCTTAATGAAACATGGGAATTCGGAGCCACTTTTACCTATCAAACTGGTCAGTCTTATACAGGTGCAACCTCTAGATTTGCTACTCGTAAACCAGATGAAACCGTAAATTCTCCACATATTATCCCTGGTGATCGTTATGGATTAAGATTGCCAAATACTCATCAGCTCAATTTTAATGTAAATTATATTACCACAATATGGGGTTTACCTGCCAGAGTAATGCTAGATATCTATAATGTATATTCAAGAAGAGATATTTGGTTTAGATTTTATGATACATCTAAAGATATCACAACAGTAACTGATGTCCGATTATTACCCATATTACCAACAGTAGCTTTAGAGGTTAAATTTTAATGAATAAAACAATGCTTATACCACACAAAAAATCACTTCTTATACTATTCATAAGTGCTATATCAATATTGATATCTGGTTGTGAAGATCCAGTAGCTTTTGACTATATACCTCAATATGCAGTAGAAGCATATCTCTTGGTGGGCAAGCCAATCGATAATATTATGCTTACCAAAACTCAACCAGTTGCCGATTCATTTTCTTATGATAATGCAATTGTAAAAAATGCAAAAGTATCTATCATTCAAAATAGTAAAGATACAATAACACTGCAATACAGAGACTCCGAAAGAGGAGGAGAGTATTATTGTGCTGATACTACCTTACTTGTTCAGCCAAAAACAAGATATGATTTATTGATTACTACAAATGATGGTGCTGTAATAACAGCTACAACTTTTACCCCTAATAATATTTCTTGGATTGTTCCGCCTCAAAGTGTATTGCAATATCCAAAAGATACTATCAATCTTACCTTTAATGACTCATTATCTATATCTTGGACGCAATTATCGGAAGTAAAAGAATATCTAATATCAATTTCTCATCTTGATACATTAGAATATGGAAAATATTTAGATCCTATATCTGAAGAAAAGAATAGAAAAATCACTCGATTCTTTTCAAGATCAAATAATCCAAGATTAAGAGATATGACTGTATATGGTTTTCTTCAAGCGACAAAAGCTCCTGTTGTATGGACAGCTTTTAGATGGTATGGTAAATGTAGGCTTACTATCTTTGCTCCAGATCAAAATTTTCTAAAATGGTTCAAAACATTATGGTCTGGAAATCAATATGATTATAGATTAGCAAGCATTTCTGGAGGAGTTGGTGTATTTGCAAGTGCCTCTTATACAGATAAAGAAATCTTTCTTCTTAAAAATCAACCTTAACACTATAAAGCTCTGATCTGTTCAGAGCTTTTTTTATGAATTATGTTCCCAATAAAAACACACAAAGAACTTGAAGGCCTAGATAATGCCCTTGAAAATCAAAATATTGGACTTGCAAGAGTTCATGCAAGAAGAGCAATTGGAGAGTTTTTTAAAGAATATTCATATGCAGACATCCAGCTCAATATGAATGCCATGCAAGTTCTTGCAATGCTTTCTATAGATACATCGTTGCCTATAGAAATACATCTATCAATCAAAAGATTGCAAGGAGGGCTTAGAGCTAAACTGAATAATGAAGTTTATTCTGAAAAACCTCGCGAAGATGCCCTTACAGTTCTTCAATATTTTGTACTTTTGCTAGGCCATAAAAAATCTTAAGAGTAAACATCTCATGAATAAGAACTATTTTCTTATATATCTCATCATCATTTCATTCTTTTTTACACAGAAATCACTTTTTTCTGCAGAAAAAGAAGCAAATCATTGTAAGATTATTGCTCCTTCTAAAATTACAATTAAGCCAGGCAAAACTGTAAATGTTCCTGTAAAGTTTAAGCTTGATAAGTCATGGCATATTTACGGTTTTATTGCAGCAATTAATAAAGAAGGTATTGGGCCTCAACAGACAGATATTTATTATAATGATACAACTGGAACTATTACTCCAGGGAAGCCATCATATCCTAAACCTAAAACTAAATATGATGAAGCATTCGAAATGGATGTGGATTCTTATTCTGGATCTTTTACCTGTATATTACCTCTAACAGCAAAAAGTGATGCTGCTAAGTCTTGTATTACTATACCATTAGAAATAACATATCAATTGTGTGATGGAAATATGTGCTTGGCACCAACAACTTTTCCAATCCCTTTTAATATAATCATACAATAAGTCCGTCATCTTTAAAGAAAGCTTTTCACTATGAATACATATCCTACTTTATCTATACATTCACTAAAAAGATATGGTTTTATCTTTTTAATAAGTGCTTTCATCTTTAGTTTCTCAATGCCTTTAAAAGCTTTTCAAACTGGCCTAAAAGAACATGCTATAATAACTTTGGATAAACAGCAGTTTTCGGTAAAAGCAGGTGATACTGCTTTGATTCGTATTTCTATAGATATAGAAAAGGGATGGCATGCTTATGATTTGCAACAGAATATAAGAAATAAAAAATCAGGTTCAGGGATAGGGCCTTCACCAACTTTGATTAAATTTTCAAGTAAAAATATTGCTGCAATTGGCAGGATTGTCCCTCCTAAATCTGATATTTCATATGATTCAACATTTGAGGTGCAGATTGGAACTTGGCATGGTAAAGTATCTATGATTGTTCCTCTAATTGTTAAGAATACGCTCAAAAAAGGAATATATAAAGATTCTCTCTTGGTTGAATCTCAAGTTTGTACCGATGAAGGTATTTGTACATATCCTAGTAAAAAGTATCCAATTACATTCACGATTACTCAAGAAGCAATAAATGCATCATCAGATACTTCACTTCAAGATGGTACTTTGATATCGATGGATTCAGATAATGCTTCTGATAGTTCCGAAGCTAGTGCTCAAAAGGTTACACCAACTTCTACAATAAAAGACACTAAAAAGTCTGTTGTCACAGAATCACAAGCAGAATATAATCAAGCCAAAGATGATGGTGTTTTTTCATTTTTATGGGCAGCCATTTTAGCAGGATTTGCAGCTTTAACAACTCCATGCGTTTATCCAATGATTCCGATTACGGTATCATTTTTTACAAAAAGGGCAGAAAAAGCAAGTGCTAAAAGTGTAGCAGATTCATTGGTTTTTGCAACCGGTATTATTGTTACATTTACAATTTTAGGGCTATTATTTGCCTTGCTTTCTAATGCTGCAGGAATAAGAAATTTTGCAAATAATCCATGGATGAATATCTTTTTAGCCTCAATCTTTATCCTATTTGCATTCAATCTGTTCGGGGCATTCGAGATTATGTTGCCTACAAGTTTATTAAATAAACTTAATTCGGCTTCTTCTAAAGGCAATAGCTTCGGTAGTGTATTGTTAATGGGTATAACATTTTCAATTACTTCTTTTACATGTACACTTGGATTTGTAGCAGCCGCATTCGGAGAAGCAGCAAGTGCAGTAAAAGGCGGTGAAGGAGACTTATTCTATCCTATGCTTGGTATGCTAGGATTTTCAGGAGCATTTGCTTTGCCATTCTTTTTATTAGCATTATTCCCATCTCAATTATCCAAAATGCCAAAAGCCGGCACATGGATGAATAATGTTAAAGTAGTGCTTGGATTTTTAGAATTAGCATTAGCAATTAGTTATTTAAGTAGAATGGATGCTACTTGGGAATTAGGACTACTTTCCAGAGAAACAATACTTGCCTTTTGGGTAGGTTGTGGACTATTAATTACAATGTATATCCTTGGATTATATAAATTAAAACTAGATTCACCAATTCAAAATATTAGTGCGCCACGATTAGTATTTGCGCTTCTTTTTGCATCAATGACTTTCTATCTATTGCAAGGAATGAATGGAAGAAGCGTTGGAGAATTCGAATCGTTTATCTATTCAGATTCTGCTACTCCTATAGCTGCAGCTTCTATGGGTGGCTCTGCTGAAACTAAAGCAGAAGAGTGGACAGAAGACTTCCAAGCTGCCCTAAAATTAGCAAAAGAAAAAAATCAACCTATCTTTTTAGATTTTACTGGTGTTACATGTACTAATTGTCGTAAAATGGAAAAGAATGTCTTTCCACGTCCGGCAATCGCTGCCTTAATGGATAAAATGATTAAGGTAAGAATGTATACAGACCGCGATAAACCAGAAGATAAAGCAAATGAAAAAATGATGCAAGATGAATATAAATCAGCTGAATTGCCTTTATATGTAATGCTTACACCTCAAGGACAATTAATCGATCAAACTGGATATACTCCTGACACAGAAAAATTTCAGAAATTCCTAAAAAAAGCTTACAATGAGTAGAAATCCATTGGCTGACCCAATGCCTGGCGATATCTTTATTACCATCCAAAATCACCGTGTAGAGATCATAGATCGTTATGTGTCTATTGATGAGCATGGCAAAGAAACTCCATGTCTTATTGCCAAAAGAATAAAATTAGATAATGAACCTCACGATATCCTTAATACATCGGTAAGTGTAATTAGTGTTAAAATTAGGGGTAGTAAAATTGAATATCAATCCACTGAAAGTGATATTTCTTGGAAATCTGTTAAGAGAATTATTGTCTAGGGAAATGATTGATACTTTAAAAAGTATAAGAAATGCTTGATGTAATTGATAGATTAGATTGTGTATTTGACCATATCATTTCTGTGTCAGAATGATACAATTTTGCTTCTATCCTAAATAGGCAATTTCTTTGGATTTGATAATCCACATTTGTTGAAAATCCTTTCACATTGAAACCCTGTATATCATTAGCGGGGATGATAAGTCCTTTAGAATCATTGAAATATTCTAATCTGCAAGAGGCTTTTATATTGGGGTTGATTGCATATCTTGCTATGAGTATTGGCGAAAACCAATAACTATATTGATTATTTATATTGTCAGTTCCTATGTCTAATCCAGCGATAAAAGATAGCCTATTATCTTGTCCATTTATAAGATAAAAATTATGATATGTTCTTATTTTATTTTTATCCTTTGATGTTGAATAACCGATATAATTACTATAATTAACAATAGTATTCTTATTCAATTTACTTTGAATCTGAAACCCAATTGCTGGAAATGAATAAAGATTATCTGCTGATATATTTTGCCATCCATGTAAGAATAATAAAGATGACTGAAAATCTGTGTCATCAGAGATATAAGAAATTTTTGCCCCAGTTTCATAATACGGTGAGTTTTCCGCTAATATGCTTCTGGTTACATTCCAACAATCCTTGCCAATTACACTTTCAAAGCCAATATGAGATGGCATAACCCCAATATCTAGCCAAATGTTTTTGTTTGAAGAAAGTAATAACCCAGCCTGAGCTTCATATATATTTTTTGCCCAATCTTTTTCATTGATGAGATTAAATGTAGAATAATCTCCAATCATTAAGCCTAATGTACTCCTAAATGATGTAGCAGTATAGGCAGCCTTACCAATCAGAATATTAGTAGAAATACTATTGTTTCTTTTATGATTAACAATGAAATTCCCTTTTTCAATATTTTTTGGATTCGTAAAATCAAAAGTATAATACAGTTCTGAATATCCACTGAATTCAATAGAATTATCCTGTATAAGTTCACTACTTCTAACTGTCATAAGGTGTAAAATCAGAAGCAAGCATATAGATAGTAGTCTATGAATAAAAGAGTCTTTGTTGTCAATCATAGTTAGCATAATAAATCGTGTATCTAGCCACAAATTAGCAGTTTGACTAAAGATAAAAAGCCATATTCAATAAAGAATACGGCTTTGTTCTTTTGCGCATTTAGGAAGTGTGTGTGGACTTCCCTCCGATATTAGATGTGTGTGATTCTAAAAATCGGTGCTATCAATTAAGATAACTTCAAATTAGGATATTGAATATTATCTAAATATTATTGTTTCATTACTTTTTTGATAGTCTATTTTATAAAAGTAAACTTTTTTAAGACAGGTGCTTTTTCCATATTAGTGGACATGTCTTGAACAGAAAATAAATATACTCCTGAAGTTAATTCCTCGCCATTATTAAGCTTGCCATTCCATTTTATGCCACCATTCCCATCGTTTTCTGATAATGTAGCCAAAACATCACCTGTGATAGAATAAATCTTTATATATGCCTCTGGTGGAAGGCCAGCAAAATGTATATAAGGATTTTTAGCACTATACCATGGTTGTGGATAAGCAAAAGAATTATCAGCATTACCAGTTAAGGTAAATCCTATCATTCTGCCAGAACCTTTCGTTAATTTCTTTCCATTATTTGATAGTAAAGAATTACATGTAATAAGATATTCTTTTCCATTTGGGATTAAAGGTTTTGAAGGATCTAACGATAATGTGGCAATATTCCCAAGTACAGATATGGAATTAATCGTTCCCAAAGGTTCGATAGTATAATTATTAGTAGATGCTGAAGAACTATCAAGAACATCAGAAAAAGTTATGTTAATTGTAGATGTATTTACTATGGTTGCTTTGGTGATATATAGCTCTTGATCCGGAATACTTAAAGAATCCGTTATAAAAGTAATTGTATCTAATAAGGAAGGTGAACCAAAAAAATCAGTAAATGAATGACAAATCAGTGAATATCTTGTACTTTGACTTAATGGTTTAGATAAAGTAAGTAATACAGACTTTTCTCCACTGGGAATAGCAGTATTAATAATAATATCATTTTGTGAATACATCGAAAAGGTATTCGAAGGAATAAAATATGAAGATATATATCCTGAGAATTCAACCTGTAAAGTCTGTAATTCTGACTCTGAATGCGATAGAACAGCAATAGGTTTAATAGGAGAATGGATATAACAATCTGCGCCACGAGAAAGATTGCTGGCATTTCCATTATTGAAAAGAGATTTTACAAAAAATCTATATAAAGTATTGTTTTTTAATCCAGATACAGTAAATGATTGCAAAGATGTAGAATCTACTAGTGCAATGCTTAATTGATTCGGCCCAGGATTTTCTTGTATATATATTTCATAAAAATCAGCATTTCCTTTCCAATTGATAATAGCAGTAGAATCATTCAAGGATATAGCTTGTAATCCAAGAGGAATTTCTTGAATTGACTCATTATCAAATTCAGCAAAAATAGTTTTGAGTCCATCGCCAAAACCAAAATCTACTTTCCCATTTTTGTCAAAATCACCGGTGACAGTAGTATTGCTATAGCACATGGGATAATACCATTTTGGGATAATTTTCGAGTTGTTTTGTCCAAAGATATAAAGATTTGGAAATGCATTTATGATAATTTCATCACCAGCAATGGCATCTATATTTGCACAAGAAGTACCATTTTTATAGTCTAAACCCGCTCTTACTCCATAAATTTTTTCTTCATGAATGCTAGTAAAAGAATTATCTGAAAATGATTTTAGTATTGTAAATGTCCATAATGGGGATGAATATTCTCTAAAGTCATTGATCGATGGCGATGCATATCTTCCAAACAGTAATTCTGGTGTTCCATCTCCATCAATATCAGGCGCTCCAGTAAATTCTGTTGCACCACTTTGATCTGTTTGAAGAGAAAATGTTTGAGAAAAAGCGCCATTTTCATATTCAAATACCATGAAGTCTCCATCAGTATCGCCATATGCAATTTCAACTTTACCATCTTTGTCAAAATCTGCGCAAGCAATTTTTGGTGGCCTCATTGAATTTGGAGAACCATTTGGGCCTCTTGGAGAAGAATTTGGGGCTTGTGCCAATAAGAAATATTTATTATTCTTAAAACTAAATACTAATAAGCTTGTATCTGAAAATCCTACAATGTCTTCTAATCCATCTTTGTCAATATCATACATACCAGCCGTCCAAAACTCTTTCAGATTGCTTATGCCATTTGGGATTTGTAATTCTGAAAATAAAATCTTTTCAAAATTGGACATACCATTTGGGGCTTTTGTAAATAGCCTTGCTTCGCCCAATGAATGACATAATATCTCTGAAATCCCATCGCCATTGGAGTCTCCTATACCTTTTACTATCCAACTTTGTTTGATTGAATCTGTGCAAGTAAATTTCGAATTAGCAAAGCTGTATATTTTAGTATCACCATAAGTGCCTGTAGAATAATCAGTTCCGATAATAGTAGGATTATTATCATTATCTAAAAAGCCCATTGTAGGATAAAGAAATGTCATAGGCAGAGAATAATCTTTACCAATAACTCCTGTCATTGGAGCAAATTCTTCACTGATTTTACATACAGTATCGATAATCAAAGAGTCACTAGCTGTATTGGCAAATATTCTACAATCATAAAGGCCTGATTTGCCATCATGTACGATAAGAGAATGTTCTATTGTCGTTCTGTCATCATCGGCATAATAAGACCAAGGATCATTTGTATTCTTTTGTCTTATTTGTAAACCAACCCGACAAGCCCTTGAAAAGAATAATCGTATAACTGTGCTTTTTCTATTATCTAGCCAAGCTGAATCTGCAATAAATGAAACAAGAGATAATACATTATTAGAAGAAACAGTATGAATCCTATTTCTATATTCAATTGTTTTATTGGTAGTTTGTTTAATTGACAGTTTGATAGTTATAGAAGTATCCAAAAGCGAATGTAATGGTAAAAAACCCAATGTGTCATTGATTACCCTAAGAGATGAATCCTTTTGAAGAGTAATCCAAGAATTTGGTAATTCTCCATAACCATATTCTAAACTCCATGAAGAAAACAGAGGAATACCAGTACTACCAATAATCGGAAAAAAACCATTGGAATCCTGACGAATCTCGATATCATTTTTTGGCGATAGAATACCTGCTGAAAATGATCCTTTTAGCTGTAAAGCAGCAAGAATATCTATTCTACCAGCGCCATATAGTGGGTCCCAACCGCTTTCACCTATATCCTTAGCGGAACTCTGCAAAATACCTTGAACATCACTATTCTTAATATTTGGATTGTGTGAAATAAGCAAAGCAGCTGCCCCAGCAATTATAGGTGCAGAAGCAGATGTGCCTTGGAAATTTTTATATGCATTATTTCTTGCTGTAGTAGGAATTGCAATTCCAGGAGCTGATAAGCTTATATGAGAACCATAAGAACTAAAAGAAGCTTTATTGTCATTTTGAGTGGTAGCACCAATAGCCATAACATGTGAATAGCTGGCAGGATATCTTTTTAAAATATTGCCATCATTACCAGCAGAAGCAATAAGAACACAGTTCATAGCATAAGCAAAAGCAATAGCATCGGCTGTTAAAGGAGAGTACACAATATCTCCAAAACTCATGCAAATAACTTTAGATTTTTGCATGGCGGCATACACAATAGCCATTGCGATATCATCTTCTTCGGCATTTCCAGTGGCATCAAAGGCTCTGATATTCAATAATTTACAAGTAGGTGCTATACCAGAGATACCAATTTTATTATTTGTAACTGCACCAATAATTCCAGCGACGCTAGTACCATGACCTTGCTCATCTTCGATAAATGGATCAGGGAATGCAAAATCACCAATATTAGGAATAAATTGATCTACAATATCATATCCAGCTATATCATCTGTCCATCCATTCTTATCATCATCTATATCATTAAGATCACCATAAACGCCATCTCTAGCTTCTGAAATAGGCCATGGATCACATATTCCATTGTTATTTATATCTTCTTTGGGATTTACCCAAATATTAGGTGATAGGTCTTTATGCTTGATATCGCAACCTGTATCAATTACTGCAACAAGTACATTGTCACCTCTGGTAATTCCCCAAGCCTCTGGTAAACCAATTCTATCCATAAACCATTGAGAACCCCATAAAGAATCATTAGGTATATCATCATTATCTAATGAATAATGATGATTTTCTCCAATATAATCACATAAACCACTTTGTCTTAATATATACTTTGAATTATTAGTGTCTGGTATCGAGATAATAGCATATAGCAATAAAGCATTAAAAGCATGTAATTGAGGAGACGATAGAAAGTTTTCCTGCTTGGAATTAATTTTTTTTGCTAAACTTTCAAAAGGAAAAGAAATTCTCCATTGTTGTAGTTTGGCTAAACTTTTTAGACTAGTTTTATTATCAGCAGAACAATGAATAATCACATCAGAAGCAACACTTTTTGTAAAACAGAATACAAAAAGAATTGGTAGAATATAGAAACACTTGCGATTAAATCGCAAAGTGATAGCACAAAATGAATTGTTAATTTTTGTTGATAAACACATCATCAAGATTTTTATTTGTTTGAAGGGTTTGCAAAGTGTAAATTAGTAATAATTAGAATCAATTATTTTGTTTTCCTCACATTCTCAAGGAGCCTTATGCGCAAACCTTGGAACTTAGCAACGGTAGTATTGAGTGGATTAGCTGTTATCATATTATGTTCAGCAACCGGATGTACACCCAAAATCAATGAAGAACAGCTTGCCAAGCTTCGTCAATTAAAAGAGCAATCAGCAAAATTAGAAGCTGATATCAAGAAAAAAGAATCTGAAAGAGCTTCTATTGAGCGTGAATTAGCAGCGCGTCAAAATGAAGTAAAGCAAAGTGAACAGAAAAAAGAATTTATTCAGCAGAAATTGCAAACATGGCCAAATTCATGGCCGGATTGGACACCTGCGCCGCCTCCAGTACCTGCTACAGAGGTAGTTCCGGCTCCAACTACAAAGAAAAAAGGCAAAAAATAATTGCTAACACTTAATTAATCTTTGAACAATTTCTTATCACGTCTGAATACTCTTTTTAGTGAAGGAGACTTATACAATGAAACATTTATTATTAATGCTTGCTGGTGCTTTGATCGTATTTTCAACACCCGCATTTTCACAGGAAGCGCCTCCTGATTGCAATGCAAGCGAGAATACAATGCGCACAAAACCTTATACACGCGATCAAGCTGATATCTGTATAAAGGAATGGGCGCAAAAAGTAAAAGAATTAGAAGAAAAATTGAATGGCTTGCAAATGTCTATTCAAAAATTAAATGCTGATTTACAATCAGAGAATACTGCATTATCTAAATCAGAATCAGATATTGCTGCTTTATTAGAAGCAACAAAAGAACAAATGGATGCATTTGGCCAAAAAATTGGTGTTTTAGAAGGTAAAGTTCGTGGATTGAAAAGTCTTGGTGAATCTGCATTAGCAGATCGTCAAGATGAAGTAAAAGGGTATGAAGCTGAACTTAATGCAATGAGAGGTAATAAAATATCTTTATATACACCTTTTTTCAATCGTATTGTAGACATTGCAAAAGAAATACGTTCTCTCTATCGTGAAACAAAAGCTAAAGAATATATTGTAGGTACATGGGCAGAAAATCGCGACTGTTTGTGGAATATTGCTAGCAGAGCAGATATCTATGGCGATCCTTTCCAATGGCCAAAAGTTTGGCAAGGAAATACCGATCAAATCAGAAATCCGGATATTATTATTCCTGGTCAAAGATTAAAATTACCTGCTGCTGGGCCTAAAACTTCCGATGAAGTAAAAGCAGAACGTTCTTATTGGAGAAAAAAGCGTGCAGCAATGGTAGTTCGTACAAGTGAAGTTGTTCCTTCAGCAACATCTTCAGCTCCATCAAAAGTAAATTCAATTAAATAATGAATCCAGCTATGCATCAATATGTAATAGTTAGATTGATATAGTTTAAGCCCTTTAAGATAGTTAATCTTAAAGGGCTTTTTTATTATAATGATTTCATAATGGATATAACTGAAAAAAAGATAAAAATTAATGATGTTGATCTTGCTTCTTTATTAGGATTTAATGATCAATTTTTATCAGTAATTGAATCGAGATTCGATGCAAGCATTTCTGTAAGAGGAGATACAATCATTGTAAGGGGAGAACCTTCCGAAATTAAAATGATTGAAAAAACATTCGGCGAATTGCGATATATTCTGCAAAGAAAGGGAAGTATTAGCTTAGAGGATGTTAATTCCGTTTTGCTTTTTGCAATGCCAAGTTTTACAGAAAATAAAGCACATAGCAAAGATGCGCCTTCAATGAATTCTGTGATTCTTTATGGCAAAAAGGAAGCAATTAAGCCTAGAAATAAGAATCAAGCTGAAATGTATAGGAAGGTACTAGAGAATGATTTGGTATTTTCAATTGGCCCCGCAGGAACCGGTAAAACGTATTTAGCTGTTGCAATTGCCCTTGCAGCACTTAAAAACAATGAAGTCACTCGTATTGTATTGTCAAGGCCTGCAGTTGAAGCAGGTGAATCTTTGGGATTTTTACCTGGTGATTTATCAGAAAAAGTTGATCCTTATTTAAGGCCATTATTAGACGCTATTTCGGATATGGTTTCTGCAGAAAAACTAAAAAGTATGAGTGAAAAAAGAATTATAGAGATTGTACCTTTGGCTTATATGAGGGGAAGAACTCTTAGTAATTCATTCATAATTTTAGATGAAGCTCAAAATGCTACGATAACCCAAATGAAAATGTTTCTTACCAGATTAGGTAAAAATTCAAAAGCTATCGTAACTGGTGATATAACTCAAATAGATCTTCCAAATAAGAAAGCATCTGGTTTGGGCGATGCAGAAAAAGTATTACATGGAATACCAGGAATAGAATTTACGTACTTTGATAAATCTGATGTAGTACGGCACAAATTAGTATCTGATATCATTAATGCTTATGATAAAAGTGAAATAGAAAAAGAAAGACATAGAATGTCTAAATATCAAAACAATATATCCGAACCAGTGAATCAATCAATCATCAAGGAACAATAAGTGGATCCTGTACAAACTGGAAATCAATATAATGCTATTGCACATGTATGGGAAGAACAACATAAAGACTCTTCTTATGGAATAGAAAGTCTAATGCGAGCCATTGAATATTGTAATCAATTTGATTATCAAAGGAAAATAGCTTTAGATATTGGATGTGGTTCAGGTGGACGAATGATGAGATTATTGGTTCAGCATGGATTTGGAATAGTAGGCTTGGATATATCTGAATCCATGTTAACATTAGCAAAACAAAAACATCCTGAATGTATTTTTCATCATGCTGATATCTGTACTTGGCAAACACAAGAGCAATTTCAATGTATCATTGCATGGGATAGTATTTTCCATGTTCCTTATGATCAGCAAGAAAAAGTGCTTATTAAACTATGTTCTATGTTGGTTAAAGATGGAATATTACTGTTTACATGTGGCGATGATATCGGATATCATCTTTCTGAATGGCAGGATATGACTTTCTATTATAGTTCACTTGGCATTAATAGAACTTTAGAAATATTAATGCAGAATAATTGTGATATAAGGCATGTAGAATTGGATCAATTCCCTCAAAAACATACGGTTATCATTGCCAAAAAATATTAATATTGGATATCTCTGGCAACAGATGTAGCGATTTTACTATTTGAAAGGATTTCGATTAATGCAAAAGCAAAGTCAAAGCTTGTCCCTGCACCTTGACATGTAATAATATTTCCATCAATGACTACTTTTTCATCCATATAATTATATTTCTTGCTAATGATATGTTGTATATCAGGATGCGATGTCATAGCTGTGGTACTAGGTAAAAGATCATAAGCTACAAAAATGGCTGGGCTTTCACACATTGCGCCAACAATAGCATTGCGTTTAAAATGAGATCTTAGTAGCTTTTCTATATGTGGGTGACTGCAAAACGTTTCTGATGCCCGAGAGCCACCAGGAAAGATCAAAGCCAGATATTCTTCATCTTCTAAAATATGCTCGAATGTAACATCAGGAAGAAACTTTACACCACGTGAAGCAGTAATAATTTCATATTCTCCTGCAATGATAACATTGATACCTGCTCTTCTAAGCATATCGCTAATGATAATTGCTTCCATTTCTTCTGTGCCTGAAGCTACAAAAACAACAACTGTACTGTGATATTCAATCATATTTTAACATAAATGTACAAGTAAAAAAAAGAGGATGCTCAATCTGCAAGGCAGTGGAACATCCTATGTACTTTTTTGATGATGAAATTAACTATGGATAATAAGTTGATCTCTTGTAGAATATTTGCCATGAACAGCATTTAAGGATACGAAATCTCTATTAGCTTTTGCTCTTTTTTCAAATTCTGGTCTAAATTTCTTCAAAAATCCTTTTACGGGCCAAGCTGCTCCCTCGCCCAGAGCACAAATGGTATTTCCTTCTATATTACTTGCTACGCTAAATAATAAATCTATATCTTGAACGGATGCTTCGCCTTTCACTAAGCGTTTTAGGATTTTTTCCATCCATCCACAGCCTTCCCGACAAGGTGTGCATTGTCCACAAGATTCATGATGATAAAAATGTGCTAAACGTAATAATACTTTAACTAAATCAGTATCTTCATCCATCACCATTACACCAGCGGTTCCAATATAAGATCCAAATTCTTTTAAAGATTCATTGTCCATGCGTACAAAATCTATTTCATCTGGATGAATTGGAGGCATAGAGCTTCCACCAGGAATGATAGCCTTAATTTTTTTGCCACCAGGAATTCCACCACCAATATCATAAATCAGTTCTTTAAGAGGAATACCAGTAGGTAATTCATATACACCAGGTTTATTGATATGTCCACTTAATCCAAATAAAAGAGTACCTGTATGTTTAGCAGCACCAATTTCAGAATATGCTTTTGCACCTAAAGCAATAATTGCTGGGACTGTAGCTAATGTTTCTACATTATTAATTGTAGTTGGGCAGCCCCATAAACCTTTATTTGCAGGAAATGGAGGTTTTATTCTAGGATAAGCACGATCACCTTCTATAGATGACATCAAAGAAGTTTCTTCTCCACATACATAAGCACCAGCACCTTTATGGACAACAATATCCATAGAAAATGAAGTGCCGAATGTACTTTTCATTTTTTCGCCGATAAAACCTTTATCATAGGCCTCTTGAACAGCTCTTTGTGTGCAAACCACCCATTTATGATATTCACCTCTGATATAAATAAATGCTTTGGTAATTCCCATTGCATAACCTGCAATAAGAATACCTTCTATCATTTGATGAGGATTATATTCAAGGATTTGTCTGTCTTTAAAAGAGCCAGGTTCTGATTCATCGCCATTAATAGCAAGATATTTTGGCTTATCATTACCTTTAGGCATAAAACTCCATTTCATGCCAGTAGAAAAGCAAGCTCCACCACGGCCTCGTAGGCCAGAAGCTTTTACTTCATTGATTATGTCTTCTGTAGACATTGTAGATAGGACTTTTCTTAAGCTATTATAACCGCCATTTGCTAGATATACATCTATATCATGCAAATTATGAATTTGTGGAATTACTAAATGGGGAGCCGAATACATAGTTCAAAGCCTCTGTTGAGAGATGATTTATTGGGCAAATATAGTGTTTTTAATTCTATAAAAAAGCAGCGATCATTACTGATTGCGAATAGAATAAAAAAGTTAGTGTAAAATTAGAATTCATATGTTAGAGAAGTAATCTTGAATTTCCCATAAGAGAAATCTTGTTTTTCTAAATTCCATACAAATTCTACTTCAGAAGGAATCCTAATATGCTGGAATACCTGATAATTTTTACAGTGTAAAGTAAACTGTTCTTTTTCGAAAGATCCTTTAAAGTCTCTATACTTATCATGCGATGTAATATATGCTATATCACCGTTTTCATTGAATGTAAACTGTGCAGATACATGTTGAGTTCCATATGATAAGGTAGCAATTGCATTCATATCATCAACTGCTTTCCAACTTAGATAATTACTTGGTAATAAAGCAGTTGGAAACCATATAGATTCCATTAAATATCTAGATAATAGGGAAATATCAGCTTCATAGCCACTTGGATTTAAAATGGTGAATAATCCTAAAAATTTAACTGATCCAAATCCTTTACCATCTAAAAGCTCTAACCACGCTGTTTTAGTAGGAATGAAACCAGAACCAAAGCGAGATTTCCAAATAAAGCCAGGTTTAGTGGCTAAAAAATGACCATCTGCTCGCATTGGACTCCATTCACCATCTATCGATGTTCTAAACTCACCAATCTGCTTTAAACTTGCAAAATGTATCATCTTATTCTGCAATGCTAAAGCATGTTCTAAATATATTTTTACTGGTTTTGGGCATGATGCAAGGCTATGCTCAATAGAATACAAGGGTGTTTTATCAAAAGATAAATCACGAAGCATAGCAATGCCTTTTTTTACTTTTAACTTAACATCAATAGTAATGATAATGCTAAGAATAGCCAAGCTACCTATGATGCCCGAAATGATTAAAAGAAAACGTAGATCCATATACAATTATGTGAAGCTTGAATAGTATAATTTAATGTAAAGTTACTATTAATATTCTACTTGCCAAATAAGTAAACAATAGTAATTATGTCAATTTTGTTGAAGGATTATTTTGTTTATTTTTTAATGAAACATCTTGTCTTTTTGTAGGGAATTCTTTTTTTTCAGTTTGTACGCCATCTCTAATTGATTTAGCTTTTTGTTTTAGCATTTGCATATGCTTTCTAACTCTAATTCCTGCTTCTTTATTTTGAGACTCAAAAAACTTTTCAAAATCTTTCTCAAAGCTTTGAACTAAAACAAGTAAATCTTGGAATTGATTCATGAATGAGTCCTACATTTTATAAATAATCAGATGTTATATCTCTAAATGTTCTTGTAGACACAAAAGTAAATTCATCTGGATTAATATTGTCATTGATGTCTAGTTTAATTTTAACAAAATGCTTTATCATCAATTTTGAAAGTCTAGAGATTGCTCCCTCTGTTAAATATTCTGCCATCGAAGGATGCACAATTAATTCGACACTAAAATCTAAGTTTTGGGCTCTAAATGATGTTAGCCATCTCTCGATTGAATGCAGAATGACTGATCGAGAGCGTATCCTTCCAGCTCCATCGCATACTGTACATGTATCGGTAAGCCTTTCTGATATGGCTTGTCTGATTCTTTGGCGTGTAATCTGCAATAAACCAAGCTGAGTGATAGGATATACTACAGTTTTTGCTCGATCTTTACTAAGTTCGCGACGCATTTCATTATAGAGTTTCTTCCGATTTTCTTCTAGCATCATATCAATAAAATCGATAATGATCATTCCGCCTATATCTCTTAGTCTTAATTGCTTAGCTACAGCTTTTAATGCTTCCATATTATTTCTGAATGCACTTTTTTCTTGTTCATGCTCGCTTGTAGAACGGCCACTATTGACATCTACAACATGCATTGCCTCGGTTTGATCTATGACAATCGATCCACCACTTGGCAAATAGACTTTTCTTGCATATGTTTCTTGAATGGATTTTTCTAATTTGAAATAGTCGAATAATGCTTTACGCCCTTGGTACATCTCTACTTTTGCACTTAATTCAGGTGCTACCCAATGCAAATAACTGGTAATTTCTTTATATAGTTTTGGTGAGTCGATAACAACGCGCTCAACTTCTTCTGTAAATAAATCTCGAATAACACTTCCTGTGATATTTTTGTCTTTGTATAATAAAGAAGGTGCTTTTGCAATTTTTACATTATTCTCCATTTCTTTCCATTGTTCTACAAGTGCAGCCCAATCTCTACTTAATTCTTGATCTGTTTTATCTTCGGCGGCTGTTCGAACAATGCAACCAATACCAGGTTGTATCAAAGATTTTGCTAATTGTCTTAAACGTTTTCTTTCTTTAACAGAACCAATCTTTCTGGAAACACCAATTAAATTATCAAAAGGAAGCAAAACCATATATCTGCCAGGCAATGCAACTTTAGTTGTAACACGCACACCTTTGGAAGAATATCCTTCTCGAACAACTTGAACAATAATTGTTTGTTTGGGCTGAAGATTTATGCTGATTAATCCAGATCTCTTTGTACTAAATGTTGGCAGCGGTTTTGCATTTACATTCTGCTTCGGAGGCATTTTTTTGAGTCTTAATGCAATTGCTGCTGAATCAGACATAGAAGCATTGATAGTAGAATGTGTTTGTTCTGTTTCTATCTCATTTTGCTCAAGAAGTTCTTTAGCAAGTATTTCATTATATCCAGCAGGCTTACCAACTGTTGGTTGCATTAATAAGGCACTTAATAATTCAGATAAATCTGCTTCTGCAATATCGGATGGAGGTACAAATAAACTGCTTGGTTCTGAATATTCAATTTTTATAAAGCTTTCATGAGGTTGGTCCAAAACATCTTTAGATGTGTCATCATCATCTTCATCTTCGGTAAAAAAAGATTCTTCAAGTGAAGAATCAACATCAGAAAAATGTAAAAAAGCACCTTGTGGAAGGCCTATATCGACAAAAGCTGCATTCATCCCTTGAATAATTTTTTCTACACGCCCCATATATACATTGCCAACATAACGTTCTTTATCAGGCACTTCTACAAATAATTCAGATAATTCGCCATTTTCTGTTATGGCAATTCTCGTTTCATTCAAGGAAGATGCTATTACTATTTCTTTTCTCATATCTATATGATAATTCATTGATTCATACGCTAATTGATGGCAAATTTAGATAAAAAAGGGCAGATAAAGACCATTCACAACAAATGAATCATTAAGTTTGTATTTAAATAAAATGAACATAAATATGCTTCGTCATAAAGCAATTATTTTACACATATCACTTATTTTCAATCAATTATTATAATACTTGCACACAATGACAACAGAATCTGAAGCTGATTTTGAAAATGATGATACTTTAGAGTATCCATCCCACGATGAACATATATCAGAAGAATCATATATTGAACAAATAGAGCGCGAACGTGACGAATTAAAAGAAACTGTTCTTAGAAAAACAGCTGAATTCGAGAATTTTCGCCGTAGAACACTTAAAGAAAAACAAGAAATCATTGATTATGCCAATGAGCACCTTATTATAAAAATGTTGCCGGTAGTTGATGATTTGCATGCTGCTTTAGATGCTGCTAAAAAAAATGTAGACTATCAAGGGTTTCTTAAAGGAGTAGAAATGATATATGCCAAGGCTCTTAAAACATTTGAAGAAGCAGGTGTATGTCCAATCCCAAGTGTCACCGGAGAACTTTTCAATGTTGATATGCATGAAGCTTTAGCACATATTCCATCTCCAGAAACTCCAGAAGGCTATATCATTCAAGAAATTCAAAGAGGATTTAAGTTAAAAGAAAAAGTGATACGCCATTCTAGAGTTATCACTTCGGCTGGATCCCAAGATTAATATTTTCGACATTCACTCTTTAATATCTTAACATTATGCAAAAACGTGATTACTATGAAGTGCTTGGCCTAAGCAAAAGCGCCGGATTAGACGAAATAAAATCTTCATATAGAAAATTAGCCTTGCAATTTCATCCTGATAGAAATCCCGATAATAAGGAAGCTGAAGAAAAATTTAAAGAAGCAACCGAAGCATTCGAAGTTCTTAATGATTCCGATAAAAGATCTAAATATGACAGATTTGGACATCAGGGCATGAAGAGTGGACAAGATTTCCATTCTTATCAAAATATGAATGATGTCTTTAGTGTTTTTAATCAGTTTTTTGGTGGACAAGGCAATTCAATTTTTGATGAATTCTTTGGTGGTAGTGGCGGTGGTAGACGTCAGCCATCTATGGGCCAACCCGGGCAAGATTTAAGAATCAGAATGCCTCTTACATTAGAAGAAATTGCTCTTGGAGTTTCTAAAACGATAAAGATTAAGAAATTCTGTACTTGCACTGGATGTGGCGGCAGTGGCGCAAAATCTAAATCTGGTTATACAACATGTTCTGTTTGTAATGGTGCAGGTGAGGTAAGGCAAGTTTCTAGGTCTATGTTTGGTCAATTTGTCAATATTGCTCCATGTGCAAATTGTGGTGGGTCTGGTAATATTATCAAAGAACTATGTGGTTCTTGTTCGGGTGAAGGAAGATCACAAGGAGAAAGCACCGAAACATTAGATATTCCAGCTGGTGTGAGTGAAGGCAATTATATACCATTGCGTGGAAAAGGGAATGCAGGCAGACGAGGCGGAGATTCTGGAGATGTATTAGTTGTTATTGAAGAAAAAGAACATCCTCTATTTATCAGAGATAATGATGATGTATTATTCGAATTATCTGTCAGTTATCCAGAAGCTTCTTTAGGTGCTTCCATTGAAGTTCCTACTCTTTATGGCTCGCAATCTATTTCAATAGAACCAGGTACACAACCAGGAACGGTGATACAATTAAAAGATAAAGGAATAAAACATTTACAAGCTAATGGAAAAGGAAGCCAACATGTACATATTAATGTATATGTTCCAACTTCATTAACTTCTCAAGAAAAGAAAACTATACAAGATTTATCTGGGTCTAATCATATAAATCCAGACAGATCGCATTATTTTACAGATCACGAACAAGGTAAAAAGAAAAAAAGTGCTTTATTCGACAAAGTGAAAGGAGCATTTTCATAATATACATGTAAAATCAGGGGAAATCATGAGGGGATATGCTCAAAAAATTAGAACTTTTTTCCAATCAGTATGTGGAATTAGTAAAGGAGAGTTTCTTGTTTTATCTATGCTGGTTTCAGGTGGAATGCTAGGAATATTGATTAAGTTCATTCAACCACACAGTTTGATGGAAGATCATTCGCTTCAATCTGCAGAGATGTTTAATCATATCTTAGATAGTTTGTCTTATGCAGAACAAAGCACTTTTACAGGAATTGATGATAGTGGGAATCCTTTAACAGAACTTGCACGTGCAGATACAATTGTTAAAAAACAAGGGGCTTTCCCTTCTGCTTCTCATGCTAAGGTGTCTGCTGGACAAATCATCGATATACAAAAAGCTTCAAAAAATGATTTGATGAAACTGCCTGGTATAGGCGAAGCAACAGCAGAAAGAATAATTGAATATAGAGAACAAGAAGGATTTGATAAAATAGAAGATATTATGAATGTGAAGGGAATTGGAACAAAAAAATATGATAAAATGCGAGCACATATTTCATTAACAAAGAGCAAATAATTTAAGATTCAAATGAATCAAGAATGTCTTTTAATGTATGAATAGCTTTTAGAATTTCAGCTTCAGTAGTGTATTTAGAAAAAGAAAATCTAATTGCTGCTTTGGCTTCTTTTTGAGAACGACCCATTGCCGACAATACATGTGAAGGTTGTTGGCTTCCAGATACACAAGCAGATCCATTAGATACAGCAATATCTTGAATATCCATCATTTGCAATAAAGATTCTCCATCAATATTGGGTCGATTTGGAAAAGATATATTAACAATTGATGGTAATGATGTCTGAGTATTTATGGGGCCATTGATATGAATATCTGGAATCAGAGAAATAATATTATTAATTAGAAATTGTTTCAAAGAATACATATGCTCTGCATTTTTTTCTAATTGATTGATAGCAATTCTGACAGCAGTTTGAAATCCAACTATTAAAGCTGGTGATTCGGTACCGGCACGTCTATTGCGCTCTTGTCCACCACCTTGTTGATGAGCTTTAAAATCAATGCCTTTTTTAATAAACAAAGCACCAATACCTTTGGGGCCATGTATTTTATGGGCTGATATTGTCAAAAAATCAATGCCAAGTTCATCTACCAATACAGGGATTTTACCAAAACTTTGAACAGCATCAGAATGAAGCAATGCTGAAGATGGTAAAAGATCTTTGATAGCCTTTATTGGTTGAATACTACCAGTTTCATTATTGGCATGCATGATGCTGATAAGAGTATTATCTAATTGATAATTTTTTAGTTCATCTGTGGGTATAAGCCCATCTTGATTAACATGAATATATTGAACCTGAATACCTTGTTTAGATAAAATTTCGGCTGGATGAATGATAGCATGATGTTCAATAGAAGAGATAGCTAATGCTTTAACTAGCTTAGACTCATGAATACAACTTTTAAGAACAGTATTGTTTGATTCGGTTCCACCACTAGTAAAAATAATTTCTGCAGGATGAGCATGAAGGGCATGAGCAATTTCTGTTCGTGCATTTTCTATAGCAACTCTGGCTTTTCTTCCCAAAGAATAAATAGACGAAGGATTGCCATATTCTTCATAGAGCCAAGGCAACATAGACTCAACAACTTCTTTGTCTATTTGAGTAGTAGCAGAGTTATCTAAATATATCATTAAGATTTAACATTTTTATGTAAAACAATTAACCTAATTTACGAATTAACGGTATAAGAAAAGAGATTGTAAAGTGTAAAGAAAATAAAATGTATGACTTTGTAAGGTTTGTATTATTGAATTGTCAATACACATACACTCGGGGCGGGAAGAATTCTTCTAATCAAAAAAACTTTGTCTGAAGGGTCTTTTATATCTATATTGCATATTGGTGACTAACACTGTATGAATTGTATAATATTTTTTTCGATGTAATGGAGAATGTTATGAGTGCAAAAAATATGTTTGCAGCATTATTGTTGGGAGCTTTCATGTGCGTACCAGTTGCCATGAATGCAGATTGCGGAAATAAAGCAAAAGTAGAATGTGCCAAAGAAGCTTCCAAAGAAGATGGTATGGCATGTTGCAAAAAGAAGAATTCTAAAGAAGCAAAGGCTGATAAAAGCTCAACTTCAACAGATATTTCTCAAAAAAGCATCGCGCCAAAGAACTAATGCATAAAAATAATTGGCCTTCGGGCCAATTATTTTCTTTTTATCTATGTTTTGGCACAGTTTTTAATAGATGTTACAATGAAAATCTATCATTAACTCATAACATTTCTTATTATTATCATTCTTTACTTGTTATTAATAAGCAACTGAATCGTTTATTAAAAGATTGAAATCTTTTAATGGTATTATTTGCTTTATGTTTTTCAAGCGGAGCTAAGCTATGTCTAAAGGCGGAGCCGGAAAAGTATATTTCGTTTTATATTTGGCTGTTATTCTTGAACTTCTAATTATCATCGTAGAAAGAGATGAAGCGGAAGAAGGTTTAATGAAGAAGCAGAAAGAATCTATGCGTATTGTTGAAAGTATCCTTACTCAACTTCAATCAGGAGCTGGCACGGAGGGTATTAACACCAGGCCGCAAGATGCTAT
>JBMOIC010000021.1:0-48728 GCA_049317525.1 Bacteroidota bacterium | reverse complement strand
CAATGATAAGTTTCTGCATCTGCCTTCTCCTCAATAGATTTAATATTCATCCCTTATTCATTAATGATAAATTAGGCTTTACTCCTATAATTCACAAGAACACTTTTGTTTCGTACTATTGAGAATCTGTTTTATCATTGGAAAACAACATTAGTTGTATGTATTCAGCTTCTTCTTTACTAAGCTTTGCGAATTCTTTCATAGTTTTATGTTCACTCGTTGCAGAATCACTCATGAGATACAAATTGATGATAATATTCTCATAAAATCCATTCTGAGATTGCAACATTTTTAAGTATAATTGCTTTTCATCGGGGGTCAAGAATTCTTGCTGCATTACATAATAGACAACATTGAAATACTGAATGAAATAATGTGATAGCTTTGTTTTATTCCCATCAAAAAAAGGATATTTTGTTTCATTAACAGCTTTGATTGAATCAGAAAATCTGTCTAGTATTGTGAATAATGTGTCTATCTGAATCTGCCCTTTATATTTCTGAAGCGATCGTTTCAATTGTTTTCTTTGAGATTCGGATGATTTACCTATATAAAAAAGCTGATAGGAAATGTTCGCTAAACTAGAATCAGTGATATCTGGATATATACCATGAATCAACTTTGATGTTGCTTTTAGATGATTATACATATTAGTGAACAATTGTTTTCCTTCAAGTTCCCTTCCCTTGAATGGATCTGAGGAGGTTTTGATTGTAAGATTATTTTCTCTGTGATAATCAACCAATTTGAAATACACGGACTCAAATCGATTGATATTATCTTTACGATTTTGCTCAATGATTGTAGAATACAATATCAATGAACCACCGAGTGCAAATAAAGGACCTGCAAAATTGCTCACGAATGAACTATAGTCATTTAAAATATTTCGATCCCCTTTTTTTTGAAGCAGACCCTGAAACCTGCTACTGTAAAAGGCGAAATACATAATAACTATGATTGCAGACAGAATAAATATTACTGAGATTACAAGTAATAAATCAGATAAGGTAAACACCATATCACTACCCTTAGAATAATAAACGAATTTTGTTTTTTATCGTAATTTCCACCGAAAAAAGACATGAAGTCCAAATTACCCTTGATATAGATTTTTAAAACTATATTTTTCTATACTTTTACTTCATTTCATGTTGACAATATATAAAATGATCAATATTTTTTTCAAAAGCAAAAAGAGAATCCTTATATACTATTTTGATAGTGATTATTATTGTTTCATTCCTATTAGATTTCATGTTCTCTATTTTGACATGAATTGAAAAGTTCTAACCTAAAACTTCATAGTTACTTTAACAGACTTGTTTATTTATCCTTTAGCACACACTTATACTCCGGTATCATAATGCTTCGAAATATATTTCACTATTTGACTGTACTCTTATTAAGTACTTCCCTATTATGTATCGGTTGTTCAGATCATTCATCAAATTCCATACATGATAATCAAGGCTCCATTCAAGTTTCTATAGATCATGTATTTGATTCTGCACCTTTCACTTTCAACAAAGCATATTCACTTCCAAACGGTGAAATCAGAGAAAGGAACAATGTTGAAATATTATGTTAGCAATATCTTGCTTGAAAAAGCAGACAGATCAAGTCATGTCATTCCTCAGGATGAATCTTACATTCTTATTGATGAATCAATTGAGAGTATCAAGTAGTTAACATTGAACCATATTCCTACCGGTACATATACAGCAATTCGATGTACCATTGGAGTTGATTCTCTCTTTCGCCCAAGGGACTTGACAAGAGAAAAGGCATCCTTTATATTGGTGCTGCTGCACAAGACATGTACTGGTCATGGAATTCCGGTTATATCCACTTAAAATTTGAAGGTTCATTTACCGCTCCATCAGCTTCAGGGGGTATTTGATATCATGTTGGTGGTTTCGGTGGCTATTCATCTCCGACAATCAATGCCATTCGAAGTATCCGATTATCTCTTACAGATGCTCCATTGGTGATTATGGGGAGTACGCAAAAGTCAATGGAAATCTCAGCTAATTTGAAGAACATGTTTACAGGCACAATCCCATTTTCGGTAGCAGTGCATTCATCCGTGATGTTTTTACCTTTTTGTGTGACAATAGCCGATAATTATGCAAAGATGTTTTCTGTGGTAAACAAGGATTAATCTATGAGATTGCTAGGAAATATATTTCTACTAGGATTGTGTTCAATTCTTCTGTCTTGCGGCGAAACCACACAGCCTGTGGAGTCATTTGATTTCACATTCACGGTTCCTTCTAATTTTCCTGCAATTGTCTATGATGTATCAAAAAAAACCATTACCAAAGATGGCTTCTTGCTTGGCAAGAAATTGTTTTATGATGGCATTCTCTCGAAAGATGGATCGATTTCATGCGGAACTTGTAATATACAATCATCCGGATTTTCACAGCATGGACATGATCTCAGCCATGGTATTGCAGATCGATTGACTTTACGCAATACTCCAGGTATTCAGAATCTGGCTTGGAAGAAGTTTTTTCAATGGGATGGCGGAGTATTTAATCTTGATCTATTTGCCATAAATCCTATCATGGTACATAATGAAATGGATGAAACTCTCGAGAATGTACTCATCACATTGCGAAGACTTTCTCATTATCCCGGATTGTTCAAATCTGCATTTGGCACAGATGAAAAAACTACAGAGTACGCCGAATATATCTGAAAATTCAATGTATCTGTTGACGAGAATACAGCTCAGGAATTCCGCATTGCATGTTCGCCACAACCCATGTCATATTCGCGTATCATTCAATTTGTTGTACCTCATACTGTGCATGCTGATGTCACGATTAATCCATTAGATGGACTTATGATGAAATCCCTACTCAAAAACTCGTATTAAAAGCGGTGGGCATTCACTCATGGTTCCTGCTCATGAGCTTCCAATCGGGTTGTACATTGTGAGAGTGATTCTAGACGGAAAGTCATTGACAACTCCAATAATTACAAGTAGATAAGATTAGTATCTTCTAGAATTCTATACAGAAAGTTAACGCATGTCCATAATTGTATTGACATGCGGTTTTTTGTCTTTATACCCTATGATTGAATAGGATTTATGCATCCTCGTTGGGGAGAATTTACATCTTGGGGAACCATTTATTGGTATTCATGGGTTGAGTTAAATGTTAATATTGACAAATCTTTTAATACACATTTCAGAGGAGTGAATCCATGAAAATACTTATTCTTATTGCGGCATTGGCCACAATGTTCTTAACCGGACTTAATGCTCAGCAAACCGCCAAGCTGCAAGTTATCCATAATGCTGCCGACAAAGCAGCCGCTACTGTTGATGTTTATGTTGGCGCCACGAAAGCATTCGATAATTTTGCCTTCCAAACCGCAACTCCATTCGCCGATCTTCCCGCAGGCATTCCACTTGTCATCGGTATTGCACCCGGAACAAGCAATTCTGTTGCAGATACCATAGCAACATTTACCGTAACTCTTGAGCCAAATGGTGTGTATCAAGCCATCGCAAATGGCGTTTTGACTCCTGGTTCATTTGCATCAAATCCTGATCTAATGTCAATTGGATTCAATCTCTTTGCATTGCCAAATGCACGTACAATAGGTGAGAGAGATTCACTGGTTGATATTCGTGTTTTTCATGGCGCGACAGATGCTCCGGCAGTGGATGTCTCAACAGTCGGTACAAAATTGATTCCAAATTTGGGGTATGGCAAATATTCCATGTATTTGCAAGTTCCGGAAAATGTCTATCAACTAGACATCGCACCAACTGGTGGAAAAACTCTTGTGAGTTATACAGCAGATGTCAAAGGTTTGAAAGGAAAGGCAATCACCATCATTGCATCCGGTTTCTTGAATCCAGCCGCGAATGGTGATGGCTCTGCTTTTGGTTTATATGTCGTGACAGCAGCAGGTGGACCATTTAAAAAATTGCCTGCTGTAACAGCGCAAAAAACCGCTAAAGTGCGCATCGTACATAATGCTGCAGATCCTGCCGCTGCAAGTGTTGATGTCTATGTCAATGGTGAAAAAGCAGTTGATAATTTTGCATTTCGCACTTCTACACCTACACTTGAATTGAATGCAGGAACTGCTTATGAAATCGGTATTGCACCCGGTACAAGCGAGAAAGCTGCTGATACACTCAAATCATTTACCGTTACATTGCCTGAAGGAAATTATGTGGTATTTGCTAATGGTGTGATTCAACAAGGTTTTGTACCTAATCCATCTGGCGCAAATATTGGATTCACAATTTTCCCGATCGCAAATGTTCCCGTGACAGCAGCCAATCCCGATAATATCGATGTGATGGTTTTCCATGGCGCAACAGATGCTCCAGCGGTGGATGTCTATGCCGGTGGCAATAATATCAGTGCCGGTAATAAGGTGATTTCCAATCTTGCTTATGGTCAAACATCAGAAAAACTCAGTGTTCCCGCAGTTGATTTCAAAGTAAGCATTGCACCAACAGGCGGTCCAGAATTGGCAGCATTTAATGTTCCAGGTACAGCTGTAAAAGGCCAGGGTGTGATTGTATTTGCAAGCGGATTTTTGAATCCTCCGGCAAATCTCAATGGTCAAGCTTTTGGACTTTTTGCTCTTGTAGGAGAAGCAGTTGTTCAATTATCCAGTGCCACTACAAGTGTTGATGAAATAGCATCAGTCGAGCAGCCAATCATTGCGCCTAATCCTGCTAATGGCATGATGACAGCGCGCTTTGCAATTCCTCAGGATGGTCAAGTATCAATTCGCATTCACAATGTGACAGGTGCATTGATTTCCGAATCATCAATCAATAATGCAACTGCGGGCGAACATGTAATGCCTTTTGATATGTCGAATGCAATCCCAGGCACATATCACATGACAATCAATGCAGGTTCTTATCGTTCAATCGTGCCTTTTAGCGTTATTCGCTGATAGGCATTACTGATTGCATCATGTAAGATATATGCGAAAAACCCCTTTATTTTTCATGAGTAAAGGGGTTTTTGCTTTTAAGATATATATCAATGTTGATTATACAATCAAAGCATATGCAAGCATGACCGCAAGTGTATATTTGATGGTTGCATGTGCATAGTACAGATTCACCCTCACATATTGTTCCAGAGCTATAAGTCCGGGAGTGAGTATAACAATCAGCATTGCCGAGATTGCCCCAATTTCCAGTGATGCTGTATGCATGAATATTCTACCGACACTTGGGAACCATGGAGTGCCATAGAGCAAAACCAAATGTAGGATATAAATATGCAGTGATTTACTGCTGAAGAAAACGAGTCACTTTTCAAATCTCTTCAAGAGTGCTTAAAGATAGGAACAAAGACCAATGAAAAGAATGATGATTCCTGTACGCATGGTCATTGAACCGGGATTCAAATATTCTAGAATTCTTGCAAAATGAAATGTGCTCTGATAAATGCCAATGCCGATTGCAATCGCGGAAATACCCACGAGAAAAATCGTTTTTTTCATGAATGTATTTCTCTGTTCCTAACTGAGTCCATAGAGATACGTTCAAAATGCCACACCGAGAAACATGAAACCGCTTATTGGCAAAAGAAGAAATAGAGATCCTCTTTCAGGACTTAAAAAGCCCGCGAATAATTTAGGGAGATATTCAAACCAATGTATGGAATGCATGATGGGAGCAAGAAGAAAAATACTCGCGGCGATCATCCCAGAGCGGCGGCTGAGTGATTGTACAGAATAGGTTTTTGACGATAACCAGACAATGGCCATGAGCGTCATCAGCTCGCATATTTGCATTGCCCGCATGTGAATTTTTTGCAGATATACTGGGACTTCGAGAATTAGGTTTGTGGGATATACATCCAGATGATGCAGCATTTTATTTTCATGATTTTGATCCATTTTTTCATCAATGTAAATTTACTTCATGTACACATAGACATGAACCCGATTGTGCTATAAAAAATGCTGTTCAACAAGGAAATATAGATGAAGATCGATATCAAAGCTATCTAAATATTGCAGAAAGTTTAGAAGAATAATTCATCAATATTCATCGCTTTTATCAATCGGAGGAGTGCGAGAGTGGCTGAATCGGACGGTCTCGAAAACCGTTATAGAAGCAATTCTATCGAGGGTTGAAATCCGAGTTTTACAAAAGAAGCTTTGGTTTTTATTATGCTATTATTTTGATGTAATTGAATCATGTACAATACATTTCTCTCTGCATGATTCTCCTCTCAATATTTTTTATACTTGTCATATCTATTTCACATATCATACACACAGTGTATACACAGTACACAGTAATACTACATACATTATTTGAGTACTTTATATTTGATTATATAATTTTTCATCTCTTATAAAAGCAAGAAGCAGCAATGGTTTTCAGGTTTTTTACTTTGCCATAAAAATGACTATAAAATAAACTTGGCATGCCAAATGCAAAGTATCATTTGTGCGACATAATATCACTACAAAAACAATCTATTTAGGGTTCGCACATTGTGTTTGAAAGTTATTTTATTTCATTTTTATAAAGGGTTATTGCTATGAAAAGTATCATGTATGTGCTCGTAGTTTTTGCATTTGGAACATCATTATATGCAAAACACCAAGTGTTGGGTCAGTCACCAAGAAGCGCGAAAGTTTACAATACTCATGCCATTACACATATAGTATTGGGTCAGTCACCAAGAAATGCGAAAGTTTTCAATACTAATGCTATTACACATATAGTATTGGGTCAGTCACCAAGAAATGCGAAAGTTTATAATGAAAAGGCTTTACTTTCTGAGAATGGGATGGTAAGAAAACCAGTTCTTGCTATATTCAATGAAAAAGACAAATAATCATATAGAATGTATATATACTTTTAGGGAAATATAAACATTATAGAAATAGGGTTTGGAACAATGAATCAAGTTAATAGGGCTAATAATTAGGGTATTCAATATTAGAAGAATATATTCTTAATTCAGATTAATAAAACCGATAATTATATCTATAGTTATCGGTTTTTTTATTAATTCTAATACTTTTGATTCTGTAAATTGACAATCATATATCATACATGAAAGAACAATAATGATAAAAAAGAAGAGAATTCTTATTGATCTAGATAGATTGAAAGATGTGCATAATGGCTTAGGACAAATTGCTTTGAATTTTGGAAAGTATATTCAAGATCTAAATGATGATAGATTCGAGTTTACTTTATTAGTACCTAAACAATACATCGGATATTTTGGAAATAATGTTAACTATGAAACAACTTCAATAAAAAGAAGATTTTTCCCTTATTTATGTCCAGATTATGATCTGTGGTATACAATTCATCAAGACTCTTCTTTCTTTCCTTCTCATAAAAAGACACCATTTATTCTTACAATAAATGATTTAAACTTTTTAGAAGACAAAACTCCATCCAAAGCACAAAAAAGATTAAAACGCTTGCAATCCAAAATTGATCGTTGTACTATTATTACGGCTATTTCTCATTATACAGAAAGCGTTATCAGAAAGAATCTGGATATAAAAGATAAACCTTTACATGTTATTTATTTTGGCGTAGAAAACCCAATAGAAAAGCAAGCAAAAAAGCCTCCATATGTTAATTCGGAGTCATTATTACTTTCTATAGGTGTTATTCAACCAAAGAAAAATTTGATGGTTTTAGTTGAGATGATGAAGTATATCCCTGATAATTATCAATTGATTTTAGCTGGCAATACCGAAGGTACATATTCACAACAAATTCAAGATAGAATTATTGAGTTGGGATTAGAAAATAGGATTATGATGCCTGGCAAAATAACAGATGATGATAAGTACTGGCTATTATCACATTGTACAGCTTTATGTTTTCCATCTAAACTAGAAGGAATGGGAATTCCTCCAATTGAAGCAATGCGTTTTGGTAAGCCTGTTTTTGCTTCAACATTTTCTAGTATTCCAGAAATCTGCAAAGAACATGCTTATTATTGGGACAATTTTGAACCTCATGATATGGCTAACTTTTTTCTAAAGCACCTAGAAGAATTTCGCATTAATCCAGAAAAAGAACATCAGTTAATTGAGTTTTCTCAACAATATAATTGGGAGGATTCCCTTATGAATTATCTAGATTTGTTTGATCAATGTTTAAACAAGTAATTACTATCAACAACAACCAGAAGCTGGATTGCAACTTTGCTGATTTGTAGATTGCAATTCAGATAACTTCACTTTCTTTTTTACTACAGGTATACCGCAGCTATCTTTGGCTAGACAATCTGTTTGTTTTGGAATCATCATAAATACATTATTCATTGTCTGCACCCCATATCTACAAATTGTATCACCTTGATACTCAATTTCAACTTCATGGTCTTGATTACCTAAAATGGATGAAGCTTTCTCGATAATTCCAATGAGTTTTTCAGAGGATAATCTATGATCTATATCATCAGCAATCCATAACTGAAAAGATATCGTATGTTCTTTTCTTTCAGTTCCTCCGCAGTCAATAAAATGCTTTGTTGTTAAACCAACTTCTGTGATATGGAAATGGCTTGGAACAATATTGCCATTGGGTTCGATAAATACTAATGCTTGACTTACTTTTAACTGATTAACAAACTCTGATAATGTCATATTATTTCCTTTTATGAATGAAAACTATGATTCATTAGTATGTGTAGATGATAGCATTTTTCGATCTTCTGCTAGATATCTGGCACAACCAATTAAAGCAATCATAAATCCTGTAGTTAATAAACCAGATCTACTTTCAAATACACCTTCGGCAATATTAGTAATACAATAGGACACCAATCCTGCTGCCGAGCCTAATGCTATGATTTGAATCAAGGCATCATGGCGATTCCTTTTAGCTGTCCATACTCCAATAATGATATAGTATATAATTATCATCCAAAAAGTAATTGCTAAAGGTATACCTGCTTTAAATAGTAAACCTGAGTATCCATTATGAGAATATACAGCTCTAATATGTGCCTTTAGCAATAAATCATATCGCAAATGATCTTTTTGAAATCCATTCCCTCCTAAAGGATATCGTGCTACCCCTTTCATTACTTCTCTTGTTTCTAATACTCTACCTAAATATGATTTATCTGTATTGATATTCACACTGCTTGAAAGTCTTGTTTGTATAACCACAAATGCAATTTCTGCTAGATTGGAATAAAATGTTATAACAATAAATCCAGCAGCTACAAAAAACAGTGAAAATGCTGTCAATAATTTACGTCTGCCAGATGCTTCTAAAAAAAAGACTAAAAACACTAAACTTGCTAAAAAAGCTACCCATGATGTTCTAGCCAATGAAGCTAGCAAAACAAGTACAAATACTGATGTTAATCCAATGGCAAATAACCTTAGCTTATTACTTTTAACTGTGATAAATGTTAATAAAGCTATGATTCCAGCTGCTCCAAAAAGTGGCGCATCATTTCTAACCCCTTTATATAATACTTCATAACCATAATCTAATGAAGAAGTTATCTTTCTATATTCCATTAAATTAACTATACCAAATCCAACTAATACACATGATAATATGAATATCAAATAGTGAATTTGTTTTTCCGTTCTAAAATGTTCTCGAATTGGAAGATAATACAACATTAATAATAATAATTGCCAGCTTCTAGCCCATTGCAATGGCTCTACATCATTTCCCCAAGAAACAAAAACAGTACATATAGAAACAATATAAAATATACTTGCTAAGATATCTCCGCCATTGCGGATAATCTTTTTTCTTTTCACTAATAATTGCCAGATAAACCAAATAGCTAATGAAGAATGATAGAAAGCGCCTAATATAGTTTCTGTTAATCCAATTCCTGAATCTGTGGCTTTACAGAAAAATGGCATGCTTATAATTACTATCGAAAGCCATAATCTAGCTAAAACAGAATCATTAGGTCTTGCATTGTTATATGTTAAAGAATCTTCTATTACTATTTCCTTTTTAACAGTAGATAATCTTGTCGCCATACAATATCTGGATATATTGTCGAATCCATAGTTGATATCGATGATCCATCTTTGTCATATCTGTCTATTGTTTGATATGCATCTTTATATCTTGACTGTATAAGATTGATTTGAGATCTTGTTGCATTCAAAAAGATATAATCTGGTTTCTCATTCTCTATAATATCATCCATTGATGCAGATGTAATATGTTTTGCTTTATTAATCCATACTAAAGAATTAATATCGATAATTCGCTTTTTGGTAAAATAACCTATTGCTCCAACATCACCAGCTACTATTGTTTCTAGAGTATTACCCTTGAAATACTGAGCGTTTTGCAGTCTATCATAGATATTTCTGGTTATCTTCTCTGGGTTTGATATTGCAGATATACTAAACCAAAAAATAAGTGGAATCACTAATACAATCTTAGATTGTACTACTGTTTCAATTCGCTTAATCCATAGTTGATCTGATAATATTTCTACCATTCCTACTATATGCAATATTGCCATAAATACTAGCGGATATCCATACCAAGACCAAATAGATGGTCTTGCTAATACATATGCCAAAGCATATAATACATACCAGCTTATATTAATATACATCCAAGGCGAAAGCTTAATTCTTGCATAGATAATCAATATGAAGCTTAAAAAAACTATACTATGAAACATTATACTCATTGGCTCTGGTGCAAATAATTGCATAGCTGTAATGACAAATCCTTCAGAAATATGTTCTGATTTTGCCATTATAGATTGAGGTAGTGGTGAATGATATACTAATTGCATGATGAACATGCCAATAAGCGCAATCATAAGTCCACATAGTGCAGGTAGTATCGTCTTTTTCCAGCCATATACAAACCATAAATAGACTACACTGATTATGGCTAAAATTGCAGCTTCTGGACGAATAAAAAACATGATAGCAGATAATGCTGGAATACCAAATATATATGTATGTCTATTCTTAACTGCTAATAATAGAAGTATATAACAAAGCGCCAAGAATGGCATTTCCATACCACCTACAGAAACTCTTGCTAATAAAGGACTTAACGATATCATCAGGCCAAATAACAGATTATATGATTGTTCTGTTTTGTTTATAAAAAGATCTCTGCTTAGCCATAATACGGAACACTCAATTAAGATATTCAGCAGTGGAATAATCTTTTGAGGAAAGTGACTAAACAAGAATAATGGGGTAAGAATTAAAGCATATAAAGGACAAGTAACTGCTTGTACCCAAATATCTAATGAGAAAACAAATTGTCCATGCTGTACCAAATTTGATGCATATTGAAATGTTATAAATGCATCATCATATAGTGGAAATACATACCAAGCTATACATCTGCAAAGGAATAAAACGATAATGGATATAAATAATATTCTAGGCTTCATTACTATTATATGTTTGCTTCAATTCATTTTAGGATTCATGACTATCAAATTTAGTGATTCTAAAGAAAGAATCATTTAATAATTAGACTCTGATTCTTATTAGTAAGTAGTTATAAAAAAATAGTTCTTCAAAAATTGTTTAAAATTTCTGAAGAACTACAGTCAATTTCTTATACGAATCGATGGCAACTATTACTTGTAAAAGTTCTTAATGTGATCCACCAAATCTATATGATAGTCCAAATGAAATGAGATAATCAGCAAATGCGGCATCACCATTTGTGACCACACCATTGACTCTTGTCTTTTCGAGATCATCATAACTTTGAACGCGATTGCGATATACAGCCAGAGGTACACTGAAGAATACAGACATGGAATTGAATGCATAGGACATCCCTGGTTCAATTGCAACCGAGTAGCCGGGTCTTCTGAATCCACGGCTTCCACCGAATGCATCATGTGATGGAACACCTTCGATGCGCCCACCAAAATATCCACTCAATCCAAAAGTTGAATTGTAAAATGCTCCGATGCGAGCGCCATATTGATCTGGAACGGAATATTCCAAAATATTGCCAGATACATCTTTTCTTAATGTTGGAATGCCATTTGTTTCACGTGGATTTAACATATAAAATGCATTCATTGCAATCGCAATCTCATGAGAAATCGGATGATAACCTTGCAAGTCTAATGAAATTCCTGTTCCACCATCACCCAATTGAATGGATTGATCCACGAATTGCAGCATATTGGTGTCGCGCTTCACACCTTGATTATAAAACAAATCCTGACAATCAAATTGTCCATTCGGAAGCTTCACGCCAAGGCCGATAGCATAGTTGAAGTCATGCTCAAATGGTTCAAATAACCAATATCCAACACCAAAACGAATATCGGATAATCCTGAAGTACCTGTTGAATGTCTTTGACCAAGACCAGTTGGTGGATTCCCACCGTGCTCATACATCGATGAACGATTGTGGTGCATATATGGCAAAGTTGCTGTAGCATACAATTGATCGGTGATACCATAATTCAACGTGATATCCAAAAAGCTTGACCAATTCCAGACTTCCGTACCATTTGCAACTCTATCAGGCTCTTCGTGATCTCCACGGAAATGTCTGAATGATTCGAAATATCTATATCCCGTAACGAGATTCCATTCACCGGGTGACAAATTGATTCCCATTCCCATGCCCGTTCCTCCACCACATGAACTCATGCCTCGGGTAGCTACACAACCTTGTGATTTACTTTCTAAAAAAGTAAAAAATGAACAAAAAGTTAATAATGTTAATATTCGAATCATTGTGAATATCCTGATCTAAAAAATAATAGTATTACTATCATTTGCAATATAATATATATGTAATTAATGACATATATATAATTACAATACTTTTTCTAAAACATAAAAATACGATTAAATTCTTATTTTGCGGTCAACATATAGAATTGTCTGATTAGCCACATAGGCAGCCTAGCAATATATAGATGTTGTTATTCTAGGAATGTACAAATTAATATCCTGTTCAGCACATAATAGACATTCCATTTCATATCGCTGAAGTTTTAAGAGGTTCTGATGCGATTTTTCATTTCTATATTTTTCCTTTCTTTAACTTTTAACATTTGTGTTTTAACAGCTCAATCTATTAGGGAACTAGCTGATAAGGCCTTTGCAAATAAAAATTATCATCAAGCATCTATACTATATGATCAATGGGTTAAGGCCTTACCAAATGATTATTATAGTCATATTCAATTAGCTAAATCATATATATATACTAAAAATAATCACAAAGCAGCTTTAACACTGTGCACAGCAATTAATGCCGGTTTGCAAGAGGAATTTCTTGTCCAAGACACATTGTTTACTCCCCTTTTTATACATTTTGACACACTCTTTATACATCAATTACAAATTCCAATGTATAATGGAATGACTATCCAAGATTTGGTTATACAAAAGATAAAGCAGCAATCTAAAGCTTCTAAGTTCCCACTTAAATTTACTGAACAAAAACGCATAGGAAGATACAGAGTATTATATCCCACTGAATATGATAGTACTTTACAGTATAATCTTTGTTTAGTATTACATGGTAATAGTCAAAATCCAGAATTTATATTACAATGGGTACAATCATTACACATAAAAAATACAATATTTATTAGCCCAGAAGCACCATATCTTAAGTTTAAAGAATCTATATATGCAGGAGAGTCACGATTTTCTGCCGCAGGTGAAGATCAATCCTTTCCAGATACATTAAAGGACGATATTATAAATATGTCTGCCGAATGGTATCATGATGTATTGCTAGATGCCATAAAAACTTTGCCTATCAACAATGTTAAGCCTGCTATTATGGGTTTTTCTCAGGGAGGCTTTTATGCAAGTGTATTGGCTTCCCGATATGCCAAAGATATTTCAACTGCAATCGTTCTTTGTGGAAGTATGTATAAAGATGGAAATATTATTGATAAAATTGACAATCTAAAAAAACATAATGTAGATCTATTACTTGTTCATGGCACAAAAGATATGGTAGTTCCTTTTCAGACAGCTGAATTGTTTCGTAATACACTCATTGAAAAACAAGTTCAGCATACTTTCGTACCATTTGATGGAGGCCATTGGCCATCTATCGAAATGCATACTATTATTCAACAATGGTTTGAAGATCATTTTTCCAAATAAAAAAATTATGATAGATCCCGTAATTTCTCAATTAGTTATATACCCTATTAAAGGATGTGCTGGGATATATCTTGATAAAAGTACAATTGGTATGTATGGTCTAAAAGGAGACAGAGATTTTGTAATCGTAGATCAATCTGGACAATTTCTAACGCAAAGACAATTCCCATCAATGGCTTGTATTCAGCCCAAAGAAACAGAATCAGGATTATTATTATATGCCCCTGGAATGGAACCTCTGCAATTAGATAAAGACATGATACATGATGGATCAGAGATATCTGTTTCTGTATGGGGAGAATCTTTACAAGGATCTGATTGTGGAGATACTATTGCAGACTGGTTTAGCACTTATGTACAATTTCCATGTAGATTAGCTAGGCGTGGCAAAGATTTTACGAGATATGTACAATCAGGAAACATCACCAGAGATATTCAAACAAGCTTCTCTGATTCTTATCCAATATTATTAGTATCAGAAGATTCATTATTTGAGCTTGAAAAAAGGGCAGGAATGGCTATCCCAATAGATAGATTTAGAGCAAATATCATTATTCGTGGAATGCAACCATTTGCCGAAGACAATTGGGAAGATATCATGCTTTCATCATATCAATTTAAAAAAGGTAAGCCTTGCTCTCGTTGTATAGTAACAACGATAGACCAATCAACTGGAATCAAAATGGGAGATGAACCCCTAAAAACGCTTAATAGCTTTAGAAAAGACTCAAAAGGTAAAGTCCTTTTTGGAGTATATATTTATCCGGTACGTAATCAAGAAATTACAATAAGCCGTTCCTTTTTCTAAGGAACCATTCAATAGCAAATGCACAAAGTGCAGCAGTTAACAACCACACCATATTCCATAAAGGAATCTCACTTTTTTCTACTGTAGAAATTATAGCAAAACGAGGGTTTTTCTTTATATCATTGATAAAGTTTTTTACATTATCAACCGTATAAAATTTTCCACCAGATCGATCTGCCATAGCATGCAATAATGAAGCATTCATCTGCAATTGTTGATATTCAATGGATTCTGCACCAATGGAAAATCTACCATTATCAGAGCCCTTTGCATTGCTAGCCTGCGCAATACCAGAATAATAATAATCACCCTCTTTTAAACCAGCAATCGAGCCACTATATAATCCATTTCCAGAAGATGCTAAACTCAATTCTCTTTTATTTCCATTACAAGTAACTGTAACTTTTACAGATGCATTATCAACAGGATTTAAGGAAGCATCATATACTTGACCAGTAAATTCAACAGTTTCTCCAGTAGCATAGAACTTTTTAACAGATCGTATCTTAATTGTCTTTTCCTTTTCAGACGCACCCAACCACTGTAAAGATTGATCAATAAAAGAACTTAACACATTAGGAATATCCTTATTTCCTCTGGCCTGTTCAGGAGCATTAGCCATTAATTGCCATCTATATATTCCATATCCAGCAATAGCAATAGATTTTGATCCACCAAAAGTCCTACTCATCATCAAAGGCTCATCAATAGGTGAATTTCCTACTTTAAATGTAGATAAAATTTCTGTTTCTGGCTTAGGTTCAATAAATGTTTCAGTTTTAAATAAAGGAGGTAAACTATTCCACATGTCTTTATCTCTATCAGTTCCAGTTATTTTCATAATAGGGCTAGCCAAACCAGCTTCTTGTATTTGAGGAGAAGCAAGAAATTCTTGTGGCCTTGATGCCCGAACAGTAAAAGGAAGATATGGTTCAAGGGCTCTAAGTTTTTGATAATCTAGGTTTTGCGAAGCAATAAAAAATATGGGTTTGCCTTGTTCAGCTTCTTTTGCAATTAATTGTATGATAGATTGCGGAGTTTGTGCAATAGGAAAACCAATCAAAATAATAGACTCAGCATCTTTTATATCTGCAGCAGTTGGAATAGGAGCATAAAATTCACTACCCAATTTTTGAATATATGATTTAACTTGAGCATCAGGGATTTGTTCTAGAATAGATTTCACAAAAGTAATATCTGCAGAAGGCGAACCAGCAAACAGGGCAATTACTCTTTTATGTTTAAGAACGGTAATAAATTCTGATAAAGAATTATTTTTTATCGTAATCTCATTTGCTAAAGGTTGAATTGATGCCGTTAATTTATGAATTCCAGGATTAGTGGGAATAATAGTAAATCCAACAGAATATGTTTGTAAAGTGTTGACAATATTTACTGTTTGCTTTCCAACAATATTTCCATTATCATATAAAGAAAGTGAAGCTGTAGTATTATTTGGGAAACCTGATGCTTGAACAGTAATCGATACCGGAACTTTTGAACCAACATAACATAATTCATTAGAAAGAATTGATTGTATTGAAAGATCTTTTGGAGGCATCGAATCACCAATTCCAACTGTATACACAGGACGTCCAAAATAATCTAATTCATATAAAGGATTTGCCCCAGAGTTAACAGCACCATCAGTAAAAATAATAGCTGCTCTCACAGAGGATTCATCATCTGCATACGATAAAAAAGATAATGCTTTGGTGATATTTGTACCTAATTTATTAGCAATAACAGAATCTACAGAAGCAATATTTGGATATGTATCCTTAACATCCAGGCCAAAAGAAATAATCTTTATTGCTTCACCCAATGATTCTACATTGGCATCTTTCAATGCTTGGGAAAGATCTTTAGCCCTATTCCTCGAGCCATCTTTCATCCCCATCGATAAAGATTTATCAACTATAACTGCTAATATGGGCTCTTTGATAGAAGCACGAACCAATGAGAGAATAGGTTCGAATACTGCAAATAAAAGCAAACATAATCCAATAGATCGTAAAGCAATAAGGATGCTTTTTCTAACAGAAGATAAAGGAGGAACAGGATTTTTATAGGCCCAAACGGAAAATATTATTGAGATAAAAAATAAAAGTGATAATATCCACCAAGAACCAGATAAACCAAGAGTATAAGAATTCATAAAGAAATAGGTAGAAATAATTCTGAATTTAATAGCATTGAAAAAGCATATAAACAAAATTAGTTTTAGATAGAAAGGGCTTAAATATCCCCAAAAACATGATTGTCAAAGAGTAAATTCAGAAATTTTTCATGATTATTTAATAAGACTTATTTTTTTTCTAAAAAAAACCATGCTTTTCACTAAATTTGTCACGCAGCAAAAAAAATTCCCATCTCTCCTTACTGACGCAAGGCAAAATCTGCCATGTATAAGCGTACTTTTTCGGCAAAAAAAATATTAGTGCCAGCAAGCGCAACCGAAGTATTTTCAATCTTGGCAATACTTGCAGGACTTCTTATAACCTTCTTTATGACATCAGAAGGGCCTATCAGGCTAATTGGTATTTGTATAACCATATTAGCAGGTTTTGGCCATTTTATGTTAGTATCACAAAGGCTTGCTAATTCTTTTGAATCTCATAGAGGCTCATCTGCTGTTCCACCAGAATTTAGGGTAACAGTTATGCCAGGGCAGGCAGGTAAAAGAATGGTTTTTGATGGTTTTGAAAGCACTTTAGATGATACCAGAGCAGCAGAATTTGAAAAAATGCGCTCTAGGCCAATGCCACAAGTTCAGTCTAGAGTAAAAGATGCGGAAAAACTTCATCAAGACGAAGCAATCGTTGAAGAAGAAAAGCCGATGAAGGCTAGTACAAAAGCACCTCCAATAATTCCAGCTTTAACTGAACAACAATCTTCTTTGTCTGAAATAGAAGATGTAGGTGAAGGAATACGTATTATTCGCAAACAAAGTTCAGGTGGAATTGTCATAAAAAAGACAATATATAATGATACGAATGACACTGATAGTGAAATAATACAGCCTCTTAAAAAAGAATTTACTGTCGACACACCATATTTAATTAAAGAGCAAGAATTATCTGAACCAATCATCAGCGAACAAATACCTGAAGAAACCTATCATATAGAAGATAATATAGAGCCAGTATCAAATCACAAAAGGGCAATTTTAGAAGTTTCGCTTCTAGATTTCATGGAAGAAAATGAGCCTGCTCCAAGTGAGCCTAGAAAAGAATTTGATTTTCTATTGGCAAGAGTACTAATGGCGATAAGATCTGTAATTGATGCCAGAACAGCTGGATTTGCTTGGGCGAACCATGATAAGAACCAATTAGTGATTGAATCTTATATTTCAGAATCTAAAGACAGCTTTACGCAATTAAGAAAACTGCCTTTTGGCAATGATGTGATAAGTCAAATTGCACATTCTGGTAAACCAGAAATTCTTACAGAGATACATCCTTCGGCTGAATTAGACCTATTATGTTATTATACAGCTGCTGCCAAAACAATTTCTTTTATAGGTGTACCTGTTTATTTTAATGGCAATGTTATTGGCGTCCTATTTGCAGATTCAGATCAAATAGATGCTTATGATGCTATGAGCATTGGATTTTTAGGAAATTTCACTAAACTAATTACAGGTTTGGTTCAAAGTTATACAGGAAAGTATGACTTATTACAGGCAAGTAGAGCACTTGATGCAATTACCAGATTTAGAACTATTATATCTTCATCAGGTGATGGAATTGCCGATTTATGTGCTGCCTTATTAGAATCAGCAAGCGAAGTTGTTGAATTTACCACAATGGGAATTGGGATGTTCGATTATGAACAACAAGCGTGGACAGTATATCAGGTATATTATAGGCAGGTAGAATCTGAAAAAATGTTAGGGATGCATATCGATTTAGAATATTCTTTAATTGGCAATACTATTTTAACTGCACAAACTACTACCCTTTCTCCTTTAACAGATGAGCTAAGAGTATGTGATTCTGAAATACCAGTAAATGGTGGATATTTTCTTGCAGTACCATTGAAATCTCAATCTCATAATTATGGAGCTTTGTTTTTAGAAGGAACTGGTACTTCCTTGCCATCTCATGATATCAATATCATTGAAATGTTAGGAGAACAAACAGGAACCATCATAGAACAATTACGATTCCATGAGATGTTTCGTTCTACAGCATTAATGGATGAAACAAAAGGTTTATTTAATTATAAAGCATTTTATGCCAGAATGACAGAAGAAACCGCAAAAACAAGAGATTTTGGAAATCCTTTTTCTTTAGCATTAATCAAAATGGATACATATGAATCCATGGAAAATTTACCTGAAATAGAAGATGATTTATTGATGCATGTGATAAAGAAAGTAAAATCAAATATGAAAGAATATGATATTATTGGTGAATTCGAAGGAAAAACGATTGTAGTAGCATTAATTGGTCAAACTCTTGCAAAATCTCATATATGGGGAGAAAGAGTTAGAAAAGAAATAGCAAGTGCTATAACCGAGATTGGTAATAGACGATTAACTGTAACTGTAAGCATTGGAATTGCTGAAGCACATTCTTATGATAAAGCAGATTCTTTAATTAGAAATGCATCTAGTTCTTTACAGTTAGCTTCCGAAAAAACAAATTCTGTTATTGTATACAGTTAAACTATGAATATACTCGATGCGATTTTACTTGGCATTATTCAAGGTCTCACAGAATTTTTACCTGTAAGTAGTACTGCTCATCTTACCATTGTGGGTAAATTATTGGGCATCGTGCAGTCTGGAGAATTATGGACAGCGCAAATTGCAGTTATGCAATTAGGAACATTAGCAGCTATACTGATCTATTTCAGGAATGATGTCTATGGCATTTCTGCCGCTTTTTTAAAAGAAAATCTTACCAGAAATAGGCTTCCAGCAATACAGCAATCAATGAATTCTAAAATGGGTTGGTATATTATTTTTGGCTCTATACCTATTGTAACAATAGGATTAGCATTTAAAAAAGTTATCGAAGGCGATATTACTAAAAGTCTCTTTTTAATCGGCATGATGCTGATAATCATAGCCTTATGTATGGCTTATGCAGAAAAAAAAGCATCGTTTTTAAGAACCATTCATGATATAAAATTAAAAGATGCATTGCTAATTGGCTTAGCACAGGCACTAGCATTAATACCAGGTTCTTCACGCTCTGGCACTACAATTACAGCAGGACTTTTTTTAGGTTTAAATAGAGAAGCTGCTGCAAGATTTTCTTTTTTATTAAGTATTCCAGCAGTTTTAGGCAGTGGAATATTAGAACTTAAAAAGGCAATTCCAATAGTTTCAGGCGAAGATTTTAGTTCATTAATGATTGCAACTATTATTTCTGGAATTAGCGGCTATGCTGCAATTGCTTTTTTATTGAATTATTTACGTTCTAAATCTATTGGCATATTCATTTATTATCGTCTTGCTCTTGGTTGTTTATTATTGTTTTTAGCAGTGTCTGGCATACTTTCATAAAAAAAACGAGCAGATTTATATGATTGTCTCGATACCGATACATACATCTTTGTATCAGGCAGATTTATCAAAACCGATTATTGTTTCATTTCCTCTGCAATCAGGAGATAATAATCCATCTGCTTTCCATTTACCAATGCCACAGTTTTCCCCATTCTCTATGGGTGATTTTATAGGCTCTACAGCTTTGGGTGGACCAGTTAATTGCTCAATTCTTGTGATTGCTCCTCATGGTAATGGAACGCATACCGAATGTGTAGGCCATATTTCTAAACAACCTTATTATATAGCACATACATTAAAGACATTCAACTTTTTTGGATTATTGCTTACTCTCTCCCCTACTAAAGCCTCTAATGGTGATATGATTATTTCTAAAGAAATGATTCAACATGCTCTTGAAAGCCATCAAACACCCGAAGCATTAATAATAAGAACATTTCAAAAAGATAGAGATAATATTGTGTGGTCAGGGAATAATCCACCTTATTTTACTGCTGATGCAATGGGATACATAGCACATAAAGGGATTCAACATTTTTTAACAGATTTACCTTCTGTAGATCCAGAAATAGACAATGGAGAATTGGCTGCTCATCATGCATTTTGGCAATATCCTGATAATATAAGAACAGAAGCAACAATCACAGAAATGGTAAATCTTAATAATGATATTCGTGATGGAATATATCTGGTTTCCATTCATATTGCACCATTATTATCGGATGCAAGCCCAAGCACGATAGTACTTTATGAACTTTTGGCTCAGAATACATAATGAACATTACAATAGAACAATTAGTGCGTATGATAGACCATACTCTATTAAAAAATACAGCAGTTAAAAAGGATATTGAAGTACTTTGTTCTCAAGCCTTAGAGTATTCTTTTGCAACAGTTTGCGTTCATCCCTTTTATGTTGGGATTTGTTCAAGCTTATTACATAGAACTTCTACAAAAGTGTGCACCGTAATTGGATTTCCACATGGAATGCACAAAACTGGAGCAAAAGTGTCGGAAACTTTGCAAGCATTACATGATGGAGCCCAAGAGATTGATATGGTAATACAAGTTGGTGCATTATTAGATGGCGAAAAAGATATTGTGTGGAATGATATTCGTTCTGTTACAGATACCGCACATCAAGCTGGAGCTTTAGTTAAAGTAATCATCGAAACATGCTTATTAGATACAGATCAAAAAATAATGGCAGCTGAATTAGTTGCAGATGCAGGGGCAGATTTTATCAAAACATCTACTGGATTTGCAGGCGGTGGAGCTATAGCAAGCGATATACTTTTATTAAGAAAACATCTTCCAGTAGATATTGGAATTAAAGCATCAGGTGGAATAACTACATATCAATCTGCCTTAGACATGATAGAAGCAGGCGCCCAAAGAATAGGCACAAGTAATGGTATTCATATTATTAATGAATTAAAGAATACTCTAGCATAAAGTTAATCATTAATAACTCTGTATTTTTGCATTCCCTAATTAGAAAACTAAATCGATTATTGGAGATATAGCCAGCATGGTAGACAACAAAATCATTTTCTCAATGATTGGCCTAAGTAAAGTATATAAGCCAAGTAAAACAGTTTTAAAAGATATTTATTTGTCTTTTTATTATGGTGCAAAAATTGGCGTATTAGGTTTGAATGGAGCAGGTAAATCTTCATTATTAAAAATCATTGCGGGTATCGATCAAGATTATATTGGTCAAATTACCAGTAATAAAGATGTCACTTTTGGTTACTTGTCTCAAGAACCAGAAATGGATCACAATAAAACTGTAAAAGAAATTGTTGAAGAAGGCGTACAAGAAACAGTCAATCTGCTTAAAGAATATGAATCGATTTCTGCACAATTTGGTGATCCTGATGCAGATTTTGAAATATTAATGGACAAACAAGCTAAACTTCAAGAAAAAATAGATCATGCAAATGCTTGGGACTTAGATAGCAAGCTAGAATTGGCAATGGAAGCTCTTAGATGTCCACAAGGTGATACATTGATATCTGTGCTTTCTGGTGGAGAAAAACGTCGTGTTGCTTTATGTAGATTATTATTGCAACAACCCGATGTATTATTATTAGATGAACCTACCAATCACTTAGATGCAGAAACTGTTGCATGGTTAGAAGTGCATTTACATAAATATCCAGGTACTGTTATTGCAGTAACTCATGATCGATACTTTTTAGATAATGTTGCCGGATGGATATTAGAATTAGATCGTGGACAAGGCTTTCCATTTGAAGGCAATTATACAAGTTGGCTAGAACAAAAACATAAACGTTTAGTAGTTGAAGAAAAGCATGTGTCTGCTAAACAAAAAGTTCTACAAAAAGAGTTAGAATGGGTTCGTATGAACCCTAAAGGACGTCAGGCAAAAAGTAAAGCTCGTATAGCTTCTTATGAAAGAATGTTAGAAGAACAACAAGAATCTCATAATGAGGACATTGAAATTTATATTCCACCAGGACCCCGTTTGGGCTCTACGGTTATAAAAGCAGATAATCTTGCAAAAGGCTTTGGTGATAGACTTCTATTCGAAGATGTTAGCTTTGATTTACCACCTGGCGGTATTATTGGCGTAATCGGAGCTAATGGTGCCGGAAAATCTACATTGTTTCGCATGATTACTGGCCAAGAACAACCAGATAAAGGGATTATTAAAATCGGTGAGACAGTAAAGCTTGGTTATATAGATCAGAATCGCCCTCTAAACAATGAGAAAACTATCTGGGAAGAAATTTCTGGAGGTGATGACTTGTTACATTTAGGTTCTCGAGACATGAATTCTAGAGCATATGTTTCAAAATTTAATTTTAGTGGTACAGATCAACAAAAAAAATGTAGCGTTCTTTCTGGTGGCGAAAGAAATAGAGTTCACCTTGCAAAAATGTTAAAAGATGGAGCAAATGTATTGCTTCTAGATGAACCAACTAATGATTTAGATGTAAATACTTTAAGAGCACTAGAAGAAGCTTTGCAGAATTTTGCAGGATGCGCTGTGGTGATTTCTCATGATAGATGGTTTTTAGACAGAGTTGCTACTCACATTCTTGCATTTGAAGGTGATAGCAAAGTGACTTGGTATGATGGCAATTATTCAGAATATGAAGCAGATCGCCATGCTAGATTAGGTACTTCTGCAGATCAGCCACATAGATTGAAATATCAAAAGTTGACGCGTGAGTAAAATATGAGAATTATCAGCGGTCGTTTTAAAGGGCTTAGTTTTGGTACTAAAATATTCGAAGAAACTAGGCCTACTACCGATCGTATGCGTGAGTCTATTTTTAATGCCTTATCTCATTATATCAATTTTGAAGATGATAATATTGAAGTATTAGATATGTGCGCCGGCACAGGAGCATTAGGATTTGAAGCAATAAGTAGAGGAGCCAATCGCTGCATATTTGTAGAGAATCAATTACATATTGCCCAAGAAATAAGACATTCCGCTAACTCTTTAGGCATTCCACAACATCAATCTCCAATTGCAGTTCAAGATGCTTTAACTTTTTTTAATGGTTTTTTTCTAAAACAATTACCAGATTATGTACCCGCATATTGGAATTGTATTTTTTGCGATCCACCATATATTGCAAGAATATTGAATAAAATCTTACATGAAATCGAAAAAACTAATAGCCTATGTTCTCAAGGTATCCTCATTGCAGAACATGATATTATTGAACATATTCTCTTGCCAAAAGGTTTTTCTACTCTTACTTCACTTACTTTTGGCAAAACTATTGTAGATATTATTCAAAAAGATTAATCATTCAAGACAAATATTATGGAAATCTCATCCTTTATAGATTTATTTCTTCATTTAGATAAACATTTAGCTGATTTAGTAATTCATTATGGATCTTGGGTCTATGGAATTCTTACTATAATCGTTTTTTGTGAAACTGGTTTAGTAATCGCTCCTTTCTTACCCGGTGACTCATTATTATTTGCCATCGGCGCCCTATGCGCTGTTGGATCTTTAAATCCATTTATTATCGCTCCATTATTATTTATTGCTGCAATTTCTGGGGATAATCTTAATTATTGGTTCGGTAGAACAATAGGTTCAAAAGCATTCTCTAATACTGAGTCTAAAATTTTTAAGCAATCATATCTTCAAAAAACACAATCCTTTTATACTGATTATGGTAGCAAAACAATTGTTATTGCGCGTTTTGTACCAATTGTAAGAACATTTGCCCCATTTGTTGCAGGATTAGGTAAAATGAATTATCGCACTTTTTTGTCTTTCAGTGTTGGTGGAGCACTTCTGTGGATAATACTACTTATTTCAGCTGGTTACTTTTTTGGGCAAATTGAATTTGTTAAGAAGAATTTCTCTGTAGTCGTTTTGGCAATTATTGTTATTTCTATTCTGCCAGCTCTTTTTGAAACCTTCAAAACAAGAAAAAATTAATCATTCCTGTTCTATTATCATACTTTAAAAGGATTAGTATTATGAATAAGCAATTAGATATTTCTGAAAAAGATAAAGAGCATATTGTTCAAGGTTTGTCCCAATTGTTGGCAGATACTTATTCTATATATGTTAAAACTCATAATTTCCATTGGAATGTTTCTGGACCAATGTTTGTTACCCTGCATACATTATTCGAACAACAATATACAGAGCTAGCCTTGGCTATAGACATCATAGCCGAAAGAATTAGGGCTCTCGGCGCTTTTGCTCCAGGATCATTTAAAGCGTTCCAGGAATTAACTTCTATACCAGATATGGAAGATATTCCAGATGCAATGACAATGATTGCTTTATTAGTGGAAGACAATGAAACTATCATCAATACTGCAAGGTCTATCATTCCTTTAGCTGATAAAGCCTATGATACACCAACTGCAGACCTTGCCACAGCAAGGATTCTTGTCCACGAAAAAACAGCTTGGATGCTTACTTCTTTATTAGGCTAACTCGGTATACCACATAAGGATTATATGCAGTTTTTTCTATATTGTTTTTTCTGTTTTGCTTTGTATTCATGCAATGGTGCAACTAAATCCCCTTCCAATGAACAAGGAAATAAAATAATGGATGCTACTATTCAAACTTCTGATTCAGTTGCTTATGCAACCTTTGGAGCTGGCTGTTTTTGGTGCGTAGAAGCTGTTTTTCAAGATGTACATGGTGTTATTCTTGTTGAAAGTGGATATATGGGTGGCTCTTTAAAAGATCCAACATATAAAGAAGTTTGTTCGGGTTCTACAGGCCATGCGGAAGTGTGTAGAATAACATTTGATCCACGAAAAGTTACGTTTAAAGAATTGCTCGAGGTATTTTGGCAAACTCATGATCCTACTACGCTTAATATGCAAGGTAATGATATCGGTACTCAGTATAGATCTGCTATTTTTTATTATGATGAAAATCAAAAAAAGGAATCAGAGTTCTATAAGCAAGAATTAGAAAATGCACATATATTCAGCAAACCAATAGTCACAACTTTCGAGCCTATTTCTACTTTTTATAAAGCAGAAGATTATCATCAAAACTATTATTCTCAAAATGAAGATCAACCATATTGTGCATTTGTGATAAAGCCAAAAGTTGAAAAGTTTAGGAAGATTTTTTCTAAAAAACTTAAACCTTAATATGAATACTACCTATGCTTTGATTACAGGTGCTTCTTTTGGTATCGGAAAAGAAATTGCAAAAGTGATGGCAGCACATAAACATAATCTTATCTTAACAGCAAGATCTGAAGCTCCTCTGCATGCTTTAGCTAAAGAATTAGAAGAACAATATCATATTTCTACTCATATTATTGTATGTGATTTATGTGTTCCTGAAGCAGCTTATCAATTATGTAAAGAAATAGAAAACCTAGATTGTTCAATTGATATTCTGGTAAATAATGCTGGCTTCGGTGTCTATGGAGAATTTATCGATTCCGATTTGTCTAAACAAGAAAACCTGATTCAGTTAAACTGCATTGCTCTTATGCAATTATGTAAACTATTATCCAATCAGTTAAAAGCTAATAAAGGTAAGATTTTAAATATTGCTTCTGTGGCCGCTTTTTATTCGGGCCCGCTTATGGCCGTATATTATGCATCTAAAGCTTTTGTATTAAGCTTTTCAGAAGCACTTGCATTCGAATTAGCTCCATTAGGCATCACCGTAACTGCACATTGTCCTGGCCCAACTAAATCCAATTTTCAACAATCTGCCGGAATGCACAAATCTCGCTTATTTAGCACAATGCCCGTGCCCGAATCATATCCAGTTGCTTTGCATGCGTACACAGCAATGATGAAAGGTAAAACAATTGCTATTCATGGGCTTGGCAATCGTATTATGTTAATCCTTAGTTCTTTCGTGCCACGATTTCTTAAGGTAAAAGCAGTATATGCATTCCAAAGTAGTAAAGCATAATAATGCTAAAACACTCAGACTTATCCTAGGAGACCAGCTTAACTCCAATCACTCTTGGTTTTCTACAAAAGATGATTCTATTGTTTACATTATGATGGAAACTCAATCAGAAACTTCATATGTAAAACATCATATTCAGAAAATTACCGCCTTCTTTTCTTCTATGAGAAATTTCTCGAATGAATGTTCGAATATTGGACATAATCTACATTATATAACATTAGATGATAGTGATAATAAACAGGGTATTTCTGCTAATTGCGAGCATTTTATCACATCGCATAATATACTTCATTTTGAATATCAGCAACCGGATGAATGGCGTTTACAGGAAGAGTTAAGACTATTTTGTGAAAGAATATCTATTACATCTACAATGTATTCCACTGAACATTTTTTGTCTGACAAGGAAGATTGGATAACTGTTTTCAAGGGAAAGAAGACTGTCCCAATGGAGTCTTTTTATAGATATATGCGAAAGAAATATTCGATACTTATGGATGGGACAAGTCCTGTAGGTGGAACATGGAATTATGATCATGAAAATAGAAAATCTTTACCTAATCAAGATATATTAATTCCCCCTTTGGAGTTTCAGCATAATGTATCAGATCTAGTACTGATGTTAGCATCTATGGGAATTGAAACAATAGGAAAAATTAATAAAGAATCATTACCATGGCCAATTTCTAGAAAAGAATCTTTAGAACTATTATCATATTTTACTACACATCTTTTAAAACATTTTGGTACATATCAAGATGCAATGACAGAGAAGTCCATTTTTCTTTTCCACTCACGATTATCATTTTCACTCAATACGAAACTACTTCATCCTTTAGAAGTTATACAAGCTGCCATTGATGCTTGGAAAGCTTCAGAAGAATCTATTTCATTATCTCAAGTAGAAGGATTTATACGCCAGATACTTGGATGGCGTGAATATATAAGAGGGATTTATCGAGAATATATGCCCGATTATTCATCATTGAATTTTTTTAATCATCAAAATACATTGCCGGAGTGGTTTTGGACAGGTAAAACAGACATGAATTGTATGAGCAAAGCGATTAATCAATCACTGGAATATGCTTATGCTCATCATATTCAAAGACTTATGATCATTGGCAATTTTGCATTATTAGCTGGAATCCATCCAGATGCAGTAGATGCTTGGTACTTAGGAATCTATATAGATGCTATCGAATGGGTTGAATTACCAAATACAAGAGGCATGAGCCAGTTTGCAGATGGTGGCATTGTTGGTACTAAACCATATATATCTAGCTCTTCTTATATACATTCAATGAGTGATTACTGCAAGAATTGTAAATATGATAGAAAAAAGAAATATGGTGAAAATGCATGCCCCTTTAATAGTTTATATTGGCAGTTTTATCATCGTAATAGGGAGCAATTAAAGGGAAATCCAAGAGTTTCTTTAATGTATAAAGTATTTGATTCAATGAGCTCTGAAGAAAAAGAGCAGATTCTTCTTCATCAGCCTAAGTATTAAAGTGTTAATTGATGTTAAATGAGATTTGGGGATTTGTTTAAGGGATACACTTGCTATAATTTGATATGTACTATTTGTATTTATTATCAATTTATAGGATATTTTATGAAAAAATATGCACTCCTTATCGTCTTATGTCAATGCTGCATTGCTTCACATCTTTATGCTCAATATTCAGTTGAATTACGTACTGGTCCTGCAATAGCAAGTACTAATCTAGATAATATCTATGGCACTGCATTGTATTATGGAGTCAATGTAAATTATAGGGCAAAAGATTCTGAAAATGAGTGGAGTATTGGCGCTAATCAATTAACATTTTCAGAGACATCATCAACAATTGCTGGCGATATGGAAAGCAATGAATATTATATGCCAATTCTTATTGGTTTAAAAAGATATTTATCTGATGATAGTAAGATAAAGCCTTTTATTATGATGGAATTAGGATTGAATTATTGGAAAAGTGATGCAAGGGTTGCTGGGCTTTTTGCAGAAAAATCAGGTAGGACACTTATGTATACTTTTGGTGGCGGAGGTGCTATGGAAATTAAGCCGAAAATAAATGCTACCCTAGGAGTTTATTATAATAGCATTGGAACATCTGAATCATTCATTTATTATACTGTATTAGGCGGATTAAAATTTACATTATAATTATTCTTTCAGAGAATATAATTTCCACCATGGTGTACTGGGAGAATCATGATGTTCATGATGATAACCAAAAAAATAACAAGTTATCATAGCATATACATGATTTTTGTTTAGAGTTCTGGCATTGTGAGGCTGCATTTGATCTGTATGAGGTGTTCTATGTGGAAGATAGGTTCCAAAAGTAAATAATTGAAGTGCTCCAAGTAAAGAAGGCAAAGCCCATAAAATCCACAGACTTGATTGTGAATATCTTAATTGCAAGATATTAAACAAGGCACCCATAACAACTATTTGTGATATCGTCGTATAGTGTATCATAAATCGGAGAAACCAAGGAATATATCGTTGAGACATATCAAAATCAGGATCATGTTCGGTTCCTGGAAATCGATGATGATCCATATGATTGTTAATTAATCGCTTAAATGACATACCAGCAAATAAAAAGCAAGCAATCCATCCAATGGTATTGTTTGCTTTTTTGTGTAAAGAGACAGTCCCATGCATGGCATCATGTGCAGTAATAAAGAGTCCCACACTTAAATAGGTTTGCACATATAGATGAAACCACATGCTAATAGAATCAAAAGAACAAATCACAGTTTCCAAAATATAGAAACAGTGAAGTATCCATGCAGAAATGATAAATAAGCCGATTGCTATTCCCATAATCAAGCTTGTATTATTGTACTCGATATTCCATCAATGTTGATAGAACATGAGAAAGAGTATGGTGTAAATTTTTTCTGTGAACAATCATATCAAGAAAGCCATGTTCTAATAAGAACTCAGAACGCTGAAAACCTTCAGGAAGTTTTTTCCGAATCGTTTGTTCAACTACTCTGGGGCCAGCAAATCCAATCAAGGCTTTTGGTTCTGCCATGATAATATCACCTAACATAGCAAAAGAAGCACTTACGCCACCAGTAGTTGGATCTGTAACAATTGAAATATACGGTAAATGATGTTCTGCTAATTCACTTAGTATTGCACTTGTTTTAGCCATTTGCATCAAAGATAAAGCAGCTTCCTGCATACGGGCGCCACCAGATGTAGCAATAACTACAAATGGCATGTTTTGTTTAATTGCAAGTTTTGCTGCACGATAAAACTTTTCTCCAACAACAGACCCCATACTACCGCCCACAAAGCCAAAATTCATACAAGCAAAAGAGATAGGCTTGCCATCAATATTTCCATAACCAACTGTTAAAGCATCATTGGCATCAGAACGCTTATAAGCATCTTTTAAACGATCTATATAAGGTTTTGTATCAACAAATTTCAAAGGATCTGAAGAAGTAATCGAAATCTCTGTTTCAACAAAAGAACCTTCATCAAAAAGGATATCAATATATTCTTTAGAAGTAATACGAAAATGATGATCACATTTAGTGCAAGTGAATAATTGCTCTTCAAATTGTTTTCTATAAATCATTTCACTGCATGAAGGACACTTTACAAAAAGTCCATCAGGCATATCTATTTGTTGGGAATGTTCAATATTCTTTTTAGAACGTAAAAACCAAGACATACTTCACTCTACAGTTCATGAATAAATAATATTCTATCAGCGGATATGAATTTCCACTGCATCTTGTCCGTAAATTTCTCGAAATCTTTCATCGGTAATTTCATGGGGTAAACCTTCAAAAACTATCACGCCATCTTTTAATGCAATAGCTCGAGTGGCATATTGGCGAACTAAACTTAAGAAATGGAGATTGCAAATAACTGTTTTACCCATTTCTTTATTTATTTTTTCAAGATAATTCATCACTGAATGAGATGTTGCGGGATCTAAACTAGCAACAGGCTCATCAGCCAATACAATAGAAGGATTTTGCATCAAAGCCCTTGCTATTGCTACTCTTTGCTGTTGGCCACCACTTAAAGCATCGGCACGAATCAATGCTTTTTCTGAAATACCCACAATCTCTAAATTGTGAAATGCTCTTTGAATATCATCATCAGAGAATTGATGGGATAAAGATTTCCACAAAGGCATAGATCCAAGAGTGCCACTTAAAACATTTTCAAGTACCGAACGACGTTTTACTAAATTAAAATGCTGAAAAATCATTCCACAATCACGTCGATGATTTCTGAGTTCTTTGCCTTTTAACTGAGTAATATCTTTATCACGGAACATGATAGTTCCAGAACTAATTTCATGTAATCTATTAATACAGCGTAATAATGTTGATTTACCGCTTCCGCTTAAACCAATTATTGCAAGGAACTCGCCTTCAGCAACATCAAAAGTAATATCTTTGAGAGCCGTATGACCATTTGCATAGGTTTTTACTATATTCTTTACGCTTAGTATCGTAGCCATTACAATTTGTTTTATTACATAGCATTACTAGTGATTCACAAAACTACGAATTTAGATTCTCTTATGGCAATTCATAAGAAGAATCATAAAATGATGTCATAAATCTTGATATGATACGTCAGAACGGCAATTCCAATCATTTTATAAAAATATCACTGTATATTTTTATTAACTCTACCTTTTATGTCTTTAAGCAGCAAACTATCTTTCTCTTCAATTTTCCTTTTTTGGGCTCCATTATCTGCAACTTGGCTTATGATGGCTGCCGAAGGCCCATTATTAACGTCATTAATAGCACGATTATCAGAACCTAAATATAATTTAGCAGCTTATGGTGTAGCTACCGCAATCGCCATGATTATAGAATCTCCAATTATAATGATGTTAAGTGCATCAATTGCATTGGTAAGAGACTCATATTCTTATAGAGCATTAAGAGGATTTTTAATCAAATTAAATATATTGATTACCCTTGGAATGATTATAACTATTATCCCTCCTGTTTTTTCTGTGATAGCTTATAATATCTTACATCTAACCAAACCAGTTGCTGATTTAATGTATGGTTGTTTGGTTTCTATGATATGTTGGCCTGCAGCAATAGGATTTAGGAGGTTTTGGCAGGGATTATTGATTAGAGCCCATTTAACAAAAAGAGTTGCTGTTGGTACTGTAGTTAGATTATCCACTATGTTTGGAACTGCACTTTTATTAGTACATTTCACTCATTTTTCTGGTACAATCATAGGTGGTACTTCATTAACTGTTGGAGTAATACTTGAAGCTTTAGCAACCAGAATTATGGTACATGAAACTATAAAAAAACTATTAATTCAAGAAGAGATCAAAACAGAACAACCCTTAACTACATCATATATGATGAGTTATTATTCCCCTTTAGCTTTAACAAGTTTAATAGGAATGGCATCGGTACCTATCCTTACTGTTTTTATAGGTAGAAGCCCAATGTCTTTAGAATCATTAGCAGTATTGCCAATTATAGAATCTTTTGTCTTTATCTTTAGAAGTTTTGGATTTTCTTTTCAAGAGGTAAGTTTAGCTTTACTTGGACAAGGGAATAAATACTATAAAGAATTAGGAAGATTTGCTTTGATTATTGGAATTATAACAACTGCTGCATACAGTATTATTGTTTATTCCCCAATGGTTTACATCATTTTATCTAATCTATATGGTCTCACACCTGATTTAGTAGAATTCTCTATTATTCCATGTAGAATTCTCTTCTTTTATCCTTTTCTCTCTGTCTCTTATGCCTATTTTCGTTCTGTATTAATGAATTCAAAAAAGAATTCCTCGGTTACATATTCTACAATTATTGAAATAATTGGAATGATTGCAATAGTGATGCTTACCGAGACTACTTTTCATCCTGTAGGGATTATTACTGCTGCTATAGGACTTGGTATTGGCCGCTTAGGTGCACAATGGTATTTAATCCGTTCATTTAATGAAATTGTTAAAAGGCCAATACTAAAATAGAAATCTTTTTTTTGCTTGAACTGCTACTATTCCAGACTTATCAGAACAAGGGAATGCAATGCTTCCACCGCGTAAAACTGCAGGTAATGGTAAGAAATCTGTTCTAGAGGAATTACCCTGATCTGCAAAAGAGAATTGAGATTCTAGGACGCCAGATTTATTAAAAATGAAGAAGTCTGCAGCTGATTTTTGATGTTGTACTAGCATACCAACATTTGATTTACTTATCAATAATGGCGCAGCTGCTTTTGCACTTACATATACTTGCCATTGTTTATGGCCATTCAATGAAAATCCTGTTATCATGCTTCTAGCTTGTTCTGAAATTCTTGGCTCTGAACACACTAAATATAGCATAGAGTCATCTGCAGATAAAAAGCGAGGTGTCTCTTTAATCATTGTTTCCCAGCATTTAGTACCATCATCTCCAAAACAAAACAGAGCTGGGGTTTTTGCACGTTGATCTATACGAACACCACCTACAAATACTTTACCATCAATGATTAATGGCTGAGTAGTTAATCGAATAAAAGGCAAAGTAGCTTTCCAACGTAATTTTCCTTCTGGATTCCAACATACTAATGTATCTGTACCACCCGAGATATTAATAGATTGAGCGGAATATAAATTACCATGTGCATCTGCACTAATATTTCCAATTGGGATTGAAGATCTATCTTGACGCCATTTCACTTTACCATCAAATCCTACTTTAAATATCGACGTATCACCACATGCAACAATACCATCAGAAACAGATAATAAGTCTAACCAAATAATAGAGCCTTTATCGGCATGTAATAATTTTTTCTTCCATATAAGTTTTCCTAGTGGATCTATTGCAGACATATAACCTGAAGTAGAAACAGCATATAAATTACCCGATTTGTCCCTACACATACCACTTGCTATATACCCCTTATTATTCGAAATTTGGGTAATCCATTGAATATTAGATGAATTTCCCATGCCGATATATCCACTTTCTGTTGCGAAGGCTACATTTACTTCATCTATTGGTAATAAAGATGATAATCCAAGCGAATCTGCAACTGGGAATTGTTCATATATTGCAGTTTCTGCAGAAAACTTATCGGCAACAATCATAAAGTTGTTTGCCCTACTTGCTCCGCCAGAACTACATTGTTGCAGAACACTTGCTAATTCAGAACTATTATGAGAACTTCCACATCCATTACTAATGATTGTTAAGCAAATAAGACATGAGATATAAAGGGCTTTGATCATTAATGAACTCCAGTGCTGGTGTAATTCTGATAACTAAAATTTGCTATAGCTGCACCAATTTTATTTTCTAATTGTTTATAATTAGATACATTCGGACCATTATTGATGATAGAAAAAACAACCTGATCACCATCTTTGGTATTTGCATATCCACTTAATGCACTTGTATTTCTTAGTGTACCTGTTTTAGCACAAAGATTATTTTCAGCATATGTTCCTACCATTCGCTTTCTTAAAGTTCCATCTACTCCAGCAATAGATAGCGTCTGCTTAAATGCTTCACCAAATTTCATATTAATAGCTTTTTCTAGCAACATTGTTTGAACATAAGCAGAAAACAGATTTTTTCTACATAATCCACTTCCATCATTAATACATAAGCCATCTACAGGAATACCACATTGAGATAAAGCATTTTTAACAGTTTCTGTAGCTACTTTGCCAGTATTTATATGTCCACCAGCATAGGCACCAACCATTTTATACACATGCTCTGCAAGGAAATTATCGCTATTCTTATTTACCAAAGAAATCATATATGCTAAAGGCCTTTTAAATTCTGCAATCGTTTTAGCATTAGAAGGTGATGATTTCCTTCCTAATAGGCCATTTTGAATATGAATTCCTGCTAATCGTAATTTTGATGATAGCACTCCAGCAGCATAAATATCTGGATATTTCATTGTATATGTTGCTGAACTTGTTCCTTTGCCACTTGCATTAACAGTAATCAAACCTTGTTGATTGTGCTGAATAGAAATTCTTGAAATAGGTGCTTTGCTTTTCTTTTTTCTTTTAGGTGCCTTGGGTGCATCACCATTTCTTTGTAGATCTTGGAAACTAGATCCAATCTTCCACCAAGCATGAGATCGCTTTTTAGATGATTTCTTTAATGGCTTTTTAACCGTTTTTTTAGTTGCATTTTTTGTTACTTTCTTTGCTGATTTTTTATTGTTACTTTTCTCAACTTTTATTACTTTCTTCTTCCCATTTTTTGTCTTTATCGTTGTTTTTTTTGAGATGATTTTATTTTTTGAAGACTTTTTAGGTTGAGTTATATTGGTCTTACTTACAGCAGAAATAGATCGATTTACAAATACTGCATCTGATGCAGGAATGATTTGTGTTTGACCATGCACCATATCGACGATAAATTCATTTTTATGTATTCCTAGAGCAGTAATTGGTGCCAAAGGCTCTACTACCTCATTATCGCCACTATATATATGCCTTTGCGTAATATTATCAAAATAGCTAGCATCGGCATATATGCCTCCATTAATGGAAGTAATTCCCTTTTGCTTTAATTGAAGAACCAATGCAGTAATATCTTGCTCATCTAATAGTGCATCACCAAATCCTTTTAGATATATATCCCCTTTTAATACTCCATTTTCTATCATTCCATCGCTCAATACTTGAGTAGGAATCATATAATCTGAGCCCATCGTATAAAAAGCTGAAAAACTTGGAAATAATTTTGTTGTAGAAGCAGGTGTCAGATATTGATGTGGATTCTTTTCAAATAATACTTCATGCTGTTTTATTGTAAGTATTCTTATACTTGTTTTGCTATTACTAGCAATACCTTCGGCATCAATCAAATTTTGAATAATTGATCTAAAATTAACAACCGCTTTTGTACTGTCTGCTGAAGTTAATATTGGAACTTTTTGATTAGTCGGATTTAGATTATTTGTTGTAAGTGATTCTGGTTCATTACAAGAGGCACCAATCAGAGGTATTCTTTCTGCAAAAGCTGCATACAGAATAATTCCCAAAAGAAAAATAGTAGTAGCAATCCTAATGCCTGCAAATTTCCATGATCTAGAAATACTAAGCGAAGCCAGCCTAGGTTTTTGCGCACGGCGCTGCCTAATCTTTTTTATCATAATATGTATTCTTTAACGATGAAAGGTTGGGCTTTTTGGTGTTTGGTTTGCTGCAAAACAAAACACCGGCTCACAAACATAAAAAAAAATCTTCATTGAAAAGAATTTTCATATTAATCACTTGTATTTCTCACATTGTTAACCTGTATTCACTGCAAAAGATTTCGTAATTTGCAGCCAGTATTAAACATTTTCATTTCCTTTACTCTGTATTCTTTCACCTTGAAATTTGTACAGGGCGGTCAAATCATTTATGAGCGAACTTTCAAAAGCATATGAGCCAGCTGCAATTGAACAAAAACATTATGCAGAATGGATGTCGAAGTCACTGTATATCTCTTCTCCAAATCCACATAAGAAGCCATATTCCATATTAATGCCTCCACCAAATGTGACGGGTGTTTTAACAATGGGACATGTGATCAATCATACGATACAGGATATTTATATTCGCAGAAATCGCATGGCTGGTTTTGAAACTTGCTGGTTTCCTGGATTAGATCATGCCGGTATTGCCACGCAAACAAAAGTAGAGCAACAACTTCGCGAACAAAAATTAACACGTCATGATGTAGGTAGAGATGCCTTTTTAGAAAAAGTATGGGAATGGCGTTATCAATATGGTAATAAAATTCTTCAGCAATTACATTCTATTGGTATTTCTTGTGATTGGAATAGAACTTTATTTACAATGGATGAATCTGCTTCTCATGCGGTTACAGAAACATTTATTCGCTTATTTGATGAAGGTTTAATCTATCGTGGAAAAAGAATTATCAATTGGTCTCCAATCGCTCAATCTGCATTAAGTGATGAAGAAGTTACTTTTAAAGAAGTACAAGAATATATGTATACACTAAGATATCCGCTTAAAAATGGCAATGGATATCTTAATGTTGCAACGGTAAGGCCTGAAACAATTTTTGGTGATGTTGCTATTGCAGTCAATCCCAAAGATGAACGATATAATCATTTAATAGGAACACTGGTTATCGTGCCAATTACTGGAAAAGAGATTCCAATAATAGCTGATGACTATGCAGATCCAAGTTTTGGGACAGGTTGTGTGAAGATAACTCCAGCGCATGATCCCAATGATTTTGAAGTAGGTTTAAGGCATAATCTTAGTATGCCGAATGCGATAAATCCAGATGCTACTTTAAATGAATTAGCAGGTGAATTTGCTGGCTTAGACAGATTTGTAGCCAGAAAGAAAGTAGTTGAAAGATTAAAATCGATAGATTTAATTGAAAAAATTGAGGACTATACCCATAATGTAGGGTTTTCTGAACGAGGTGGAGAACCAGTTGAACCATATTTAAGTGATCAGTGGTTTGTAAATATGAAACCTTTGGCCCAGCCAGCACTTGATGCGGTTATGAATGGTGATATTACATTTTATCCTCATCATTGGACAAAAACCTATGAACATTGGATGTCCGGAATCCGTGATTGGTGTATTTCACGTCAATTATGGTGGGGACATCGTATTCCTGTGTATTATGCTCAAGATGGATCATTTACAGCTGCAAACTCTGAGAACGAAGCAAGAAAAAAACTTGGTTTAAACGAATCCGAGACTTTAAAACAAGATCCAGATGTACTAGACACATGGTTTTCTTCTTGGTTATGGCCAATGACAACCATGGGGTGGCTTGCCGATGGCAAAACTGAAAAAACAGCAGATCTAAGCTATTATTCACCCTCTGATTTATTGGTAACTGGCCCAGATATCATTTTTTTCTGGGTAGCAAGAATGATCATGGCATCATTAAAATTTACTGGTAAAATTCCCTTTAAAGATGTGTATTTCACAAGTATCATTCGTGATGGCAAAGGTAGAAAAATGTCTAAATCATTAGGCAATTCACCAGATCCATTACATGTTATTGAAAAATATGGTGCAGATGCATTACGATTTACAATTGTCTATTTAGCACCTTTAGGTACAGATGTTCGTTTAGAAGTACAAGAACAAGATGTGCCGCAAGTAGAATTTGGAAGAAATTTTGCCAATAAATTATGGAATGCAGGGCGTTTTCTATCGATGAAAAAAGATGAAAATCCTATTGAAGGAATTGAACGCATCATGTCTATAGAAGAAATGTCGGCAGCAGATGCTTGGATTTATTCTCGCTATCAAACTACAATTCAAACAGTGCAAACAAATCTTTCTGAATATAAAATTACTGAATATGCCAGATGCTTACATGAGTTCATTTGGAGAGATTTCTGTGATTGGTATATAGAAATTGTAAAATCTGAAATTGCACATGCACATACTTCTGAACAAAAAGCTCAATTGGTACATTTTGCCCTTTCTATTTTTGATGGAATTCTAAGACTATTACATCCTGTAATGCCATTTATCACCGAAGAATTATGGCAATCACTAGCAATAGAGAAACATACTACTAGCATCAGTACAGCAGCATTACCAGAGTTTAATCAGGATGCAGTGCAAACTACTATAGAATCTTCATTTGAATTATTGCAAATGATTGTAGAAGAAATTAGAAAAATGAGAGCATTAAGCAATATTCAAAATCATCAGAAATTACCGGTTATCATAAAAGTAGATGATACATTGCTTCAAGACTTCTTTATAGCTCAATCTTCTACAATTACATCCTTAGGTAGGGCATCTCAAGTAATGATAGATAAAAATATTCCAAAACCAGAACATTGCTTAGCATCTGTGATACGAGGAATAGATATTTATATAGAAACAGCCGATGCCATAGATAAAGACAAAGAAATAGCCCGATTAACTAAAGAATCAGAAAGGCTTTCAGGTTTGATTCAATCCATAGAACGTAAATTAAATAATCCTGGATTTGTTTCTAAAGCACCTGAACAAGTAATACAATCAGAGAAGGAAAAATTGAATTCTATCAAAGATTCATATGCTAAAGTACAAGAGAATTTACACTCATTTTCAAAATAAAGATTTTTAGTATTTGCGTGTTTTCGCAATCAAATAAGGACAATAAATTTCATGCAACAACAACAGCCAATTGACAAACGTAGTTTTATTGGTTTCATCCTGATTACTATTATTGTTACCGGATGGGTAATATGGATGAGTACTCATCAAAGAACAGTAAATCCAACTGTTACTGAAACAAAACAGAAAATCAATGCAAATCAAGCTGCAGCTGTAAATACAACTAATGCACCTACAAATCAACCTACTATTTCTGAAAGTAAAGAAGATTTTGTTCGCATTGAAACTGATTTAGTGCGTATCATGCTTAGCACAAAAGGTGGATCTATTGCACGATGGGAACTAAAACAATATTCTTCATGGCATGATAAAACATATAAAGGTGCCCCAGTTCAGCTAATCAATGCAAAAAATCGTGAAGCTGCAATCACTTTTATTGGTCCCGAAGGAAAAAAAGTAGACACAAGGGGCATGAATTTTAGTTTTGAAGGTGATCAAAGATCTTTTACACTGAAAGGAAATGACTCTTTAACAATTACAGCAAAAATTGTTCTTGCTCCTGGAAGTGAAATCATTAAAACTTTTACTTTATATGGCAATACATATGCATGTAAAGCTGGAATTACATTAAAAAATATGGAGAATTTTTTACCACAACGCTATTATGATATGAGCTGGAAAGGTGGTTTGAAATTCCAAGAACAAAACAGTGTCGATGAATCCAATACCTCTGTAGCTCTTGCCTCTGTTAATGGGCAAATAGAAGAATATGATGCAACTGATTATGCAGTTCCTACTACTGGCCAAACAATAGGTGCTATTGATTATTTAGCAACACGGACTAAGTATTTTGTTTCTGCTATAATTCCTGATAAAATTAATCCAGATGCAATGGGTTTTGTAGAAGGAATCAGAATCGGCGCATTAGGTGATGGTTATACTGAAAAGTATTCATTAGCATATAGAGTTCGATATACTGGAGGGCAGCAAACCGATGGTTTCACATTTTATATTGGACCTCAAATTTATGATACATTACAACATTATGGTATAGAAAAAACAATCAATTTTGGAACATTTTATGGCGTAAAATGGCTAGTTGCACCAATTGGTGAATATATTATGTTACCAATGTTGCGCTTTTTACACATATTTATTCCAAATTATGGAATAGCAATTCTTGTATTCAGTTTAATCATGAAATTGCTTCTCTATCCATTTAGTGTTTCTCAAATGAAATCAATGCAAAAAACAAAAGCTGTTCAACCATTGATTCAAAAGATACAAGAAAAGTTTAAAGATGATAGAGTTGCTTTATCTCAAGAAACAATGAAAGTGTATCAGGAATATGGTATAAACCCAGCTGGTGGCTGTTTACCTATGATTTTACAAATGCCTATTTTAATTGCATTGTGGGCAGTTTTAGGAAGTTGGATGGATATTCGCCAAGCTCACTTCTTTGGCTGGATAACAGATTTATCTGTCCCTGATGTCTTATTTGATTTAGGTTTTAAATTACCATTATTCCATATTGACAAATTAAGTGGTTTAGCATTATTGATGGGATTGGCAATGTTTATTCAACAAAAAATGACAATTACCGATCCAAATCAAAAATCGATGGTATATATGATGCCTATCATGTTTACATTTATGTTCTCTGGTTTTCCTGCCGGACTAAATGTTTATTATTTTACTTTTACTTTGTTAGGCATTTTACAACAAGTATGGGTTACTAAATTCTCTAAAAATAAAATTACTTTGGATGATCTTAAAAAAATGCCAAAATCCGAAGGTTGGTTTGCAAAAAGAATGAGAATGGCCCAAGAAATTGCCCAACAACAAAAAGCTGGTGGAACGGCACAGAAATCATCTAAGAGACAGCCCATAGGTAATAAATTGCCTAATTCAAATAGAAAAAAGTAAACTATAGCTCTTGAATCAATTAAAGAGCATCGCTTTAAAAAAGCCTTGCTCTTTTTTCTTACATAATATGGAATAGATATGTTAAAAATGCCACTTTATCTTTATGGAAAAGCTATAAGTGAATATATACCTCCAGCAGATCCAACATGGAAAGTATATAGCAAATTATTTGCTCCTTATATTATTCTAGCTATTTTATCTTTTGCCTTTTATATGCCAGCAATGGATTATGATTATTCTTATCTAGATGATAATTCATTAATTCTTGATAATGCAACATTTAATGCAAATATTTCTAATCTAAGCAAGATTTTTAGTACCAATTATTATGGTGCTTTATATAGGCCTTTTTTATTTGGAAGCTTTATTATTGATGCTCAGTTTAGTGGCATACAACCTCAAGCATATCACTTTGCTAATATCATTTACTTTGTAATTTCTGTTTTACTTGTTTGGCGATTAATTACCGTATTGTATGGTCAAGGCCCCATCCAATTTGGGTTTATCTTATTATATGCCTTTCATCCTTTATTCGTTCCTTTGGCAGCATGGATTCCAGGAAGAAATGATTCATTATTAATGATGTTCTGGATACCTAGTTTTTTATTGTATTATTCTTATAAAGCTTATGGCGGTAAGTGGCGCTTATGGCTTCATTTAGCATTTTATATGTGCACATTGTTTACCAAAGAATCTGCAATCGTTTTGCCTGTTCTATGCTTTTTTGCAGATTATTTATTGATAGATAAGCCCGATAAAAAAAATGGATTTATACATAATTTCATTAGCATTCTTCAAAGAAATACATTGCCCATCATTGGTTGGATTGCATTATCTGTCATTTTCTTATTGATGCGTTATTCTGCATTAAAAGGTATTCCTCCATCTGGTGATATTGTAGGCCCATTTGAATTATTGAGAAATATTCAAACAATTCCAATTATCATTGCAAAAGCTTTTATTCCTTTAAAGCTTTTCGTTTTAGGTAGTTATGATTGGGCCATGACAGGTTTAGGGCTTGGTATCATCGGTATCATAGCAGGAATTCTTATGAATAGAAAAGTAGAAGGATCTACTATTCTTTTTTGGACTCTGTGGTTTTTACTCATTTTACTACCAACAATGGCTGCAAGTAGAAAAAATGGTGATATTTATTTTACATATGCCGAACATCGGTCTTTCTTACCTTTTATCGCAATATTAGTACTATTAATAGAGATATTGTTTAAAAGTATTTCTAGTAATAATTGGACTTTAATGAAGGTTTTTACCTTCCTTCCTGTAGTTTTTGTCTATGCAGCAATTGCTTGGAATTATTTACCGAGTTATGAAAATAGATTGTCATATTGGACACAAGGAGCAAAAGTATATCCTGAAAAAGCAGAAATTCAACATGCACATGGCAAAGCATTATATACTGCAGACAAACCAATTTTAGCTATACAGGCATATAAAAATGCCATAGAGCTTTCTCCTGATCAAGACATCTTTTATAGTGATTTATCTAAAGTATATTTATATGGTCTCAATCCTGATTATGATAAAGCAATTGCAGTACTAAAAGTTGCTGATTCTTTAGAATCTCAAGACCCAGCTGTATATCAAAACTTAACAGTTGCTTATGAAAAGAAAAAAATGTTTCCTGAAGCATTAAAAGCTGCCGAAAAAGCTGTTAGACTTGCTCCTAATGGTGCTACATATCTAAATAATCTCACATTGCTATATTTTGTAAATAAAGATTATGCCAATGCAGAAATATTGGCTAGAAGAACAATTAAAGCCCAGGATAATATTTTGTCTTGTTATACTATCTTATTTGATATTTTAATTACTCAAAAACGATATTTAGAAGCTGCAGAATTAGTTCCTCGATTAGTTAAAATGGGAGTTAAAATTCCAGCAGCTGCAATGCAACTTTTACAACCGTATTTATAATGTAATCAGACCCTATTTTATCCTGAATAATATGACAATATTCCCTACTTTAAATGAACAAATGGACATTCTGCGTACAGGTGTAGCAGAAATTTTTCCAGAAGATGAAATTGTAAAAAAAATCGAACGATCCATTACTTCAAAAAAGCCATTAATAATTAAATTAGGATGCGATCCCAGCCGTCCAGATTTACATATTGGCCATGCTGTAGTATTAAGAAAAATGCGACAATTTCAGGATTTAGGGCATCAAGCAATTTTAATAATTGGTGATTTTACTGGAATGATTGGTGATCCAACGGGTAAGTCTAAAACACGTCCTGCCCTTTCTTTAGAAGAAACCAGAGCAAATGGCTTAAGTTATTTTGAACAAGCTTCATATATATTATCAGCGTCTAATCTGACAATCAAATATAATTCCGAATGGCTTTCAACGATGTCATTTGCAGATATCATAAAGCTTGCTGCTCAATATACGGTTGCACAAATGCTAGAAAGAGATGATTTTTCTAAGCGCTTTCATGCAAATGAACCATTAAGTATTCATGAGTTTTTATACCCACTTGCCCAAGCAATGGATTCTGTAGCGATAAAATCTGATATAGAATTAGGTGGAACAGATCAAAAATTCAACTTGATTGTTGGACGTGAAATACAAAAAGCATACGGTGTAGAACCCCAAGGCATTATCATTATGCCAATCTTAGAAGGCACAGATGGTATTGAAAAAATGAGTAAATCACTGGGAAATTATATTGCAATTACCGATACTCCACGTGAAATGTTTGGCAAGGTGATGTCTATTCCAGATACCTTAATTACTCGCTACTATCAATATGCTGCAATGGAAAGTGAGTCTAAAACAAAAGAACTTTCTATTGGTTTGGCACAAGGCTTAATTCACCCGCGGCAAGCTAAAGTTGATACTGCAATGGGAGTAGTTGCAGTGTATCATGGTAAAGAAGCTGGGCAAGCAGCTTTTGAAGAATTCGAAAGAATCTTTGTTAAAAAAGATTTACCCGATATTGTAGATGAAAGATCAATATCTGAATTAGGGTCTAACCCTTTGATAGTAGATGTTTTAGCACATACAGGAATGGTTACTTCTAAAGGTGAAGCTAGACGTCTTATTCAAGGTGGCGGTGTAAGCATTGATGGTGAGAAAATTAGCGATATTGCTCAAACTGTAGATATTTCCAATCCAAGAATTATTAAAGCTGGTAAAAGAAAATTTTTAAAGATTATGATGTAAAACATGATGCAATATGTCATTTTCATTTATTTTTCATTATTCTTTTTATCATTACTATAAACTAATTTCCTATTCCTTCCATAAGAAGCCTACAATAGGATTTGTATTCTAAAACTGAATAATGAATACTTCTTTAAGCTCACATATGCCAAACAATGCAAAAAAGTATGATTATATTTTTGCAGGTGCTGGTGTTTCAGCTTGTTTAGTATTACTAGAATTGCATAGACAAAATCTTTTGCATCAAAAAAATATTCTATTAATAGATCCTACCCTTCATAATACTAATGATAAAACATTTTGTTTCTGGGCTAATGAACAAGATACAATTCTAGAAATTCTCTCTCCGTTTATTTCTCATTCTTGGTCTCATATTCAAATTTCAGATACAAAAGTTGATAATATTAGCCCATTAACATATAATCATATAGAAAGCATTTCGCTTTATCAAGAAATTGAGAAGCTTGAAAAAATCTATTCATGGGATAGATTATATTGTGCGGTTGATGATATATCAAGAAATAATACTGGAGCCTATGTAAGTACAAAAGAGTTGCTGTATTATGCTGATATTGTATTTGATTCTAGAACTCCTATATATCTTTCAAAGGAACATTTTCAAACACATATTTATCAAAGTTTTATTGGTTGGACGATTCAAATAAACAAGCCTCTATTTGATGTAGATACATTTAGAATGATGGATTTTAATATTGAACAAAACAATTCTACGCAGTTTGTATATGTTCTACCATTTACTTCTTCGCAAGCATTAGTTGAAATCACAAGATTTGGTTCAGATCTTATCCAAAAGCAAAGTGCTGAACAAAATCTAGATCATTATATTAAAGAACAATTCGGGGAATATTCTATTATAGATAGAGAGCAAGGCTGTATTCCCATGAGTAATGTAAAGATTGACAATGAAATCAAGCAAGATATTATTCTATTAGGTGCCAGAAATTATCTAACTAAACCCAGTACTGGATATACATTTAAATCTATGTTTTATCACGCTAATAATATCGTTGATAATATAATTTTGTCTCAAGATATAAACTCTCTAAATAAAGAATATACTCAGATGTCTAAAGGGCGTTTTGCTTTTTATGATTCATTATTACTACATATCTTATATACCAAACCTCATCTAGGAAAACCTATTTTTCAATCTTTATTTAGTGGTGTAGATACGAAACATATTTTACGGTTTTTGGATGAAAAAACTTCGCTTACAGAAGATATTTTGCTTTTTACTGCATTACCTTGGACGCCATTTTTACTAGCTCTTGTGCAGAAATTGATTGTACTTTCTTGGTTAAGACCTCTTCTATTAACATGCCTAACTATACTATTATATACACTTGGATATAATACAATTTCTCAACAAATCATAGGATATGGAATACTTGCAATAGGATTTTTTATTGTAGGAATTCCACATGGCGCTGTTGATCATATCCTTGAAATGGGACATTGGGATTTAAAAAAAACGCCTTCATTTATTATCAGCTATTTACTTTTATCTTCAATAATTGGTTCTATCTGGTATGTGTATCCTCCTTTGGCATTATTTATTTTTATTGGATATTCTTGTTGGCATTTTGGAGAAGCAGATGGAAAGCAATGGGGATTTCATCCTTTCATTTCTTTTTTATGGGGATTCATTGTTCTGCTCTATATATTAACCAGCCATTTAACAGAAACAAATAACATTACCAATTCTATTGCCAATTCTACCCTTTCTTGGCAAATCCCTGAGTGGATATTCTTACCATTTTTCTTGTTTTCTATCTTCAAGAAACAATATTCTTTATCAATAACTATTATATGGCTTATGATTTCAAGCCAGATTCCTTTGCTATTGGCTTTTGGTATGTATTTTATTGGACAGCACAGCATTACAAGTTGGGGACACATTAAAGATCATATCAAACAAAGTAATATTGCGATTTGGAAAAAAGCTTTGCCCTTTCACGCTGGGGCTTGGTTAATGCTTTTGGTATTCTTCATATTAAGGCCACAAACATCTTTATCAGAAACAGATGCATTTGTCCATTGGGGAACATTTTTTATATTTATCTCTTGTATTAGTTTCCCTCATAGCATAGCTATGCATAGATTATATCGAAAAAAAAGTACGATATAATTCTTACATTTTTATACTTAATCCCAAAAAGTACGTTCTAGGTCTGCTTGGACCATATACATAGCCTGCATCTCTATTTATTCCAATATCAAAATCTTTTTGAAAAGCATTTGTGAAATTTTGAACTCCAATATTCATTGTTATATCAAAACTAGAATTAAATTGATGATCAATATCTATTTTAATATTGTTTTCAAAAAAAGAGGGAGTGTCGCTAAGCACATCTTGATTAATAAAACCTGCATAATGTTGGGCAATCATAGAACCTGTATATACACCCGAAAAATTTAATGAAACTAACTGATTAAGATTCCAAGAAATCACATAAAAACCATAATGATTTGGTGTCCTAAAAAAACTACTATTATTATTTTCAACTGTATTAGACCACTGCACTGGAATGTCATATATACTATTTTGGAATGTATATCCACATTGAAAACTGATAGTTTTTTTATACTGAATTTTAGGATTTATGGTTATCCCAGCAATATAAGCAGCATTGCCATTTCTTCTTTCTAATAAGATATCGCCATTATTAGCTAAGCCCTTTTTTTCTAAAATAAATACATTGTTTAGTGTAGTATTAAAAACATCAATTGTAACCCCTACAGACCAATCATCAAGATATTTATTTATATCTAATGACCCACTAAATGCATGAGAATACTCAGGTTTCAAATCTTCTTTATTCTTTATGATCATTCCCCCACTATTTACTTGAGAAATATGAAGATCTTCATCAAATACTTGCGGAGCCCTGAAACCTTTTGCATATCCAATTCTACCTTGAATATCAGATGATATTTTATATAGTACATTTACTCTTGGACTAAAAACAGGTATCCCTACCAAATTATGATAGTCCAATCTACCGCCTACTAGTATATTAACTATATCCTCATATTCACATAAATCTTGGAAGTACAATCCTAATTGTGCTGCTTTTTGATTAATTACTCGATTATATGATGGTGCTAAATCTTTCAATGTATTGGAGTTATACTCTAGACCTGAAACAACTGTGTGAGTTCCACCAGCAATCTCACCTAATATTCCTGAATATTGAAGTCCACAAACTAGACTACGATCTATGGATATTCCATATGCATTTTCATCGAATCCAGAACCATAATAACTATCTCTATCTAATAGTTGGTATTGTAAATACGATGAGAATTTATGAAGCTTACTCTCAGTAAATTGTTCATATGTTATACCAGCATTCATAATATTGTGTGTTGTAGATTCAGTAATATCCGTTTTGTGAAATGGCTGGTCAAATTTATTTCCACCTCTTCTAAATTCATACATACTAAAACCAGTACATATAAATTTTGACAATTCTGAAGGTTTATAAAATGTTTTCATCGATACAGATGTAGCTCGTATTTGTCCTATTTCAGAAAATCCATCATTATTCATATCCCATTGACTTCTATTTCTGTTAAAGCCATGTATAGATATTCCAGCATTTATTTCATCATTTACAATATCAGTACCAATCATATATGTTTGATCATTAGATTTTCCATCTATCCATGCTTGATTAGTTGTACAATACCCCGTATTTGTTTGTGGTTCCTTTGTAATAATATTTACGGTTCCTGCAATTGCGCTACTTCCATACAATGCAGAACCTCCGCTTCTTACAACTTCCACTCTCTCTATCATATTTGTAGGAATTTGTTCTAATCCATATACGCCTTGAAGACTACTAAAAATTGGTCTACCATCAATTAATATCTGACTATATGCACTTTCTAAACCATTCATTCTTAAGCCGCTAAAGCCACAATTTTGACAATTATTCTCGATTCTAAGTGCTGGTTGAAAGCTTAATCCTTCTGATAATACCACAGATTGCGTAGCTTTAATGATCTTTTGATCTATTAAACTACATTGTATTGGTGCATCTTTACGTAATACTTCACTGCGGGTTGCTGTTACAATTACATTTTCTAGTTTTAAAAAGTCTTCTTGAAGCTCTATATCATCAACTTGTACATGTTCATTATTAATACGTACTTGAACTTCTTTAGAGATACATCCAATTGACGATACTTTTAATGTGTAATTTCCCTTTTGAAGATTTGATATGGTATACGTGCCCTTTTTTCCTGTTATTGAACCCGTCTTAGTATTTGATACAATAATATTTGCTCCAATAATGGGCTTATTATTAGATATAACCCTACCTGTCAGCTTATAAGTATCAGCATATATATCAAAGGATAGTACAAGTATCACAACTGTTATAAACAATAGTCTTAACATAAAGCACATCTTGATGTATTCATATTATACTTGAATGAACATAATTACTACATATATAACAAATAAATAAAAAAGCACATCGATATTTCGATGTGCTTTCATATATAACTATTTATACGTTAATCAGTCTTGAGCTTCTTCTGCTGATGCTTCAGCTGCAGGAGAATCAGCAGTTTCTGCTGAAACTGGTGCTGCTTCTTCTGTAACTGGTGCAGTTTCAATTACTTCC
>JBMOIC010000020.1:0-50750 GCA_049317525.1 Bacteroidota bacterium | reverse complement strand
CATATAGTTACGAGTAAGATTAGTATGGATAACAAATTGAGCTGCATAATCCAATGATTCACTTAGTTCTATTGTAAAACATTGTAACAATGAATTATGACATTTATCCAAGTCCCTAAGAAACCAATAAACAGTTGATTTACTTATAAGTAAATCAACATAGATTCTTGTATTTATTCCTAATCGCTTTATTGCCAATAATTCTGCATCTTGAATTGACCTTAAGGATTCTGCATATCTGTGTTTTTTCCTATGATGTAAAGATATTCCGATATGAGCTAAGCATGCTAATTCATAACGCTTATACACTGTGAAAATCTCTAAACTTTCCTTATACATTGTAAGTTTATCCTCTTCTACAACTCCTTCAATTGTAAAATGTGCATATCCAAATAATAATAGTTTTTGTATAATTGGATGATTTTCTTCAGGATTATCCTTTTTATACTTTTTTATGAATTCGTATATAGGTGTTTTATCTTCAACATTGAACTTTCTATATATGCTAAGTAATTCTTGCTCTGCCTGTAAAAGATTTTGCTTCTCTAATTTCTTGCTTTTCATAGTTGTTGTACATTAATATTTAACAAGTATAATTTCGACAATACTATTCTAACTATCTATATTTTTATATAATACATGTGTTTGTCTTCAATGAATGATTAATATCCATATCAATCCTCATAAATATGCGGAAGATCTCTTTCTTTATGTATCATAAATCCCTAATCATCATTATCCATTAACCCTAAAAAATCATAAAATCAAAGTATATTCAATGTATCATTATTTTTATATCTGAGATTTAGGGATCTACAGTATTTATGGTTGTTTCTAAGATATCTTGAGTGGTTTTAGGAATATCTTGAAAAAAGTTATACCCTGTACTTTGTTCTATATGTCTAACAGTAGTTTTATAGTTTTTCCACGTATTTGATAATGTATCTGTTTTACTATTACTCATCATTACTGCAATCACCGGAGTATTTGGCGTAATATCAGCTATTTTTTGACCTCTATTCATTATTACTACAATTTTCCAGCAAGAATCTGGAACTGCAACAATGCCCTTTAATCGTTCAGGAGTTTTTGGAAAACGCCCACCTGCTATTACATAAATTTCTTTATTATTTTTTTTACACCAATCTTCGCAAGCATATTCCAAAGAAAGCCATGTTTGTTGATTTAACTTTGGTGTTTGAGGTAAAATACTTGTTAAGATAAAGGTAGATTTATTATCAATATCAGTTGCTGTCCTTTCTTCAGATCTAACCATATGTCCACGATCATATCCTGAATTAGTAAAATCTGAATGCTTCACTCTATAAAAAGATTCAGGCAAAGATGTATCGCTAATAAAACTACCGCTAAATCTTGGAACATCTCCATACCATGAAGCATTTAAATTCCAGCTCACCCAATTAGGTACATGTAAATTTTTATTATAACTCACTACATATTGTGGACGATTTATAATATAATCATCGCTTGAATCTTTATCAGTAGGCAATCCCATCTCTGTATGTATAGAAATAGATGTCTTAATTGGCGGCACTGTCTTTGTATTAACAGTATTATCAGTACAAGAAATTAAGAATAATGAAATTCCTATAAAAAGAAAGTTTAGGGTAGTGTTATGTTTCATGTATATTTAATCTTGTTATTTATCTTGTTACAATTATTTGACGACTCAATTGATTATTTCCATATTTCATTGTTAAGGTGTAATTTCCAGACGCTATATCTGATATGTGCATGATGAATAAACCTGTCTTTTCAAATCCTTCCGATGAAGAGAATTCTTTCTTTAATTGTTTAATAATTTTTCCAGATGTATCTATCAACATAATGTCTCCAATACATGTATTATGTGGTAGTGGATATTCTATGGTAATTGCATCCTGGGCGGGCATTGGATACATATATATTTGATTCGTATTAAAATCCTCGGATTCATTGATAGTTGTAATAGACACCATTTGCATTAATGTTCTAAGTGTTGGGCCCTGATTAATTGTCATAGAACGATATGCGGGTATAGAATCTATCATACTTATACTTTCAGCATCATTACTATAAATTATTTTATAGATATATGAATTATCTGCCAATCTAAAACCAAGTTCAATAGGAACATTTTTAAAATATCCATATTCTTTGGGTTGTACTTGTTTACATGATATTTTAAGTTTTTTGCTATTATTTTCTATTATTGAAGTAGTGTCAAATGTAAATCTAGGCCAACCTTTTCTTACAATCCACTGATCAAAGAACCAATCTAATTTCTTGCCTGATTTATTTTCTAATACTTGTTGAAAGTCTTCAGTACTTACATTCCCATATTTAAATTGATCTAGGTATGATCTAATTCCTTTAAAGAATAAATCATCACCTAATTCATGACGTAACATTCCAAGTACTACTGCTCCTTTTACATAAATAGTAGATGGATAATTACTTGAGGGACTTTTTCTCTCAAAATTATCTAAACTCAAAACACCTTCTCTTGTTACACTAGAAAAATATGAAGATAGTTTAGCTTGCTGATCAGAAATATATCCTGTGTTTTTTTTAAGTTCATGCGCCCATAATGATTCGCAATATGTGGCAAAAGATTCGGTAAGCCAAGCATAACGAAAATCTATTGGACTCACCATATCTCCAAACCACTGATGTGCTAATTCATGTAATGAGACACTATTTACTGAATCTTTTTTTCTTGCAATGGATTGATCTACTGAAATCATTGTTTGATGTTCCATAGATCCTGTAGGGGTGAGTACATAGCCTACTTTTTCAAATGGATATGGTCCAAAATATCGTTCTAACATGTCAACCATTTTTGGAAGCAATTTATATGATGTCTGCAACACAGAACTATCTGATTGTAAACCATACACTATATTTGTTTTAGAGCCAAATTGGTATGGAATAAAGGAATCAATCGCAAATGTTAATAAATATGTAGCCGTTGGAATACTCGTTTCCCAATTAAATCGCAGAGCATTTTCTAATGTATCAATGGAAGTCAATAAACCATTAGAACATACATATTTTCCTTTGCTAACAATGAAAGATCCTTTAAAAGCAGCTTTATCGCTAGGATGGTCATAGCAAGCAAGCCAATGCTGGGTTGTGCCAACATAATTTGCATGAAATCCTACTCCCATAGTATATAAAATTCTATTTGTTCCAAATACTCCTCCCCAACTATTTGGTTCGGCTGGTTCACTACCCATGATGCCGTGATAATATATGCTTAAAGATACAGTATCATTCTTCATAGCCCCAATTGGAGCATCAATAGCATAATGATAATCAGCAGAATCTATATTTCCTTCTTGATAAAATTGAATTGATTTTCCATTATACAAAACCGAGTCTATGGTTAAATCTCTTAAGTGAAAATAAAATTTCTTTTCTATTGGATTATCTATCCAAGTAAAAGTAATTGTATTAATAGCTTGTTTTGCAATTGGCTTAGGAGCCTCTGTTAGGTCTACACTAAAGGTATACTTCAGAATATCAAATGGTTGCTTATTATACAAAACCGGACTAGAAATTCTTTGCTGTGCCATAATATTAATACAGCTATAAAACAGCACAATGAAAAGCAGCAATGGATGAGTCATATCTTTAAGCGATGTTAATGAGATAATAATGTACAAAGATAGGAAGTGTGATTGATATACATATTTCTATTATTAGCAATTCATAAAATATGCAATACAGAATCTTAACAGTTAGGTAAAATGTGATAGTATAATTTTACGATGTACTTAGTTTATACCATTATACTTTAACTGTAACATGAACGATATCAAACATCATTCACCGTTTTCTCTATATCCTGCTTTAAAAAAAGATAATATATTCAATCATATGATATACCCATGCATATCATTAGCTGAAAAAATTACTGGCATGCATTCTTTGGATCTTTTGTATCAAGGTATTAAACAGAAATCAAATGATTCATCTGATTTTTACAGAACAATTCTAGAAGAAATGAATTGTTCACTTGAAGTAAAAAATTTGGAATATATTCCAAAATCAGGTGGAGCAATAATCGTTGGCAATCATCCTTTAGGAGGAATAGAAGGGATTGCAATGGGTGAGATTCTACTAAGAGTGAGACCAGATATCAAGATTATGGCTAACTATTTATTAGGAAGAATTCCTGAATTTCATGAAACAATGATATTTGTTGATCCTTTTGGCACAAATGATTCAAAAAAAGCAAATTTGAAGGGCCTAAAAGAAGCAATACAATGGGTCAAGAATGGTGGCATCTTAGGAATATTCCCTGCTGGAGAAGTATCTCACTATCAATCTGAATTCGGAGCAATTGTCGACCCCGAATGGAGCACAACTGTTGCTCGTATCGCTAAAATTACTCAAGCTCCTGTCATTCCAATGTTCACAAAAGGTCATAATTCAACATTATTTCAAATTGCTGGCTTCATTCATCATCGATTAAGAACACTTTTATTACCACATGAACTGCTAAAATTACAAGGTACATCATTACATATTTCATTTGGTAAATCTATTTCTCCAAAAACTATCACTTCTTTTCATTCCGATGCTGAAGCAACCATTTATTGTAGACAAAGAACATATCTTATCGAGCATCAACAATATGATGATCTTGGACATAATAATAATTCTTCCTATATAGATATCGAACAATCATTCGATACATCAATATTAAAAGAAGAGCTTGATAATTTGCCCAAGAATCAATGCTTATTGGAATCTGGAGAATATCAAGTATGGTATTCAAAGGCAGATCAGACACCAACTATTTTGAGAGAAATCGGCAGACTAAGAGAAATTACATTTAGAGCGGCTGGAGAAGGATCAGGATTACAGAGTGATTTAGATATATTTGATGCAGAATATATCCATTTATTTATTTGGCATTCTTCGCAACAAATTGTTGGTGCATATAGAATTGGACAAACCGATATACTATTACCTAAATATGGGAATAAAGGATTATACACTTCAACATTATTTAAGTATAAAAAGAAATTTCTAAAAAAAATATCGCCTGCATTAGAATTAGGGCGAGCATTTGTTCGCATAGAATTTCAAAAATCTTATCAGCCTTTATTATTATTATGGAAAGGCATAGGTGCTTTCATTGTAGCTAATCCAAGATATAGATTTTTGTTTGGCGGTGTAAGTATTAGTAATGAATATACTACCCTATCAAAGCAATTAATGATTACACATCTTCGAACATTTGCTTTTAATAAAGATATAGCTCAGTTTGTTAAGCCTAGAGATAAATTTAAAACAAAGAATATTCGATCTGTTTATGCAAAGCTTATGTTAAGTGATATGATGACAGAGAATTTAGATTCAATCAATTCATTATTAATGCAAATTGAATCAGATGGTAAAGGTATACCAGTTCTTATTAGACAATATTTAAAACTAAATGGTAAAATGATAGGCTTTAATCTAGACAGAAAATTTGGGAATGTAATTGATGGACTCATTTTTGTGGATTTACTTAAAACTGACCCACTTATTTTAGCGCGATATTTTGGAGATGAAGGACTTGAATCTTTTTTAACATATCAATATGCAAGTCAGGTTGACAATAATGTTAATCAAAAGGAATTGATGAGTATATAAAAATTAGTAAACTATGATGCGCATCTATGAGATGAACTTTGTATTTTTGCCATACGTATTTTTTAAAATTATTGGAGATTAATATGTCTTTATCAGTAGGTACAATAGCACCAGATTTTACATTAGTAGATAATACTCTTACAAGTCATACATTAAGTACATATAAAGGTCAAAACATAGTATTAGCTTTTTTTCCTGCTTCATTTACAGGTGTATGTGAAAAAGAATTATGTACATTTAGAGATAATATTTCTAAGCTATCGGCAGCACATGCTAAAGTTTTTGGCATAAGTGTAGATTTACCATTCAGCGCGCAAGCATTTGCTCAAAAAAATGATTTAAATTTCCCGATTCTTGCCGATTTTAATCGGATTGCAACAAATGCTTATGATGTATTATTTAAAGATCTAGCTAATATTCCAGGAATGGACGTTTCTGCAAGAGCAGTTTATTTGATAAATAAAGATGGCATTATTACTTATGTAGAAGTAACTGCAAATCCAGGTGTAGAGCCAGATTATGAAGCCTTGATTGCTGCAACTGAAGCCGCTTAAGTATTGTAAAAATGTAAAACCCCAACATGGTATAACAATTATACTGTTGGGGTTTTGTATGTTTATGTATTATCAATTTATGAGCTAACTATGAAACTCTTTTATATATTCCTAATCGCTTGCCTTGGTTTGTGTCAAATTTCCTGCGAAAAATCAAAAGAAGAAAAAACACAAGAGCAAATTCCAATCCAAGAGAAAATCAATACAGAAAATCCTGCTCCAAATTTTACTATGCAATCTGCAGAAGGAACTGCTATATCGCTTAGTCAATTTAAAGGAAAAGTTGTAATGATAGATTTTTGGGCTACTTGGTGTCCTCCTTGCGTAAAATCTATACCAGAAGTAAAGAATTTATGGAAGAAATATAAAGATAAAGGCCTTGTAATCTTAGGGGTTTCACTCGATAAAGATTTGCAAGCTTGGCGTACATATATCAAGAACAATGATATGACTTGGTTTCAAGTTGCTGATGGGAAATTTTGGGAAAATGATGCAGCAATACTTTATGGAGTTGAATCTATTCCCAATGTATGTATCATTGATCAAAAAGGAAATATTGTAGCCAAAGGATTAAATCCAATGGGGCAATCCGAAGAAATTGAACAAACACTTTCTACCCTTTTAGAGAACAAATAATATACCCAAAACGGTATATTTGCATAACATATTTTTATGAATCTATTTACTGACATTATATAAGGATGTTCATCTCATGGCAACACATGAATGTGACCTCGTGGTAGTTGGAAGTGGTCCGGGTGGTTATGTAGCAGCAATTCGTGCATCACAGCTTGGCTTAAAGACAATTTGTATTGAACGTGATAAATTAGGCGGAGTATGTTTAAATGTAGGATGCATTCCTAGCAAAGCGCTTCTAAAAAATGCACAATACATGAATTTCTTTAAGCATGCTTCAGATTATGGTTTTCATATTGAAAAAATGAGCGTAGATTTTTCCAGAGCTATTTCTAGAAGTAGAGAAGTAGCTGATAAGATGTCTAATGGAGTTTCATTTTTATTCAAAAAGAATAAAGTAGAACGATTACATGGTCATGGCACTGTGTTGTCTGGGCAAAAGGTAGAAGTTAGAGATCCTAATTCAGGCGCAATTACAGATACTATATCTTGTAAAAATGTGATTATTGCTACTGGTGCTCGTACAAGAATGTTCCCTTTTATCGAAGTAGATCACAAACATGTTTGGACATCTACCGATGCTATTTTTCAACAAGAAGCGCCTTCCTCATTAATCGTTATTGGTGCTGGTGCAATTGGAGTTGAATTAGCATATTTCTATAATGCTTATGAAACTAAAGTTACCATTGTAGAAATGATGAAGAATATTGTTCCTGTTGAAGATATAGATGTTTCTAAAGAATTAGAGAAGAGTTTTAAAAAGCAAGGAATGACTTTATTAACTGAAACTAAAGTAATTTCTGCAAAACCCACTGCAACTGGTGTTGAAGTATTGGTTGAGAAAAAAGATGGAACTAGAGAAACCTTAATTGCAGATCGTGCTTTAAATGCTGTTGGCGTACAAGGCAATATCGAAAATATTGGCTTAGAACAATTAGGTATTGCTATGGAAAGGGGCTGGATAGTTGTAGATAAATATCTGAGAACAAATATTCCGAATGTATATGCTATCGGTGATGTTGCAGGGCCACCATGGCTTGCACATAAAGCCTCTGCAGAAGGGATAGTATGTGCAGAGTTTATTGCAGGACATGAAACCCCAGGTGTTGATTATAAGAATATACCTGGCTGTACATATTGTAATCCACAAATTGCTAGCCTTGGTTTAACTGAAGCAAAAGCCAAAGAAGCTGGGTATGAGATTAAAGTTGGTAAATTTCCTTTTACTGCAAGTGGTAAGGCACATGGAATTGGAGAAACAACCGGATTTGTCAAATTGGTTTTTGATGCCAAATATGGTGAATTACTCGGGGCTCATATGATTGGACAAGATGTTACAGAAATGATTGCTGAACTTGGTTTAGCCAGAACTCTTGAAGCAACTGGCCCAACAATTTTCCGTACCATTCATGCTCATCCAACTCTTTCTGAAGCTGTTATGGAAGCAGCAGCAGGTGCTTGGGGTGAAGCAGTTAATTTCTAATTGATATATCTCTTTTTTTGCAAGGTGTCTGATTTTCAGACACCTTTTTTTTATGATATCATGAATATATATTATGTTTATCCCATTAATAGAAACTTCTCTTATGTATTCAATTTGGGGTAATGATGAATAAACAATATGCGCAGAATCTAACCATTCAATCCTTGATTGATTCAATTCCAGTAATTCCTTCAGATATTTCTAGTGAACAAAGATCATCTTTTATGTATTCTTTACAAGATCTTGTTCATCATGCCCTTGGTATTCTGTTGAAAGATGAATTACAGTTATTTGCTTCTGTCTATGCAAGTTGGACATTTCTTATCCAGAAAAACCCTCAATTCATATCTGCAAAAAAATTATATGGACAATTAATCTCTCTGATAAAAAAGCAAATATATGATGATATAACTCTGAACGCTGCAATTGAATGCGTGACATTAATACTTCATATTCTTCATGGTGATACTGTACAATCAAATGTAGCTATAGATAGTAACAAAGATTTTACGAATATATATCAAGAGAATCATCTCGCTTTTTTTAGAGGAATAATCTTATCAATTGACAATACATCACATCATAATGAACGTGCAATTTCTGAACTAGTATGTGAAAATATTGATGGATATATTATCACAATTACCCTTTTTGATTCACTAGCTATACAAAGCATGAATTTTTGGATAGGAGCAACTGTCCATTTATTCTCATTACATAAGAATCAGAAAAAAGATCATCATTTTTATAGTGGAACTCATACTTTGATGGTTCTCGAACCGGATATCCTTGTAAGCGTAACAGAAATAGCAGAATGTGTTCAACAAAATGCTCCTAAAGGAATAGTTGCTGTATGTTTTTTAAAGAAATTTCTCGATAAATCTTCATCAAAGGCAATGCTTTCTGGGACAATAATTGGCAATTGGCTTGATGAATTACTTGCTAAGTCAGCACCAGACTCAATTTCTAATATATTTTATAAGTCATTAAAATACAAACCTTTACTAACTTTATCTATATTCAATAATGAACAAGAATCAGATGACTTATTGAAAGAGATTGAAGATCTTTCTGTGTCTATGCAAGAACAGAAACAATTAATTTCTGCTGATTATATCACAACAGAAGCTGCATTTCTTTCTCCGGCTTTTGGATTGAATGGAAGATTGGATATCCTTTTGGAATATCAAGACAACCCATTACATAAAACAATTGTAGAGCTAAAATCAGGAAGGACACCATCTATAGATCATAGTGTGATGTATGACAATCATTTTATTATAAAAACAGGTGCATGGCCTAATCATACAGCGCAAGTAGCATGTTATAATTTACTATTAGATTCTGCTTTTCCTGGCAGAAGTGGCGATAGCCGATTATTATATGCTAAAGCAAATGATTTCCCCTTAAGAAATGTACCCAATATTTTTCCAGCAAAGCGAGATGTCTTATCAATAAGAAACAGCATCATTGCTATTGAACATGCAATTATGCAAAGACGATTTCAAGTATTTGAACACTTGTTCCATGTAACAACTATAGATTCATTGCCATCATTTATGCAGGTTGAAGCTGGAGTTTTAAGCAAACAGTATTTCTCATTACAAAAAATAGAAACTTTATATGTATTAGCATTAATATCATTTGTAATGAGAGAGCACTTTGTAGCTAGAACTGGTACTCATGCTAGGAAAGGTTTTAGTTCTTTATGGCATGAACAATTGAATTTCAAACAAGAATCTATGATGGCTATTGGATATTTGAACATAAAGCTAAATGATTCTGACTGGGAAACAATGCATCTTGAATTAACACGAACATCTCATTCTGCTGTATTTACTTCAATTAGAGAAGGCGATACGGTGATTTTGTATCCTCATAATAAACAACCAGAATTAGGCGAGGCTGTTAAAGGATACCTTTATAAAGGCATTGTAAAGTCTATTGATGATGATTGCATCAAACTAGGCATTAGAAATAAACAAGCAAGGATAGATCATTTATCAACTACAGATCAATTCTGGGCAATTGAACCTGATAATTCGAATGATTCTCTATATACTGGCTTATTTAGGTCTATAGGTGATTTTATTCGATGTAGTTCTGAAAAAAAGGAATTGATTCTTGGAATAAAAAAACCTGAATTAAAGGAATTTTCTCTGGAAAATATTCCAAATTACCTTCATGATTCTCAAAAAGAGATTTATAAAAAGATATTGCAATCAAACGATTATTTTTTGGTTCAAGGTCCGCCTGGAACCGGCAAAACATCTTCACTCATTAAATCAATAGTTGAAACACTGTATCATCAAACAGATGAGAACTTATTATTAACAGCATATACAAATCGTGCTGTGGACGAATTATGTCATATGTTGAACGGTGCACATATACCATTTATCCGTTTAGGAAGTAAAGATTCAACACATTTTCAAGAACAGACTGTGTATTCAATTGTTGATGAATATGGAATTGAAGGATTAAGAAATTCAATTCACCATAATAGAGTATATGTATCAACAGTTTCTTCTTTACAAACCAATAGTGAAATCTTTGATCTTAAAACATTTTCAACTGTCATCATTGATGAAGCCGCACAATTACTAGAACCCCAAGTTTTAGGAATCATATCCAAAGTAAAGCGATTTATTATGATTGGCGATGAAAAGCAGTTACCAGCAATTGTCCAGCAAGATGCAAGAGGTGCATTACTAAATAATCCATTATTAGAATCGATAGAATGTACAGATTTACGTTTATCGCTCTTTGAAAGATTATTAATACTATGTAAAAAAAATGAATGGAATCATGCTTTTGACATGCTTCACTATCAAGGCAGGATGCATCATGATATCAATTCATATATTAGTAAAGAATTTTATGACAATGCTTTACGTATCATGAATAGTAATCAATTAATTCAATATGATGAATCTATACTTACAACATATAATAGAATACATTGGATTGCTAGTGATACAGAAAGCATTCCAAAAATTCATCGAAGAGAAGCAGAAAAAGCTGTTGAATTGGCCATAGAAATTCTAGATAAAACCACACAAAAGAAAACAGATTTAATAGGCATCATTGCTCCTTTCAAAGCTCAGATTGCCTTAATTCAACAATTGATACCACATTCATATAAGCAATGGATTACCGTCGATACTGTCGAACGATTTCAAGGAAGCGAAAGAGATATTATCATAATTAGCTTGGCAATACATCAAAGTGCTTCTTTAGCAATGATCGAATCATTGCAAGAAATTGATGGTACATGGATAGACCGAAAATTGAATGTAGCTATTACCCGTGCTAAAAAGCAATGTATTATTATAGGAAATCCCAAAGCTCTAAGAAAGAATTCTGCATACTGGAATTTATGGAATTATGCTATTCAATCACATAGTATAAGTTCTATAAGCTAATTCGCTCACCCAAAATAGCAGTCCCAATTCTAACATGAGTAGCACCCTCTTGAACCGCAATTTTATAATCACTACTCATACCCATAGAAAGATAATTCCCTGAAATCATTGTGGAACAATTATCCCTAATATTTCTTAACAGTGCGAATTCTGAAGCTAATTGACTGTGGTTTTCAGTAAAAGTGGGTAAAGTCATAAATCCTTTTACTTTTAATGTATCATATATTGATAATGAATGCACAAAATCAATAGTTTCAGATGGTGTAATACCAGATTTAGAGGATTCTCCTGAAGTATTTACTTGTACCAATATTGAAGTAGTAACTTGATGTTTTTTTGAAAGTTTATGTAATTCTTCTGCAAGTTGTATACTTGATACAGAATGAATTAAACTAGCTTTAGGGACAATATACTTTGCTTTATTTGTTTGAAGTGAACCTATAAAATGCCATTCAGGAAAAAAATGTATTTGTTCAGCTTCTAGTATTTTATCTCTACATTCTTGTGCATAATTTTCGCCAAAAATTCTAGCACCTGCATCATATGCATGAATAATCTGATGAAGTGGATGCTTTTTAGAAACTGTGATAATAGAAATATCATTAGGATTTCTTCCACAAGAAATCGCTGTCTCAAAAATATCATCTTTGATTCTTAGCCAATTTTCCCTAATAGTATCGGCAGTAACCATAACTATTCCACTATTTTTGAAGCTAAGGTTAATACAGCATCTACATAATCTTTGCTATTATTATAGTGATACACAGCTTTTTCTTGAGCTGCTTTATCATTTCCCCAACCATTGGTTTTTAAATAATTACCAATACTATGTATGGCATCATGCTTACTATATAAATCTCTATCACCATCAATATCTCCATCAACAGACCAACGGATATAACTTGATGGTAAAAATTGACTCCAACCAAATGCACCTGCAGTAGATCCATAAAGATTGCGAAAATCTTCATGATAAATTTTTCTTAATGTATCTAATGCTAAAATCTCTCTTAATGCCCAATTCGCCTTCTTTTTAGCTCTTTGAACAATTTTATTATATAATGAATCTAAATCCTTTTCATCCGGAGGCGGATTCTCATCTCTTAAAGCCTTTTTATTTCTTTCAATATTTTCTGGTTCTGAAGCTAATGCTATTGTAAAAAATACGCTCGGTAAATAATGTTTACCTGTATATGTACCAAACTTTGTTTCAATCCATAAAATAGAAGTAATAATATTGGCTGGGACTCCAAACTGAGCTTCTGCCTTTTTAAGGATATCTTGATGTTCTTTATAAAATTCTTTGCATTTACTTACTGAATTAGCAGAATAATTGTGTGAATAATCTGCCTTTTTTCTAAATCCAGTGACATTTATTCTTACTAATGATTCATCAAATTTAAGTTTTGGATCACCTAAAAATACTAATACAGATGAAGTATCTAATCCCAACTGAAGAAGTGGATCTATAATTGGAGCAAAAGGTGATGTTTGAAGATGTGGATGTGCACGTAAAAATGCAGAACGTTCTACAAGTTTTTTTTCTGCTGGGTTTAACTCTTTATTACTTTCATGCACTGTATCTGAACTTCTACAGCCATAATAATACGATGTACCAAAGAGTATAGTACAAAGAGCTAGTGTAGAAAGTAAGCGTATATTGATACTCTTCATGATAAGTACACATTTATTGGCAAATCGTATATTAATTCACAACAATAGAGATGCCAATCATGATAAAAAATAAAAAAAGGTCCTAAAAATTAGCACCTTTTAAAAAATCGTGATCCCAACGGGATTCGAACCCGTACTGCCACCTTGAAAGGGTGGTGACCTAACCATTAGTCGATGGGACCAAGCTACAGAGTAGACTGCAAAAGTAAAGAGTTTAAGTTATTTAACCAAATAACTTTTACAACTATCTTTAATTAGTAGATTAAATAGTGCAAATTAAATAGATATGGTAATGTATATTCATTATGCTAGATTGCAATCTATAATGTAAACGAGATTAGTTTATGCGTTCTATTGGTGTACAAGAGTTTTTACAATTAGGCCAACATCATGCTATATATGATGTAAGGACACCCACTGAATATGCTCATGCTCATATTCCTGGGGCATATAATCTTCCTATATTTTCTGATACAGAAAGAGCAGAAATTGGAACATTGTATAAGAAATTTTCTAGGGAAAAAGCGATAAGACAAGGTTTCGATATTTTTGGTCCCAAAATGACAAGTTTTTTGGATAATTTATTATTACATGGGCATCCTATTGGGGATACTATATTATTCCATTGTTGGCGCGGAGGTATGCGAAGCAAAGCAATGGCATGGCTTGCCAATTTTTATGGATTTAATGCCTTAACTTTAGATGGTGGTTATAAAGCATTTAGAAACTTTACTCTTGAAAGATTAGCAAATACATTGCCATTGATTATTATAGGTGGTTATACAGGCACTGGTAAAACAAATATTTTACATTCCTTAAGCAATTTAGGCGAAAGCATCATCGATTTAGAAGATATTGCCCACCATCGTGGCTCTGCATTTGGGTCGATAGGATGTAAAACTCAAACTTCTCAAGAGGATTTTGAAAATAGATTATCAGCGGCAATTCCAGATACATTTAACAGTTCTATTTGGATTGAAGATGAGAGTAGAAAAATTGGAACGAATGTATTGCCATTATCTTTATATACACAGATACAGAATTCCCCTATTATATTTATCGATATTCCTAAAACAATACGAGTGCAATTCCTTGTTGATCAATACAAGGATACTGACTTGGCGATATTAGAACAATCATTATCTAGAATTAAAAAAAGATTAGGCGGATTAGTATATAGTAAAGCCGAGGATAGTTTACGTGAGGGAGACATAGCTACTTGTTTTTCTTATGCATTAGAATACTATGATAAAACATATTCTTTTGGAATATTAAGAAGAGATCAATCCCTTATTCATAAAATTTCATTATCTACTATTGATCACAAAGAAAATGCTAAGATCATTGTAGATTATGCAAAAAAACATCAACTCATAAAAAAAGCCTCTAAAGATTAATTTAGAGGCTTCATAGTATTATATCATCAACAACAATTAGGTGCCTTCTTGATAATTGCTTGCATATTCAGTTTGCTCGCTAGTTAATTTGTCAATCGTTAAGCCCATTGTACTAAGTTTTAATTCAGCTATAAACTCATCTTGTGAAACAGGTATATCAATAACCTCAACAGGTAATTTTTGACCAGCACGATGACTTTCTACTAATTTAACATGACATAAGAACTGATTTGCAAAAGACATATCCATAACTTCTGAAGGATGTCCTTCGGCTGCTGCTAGATTAACCAAACGGCCTTCTGCTAAAACAAAAATACGACGACCATCTGCTAGAGTATATTCTTGACAATTTTGACGTATTGTACGGTTTTTAACAGAGATTTCTTCTAATTCTTTAATGTTGATTTCGCAATCATAATGTCCGGTATTGCAAACAATTGCACCATCTTTCATAGATTCAAAATGTTGCTTACGTATAATATCTTTCATACCAGTGGCGGTACAGAAAATATCTCCAATTTTTGCTGCTGCATCCATAGAAAGGACTTCATATCCTTCTAAAACACCTTTAATTGCAGCTGTTGCTTTCACTTCTGTAATGATAACATTAGAACCCATTCCGGCTGCTCTTTTGGCTACACCAGATCCACAATGGCCATGCCCAGCAACAACAAAATTCTTTCCAGCAAGCATAACACTAGTAGAGCGAAGAATTCCATCTAGAGTGGATTGTCCTGTTCCATACACATTATCAAAATCCCATTTAGTTTCTGCATCATTCACAGCAAAAACAGGATAGAATAGTTTTCCATCTGCAGAACGGGCGCGTAAACGATGAACTCCAGTAGTTGTTTCTTCTGTGCCACCGATAACATCATTTTTAGCATATTCAATATGATGTTCATGAACTGTATTTATTAAATCACATCCATCATCTAATGTTAAATGTGGGCGATTATCAATAGTTCTATCGATACACCAATAAAAATCTTCGTGATTACCGTGCCAAGCATAAATTGATATATCATTTGCAGCTAAAGCAGCGGCAACTGGATCACTTGTTGACAAAGGGTTACAACCAGACCAAAAAACTTCAGCACCTGCGGCTTTAAATGTTTCTATCAAAACAGCAGTTTCTTTAGTTACATGTAAGCAACCCGCTAAACGATAGCCAGCAAATGGCTTTGTTTTGCTATACTTTTCACGCAAGTATGTCATAACCGGCATATTTGCTTCAGCCCAATCAATCAATTTTCTACCTTCTTCGGCTTGATTAATATCGCGAACGCAATATTTACCTATTTCTTCACTAAAAGAACCTTGCTCTTTTCTGGAAGGTAATTGAGTTCCTGTGGAACCCATTTGAGAATTTGTTTCAGCAGACATATGTTTACTGATCTAAGTAGTGGATAATAATTTTATTTCTTAGTATTAAGATATAGTTGAAAAAACATCAACTAAATCTAATTGCTCCCAAGGGAATTGATTTCTACCAAAATGTCCATAAGCAGCAGTCTCTTGATAAATTGGTTTTCTTAAATCAAGACGATTTATGATACCTATAGGAGTCAAATCAACATTATTCATAATGAATTCACTGATAACATTTCCAGGAACAGAACTGGTTCCATGTGTATCAACATATAATGATACTGGATTAGCTACGCCGATAGCATAAGAAACTTGTATTGTACATTCTTTAGCAAGGCCAGAAGCAACAATATTTTTTGCTAGATGTCGGGCAGCATAAGCGGCAGATCTATCAACTTTAGTGGGATCTTTTCCAGAAAAAGCTCCACCACCATGTGGTGCTTTTCCGCCATAGGTATCAACGATAATTTTACGTCCAGTTAAACCCGTATCGCCATGTGGTCCACCAATCTCAAAATTACCGGTAGGATTTATATGAAACTTTGTTTGGGAATCTATTAAATGAGAAGGAATAACTTGTTTAATAATGTGTTCCATTACATCATGATGAATAATAGATTGACTATTAATTGGGTCATGTTGTGTAGATACCACTATTGCATCAACTCTTGTAATTTCACCAGAATCGCCATATGCTACGGTTACCTGTGCTTTTGCATCAGGCCTTAGATATGGCATTAAAGAGGATTGTTGTTTACGGATATCTGCTAATTTTTTTACTAAAGCATGAGAATACATTAAAGCTGCTGGCATTAATTCTTCGGTTTCTGTACATGCATATCCAAACATCATACCTTGATCGCCTGCCCCACCAGTATTAACACCCATAGCAATATCTGGAGATTGACGATTTATCACATTTAATACAGCACAAGAATCAGCATCAAATCTATATTCAGCTTTTGTATAGCCAATCTTTCTAATTACTTCCCTTACAATATCTGGAAGATCAATATATGTTTCAGTTGTGATTTCTCCACCAACCATAATCAATCCGGTAGAAGCAAAGCATTCACAAGCAACTCTACTTGTGGGATCTTCTTTTAATACAGCATCCAAAACAGCATCCGAAATTTGATCACAAATCTTATCGGGATGTCCTTCAGATACGGATTCAGACGTAAATAAATATGACATAAAATATCTAGTAAAAATATAAAATGATGTTTAAGGTATTAACTACGGTCAATTTCACTTGAATCACCAACATTTAATCGCGAAAACTTACCTTTCACAATCGCATTATTACCTATGATAGACTGCTCTAATGTAGAGGCAGTAACTGTAGCGCCATCACTAATGATTGAGTCTCTGACAACGCTATCAATAACAGTAGCACCAGATGCAACAGTAGTATAAGGCCCAATTACAGAACGCTCAACAATTGCATTTTCAGCTACAAAAGCAGGCGGAATAATGACTGCTCCCTCTGGAGTTTTATATGTTGATTTTCCATCTAATAAATATCGATTTGTAGATAGTAATGTTTCTGGTTTCCCACAATCATACCAACCTTCTACAGGAAATGTTGTAAACTTTTCACCTTTATCTATCATCATTTGCAAGGCATCTGTTAATTGATATTCATCGCGAGTACGAATATTATTATCAATTAATGTTTGCAAAGAATCAACTAATAATGTTGGATTATTAATAAAGTACAAACCTACCAATGCTAAATTTGTTGTTGGATTTTCTGGTTTTTCAATTAACCTAGAAATAAATCCTTTCTCTAATTCAACTACTCCAAATCGTCTTGGATCATCTACAGATTTAACGCCTAATGTACTAAATCTAGAATTTGTTGCAAGGCTTAAATCAACATCAAAGATTGTATCACCAAGAATAATCAGTAAAGGCTCATTGTCCGTGATATGTTCTCTTGCTATCCAGATGGAATGTCCTAAACCAAGCCTTTCTTCTTGATAGATAAATGTTACATTCATGGAATAATTTCGGCGAACATAGTCTTCTACCAAATCACCCATATAGCCAACAATAATAGTTGCTTCATCAATATTATGTTGCTGTAAAGCATCAAGGATATGACCCAGAATTGGTTTTCCAGCAACATTTAACAATACTTTGGGCAAAGTATATGTATGAGGTCTTAATCTGGTGCCTACACCAGCAACTGGAATAATTGCCTTCATAAGTTTATGAATCCTATATACATGCTAAACACAAATATTATCATTTAACTAATTAATCCACGGCCACTTTTAGACAATTTGTTTTCCGCAATTAACTCTACTACAACAGCATCTAATACACCATTAATAAAAACATTGCTTTTATCTGTAGAATATCTTTTAGCTAATTCAATAATTTCATTAATTGTTACTTTTGTTGGTATTGTCTCAAAATGTATAAGTTCGGCTGTTGCCATTCTTAAGAGAACTCTATCCATTAATGCTATTCTTTCTAATTCCCAATTTTGAGCAAATCTTTCTAATAATCCATCAGTAAATTCTGTTTCTGCAAGAGTATACTGTGTTAATTCTTTGATAAAATCTAATTCGCTCTCTTCCCAATGAATTCTCGTATCTGAGTCTAATTCATTGATCTCTTCGGTGGTTAACAGCTTTTGGGGTTCTGCTTCATGTTCCAGAAAACTAAAATTCCTAAAAACTATATGTGGAAATATCTCCTCCCATGAAATATCAGAAGAAGAACATGAAACAAGCAATTGCATCACTTTTTCGCGAGCCATTCTGCGTGTTCCATTGATTTGCCTAAATTGGCTAATAGGAAATTCAGATACCACTTTATACTTGTTTTAATGAATTAATAATTAACTATATATCAACGATTTATAATTGTTTGACCATTGTATGTTCTATGAACATGTGCAACACTTGCTATTCTTTGTTCAGCAAGTGCATTTGATGCTTGAATCGTTAAAATATTTTGTGCTTCGCTTAAAGAAAATATAGTTAGCAATGTATCATATATTCCTTCTGCTTTGCGTAATACGGATTCTTTATTATATCCATCAACTTCAGAGGCAACATTCATCAAACCACCAGCATTAATAACATAATCTGGAGCATATAATATCCCTCTTGCTTTCAACATTTCGCCATGCTTTATTTCATCTTCTAATTGATTATTTGCACCACCAGCAATTATCGAGCATTTAAGCTCAGAAATTGATGTGTCATTTAATATTGCTCCTAATGCATTGGGAGATACAATATCACAATCAATTGATAAAATTGATTCTGGAGAAACAAAATGCGACCCAGTTTCTGCGGCTAATTTCTTGGCTTTATCTTCGTAAATATCTGTTACATACACTATTGCGCCATCTTTGGTTAAATGTTGTACAACATATGATGCAACATTTCCCGCACCTTGAACAGCCACTTTTAGTCCAGAAATAGAGTCTTTACCTAGTTGTTTTTTTGCACAAGCTTTAATACCACAATACACACCATATGCTGTAAAAGGAGATGGATCGCCACTTCCGCCAATACCACCTACTCCAGTTACATATTCAGTTTCAGTATGTATCCAATCCATATCTCTAACATTTGTATTTACATCTTCTGCGGTAATATATCTACCACCTAAAGATTCAACAGCACGTCCATATGCTCTAAAAAGGCCTTCGGTTTTCTGCGTTTTGGCATCACCAATAATAACAGCCTTACCTCCACCAAGATTTAAACCTGCTACTGCGGCTTTATATGTCATACCTCTAGATAATCGAAGTACGTCGGTGATAGCTTCTTGATCATTTGTATAATTCCACATACGGGTTCCACCTAATGCAGGCCCTAATACCGTAGAATGTACTCCTATTATAGCTCTTAGGCCAGTTTTCGGATCAGAATAAAAAAGAACTTCTTCGTGTCCAAACTGGGCAAGTGATTCAAACAATTGCATAATTAACTCTTTGTATCATGGTTGATATGATCATTTTATATAATTATTCTTAAGCAAAGAATGCAAAAATAGAAAAACGAGACGAATAAGAATGCTATTAGATCAAATTTCAATGCATTTATATGAATATATAAGTTTAATAAAGATCTTTGTTGAATAACATTGTATGAGTTATTAACTTACTAATAAATTTATCTAAGCTGTTCAGGAAATATATATGAATAAGATATTCCAATGGGTGATGTTGTTAGGGCTTGCATATACAATTATGGGTTGTGAAGGCACAACATATCCTTCTATTAATATGCCTTCAAAACCAAGTAATTTAATGGCAACTTCTATTAATCAGAATTCTGTAAGAATCAAGTGGACACCCCCAAAAAGTACTGTAATTGGTTATACAATTTCTTTATTAGATCCAATGCTTAGCATTATTAGAACAGAACAGATTGGAACTGACTCGGTATTTCAATTTAATGATTTAAACGAGGGTATTGTTTTTACATTTAGAGTTCAAGCAAGATCGGCAGACACAGTAAGTAATCCAATTGACATTAAATGGGCTGCAGCTAGAAGAGTTGAAGGGACATTATATTTTAATGAATCACTTAGTTGTGGATATAACTTTCTAAATGGCTCTGCTTTATCGATACAAAATGCATCCCAGTGGGATATTTGTGTAGTCGCAGATTCTTCTGTTAATCCAATTTCTTATTCTCTATCAACCCCAAGAGCGAGTTCTTTTGTAGATAATGATGGAACAATTATTAGGGGCATCCAAGCGGGTATCTCGGCCAGAAAAACATATATTTTTAACTTTGGCATTAATCCTTTTGTATATCAAAATATTGATAGTTTAAGTCAGATTTTTGATACTTCTCCAATTGGTACTGCATTAAATCCTTTGGAAAACATAGCTTCTGATATTCAAGAAAAAGACAAAGGATTTATCTTATTATTAAAAACTGCTTCTAGAAACTATGTTAAGATGTTTGTAAAAGCAAAGAATGGATCGGTTATTCAAAAAGATAATAAAGGGGTATTTATTCAATTTGAAGCGTCGGTTCAAAGCGTTCCGGATATTGCTTTTGCCAAAAGAAATTAATGTTTTACTAATCTTGCTGCAAATGCTCCGTCTGTAGCACAAGTTCCAGGTATTGTTTTCATATACCCATCAAAACAAATCTCTGATGGTAAATACTTATGTGCTTCATCAAGATAGAATTCAGGATGCTGTTCAAGAAACCATTCGATATTCTCTTGATTTTCTTTTGGTTCTATAGTACAAGTAGAGTATACTAATACTCCTCCAGGCTTAACAAGAGATGCTGCATGATTCAATATTTCTCTTTGCAAGGGAATTAATTTAGCGATATCAGCCTGATCTCTTTTCCATTTGATATCAGGTTTTTTGGACAATGTACCAAAACCTGAACAAGGAACATCTGCCATTACAATATCAACTTGTTCATGTTCAAAACTTGTTGCATCAGCAATAATTGGTTGTATAATATCTATGCCCAATCTTTGGGCCCCCTCAGAGAGAAAACGCATTTTTGCTTCATACTTATCTAAAGCAAGTACTGTTCCTTTATTATTCATTTGTTCAGCAACATAAAAGGACTTACCTCCAGGTGCAGCGCAAAGATCTATAACTGTCATACCAGGTTGCGCATGTGTTAACAGTGCTGCCATAGAAGCACTTGAATCTTGTACAGTAACTAATCCTTCCTTAAAAATATCACTTGATGATATATCTCTTAAAGAACCTACAAAAATCGAGTTTTTATGTAATTCTGATAATGTAAAGGATATAGAATGTTCTTCTAACCAATCACTAATGGTGGCTACTGAGGATTTTAATGTATTTACTCTTAATGTTAATATTGGGCGTGCAATATTAGCTTGTAAAAAAAGTTCTAATTGCTTTTCGGTCATTATCTCCATCCAATGTTTTACCAACCATTTAGGATGAGAATATATAACTGAGTAATACCATACTTTATCTTCTTCAGGATTTGGATATCTAATATTATCTAAGTTTCTGGTAATATTTCTTAAAACGCCATTAACTATTCCAGCAGATTTATCACCTTTGATTCTTTTGATGATTTCTACGCTTTCATTAATTGCAGCTGCATGTGGAATTTTATTAAGAAACATAATTTGATACAGTGCTATTCTCATAGCATTTTTAATTGGAGTTAAGCATTTATCAAATTCCCCATGATAAAAACCAGTTAAAACCCAATCTAATTTCCCCATCCATCGTATAGTACCATTAACTAATTCTGTCAGAAGTGCTTTGTCTTGTATACATAATTCTCCAACTCTTAATTCATATTCTAATAGTTTATCAAGATATGAATCACTTCTTTCAAAACGACTTAATATTCTGATTGCTGCTCCTCTGGCACCTTTATAAAGAAATGATTCATCAGGTGATTTCATACCTTTTGATGTATAGAGTATTTCAGAAGTGTTCATAAAAAGAAAAAGTAAGCATTAGAAAAAAACATAATCAAAATTACCAACATGATAAATAGAAATCTAAGTTCCATAAAAAATTATTTGCAGACACATCCGTTAAATTAAAACCTTTGCTTAACAAGTATTAAAGCTGTAAATTTTACAGTTAAGGTAATACTCACTTTTCATTCAATCTTCATCGCCTACAACTATACAATGACTCAATTACATTATTTTCTAATTATCCCTTTATTCATTCTGGGATTTCATTCTGTTAAAGGACAATCTACTGTATCAGACCCAAGAAACGCTTCCTTTTGGGCTAAGCCAGAACAGATAGGTGGATGGATTGGCTTTGGCTCTGCAATACAAAATAAGTCTCTAATTACCGATGCCTGTAATTGCAGTTTTGAAGGAGGCAGAGGGCTAACTTTTTCACTAGGCCTTAGCTATGAAAATGAATTAACTTCAAAAGTGGTATGGGGTGCTGGACTAGATTATCGATATATTGGAATGGATGCAAGATATCAAGAAACAGAGCAGATGACGATTGAAAAAACTGCTGCAGGAACTAAAGCTAACATTATGGTTCCATTTAGACATAATGCCGAAATTACAACATCTTATATTGGTATTACGCCTTATATAAAATATTTTGTTGGTACTAGGTTTTTCGGAAGAGTTGGAATTAATGCAGGTATGCTGATTACACCAACATTAACTCACACAAAACAATTATTAATTAGAAGTGCTGTTTTATCTTCTGGTGAAACTGTAATAATTAGCTTAGATCCATCTACCGACCCACGAATTGTATCCGAAGAATTAGCTATAATTCAAGATGGGCCATTAGCAAAGGCTAATTCAATTTATATTGGCCTACAATCAGGCTTAGGTGCTGAATTTCGTGTTGGAAATAGAGCAATAATTGGCCCAACGGTACTGTATACAATTCCATTTACAGGCATGTCGTCTTATCCTAATAGTAATTTTACTATAGCTAATCTTCAGGTTTTGGCAGAACTCAGAATTGCATTAGACTAGATTTTCTTAATCGTCTATAGATAGTACTGCAAGAAATGCTTCTTGAGGTACTTCAACTCTGCCAATTTGTTTCATTCGTTTTTTTCCTTCCTTCTGTTTCTCAATAAGTTTTCTTTTACGAGAAATATCTCCACCATAACATTTTGCAAGAACATTTTTTCTCATTGCACTTATGGTATCTCTTGCTACTATTTTAGCTCCAATTGCTGCTTGAATAGCAACTTCAAACATTTGTCTAGGAATCAATTCTCTTAATTTAGAGCATAATTTTCTCCCCCATTCATATGATTTTGAGCGATGAACTATACTAGAAAGTGCATCTACTGGTTCTCCATTTAATAGGATATCTAATCGTACTAAATCACCAACTCTATAATCGGCATAATCATAATCTAAAGAAGCATATCCTTTAGTTGAAGATTTCAATTTATCATAAAAATCAAAAATTACTTCTCCCAAAGGCAATTCAAAACTCAAATCAACCCTTGTTTGCGATAAATAATGCTGTCCTAATAATGTTCCTCTTCTTTCCATGCACAATTTCATTATAGCACCTACATAATCGGTAGGAGAAATGATTTGAGCTTTTATAAATGGTTCCTGAATTTCTTTGATATTTCCAACAGGTGGCATTTGGGCTGGATTATCTACCCATAATTCTTCACCATTTGTTTTCAATACTTTATATCGTACATTGGGAACAGTTGTCACAATTACTTGATTAAATTCTCTTTCTAAGCGTTCTTGCACTATTTCCATATGGAGCAAACCAAGAAATCCGCATCTAAATCCAAAACCTAAAGCAATAGAAGATTCAGGTTCATAAATAATGGCAGCATCATTAAGTGATAATTTGCCTAAAGCTTCACGTAAAGCTTCAAATCCATCATTTTCTACCGGGTAAATTCCACTAAAAACCATTGGCTTTACCTCTCTAAACCCTTCAATCATCTTTTCGCAGGGATTATTGACTAAAGTAACGGTATCACCAACTTTTGTGTCTTGAAGTTGCCTTATACTTGCATTTATATAACCCACATCACCTGCGGAGAGTACTCCGGTTCTATGACGTTTCATAAATAAAACGCCTGCTTCATCTACCTCGTACGCTTGATCTGTAGCCATAAACAGTACATTGTCTTTTTCTCTTAAAGTACCGTCAAAAACTCTTAAGTAAACAATTACACCACGATATGGATCAAAAACTGAATCATAAATGAGTGCTCTTAAAGGCTTATTTGGGTCTCCTTTTGGTGCTGGAATTCTTTCTATCACTGCTTCGAGTACATCTTCTATTCCAATACCTGCTTTTGCAGAAGCTAAAACTATGTCTGATTCTTTACAGCCGATTAAATCGATGATCTGTTTTTTAACGGATTCCAATGTAGTAACAGCGCTTGGTAAATCGATTTTATTAATAACGGGAATAATTTCTAATCCGGCTTCTATTGCAAGATATAGATTACTAATTGTTTGTGCTTCAACTCCTTGAGTTGCATCTACAACTAATAATGCACCTTCGCAAGCTGATAAAGATCTAGAAACTTCATAAGAAAAATCAACATGTCCTGGTGTATCAATCAAATTCAACGTATACGACTTACCATCATTAGCTGCATATTGCATTTGAATGGCATGTAGCTTAATGGTAATTCCCCTTTCTTGTTCTAAAGGATTATCATCCAATATTTGATTCATTACCATTTCTCTGCTGGAAACTCTTCCTGTTTTTTCCAGAAGCCTATCTGCTAGAGTAGATTTTCCATGATCTATATGAGCTATAATACAGAAATTTCGATATTGTTCCATTGTAGGATTTTTTACCATTTAATAATGAAAATGTTGATATCAATCAAGAAGTAGATCTTTTACTTTTTATGCTTTGCGCTATTTTGAAGATTTTTTATCTCGGATAAATCATGTGCTAAGTCTACAATATTACGTAATGTTCCTTGCGACATAGTTAAATAGATCTCCTCAATTCTTGATTGTTCTTCTTTAGTATATCCAATACTTTGTTGGCATATACTGTTTCTTAAAGTATGCACGGATTCCATGAATTGTTTTTCTAATAGGTCATATCCTTCATCAGTTTGATTTCTTTTCTTTAATGCTGAATATGTATTCCAAACAATCTTTCCTGTAAAAACAAGATCATTAATTTGATCGTAATTATTATGAAGAGCAGCATAGTCAAAAATCAATCCAATATCTATCCTTTTTCTAAGGCTTATTCCTGCAGATTCTACATGGGATAGAAATACTTCGATATCAGGGGATAATTGTTTCATGCAAAATATTAATATTGAATTGCAGTAATAAATGATCTAAATAACTTGTCAGAAACTTCTTCTGAGGGTGCAGATTTACCAGTTACAGATACAGGCACTAAAGAAATCTCATAGATATTACCTAAAGATGATAAACAGACGACAGATCTGGTTTTATGTGTTTGCTGTGAACCTATATATTCAAAGTATCCAAACTTTTTTGGCCCAAGAATCAATTCATAGCCTTTACCTAACTGTCTCACTTTTCCATTAGATTTAGCAATATGTTTTGCTATACCTATTCTAATCAATTCTTTATTATCAAATGGTAATATTTCTTTTTTTTCTGCAAATGGAATTTTAGTGAACACTAAACTGGAGTTATATTCTGGATTAATTGCAATTGCAAAGACATCTGATAATTGCAAAGACGTTTTTTCTATGAATGTCCAATTTTTTGGTAATAAAGCTAAAAAGTCGCCATCAACAGATGTAACAACAATATCAGATAATTCAAGTTCAGTTTTAGGACTTAAAGCCACAGAAGGAGCAAAATCATCTTCACGAACAAAAAGGCATCCAATTCCGTATAATGAAAATGTTATATAAAGACAGCTAAAAACACATCTAATATAAAATCTCGATAGCATCAGTTCTGATGTCCTTTTTCAGGATATGGTGGCAATGGCATAGACCCAGGAATGCCCATCACTGGAAAATCTTTTCTTAATGGATATAATGGTTCTCCGGTTGCTGGATCTGCAAAATCTTCTGGCATATAAAATCTTCTTAAGTCTGGATGTCCTTCGAATATAACTCCATACATATCATATGCTTCGCGTTCATACCAATTGGCAGATTCCCATATCTCTGTTAATGATGGGCAAATTGGATTTCTTTCTTGTATAATTGTTTTTATGCGAACCCTAGCATTCAAAGGTAATGATCTTAAAAAATAAATTACTTCAAATCTATCTTTTCTGGTAGCTCTATCTGTAACCGTTGCGTCTACAAGCATAGAAAACTGAGTATGCTCATCATCTCTCAAATTAAGGCATACAGCGAATAGATCTTCTACAGGAACAAGAATAGTAATCTGTGATTGATGTTCATGCATTGTAGCAACTGGGCTAATTGCTTGAACTTTTCCAAGTATGGTTTCTTTGGATACAGGCATATATAATCCTGAAATAAAAATTAAAATTGAATAATTCTATGTGTCAAATGTATCGTGTAATTCTTTTTTCTTCTTGTGGGGATATGTTGAAAAAACTATATCCCAAAGTGGACTTGAAACACCATAATAATTATCATCATCCAAAAAATGATGTTTAAGATGATATTGCTGAATAAATCTTCCTATCTTACTTTTCATTTGCATATGATGAGCAGCATAATGTATTCCATCATAGCACACATAACCAAAAAGGAAACCTGCAAAGAGAGAAAATCCAATATATCCCAAAAATAAAAATGTTGGAATAAACAATATTGTAGCTAATGGTAAACTTATTAATAAAGGCATTACCAGTCTAGTACTATCGCGTGGATAATCATGATGGATACCATGAGACATAAAATGCAGTTTTTTTCCCCATCCAGTTTTAGGTTTATAATGGAATATATATCTGTGAAGAACATATTCGAATAATGTCCAAATCAATAAACCAAGTATAGGAAAAAGAACTTGTTGTGATAATACAAGATATTGCAAAGCACTTATCTGTAATATCAATACTAAAGGGATATACACTATAAATGGAGTAATTGGATGAATATGTGTACAATATTCCAGTATTGGATTATCGAACAGGCGCAGGGTTTCGTCCTTATTAGATACGAATTTCACACCCATATTAAAAAACCTTTACAGAGTACAGAGAAAGTGTATGGATAGTACTAAACATATTTTTATTGAAAACAAATATCTAAAAGTACTAGTGAATAATATTTGCAAAAATACAGTTTAATAGCCAAAAGAACGCAAATAAGTAGTTTTTGATCGCCAATCTTCTCTAACCTTAACAAATAATTCTAAAAAAACGGGGAATTCAAGGTGTTCTTCTACTTTATCTCTTGATAATAACCCAATTTGTTTGATTTTAGATCCTTTTTCACCGATAAGAATTGCCTTCTGTGATTCTTTTTCAATGATGATATCTGCGGCTATATACCATTTGCCTTTTTCTCTTTCTTTGAATTCTGAAATTGTAACTTCTGTAGAATAAGGAATTTCTTCTTTGAATAATTCAAAAACAGTTTCTCTTATCAATTCAGAAACAAAAAATCTTTGTGGCATTGTACTTAATATTTCAGGATCATGAAAGAATTCTCCCTCTGGAAGTAAAGATTCTAGAATATTAACCAGTGTATCTGTATTATCTTTTTGTAAGGCAGAAATTGGAATAAATTCAGTGAATACTCCTAATTCTTCAAGTGCAGAGATAAAAGGTAATGCTTGGGTTTTATCAGACAATGCATCCATTTTATTTAAGATAGCGATGCATGGTTTTTTTAATGTTTTTAGTGCTTCTATAAAAGGAGGTGTTAATACCCTTGTAGCAGTTTCTGGCCTGGTAACGTCTGCTATAACTATAATTATATCAGCACCACTTAAGGACTCCTCAACAAAATTCATCATGGACTTATGTAATTCATACCGTGGTTTTAGGACGCCAGGTGTATCAATAAAAACCATTTGAGTTTCTTTTTGTGTATATATACCTAATACATTACGCCTAGTTGTTTGTGGCTTAGGCGTTACAATAGAAAGTTTTGAGCCAATGATAGCATTCATTAGCGTTGATTTACCAACATTTGGCTTACCAATTATTGCGATATAGCCTGATTTAGGCATAAAAAGATCTCCATAAATTCATATTATTGCTGTTTAGCCCAAGTACATAATCCAATATCGGCATTATCTGTCAATAAAGTATGTGTAGGTAATACTCGAACCGTACAACCTTGTTGTCCACCAAATTCACTCAAAAATTGTCCTTCAAACCATGCTTTTCCATCTGTATACCCTTGAAAAGTCAATATTTGTTTTGACACATATTGCAGATCGCCTTGAGCATTTATTTTTCCATACACTGCTTCTACTAAAAGATCTTTTTCAGATAGATTGCCAGTATACACTTCTGCATATACTTTAATGTGTTTTCCTATTGCAGCATGCGAAATACCCTGAATTGAGATTATTCCAAATGAAACAATTTCCCAATTATGATAGATATGTTTTTTCCAGTTTCTTAATTCTTTTGCACCTTCTAAATTATTTTTTTGCAAAACAGCATATCTCTGTAATGCTGGTAAATAAAATTTTCTTGTATAATCTCTTACCATTCGGGCAGTAGAAAATTCAGGTGCAATCGACATAATAGAAGATTTCATTTTCTCTACCCATAGCTCTGGGATTCCTTGCTTATTTCTATGATAAAAAGTGGGAATAATCTCTTGTTCTAAGATCTCATAAAGTGACAAAGATTCTGCTCTGTCTTGATCTTCTGTTGATGCATATTGCTCTGTAGATCCGATTGAAAATCCATTATCGCCATTATATGATTCATCCCACCATCCATCCATAATACTGCAGTGTAAACATCCATTCATTGCAGCTTTCATTCCACTGGTTCCGCTGGCTTCATGTGGACGTCTTGGTGTATTTAGCCAAATATCACATCCTTTTACCATTGCTGAAGCAATAGCCATGCTATAATCCTCTAGAAATATTATATGATCTTCTAATCCATGCTCTTTGATTGCATGAATGATAGACTGTATAATTTCTTTACCAGCATTATCATGTGGATGCGCCTTTCCTGCAAGGATTATTTGAACAGGCAGATCAGGATTGGTTAACATTTTTTTAAGTCTGCCCATATCTCTAAACAATAAATTTGCTCTTTTGTATGTAGCAAATCTGCGAGCAAATCCAATTGTTAAAGCTTGTGGATTAAGGAATCGATTTATATAAGCTTTTTGTCTATTAGAAAGAATTGTACCTTTTCTATTTTGCAAATATGTTCTTGCAAAGTCTACTAATTCAGATGTATAATATTGATGAACTTTCCATAATTGATCTGAGGGAATATCCCCTATTGATTTCCACATTTCTTTATTATGTGTTTCTTTTCGCCACATTGGTCCAAGATATGTATCAAATAATTCTCCAAGTTTGCCAGCCACCCAAGTAGATGTATGAATTCCATTGGTTATATGATGAATTGGTATTTCTTCTTCGAGAAAATCTTGCCATAATGGTTGCCACATTGATCGTGCAACTTTACCATGTAATGCACTTACACCATTTCTATATGATGACATTCTTAAGGCGAGTACTGTCATTGAGAATAATTCTGGATCATTTGAATTTACTTGTCCTAATTGCAAGAATTCTTCTCTACTAATTCCTAATTTGTGCCAATACGCAGAAAAATATGTATCTATTAATGATACAGGGAATACTTCATTTCCTGCTGGCACTGGCGTATGGGTAGTAAAAATCATTCCAGCATGAGCTAATTCCATTGCTGTATAGAAATCAGTTTGAAAATCATGCATGATATTATGAGCTCTTTCTAAAGTAGCAAATGCTGCATGACCTTCATTAATATGGATGATACTTGGATGTATTCCTAATAATCGTAAAGCTTTAATGCCACCTATTCCCAATACAATTTCTTGCTGAATCCTTGTTTCTGTATTTCCACCATATAGTTGATCAGTGATATCTCTATATTCAGGAATTTCAGCATTTTCGATAATATTTGTATCTAATAAATACAAAGCAGTTTTACCTATCATTGCACGCCAGATATGCGCATATACAGGCGAATTAGGCATTGCAATTTCTACTATATATGGTATTGCCTCAGAGTTTTTCATTAATTCTAATGGCATAGAATAAAAATCATTTTCAAAATAACTTTCTGTTTGCCAGCCACTAGACGAAATATGTTGTCTGAAATAACCCATTTGATATAATAATCCAACAGCTACTAAAGGCAATCCTAAATCACTTGCTGATTTAAGATGATCTCCTGCTAAGATTCCTAATCCACCAGAATAATTGGGAAAGCTTTCATTTATTCCAAATTCCAATGAAAAGTAAGCAATCTTTCCATGCTGTGCTGATGAAACCGACTCCTGAAACCATGAAGTACTATTGATATACGATACAAAAGATGCATGCACAGATTGTAATTTTTCAATAAATCCTTTATCATTTTCCAGATATTCTAATCTGGATATTGGAATGTGATTGAGTAATGCAACTGGATTTCTATGTAATTCTAACCATAAATTACTATCTATAGCACTAAACAAGGATGCAGCTTCATCATTCCAGCACCACCAAAAATTATAGGCTAATTCTTTTAATGCTAGAAGTGATGATGGTAAAGAAGCCGATACTGTATATATTGATAATGGTTTCATGATTGATATGGTATAAGAAAATGAATGCCTGCATCCGTTAAAAACAGGTGCAGGCTTTCTGATATTCTAAGATGATAACTATTTTTTTACAGGTTTGGTTGAGATAGACTGAATAATCACTGGATCTTTTGGAGTACTTCCATTTAAAGGAACTGCTGCAATTTTATCTACGATATCCATACCCACCATTACTTTTCCAAACATTGTATAGCTTTTTGGCAAGCCTAAGTCTCCAAGGCATATAAAAAACTGACTTGTATTTGTATGTTGACCTCTATTAGCCATTGCTAATACTCCACGCGCATATCCAATTTTCCAACTTGGAGTTGTTTGTATTAATTCATCTTCAAATTCACCACCATAAATACTTTCTCCACCAGTTCCCCATTGTGATTTTAGGGATTCATCCTTAGTTTTTGGATCACCTGCTTGAATAACAAAACCTGGAACAACTCGGTGGAACAATACTCCATTATACACATCTTTTTCTGCCAAACCGATAAAGTTAGCTACTGTTTTGGGGGCATCATTGCCATAAAGCCCAATAACGATATTTCCATAATTGGTTGTCATAGTAACTGTATTTGTTACTGTAGGTTCTGGATTTGTAAGCACGATTTGTTGCGCTCCTGCAAAAGGTATAAAAAATATAGACAAAACAAACATTGTAAACATATGTAAAAGTGCATATGATTTTTTCATAACTTCTCCTTAAATATCTTTATATGAATCAAAATTATTTTATTTCTTAACTATTTTCATTGTTATTTTTTTAAGTGGTCTCTCGGTGGCTTTATCTCTTGAAGATTCAGCAACTTTATCAACTATTTCCATTCCTTGTAGTACTTTTCCATAAGCGGTATATTCTCCATCTAAAAATTCTGAATCTTTTACACATATAAAAAACTGAGAATCTGCACTATTGATATTTTCACCTCGTGCAGCAGATAAAATTCCACGTTTATGAGATATACTATTAAATTCAGCCGGAATTTTCTTTTGAGATTCATCTCCAAAACCCCAAGTAGACGGATCTTTTGTAGGGTTTTTGCTATTGGGATCTCCACCTTGAATCATAAAATCAGGGTCTATTCTATGAAATGCAGTCCCATCATAAAAACCAATCTTAACTAAACTATCAAAATTCGCACAGTGATTATGGGCTGTTTCAGGAAACAATTCAATTGTAATATCACCTAAAATAACATCCAGTTCTTGAACAGTTATTGTATATACTGGATGATTATTGTTTTTATCTTGAGCAAGTACTGCTATGGAAGTAATGCCACAAAGAAGAAAGTTTAATAGTATGAATTTCATGTATGTGCTCTATGATATTCTATTATTTGATTTGACGCAAAGATAAGTGTTTTCGTCTGTAAGATTACTGAAATACATTCACTCCACAATAAAAATGCCGCTGCTAGAGCGGCTTTTTTACTATATTTTTATTGGTTGATTAGTCCAAGTTCAAGGCCTACTATGTTAAAGACTTCTAAAATCTTGTCTAAATGTTCTTTTTGATGAGAAGCCATATAACTTGTACGCATCATACTCATATTTGGTGGCACTCCAGGTGGAACAAAGGCATTAACAAATACACCTTTATCATATAGTTTTCTCCAAAAAACTAGTGCTGTATCTACATCACCAACAATAACTGGTACAATGCCAGTTGGACTATTATATACATTAAATCCAAGGTCTGCAAAGCCCTTACGCATATAATCTGCATTTGCGATTAACTTATCTACTAATTCTGGCTGCTCTTGTAAGATTTCTAATGCTGCTAAAGCGGCTGCACAAGAAGCTGGAGTTGGGCTTGCACTAAAAATAAGTGCTGGTGAATGATGTTTAAGAAAATTGATTACTCTTTCGGGGCCAGCTACAAATCCACCAAGTGATGCAAATGTTTTAGAGAAAGTGCCCATTGTCATATCTGTTCTTGAAGTTAGATCATACAGGCTAGCTGTTCCCCTACCACCTTTCCCAATTACTCCGGTAGCATGAGCATCATCTACTAATACTCTGGCACCATATTTTTCTGCCATATCAATGATACCAGGTAAGTCTACTACTTCTCCTGAAACAGAAAATACGCCATCTGTTACTATTAATTTACCTGCGCTATCTGGAATTCTTTTAAGTGTTTTTTCAAGATCTTCCATATCATTATGCTTATATCTAACAAATTCTGCAAATCCACCCTTTGCAAGCATAGCTCCATTGATGATACAAGCATGATTCTCTTTGTCAGAAATTACATAATCTCCTTTGGATACTAAACCACTTATCACACCTAAAGCTGTTTGATAGCCAGTACTAAATAATAGCACAGATTCGTAGCCTAAATATTCTGCTAGTTTTTCTTCTAATTGAATATGTAAATCAATAGTTCCTGTTAAATATCTAGAGCCAGAACAACCTGTTCCATATTGATGGATTGCTTTGATAGCAGCTTCACGTACCCGTGGATGAGCCGTTAATCCAAGATAATTATTAGAGCCCGCCATAATAATTTTTCGGCCTTCCATAGAAACAACAGGTCCTTCATTTTCTTCAATTGTACGGAAATATGGATATAATCCCATTGCCTTTACTTCGTCAGCTCGGGTAAATGAATAACAACGTTCGAACAAATCCATATCATTACCTTTATATATCTAATATTATGTTTATGTTAATTAATTGTCAAATTAATGAATTTTATATCAATGGATCAATTTTGATCAGTTATCGGGATCTATCATTATTGTTTTATTGGGAGAGTTCTTCCCAAAATCATCTATAGCTTTTACTGTGATTTTCATAGGTTTTGACGGATCTTTTGGCATAAATTTGAATTGCTGAACTCTTATTAGCTTTTTTTCATCTTGTTTTATATTGCCAAATAATTCTTGCGGCCCAATACAATTAGAATTAGAGCCATCTATAACCAATAATTTAGATCTGTTTAATTTTCCATTATTAATCCCCATTGTTTTAATTTCAATCAAGGCATATCCATTAGCCTTAGATTCTTTGATGATTTCTGGGACTGGATATGGTACAATATTGATTGTAAACAGCTGGCCATAGGTTGCTCCATTATATTGTCTTTCGAATGTTAATGTTTGGCCTATATCAGACTGTTCGGGTGTAAAATCGAAATCACTTCCATTTGGGCTAGATAAAAGTACTGAATTACCATTCTTTAATAATGACCTTACCTCGCGCATAAAAGGCAAGCCAGATTTAAACTGATATGTTAATCCAGGATACATATACAAAGGATATATTGGTTTTTTTGCTTCTTGTGAAGTAACAATAAATTCTGCTGATAATTCCTTATTATCAATTTTTCTTTGTGCTGTAACAATTACTTTCATTGACGAATTCTTCGGGGCATATCCTTTAACAATTAATGCATCTGTTTTTATTTCAGATATTTCTGCAGTTCCATCAGAAATAGTTCCTATTCTTATACTAGGTTTTTTTTCATAATCATTCAGATTAGTAATACCAGTTATTACTATTTTATTAGACCACGGTTGGAATGACAAATTACTTAGCTTAGAATTTATCGGCAATAAAGAGAACTCTTGAACTGAGGATTGTCCTTTACGATTTTGATCTTCTGGATTTTGTATATTTTGTAATGGAGAAACAACTGTTACCTTGCTATAAGTAGTTTCAGCTGGTATTTGAACTATCTTTGTTTGATCTTCATTTCCAAGGCCTTCTGCAAGAATAGAAATGCTAAATTTTGCTTCTGTTCTTAATACCGATCCCACGCCTTCTATAATCTTATTCATTGTACTATTATCGCCAATATCAGGCCTTGCGAATGCTCGAATTGTTACCAAATAACTTCTAGAACTACTTGAATTTTCAAATAATGATTCTGGGGGATGCCAATAGAAAAAAACTAATTTTTTTATCGAATCATATTGCAAACCAAATGTTTGGCCGATTGAATTATCTACTTTTATTATTTCATGTCTATCTTGGTCTTCTACCGAACATTCTAAAGAGACGTCCTTTACATTGCCCGTAATAAGTAATACATTAGAAGAATCGCATTCAATAATCTTCATACCTTTAGTATCGGTATACATTCTACAAAGCAAGGTATTTTTTTCTGGAAGTAAAGAGAAAGATTGTTGGAATACAGCAATGATCTGGTCTAAAGGACTATCCCCCTTCTTTTCATTTTTTCCAGGCAATAGCATGATAAGTGCTGCCAAATAGAGCACAAAATATATTTCTGAAACCCTTCTGCGTTTATGTTCAGTTTTTTTTAACATAGCCAGAGGTTACGGTATCTGCAATAATTTTTTCTAGTTCCCTACGCACGGCAAATTCAATTTCTTCTCTTCTTAAGGCTTCAGTTGATATATTTAACTGAGATACAACATTAGAGAATAATCGTAATTGATGAGAAGTATCCTGCATTGATTGTAATAATTCTGAATTTGGAGATACTGCTTGAGATGCTATTAAAACTGCATCTTTAGTTGTACTAATAAGAGCTTCTTGTCTCATTCCCATATCATGCAAAGCATCAGTAATTTGTTCTAATCGAACGGCAACAGAAGCATAATCTCTAGATATTTCCCCAACTTCTCTGATTAAATCTCTTAGTTCTCTACTTTGTTCTTTTTCTGCTTGTTCATCTACACTATCTTCGTCAATAGGAGAAAAATACATGATAAAGAACATAATACTTAATAGAAAAGCTTCTAAACATATACTAGAAATTACTATCCAATCAGGAACAACATCGTAAATTCTTCTTAAGCCTATCGTTACAAGTAATACTGCAGCTCCGACGTATACAAATGAATTAATCGTTGAGAAAAAAAATCTATTAACGATTTCTTCAAGCCACAAAGAAGTGCCTGAGATTGTTCCTAATACATGTAAAACTCTGATTGGTTCTTTGCCATATTTTTGTAAGTCTCTTTCCCTGATGCAAATACGCCATGTTAATGCAAGAATTTTTGCAGTTCCCATTTGTCTTTCAAAACGTAATTCTCGGAAAATATCCCTAAGAATTGAACGGCCTTCTAAAGAAGATAAAGTAGAGATTTCACGCATTTTTAACTCTGATTTAACGATACTAAGTATATGTTTTATTCTCGAGGGAATGGTTTAAACCACTGTTCACCTGCACTAATAGAAAATCCAAATCGCAAGAACTGTTCTTCAACTACAGCAGATTTTCCTCTAATACCTGCTTGTAATGCAAGATCTATCATAGCAGAACCTGCAATTGGTATATTCATGCCAATAGATCCAAAATACTCATCTATGTTTTGGCCACCATAAGAATAATACAATTCTTGATATCCTGCTCCAACATTCAATTGTATACGCTCATCAAATGGAAGCCCTAATTGATATGATGGTAATCTGGCTATTCCTACTGAAAATTTCTTAGTAGATCTAAATGTAGATTTTCCTTGTGAATATGTCATCGTACTAAAGTCTTGCAAAGAAGCATCAATTGCAAACATCCATCTTTGTACTTGATAACTTATTCCAATTCCATAATATGAAGGTAAATCTATCGTTCCTTTGCCATTAAAAATTGAATCATATGCTATTCCACCAGAATTCAGGGTGCTTTGTCTAAAATCAGATGTATAATCTAACACTGAGTATAGTGCAGAACTAAATCCAATTGTAAGATTATCTTGTGGTTGCCATGCTAATCCGAATTTAACTCCTGATCCTGAGAATCTATCTGTTTTTTGATTTACTGATATAAATGGTTGTGAATACAATTCAGTTTGAACAACTTTATTGATTGTTCCAAATAATCCTAATCCAGCAATTCCTATTGAAAGTGAAGGTATTGGTTTATATGAAGCTCCAAAAAAAGCTGCAGATAAGCCTCCCTGACCATATGACAATGTATTGCCACTTAAATCACTTAAGCCTGGAATACTTGGTATAACAGGAACGCTCACCGAATATTGAACAATACTATAGGGATGAATACCACCACTTATTGTTAATCCCAAGGATGTATCAACTTGAAACGTTGCTGCCATTCCGTCTAATTTTCCAAAATTCTGAGCTGATGATAAAGATAATTGATTAATTGCTGTTTGAGTAAATCTAAATCCAATTTGTAATCTTGTTAGTTTTGCAGCAGACCACATCGCTGGATTGGCAAGGTTAACTGCATGATATGATTGAACTGCTTGCTGAGTTCCTGCTAAGCCATCATAACCAGCACCTATTGATTGTCTGATATCACCAATTCCAAACATAGAATAATTAGACCCACCTTGTTGGGCATAGAGATCTAGAGAGAAAGCAAAAACAATACAAATGAAAGTGAGTATATTTTTCATAGTTAATTTATGTCTTCATCAATTGAAGGGTGAACTGTTTTACCTGCATTGTGCACATCCATGCCAATGATGTCATACTCTTTAGACTCGCGTTTTATGATTCCCCATAAATGCTCTCTTCCTAAATCTGTTTCAACAGAATACGTAAGTACATCAATACAATAATTACAATATTGCACTAAACCTTTGATTTGATCCTTGCGCTCGTCTTCTGCTCCTGATTTAAGCTTATCACATTTTGTTAGTAGAATTGTATACTTAATATGATGATTTTCAAGCCATTCTATTAAACCTATATCGGTTTGTGATGGGTCATGTCTACTATCAATCAACATACATACCATTCTTAATTGCTCTCTTGATTCAAGATATGAATAGTTTAGCTTACTGAATTCTAGTCTTTTTACCTTACCAACAGAAGCATATCCAAATCCAGGTAAATCAACAAGAATCCATGAATTTTCAACTAAAAAAAAGTTGATTTGTTGTGTTTTTCCAGGAGTAGAACTTGTTAATGCTAATTGTTTTCTTCTTACTATGCTATTGATAAGGGATGACTTACCAACATTAGATCTTCCAATAAAGGCAATTTCAGGCGATTCAGTTTTTGGAAAATGAATCGGTGCTGAAGCTCCTGTAAAAAACTCTGCATGTACTTGTTTCATTGTTTCCTAAATATTTGGTCCAAGCATATCTTCTGGCTTAACCCATTTGTCGAATTCTTCTGCACTTAATAATCCTAATTCGATAGATGCTTGTTTCAAAGTACTGCCTGTTTTATGAGCATACTTTGCAATTTTTGCAGCATTATCATATCCAATATGAGTATTCAATGCAGTTACCAGCATTAATGTATTTTGATTATAAAATTCTAATTTTTGATGATTTGCTTCAATGCCTTTTGCACAATGTTCATTAAACATCGTACATCCATCAGCCAATAAGCGAACACTTTGTAGGAAATTATAAATAATAACCGGCTTAAATACATTTAATTCGAAATTGCCTGAAGAGCCTCCAACATTGATAGAGGTATCATTTCCAATCACTTGGGCCGCTATCATTGTAATTGCTTCTGATTGAGTAGGATTAACTTTGCCTGGCATAATTGAACTTCCAGGTTCATTTTCTGGAATTGATAATTCTCCTAATCCGCAACGGGGTCCAGATGCCATCCACCTAATATCATTTGCTATTTTCATTAATGAACATGCTAGTGTTTTTAGTGCTCCATGGGCAAATACTAAAGCATCATGTGCCGCTAATGCTTCAAATTTATTTGGTGCTGTAACAAAAGGAAGATCTGTTAATGCAGATATCGTAGCTGCACCTCTTATAGCAAATTCTGGATGAGTATTCAATCCAGTTCCTACAGCAGTTCCCCCAAGAGCTAATTCATAAATACCTTGTAAACAATATTCAATTCTAGCATAATCATTTGATAATTGTTGTACATAAGCAGAAAACTCTTGTCCTAATGTTATTGGAGTTGCATCCATCAAGTGCGTTCTTCCACTTTTAATGATAGAAGAGAACTCATCGGATTTCAACTGAAATGTATCTTTTAATTTTTTAATTGATGGCAATAAATGATGAATAATTTGTTCAGCTGCTGCTATATGCATAGCAGTTGGAAATGTATCGTTTGAACTTTGAGATTTATTGACATCATCATTTGGATGTATTGGTTTTTTAGTTCCCATTTCTCCACCGGCAATTTCTATTGCTCTATTAGAAATCACTTCATTGGTATTCATATTTGTTTGTGTTCCACTACCAGTTTGCCAAATTGATAAAGGAAAATGAGCATCAAGCGTACCAGAAATCACTTCATCTGATGCTTGAAGAATCAGATTTTTTTTCTCATCAGATAATAATCCTACTTCATTATTTACAATTGCTGCAGCTTTCTTTAATATTCCAAGAGCACGAATTAATTCGCGAGGCATTTTTTCTATACCGATAGCAAAATGATGAAGAGATCTTGCTGTTTGTGCGCCATAATATACTGAAGATGGTACCTCTATAGGCCCCATGGAATCTGTTTCAATACGTATTGTCATAAAAGAATTATATAGATCTATTAATGAAGTAATTCTACTGTAACTGTAGTTTGTATTTTTTGTGATACTGCTTGGACTATTCCTGAAGCTAATTCTTTCATTGTAGCAGAGATCATCGTAAATACTTCGTTTTTCTTATAGAGGGTTGAGCCAGTTTGTACATCTACAATGGTAATACCTTTTCCTTCAAATTTGGAATCATTCAAAGTAAACTGAAGTCCTTTAGGCATTTCTTTTGATTTTGAAATTTCTGCTGTCAAATTAGCATCTACAATAGCTACTTTTTTACCATTCATTTCTTTAATTGAACCCATTATATAATTGACTGTATTCTTAACAGTTAATATTCCAGACATAGGTAAAACATCGATTCTGCTCCATTTTTTAGAGGCATCTAGTTTTCCTGTTTCAGGATAGGTTTGAAATTCTTGTTGTAATGGTAATTGAAAAAACTGTGTCTTTATTTGTTGGGCTAAATTTTCTTTTAACTTATCAGGTACTGAGTCTTTTTTATTTCCAAGAATTTCATTAATGATGGGTGTTAATCCTATAATCTCTTCGATTCGGCCTAATTTACTTGCGAGTATTTGCACTTGAGCGCCAACAATTGCATAATACTGCTTATACTCTGGTTTACCTTTTGAGGCGCTATCTTCAGAATTAAATTGTAAGGATACTGTTTTACCAGGTTGGGCTTGATCGGGGCCTTTTTCAGAAATTCTCATTGAATCTATTTTTACACTCATTTCTATGCTAGAATCAGGTTTAATTGATAAGATAGATTTGGTATAATATTGTGTAATTGATTGTTCCATTTGCACAGAATTTCTTTCTACTTTACTTATTTGCACTAGTTTATAACTACTTTTATCTCCAACTTTTGGAGCATAGTATAAACTTTTAACAGAAATACCTTCTGCTTTTGGAGCAACCTTTACATTTTCGATTGTATATGGAACAAATTCTTTTACATCACTTTTTTTTGTATCAGAACATGATTCTAATAAACCTGCAATTACTAATAATACGATAATCCCTATCCCGAATGATTGCTTTACCATTTGTAACGTCCTAATAATGTCCACACTGAATTAGTTTCTATTTTTTGTGTAAAAGGCTCTCTTTTATACATAGATTCTATCTCTATATTATAATCAAAGGCAACCTTTTTTACCCATCCAGAGGAAGTAATTTCTATAAGTATTTTTCCAGTTCCTTTCCCTGTTTTTATTTGTACTGGCGCTGGAACACCAAAAAATCTGGCATCACGGCTATAATCAGGAGTTAATGCTTTTGAAATTGCTTCTAATACATACTCACCCTTTGCATATGATATTACTCTGATTTCAACAGTATCGAAGCAATCAATTCCATCTAATCGTAATCTAATTGGTCTTTTCCATACAGAATCTGGAGATATCAGCATTTTACCTGCAATCAATGATTTAGATACATCACCAATATACATTGCTTGCTCATCGGCTATTGCATGTAACCATGTAAATTTCTGAGCAGTATCTAAAGCTTCACCATTGTCATCATTAATATAATTTCTTAGCCATTTTATATCGCCTGGCTGATCTACTCCATCTACTTTTACTACTTCAGTTTTTGGATTATACATCAATGCAAATTGATGATTTAATAAGCCCATATTGGATATTGCATCAGGAAACTCTGTATTAACAGTTGCCGCTTTGGGATTTTGTGAATCGTAAATAAGCTCTGTGGGGCCTTCTTTAAAAGCATATTTCATTGAATCAATATTTGTAATCAAAGGCAAAGTTTCATCATTAGGTGATTTTGGAGATTGTGTAAAGTTATAGCTAAGAATTCTTTGATAGTTCTTGGTTATACTATCTCTGTATAATCTTTGAACTTTTGTTTTTTCATCCATTTTATAAGATGAATATACTCCTTGCTTAAAATCAACTCTAAGTGCATATTTCAATTCAGGTTCTTTTGATCCTTTTGCACTTTGTTGAGCATTCATTGTACTCAAAAAACTACTTAACAATAAAGAAGCCACAATAACAGATTTCTTGATCATACTATCCATTTTTATAATTGAAAGAATAATGTCCATGCAGCTAATGTCATACCATCCCATATTTCACCTTTCTTAATTGCATGTACGATTTCATCTCGATGTAATATTGTAGTGCGAATATCTTCTGTTTTTTCGGGATCAGATGAATATGCTTGTACATTTTTAGCTACAAAAACATAGCACAGTTCATTTGTTACCCCTTTATACGGATTAAAGGTACCAATATGTTCCATATATTCGGCTACATATCCGGTTTCTTCCTTTAATTCTTTACTTGCATTTTGTTGTGGTTGTACTCCTTGTGGAATACCACCACCAGGAAATTCAAGACTATATTTTTGATTCAGATATCTGTATTGATGTACAAGAACAAAATGTTGTTCATCAATACATGGGATTATTATAGTTGAACCTAGCGAATTCACATAAAAATAATCTGCTTTTTGCTGATTATCTTGTAATGAATATGTATCATGCATATAAGACCAATATGGATTTTCATGCAAAATCTCGGTTGTTAGTCTTTTATAACCTTTTATCATATTGATACATATTTATAAAGAGAAAAAAGGCGACGTGCTAGAATTAGCTCGCCGCCTGAATCTAAGCTATAAAAAGATATTAAGATCTATTAGCTACAATTTCACTTTCTGCAAAGAAAAATGCTATTTCATTTGCTGCATTTTCTGCTGAATCAGATCCGTGAATTGCATTTTCGCCTTTAGAACTAGCAAATCTACGACGTATAGTTCCTTCTGCAGCTTCTGCAGGATCTGTGCTGCCAATTAATGCTCTAAAGTCAGCAATTGCATTTTCTTTTTCTAATGCTATAGGAACAATTGCGCCGCTTGCCATGAAGTCGCATAATTCTCCATAAAAGCCTCTTTCTTTGTGTACTTCGTAAAAATTACCAGCTTGAGCAGGTGAAAGACGAGTCATTTTAACATTCAATACTGTAAATCCTGCTTGTGTAATTGCGGCTATGATTTCACCGACAACATTCTTCTTTACAGCATCTGGTTTTATGATTGCTAATGTACGTTGTTTCATTTTTTTTCAATAAAAGTTTAAAATATAAAGTTTGGTGATTTAGTCTTGTTTTTTGGGTCTACCACGTTTACCAGCTACTTTTTCTGGCTTTTCTTCAAAACTTTTAGGGCGCCCTGGAGGCTTCAGATAACCTGGCTTATTTTTAGTGCCAGGTTTTCTTCCCCTTTTTTGTGGGCTTTCGCTTGCAGAGATATCTATACTATCCAGGTCGTTTTTTTTTGTTTTGACACTCGTTTTGTTATTTGATATTTTGATGTCTTTTGCCGAAGATTTACCAGATTTCTTAGAATCTTTAGATGCCTTAACTCCTAAAGCCTCTGCAACAGAGCGTCCAATATGAGCTGGTGAATCAGCAACCAATATGCCAGCTGCTCTCATAGCATCCACTTTAGCACTTGCAGTTCCTTTACCACCAGAAATAATAGCACCTGCATGCCCCATTCTTCTTCCTGGAGGTGCAGTTCTACCAGCAATAAATCCAATCACTGGTTTATTTACGTATTTACCAATATATTCTGCGGCTTCTTCTTCTGCTGTTCCACCAATCTCTCCAATCATAATGATAGCTTCAGTTTCTGGATCATCATTAAATAATTGAATTGCATCTATGAATTGAGTTCCAATAATTGGGTCTCCACCAATGCCGATGCAAGTAGATTGTCCTAATCCAACATCAGTTAATTGTTTTACCGCTTCATATGTAAGTGTACCACTTCTTGAAACTACACCAACTGTACCTTTATGATGAATAAAACCTGGCATAATTCCAAGTTTACATTCTCCAGGAGTTATAATACCTGGACAATTAGGACCAATTAATGTACTCTGAGAATTATTTAAAGCAGTTTTCACTTTAATCATGTCTCGAATAGGTATTCCCTCTGTAATACAAACAACAAGAGGGATGCCCGCTTCAATTGCTTCTAATACTGCATCAGCAGCCATATTTGCAGGTACAAAAATAATACTTGCATTTGCTCCGGACGCTTTAGCTGCTTCGCTTACAGTATTATATACTGGCACAGCGCGAGAAAAAGTATCTTCTCCTTTGCCTGTATACAACAATCCTTGTTTACCAGGTGTAACTCCGGCAACCACATTGGTGCCATATTTAAGCATCTGAGAAGTGTGGAAAGTTCCTTCTGCACCAGTTATACCTTGCACAATTACTTTGGTGTGTTTATTTACTAATACACTCATGTTGTTTTTCGTATAAAGAAAATGAATAGAAATCAATTACAAAAATATGAAAAAAAAACTTTGTGAATAGCATACAAAAGCCCACTTTTCTTAATGAAACATGGGCTAGATATAATATTAGGATTTACCTTTCATTTTTCTTTAGGAGAAGAAGAAATAAATAAGATTTCTTCATTGGGTTTTATCATTCCATATCGTTCTCTGGCAAGGCGTTCGATTTCCATAGTATCTTTTCTAAGTCTTTTAATAACATCATGTAGAGAATCAGAAAGTAAGTGCTGTTTATTCACTTGCATCACTAAATCTAATTTATCTTGTTCTAAGCTCCATCTTTGTATAAGGCCATATTTTCCCCAAAGAATAAATGAAAGCGAAATCAATAATATTCCGATTGCAATATATATGGTCTTTTGTTGCAATCCCTTCTTTTGAATTTCTGTTTGTGATGGTTTAGATTGCTTTTTAGGACTTACCATTGTGTATTATGATAGATTAAAGAGTTTTTTGATACATTCTATATGTTTTATAAATAGTTCCATGCATAGTAGTTGTTAAAGCCTTTTTCATTGGTTCATTATCTTCTAATATCCATGATGCCTCGCCATACTGTATTCCTCTGGGCAAACCTCTGGAGCCTATCTCTTGATACAATACAGCATCTACTCCGTGTTTTTGGTATTCAGGTAGTACACCAAGTACAATGATTCTTAATAGATTGATTTTCTTTTTCTTGGTGAGTAAATGCCAAGCGGCACCAAGTATTCCACCAGACTTATTATGGATAAGTGATTGATTTATATCTGGAATCGCTAATGCAAATCCAGCTACTTTTCCTTTTACTTCTGCTATTAAGGTATATACTGGGTCTGCAATTTGTTTTAAATCTGCGGCAAGAAAATCAAATTCTTCATCAGTCATTTTTACAAAGCCCCAATTTGGTTGCCAAGCAGCATTATAGATTTCTTTAAGAATTTTTACATCTCTTTTAAAGTTTTCTTTATTCTTAAAATCTACTTCTCTGATTGTAACTTGTGATCTTTGCCTAATAATATCGACTGTTCTGCGCATTTTATCAGAAACAAAGGTATTCTGATCTAATATATAGGCATGTAGATCTTTAACTTTACCGAATCCATAATTTTCTACTAATTTTTCATAATACTTTGGATTATATGTCATGAGAATTACTGGTGGAGAATCAAATCCGTCTACAAGTAATCCACATTCATCATTCATACTAGGATTTACTGGGCCTCTGATCTCAGATTTCCCCTTGATTGTAAGCCATTCTTCTGCTGCATGGAACAATGCATTAGCTGTTTCTTGATTATCTTCACACTCAAAAAAACCAAAAAAGCCGATATTATCATTATGAATAATATTATGATTATCATTAATTATTGCTGCTATTCTTCCAATGATGTGTCCATTTTTCTCTGCAAGAAATAATTGAATAGCAGAATGTTTATAAAATGGATTTTTTTTCTCGTCTAATAACTTTTCCCTATCCATTATAATAGGTGGAACAAAGGAATTATCGCCTTTATAAAAATTCCATTGTGATTTAATAAAGCGTAATTTATCTGCTTTATTTGTAACTGGTATAATGTTAGGAGCACTCATAAAATTATCTTTATTATGATAAATAACTGAGTGCAAAATACATGAAATACTAATATAAAATTACCATGTAATGTATGAATTGGTGAAACTTGGTAATTTTGCAATAAATCATTGTGTACCCAACATTGAATTACATATACCCAATATTATGATTCTCATTATACCCTCTATAGATTTAGAGCATGGCCATTGTCAACGATGTATTCAAGGATTGCCTGGTACAGAATCTCTTTATTCTCAGATATCCAATCATCCATATGAATTAGCCCGTTTATGGCGTAGAGAAAATGCTAAGTCATTACATATTACAGATCATGATGCTATGGATGAGCATAATCCTACTTCTAATACGGATACAATCTTAGAAATGGTTAAATCTGTAGATATACCTATTCAATTATTATCTTCTTTCCCTACTATTGAACAATGTGAATTTTGGTTAGAACATGGTATATATCGAATCATTTTAAATGAAGTATTACTATCTGATCTAGAAGGTGTTAAAGATCTTGTTAAGAAATATACACCAAGCAGAGTAGTTATTGGTATTAGGTCCAATCAAGGAAAAGCTCTGTTTCCAGATATTGAAGTAGATATTACCGATAATGAACTTGCAGAATTGGCAAAATCTGCTGGAATTACAAGAATGGTATATTCTGATATTGCATGGGAAGGGTCTCTTAAAGGACCTGACTTTACTGTTTTAAAAAATATTGGAACACTTACTAATATGAGAATAACAGTTGGTGGTGGTGTAGGTGGGCCAAAACAACTTTGGGATTTACAACAGTTAACCTCAATTGGATTGGATTCTGTAATAGTTGGAAGAGCTTTATACGAGAATCGTTTTCCTTGTCAAAGGATGTGGAGAACTATCGAAGCTAAATTAGAGCCATCAATTGTAGCCAATGAAATTTAGGATGAGAATGATTTTTACACATAATTCGATATTATACATGTTAAGACTAACATTTATTCTTTTACTTATCATCATAGTACCTGCAATGTCACAGCAGGATACTGTAAAAATAAATACAGAATCTTTAGCTCCTGGATCTCAAAAAAAGGATACCACGCTTGCACGTATCATGATTGCAGAAATAATACATGGAAAAGATATTCCAAATTCGATTATCCGTAAAACCGATGCTGCAATGGCTATTGCATTAGGAGCAGCAGATAAATTTATATATGTATCGCTAAAAGAACGTGATTCTATTGCTAAGAAACTTAAAGATGCTAATATAGACCCTACTGCTTTTTCTGTAGGACAACAGCTAAAAGCTGAAGCTTTGTTTTTTTTAAGAGTGGATAAGTTAGGTAATCTTTTAAGAGTAGAAATTTCTGCTAAAGCCGGCAAAGATTATAATCAATCTGTAAGTGGCATTGGTATGGCTATGTTACGATATAGAGATTCTCTTGGTACAATTGTGTATGATCCAACTTTAGTGGAGGCAATACAAAGGGCAATGTGTCAGGTGACAGGTGACTCTTTATTATATCAAAAAGCTGAGTCTCCAGAGTATCAAGTAGCACCAGCAGAACCGCTTTGTTTTATTAGCTTTCAATTAGAAGATACACAGATTAAATCACTTTGGCCTATCTTTCAGGGTAAAGAAGTTAATTCTTTTTATGCCCTTGAAGTTCTTTTTGAAGCAGCGTCTTTACAACAAACAAAGTATCTACCAATAGACCAAGTTACCAGAGATTCTGTTTATGTGTTAAAAGGTTTAAGGGGGACAGAAAATTTCAATCTTCCAAATAAAGAAGAATTATCTTTATTATATAGTGTTGGATTTGCCTATTGTATAAATGGTAAATGTAAAAAAACATTAGAAGGTGCAGATATCAGCCTGACTTTACAACAAATAAAGCCTGATGGTACGCTGATTAAAATCAAGAAATTGACGGCAGGTCTAAGTGAAGATACCTTAGAGGCATTTAAAAAAACCACTTCAGCTTTAGTCAAAAAATTATTGCAATGATAACTTTTAATTCTAAATAGAATATGATTGATTCCCGAAGGATTTATTTAGTTTCTGCAGATGGTGGAATTCAGCAAGCTGATGATTATTGTGCAATACATAATCAAGGCTTATGCTTAGTGTATTGGATGAGTAGAGATCAAAGGATTCAAGATAATTGGGGACTTCTTTCTGCTCAATATTCTGCTTTGCAGCATAAATTACCATTAGTAATTGTATGTACAATTGTACCTAATTGTTTTGAAGTAAGTTTAAGACAATATTCATTTATGTTAGATGGGCTAAAAGAGATCCAACAAAAAGCTCATACTTTACATATTCCATTTTTTTCTATTCTAAGTGAAGAGCCTTCAATAGCTATTTCCACTTTTGCACAGCAATATAAAGCAGCTGCAATATTCACCGATTTCGATCCATTAGCACAATCTGTATTAAATAGGGTGAACATTGCTTCCAAGGTTGAATGCCCCGTTTATGAAGTAGATAGTCATAATATAGTTCCTGCCAGATTTATTTCACAAAAAGTTGAATTTGGAGCTTATACCTTAAGACCAAAGATCAAAAGAGTTTTGAACGAATTCTTGGTAGATATTCCCTCTCCAATTGATCATCCTTTCCCTTTTTTACATGATTCACCCCTCACAGATTTTGATGCGATTCAACCCCAGCTGAAAGTTAATCGGGATATTCGTCCGGTTCTAGGAATTTCTGGCGGAGAATATCATGCTCAGGAAGCTTTTTCATTATTTGTTAAGAATACACTCTCTACTTATCATTTACGAAATGATCCAAATGCAAAAGCAGTTTCTGGATTATCACCTTGGTTACATGTTGGTAATATTTCTTCTCAAAGAATTGCATATGAAGTAAAAGACATTCAAAGCGAACAGTCTTTGTCTTTTTTGGAAGAGTTAATTGTTAGAAAAGAGCTTGCTGATAATTATTGTTTGTATGCTGACAGTTATACAGATTCAAAAGGCTTTCCTAATTGGGCAAAAACAACACATTCAATTCATAGTAACGATAAAAGAGAATATTTATATACTTTAGAACAATTTAAAAATGCTGAAACGCATGATGAATTATGGAATGCTGCGCAATGTGAATTAGTATACAAAGGTAGAATGCATGGTTATATGCGAATGTATTGGGCAAAAAAAATTCTTGAATGGACACATTCACCTGAAGAAGCCCAATCAATTGCTATTTATTTAAATGATGCATATCAATTAGATGGTAGAGATCCAAATGGCTATACAGGAATAGCTTGGAGTATTGGTGGCGTGCATGACAGAGCTTGGTTTGAAAGACCAATCTTTGGAAAAATTAGGTATATGAACGCAAATGGGTGTAAATCTAAGTTTGATACTAAACTTTATATAAAGCATCATCTTCATTCACAACAAAATGCAGATAGATTATTTTGAGTACTTTTTTTTGAATAAGTAATCTTGAAATACTATCTTTGTAACTGTAATCGCAATTTACATTGCATTACATTAATGGCGAGTGTAGCTCAGTGGTAGAGCAGCGGTTTGTGGTTCCGCTGGCCGTGGGTTCAATTCCCATCATTCGCCCAAGGTGCTCATAGAAATATGAAGCACCTTTTTTTATTCATGTAATGTGTTATTTAAGTATCAGTGATAATGTATTCTTTGTAATCAAACGGCGTACATAATTAAGGTTGAACTATTACAATATCACAAGTAATAGAATTTGGATTTATATCTGTTGATGTTGCATTTACGAATTTGATTCTAATCATATTTGTTTCTGACACTCTTGAAGAAGCGATAATGACTCCATTTTCCATATCTGATCTTGGTGAAACTGACACAATGTCTCCAATATTAGCATTTGAAATAGTGATTTCACAAAATGCAGTTCCTCCATTTGCTGTTAAGTTTCCACAATCTACATTAGAAACAGATTGAGTGATTAAGGCTTTTCCCCAATTCATTTGACCATTTGTATTAACCGTTAATATTTGATTTGCTTTAGTACTTGCAGTTAAAGGCAAAGTATATTCAATATTATTTGATTGTTGTCCAGCCTTAAAAGAAGTATAATTTGAAGCGCCTGGGAATGAATTGATATTATAATTTGGCTCGAAGAAACGAATGTCCTTTGCCGTACTATCATTGCTAGTAAGCCATAAACTTATATTTCCCAACATCATTATATTTGGAGTGGATAATGTCATATCCCTATTACCACTAGCATTGTTTCCAACCATTCCAATGGAATAATTTGCATTACTTTGCAATGTCAAGCCTCTGCCAGATAATATCGAAGAGTTTTCAGAGAGAATCATATTTTCCATTCCACCAGTAATCGAGCTATTTGCACCGTATGCATAATTATCTGCACCTCCTCCAGTAAAACTTGATTTTCCATATGCAGTATTTCCCGAACCGCCTATAGTAGCTGCGAACATTGATTGAGCTTGATTTGAACTACCACCAATACATGATGAATAAGCTCCTGAAGCCATATTATTATATCCCATGATAAATGAATAATTACCTATCACTGTATTTCCAGACCCTCCGATAATTACAGAATTAGAACCTATTGTGTTATTATTAAATCCCCCTATTGATGCTGAAAAATTACCATCAACTACATTTAATTTTCCTCCTGCAGTTATTGCATACTCCCCTTGAACTCGATTGCCATATCCGCCAATAATTGTAGAATATAGTCCATTTGCAACCTGATCAGCAGCATTTCTTCCCATCTGAAAATCTATACTAGAATTTCCTCTTTTATTTCCACCAGAGGTAGTATTATCTGGAATGGACATCATCATGCTTCCATTTCCTTTAGGCATTATTGCAAAATCTACAGTTGATTCATTACCTTTTGGCTGCACAATATGAACTGGCCTACTTGTATTTGGCACAGCAATATTGCGATCTTCTTTCAAATACTTTAAACTATCTGTAATATCATTTCCTGATTGCCAATAATTTCCTTGCCATTTTAAAACTTGACCAGTAGTTGCTCCCATTTGAGAAATTTTATTTCCAGTTATAACACCATTCCCTATCGTCGGATTTGGATAATT
>JBMOIC010000019.1:0-51239 GCA_049317525.1 Bacteroidota bacterium | reverse complement strand
TCTAACCAATGCCCAAGTAGGAACACGTGTTGCACTTGTAGCAGATTTCATGTATTGAGGAATAAAAAGCTCTGTCATGTTGATTTTAGGATAAATCATGATAGATCTTTGAACAGGAGTAAGATTAGTAGCAGATATATTGAGTGTATAAGATCCAGTATCTGAAAAACTTACTGTAGAAAATCTTACACCGCCATTAGCAATTGTACCTGATAAAGTACCTAAAACATTTCCTAAACCACTTAACTTGGTAATTGTTATAGTACCTTGATAATTTGAATCAATCGTGCCATCTGGTCTATTAACATTAACTGTAAATGGACTTATTGCTTTATTCACATTAGAAGCATTTACTAAACTATTGATAGCAATCGTTGTAGCTCCTTGAATGACATTAAATGGAGCACTAATACCATCAGTTAATGGATCTCCATTAGAAACTGCTCTAATCTGAACGCTATTCTCAATTTTTGAATAAGAAAGTCCTGTAACAGTTGTCGTACTACTATTTGCAGGAATTGTTCCAGTAACATTTCCTAATAATACACCTGTTCCTGAAAAAACATCTAAAGTAAAAGGAGTATTTGCAGATACATTTGCAGGCGAATTTGCCGCACTTTGAGTTTGAACAGATGCACTAAATGTACTAGTAGATGATACTGTAGAAGGAACAATAGAAGTGATTGCAAGCTTTGTTGGTGTAGCAATTGCTGATGAACTTGTAATATTAATCTCATCTAAACGACACTGCGGCCTAGAACCGCCACCACCAGGATTTACTAAATCATAAAATTTAAATCTAACATATACTATAGCCTGATTATCACATGCTGATGGTAATACTGCACTTTTAACTTGTTCTGCTGATGGTGCATTTAATCCAACTGTTGAAAATTCAACAGGAACACCTCCGCTTAAGACATCTGTCCAACCTGATGCAGATGTATTCCCTGTACTATACTGTAAACGAATAGCCCATTCACGCCTTGGTGCAAAAGGAGTAGCTCCATTCCATGCCCTTAAAGCAGCTGTAAAAGAAACATTTATTGAAGTTCTATTTGTTGTTTTTAATGCCACAACTGCCATACCAACTGATTGTGTAGCAGAAGAATTTACAAATTCAATGCCATCAGCTGTTAAGCCATTTACTTTTATCCCAGAAGTAGCATTATATGCCAAGGCATAATTGATAAATGCAGAGTCTAATAATTTTCCATCAGCTTTATCATATCTATGGAATATCATATTTGGTGGATATGTGCCAGCAGGATTTGTATTTGCCCAATTCGTAAATGAATAAGGCCCAGTTGCTAAATCAAAAGAAGCTGGATAATTTACTTGTGCTATAATGGATGCGGTAGAAACCAAGATAAGCAAAGCAAAAAACTGTAAGAACCGTTTCATAGATTCCTGAATAATATGTGTATACTGATAATTAGCGAGTTATTAGAGGCAATTAGCCCAAATTGAATATGCAAAAATACGAAAGGTTATGTTTACAAAACTGTGTTTTTTATGCTTTTTGCCCATTTAATCAAATAATATCATATAATTTATATGTTCAATGACTCAATATCCCAAAATCAAGCCTTTTTGTTGTACAAAACCATATATATCAATTACTTGTACATTATAATATCCAATTGGAATATCGGATACATTCATAAAAAATTGTCCATTATTCTTATCATTAAGTATTTCCCTTTTTATCTCTTTTCCTTGTAAAGAAACAATCCTGATTGATTGTGCATCTTGATCTAATTGATGAATGTATAATCTTTGTTGATGATAATACATTGATGATAGTTGGTCAGCAGATTCTTTGACTTTATTAACTTTTTTGCCAATAAGAATTGTAAATTCACCCGGGCCAGAAAACACAATTGAATCCTGATTCCACGATTGAATATTCCCATCCGATAGTATATCAATTATACCCAAAGAATCGATTTGATTACCAGGAATGAGCTTTATAAGTGAATGTTTTAATACTCCTTTATTGCCATAATATCCTTTAAAGCCTCCTGGAAATGCTGATATAGCCATTGTTGTTCTTGTATCTGAAGACAAAATAGGATAGTCTGTTTCGGCATCTGTAAACTGTGTTCCATCCCTTAATAATAGAACAAAATCATCTAATCTTTCTCCTTGCCACATCAAAATATAGGTAGCATCGCTGTATGCTATAAAACCTTGCTCATTCTGGGTTAATGCAATAATCTTTTGTAAAGAAATATCAGATTTTACTAATGAAATTAAAAAACTCTTAGAGCCATATTCTATTCCTATTGCCGCTAAAGAATCTTGAGCAAGAATTATTTCTGGTTTTATTGATTGGTTTTTAGACCTTTTACGTGGAATAATAATACTACCAAATGCAGCTTGCAAGGTTGAATTTGTTGTATGTCTTATTACAGTATGAGTACCTGTTTTCATATATGCTTCTTCATGTACAGCAGTATCGGCCTTTAACTGTGCACCTTCAGTTCCAATAATTACGGCATCTACTGCAGCAGAGTCTCTTTCCCATGTAGCATTTCCCCCAGATTTAGTTTTTTTAACAAAACTTATACCTGTAGATTCTGTTCCATTAATTACACCGTTACCGTGCATTTGAAATGTATAAGAATGCGGCTTATCTGCCTTAATCCAATCTGAAATAATAAAGAAACTATCTTCAATATTGATAAAAGATCGTTTAATATCTGCTTCATTATATGAAGTTTCTAGATCCATATATTGAATACTAGGCAAAGAACATTGATTTCTAAAATACACATCAGCACCACCTGGTGACAAAGGAGCTCCATTTGGAGGACCCTTACCATCTATCAAAATACTATTATGATGTGTGGCTTGTCCAACCAAATCGCGCATTCCATATTGTAGATATCCTGGGTCTAAAAGCATTGGCCTGCCATGTGTCCACATTAAAAAACTTGCAGCATCACTTTGAGAATGGCCAGCACCAGAAGTTCTAATTTTTCCATGTTTTCCATTAATATGCACATACCAATTATCAGATTGATTTCCTGCTCTAAAAACAGCAGAACCAGCTTGATCATTTACTTGTAATCCTTGTTGAGGCGTATAACCAGCATATTGTAAAGCACTTAAGTAATTTGCGCGCATATCTACGGTAGATTGTAATTGCTGATTTAATGCTGATATCGTATAAGGATATACTAAACCTTGATCATCAAATAAACCTAATTCTGGAAATCCAGACCCCATAAACGTATCACCTATCGCTGGTAATGTTCCATCAGGTTGCATGATTGTCATTATCCATTGTGCTATATTTCTATATCGTTTATCATAGAAAGGATGTCTGATTAATGAATTTTTAACTAAAAAAAATGTATCAGGATATACATGTTTCAAAGCCCTAAAAAAAGGAAGCATATTAAGCATTGCATATCTGAAATAATGTGGCCCCTCAGAGTAGCCTGCCCTTCCACTATCAGCAGATTGACTTGCATCTGCTTTCCACATAATATCTTCAATTGCACCCAATGCAGTTTGTAACCATATTTTAGGTTGCTGTTCTGGAATAATTGTCTGATAATCCGATAAAATAACGGCAGACATACCAATTGCCCCAGCCGTCATTAAAGAATGATTGTTTTTTATTGTTCCAAAAAAAGTAAATCCAAACACAGATTTTGTGGCTTCTTGATGAAAAGTAGAGGCAAATATTGCAAGCTTATTGAGTGCAGAAAACATCGATATTGAATCTGATTGATTAAGTGCTTTTAATAGATCATAAGCAGATAATAAATCGATAAGCTCTTTTGATCTCCATTGCCAATCTTCATAAGCATTTGGTGTTGTTATACTTAAATTTGGAATACTGGTATTAGTAGCAATAAGGATTTTCTGTGCTTTATCAACTAATTGTAGGATTTCTGCATTGGATAAATCCACTATTTCATTATTAATTATTTGCTTTCCGATATATGCACAAAAAGCAGCATTTTTTGCTAAGATTGCTCTTTGTCTTCTATCATTACTTTCTGTATTACCACTTGGAATTGGGGTTTGAGCCGAAGATAAAATACTTGGTAATAATTGCTTTAACATAGTTGAAGATAGTATACCAGATTTTTCTTCAGAATTGATGATGCCAAATGGACGGATTTGCCCTTGCATAGAACATACTATACAGCATACTATTGAAATATAAATAGCGTACTGTTTAAGCATCTTGGTTGACATTATTTTTAATTGAAACAGGAGAGGATTTCATAAAAAATGCTGTGATTGCAGTTGTAATCAAACCCATAATAAATCCTCCAAATACTGATTGAAGAATATAAGAATCTAAAGAAAAGTATGCAGAAGCATCTTTACTATTCATATAATTTTGTTTCACTGAAAATTGGATGGCTTGTTCAAAAAAGTGAGGCGTAATCAAGGTAAAACTTATATATGTCATAAATGGACTTAATGCAACTACAATTAAAGTAATAGATAATCCATACATAAATGCTTGTTTGAAAGACATAACATTATCTAGACTTTTTCTTTTTTCCCACATAGCTAAAAAGTATATCAATACAGCCGGAATACCCATCAAATTGGTATACATTGCATGTTGTTGAATATAGATATCATGTAAGCCACAAAGTTTTTCTGCCCAAACCCATGACAAACTCATAAGAAGGAAGAATAAAGACCATTTTATTTCTAGATAATATTTAGAAAAAAGGATTGCAAACATAGTGATGACACCAAATATTTTTTCTGAAAATTACAGATAAAGTTTCAACTATATAACTGTATGATTATGTTTTACAATCTTTTTTACAGCATTCATAGCACTCATAATTACCGCTGGGGTTCCTTGTCCTGGAAAAGCAGTATCACCAATGTGATAAAAATTCTGTAATCCATCATTATTTCTGGGTAATCCTAAAAAGCCGGTTTCTACACTATGTGGAATGCCACCAACAAAACCCCGATGTCTTCCTGTATAATGAGCAAAAGTGACAGGAGTTCCAGCTTCTATATATTCTTTCGGTGCATGTTCTAATTCTGGAAATATTCTATGTACTTCATTCATGATAAAAGTAAGCGTTTCTTGCTTTTTTTGTTCATAAATGTCTTTAGGAATATCAAACCATTGTGAAGCCTCGGTATGCGTAGAAATTGTAATGGTATGCCAACCTAGTGGTGCTTTTTTTATATCATCAGACATAGAATATGTCATAAAAAAAGAATCTCCTTCACAATGAGGAATAGTACTTTTTGTATGAACTTGATTGTACACACTTTGTGGCATAAAATCAGATTCTACAGCAAAGTATACAGTAAAAGCTCCCCATGCTTTGGGGAATGATTCTGCATATGATTGCGCTTTAGGATGAATTGTAGAATCAGACGTAATACTGGTAAGATTCCAAATTGGAATACTTGAAATTAAATATGTGCATGTATATTCATTACCTTTTGCAGTATAAACAGCATATTCACCAGAAGATGTATTCTTGATTTTCACAATTTCTTCTTTCATGATCAAAGTACCATTATTCTTTCTAAAAGAATCAAGCATTAACTGGGCAGGTTTAACAATTCCTCCAATTGGATAATATGTTTCTGAAGGATATGCCAAACCCATAGCACCTGTTACTATAGGTGCAGAATCACTAAAACTTTGAGTACTAATCAATAATTGCTCATTGATAAATCGCTTAAAAAAAGCATTGCGATGTAATCCATGCTTTTCCAATAATATATCCATTGGACGGAAAAGCTGAACTAATAAAGGAAGAGCTTTAATATTAGAAAGTCTACTAGCAATGTTAAATAGATCCTTAAAATTCGAAGGAGGGAATTCAGGGTTTTTGTCCATCAATTCCCAAATTGCATTATCGATAGCATATATGTCATTCCAAAAAGCAGCTTGGCCCTTTTTTCCAAAATGAGACTCAGCTTCTTGAATCCATTGTTTTTTATCTTGATATCTGATAATTTTTTTACCATCAAGATAAATAATCATTGCTGGATCTAATTGCTTCAGTTCTGGAGAAATCTGCAATGCATCAAACAATTTACCCAAAGGTTGATGTTTTTGCACACCACTTAATGTTGTAGCACCCACATCAAAAGAGAATTTCATTCTTCTAAAAAAGGAAGCACAGCCCCCAATAGCAGTATGTTTTTCTAATAAAGTACAGGAAAAACCTTGTTTAGCTAGTAAAGAAGCAGCTGCAAGACCACTATATCCAGCGCCAATAACAATACAGTCAGATTTCATTTATATTCTCGTATGTTTTCTGAAAAACCATGCTTTATCATAATCAAGTTCCAAGGTAATCAAATAGAAGATTATTGCAAATGTGCACATAATACATTGATTGATTTGTATTTTTGTGTCGAATAATAGCAACAATTAATTGGAAGAGCATCATGGGAAGGATTTTTGAAAAACGTAAACATAAGATGTTTGCCAGATTTGATAAAATGGCAAAAGCATTTACTAGAATAGGCAAAGAAATTGCGATAGCAGCAAAAGCTGGTGGACCAGATCCAGACGGAAATCCTCGCCTTAGGGCCGCAATGCAGTCTGCAAAGGCTCATAATATGCCCAAAGAGCGAGTAGAAGCAGCAATTAAAAGAGCAGCTGGTAAGGATTCATTAGATTTACAAGAAATAGTGTACGAAGCATATGGTCCATATGGTGTGGCAATTGTTTTAGAAGCAGCTACAGATAATCCAACAAGAACAGTAGCAAATATTAGAAGCTATCTTAATAAAAGTAATGGTTCTTTGGCTACTGCTGGTGCATTAGAATTTTTATTTCAACGCAGAGGTGTTTTTTGTATTTCATTAGAAGGTAAATCCATTGATGATATGGAAATGGACCTTATAGATGCTGGTGCAGAAGATATAGAAATAGAAGAAAATGAAGTATTAGCACATACAGACTTCAATAATTTTGTACATATGCAAAGAGCTCTAGAAGAAAAAGGAATTGAAATGTTAAGTGCTAATCTTCAAAGAGTGCCAAATAATACAGTTGTTTTAACAGAAGAACAAATGGATGATGTCTTAAAATTGATAGATAAACTTGAAGACGATGAAGATATACAAAATGTATTTCATAATATAGCTTAAGAGATTTCATGGCACCCTTAAGCGCATGGATTTCTGCGGCAAGAATGAGAATTTTACCTGCAAGTGCTATTCCAACAAGTATTGGGATAGTACTAGCTGCACAAGAAGGACATTTTGATTTGTTTACAGCATTCATAACGCTTCTATGTGCTATGATGCTTCAAACCACTTCGAATTTACTTAATGATTTATATGATTTTAAACATGGAGCTGATTTTAAAAGGATTGGACCTCCAAGAGCTGTTGCCTCTGGTGCCATAAGCGAACAATCCATGCGCCAAGTATCATGGATTTTTTTCATTATAACCTTTGTAATTGGTTTGATTTTAGTGCAAAAAGCAGGGTGGCCAATTTTATTGATAGGTATTTTTTCTTTATGGGGTGCTTTTGCATATACTGGTGGCCCATATCCCCTTGCATATCATGCACTTGGAGAAGCTTGTGCATTTATATTTTATGGCATTATTCCTGTTTGGGGAAGCTATTATATTCAAATTCCTGGGACTAATTATACTATTTCAGTAGGAATTACTGGTATCATCATGGGTTTATTTGCTGCTAAAATTTTGCTCGTAAATAATATTAGAGATATTGACACAGATCCTCCAGCTGGTAAAATTACTTTAGCTGTTCACTTAGGTGAAAAGAAATCAAGAATCTTCTATATTATCCTTATGTCTTTATCTTATCTTCTATTGCTTTTACTAGCATTATATAAACAGTCTCCTTCTATCCTTTTACCTTTAGTTTTGATTCCTTTTGCACTTTCTTTATCAAAAAATATCATACAGTTACCTAAAGCTCAATTAACATCGGTGCTACAAAAAACAGCGATACATCTTTTTGCTTTTGGATTGCTATTAGGTATTGGTATAATATTGTCTACCAAATTTTAATAGTACAAACATGACATCACTTGGAAAGATCAGTAAAATCATACTCCTTTTAGCAAGTAGCCTAACTGTGATGTCTGTATCTGCGATTTCACCAGCTCTTCCAAAAATCGCTGAGGCTTTTGCATATTTACCTAATGCAGTATTTCTCGTAAAATTAATGCTTACTATCCCAAGCTTAATTATAGCGTGTTCTGCGCCATTCGCTGGAATCATCATAGATAAAGGTAAAAGAAAAACATTATTAGTTACTTCACTTATACTGTATGCTATTACAGGTACTACGGGCTTATATCTAGATTCAATCGAAGGTTTTTTGATTGCCAGGGCATTTTTAGGAATATCAGTAGCAGGCATCATGACATCTGCACAAACATTAATTGCAGATTATTATTATGGCGAAGAACGTACTAAAGCCCTTGGATTACAGGGCACATTTATCTCTTTTGGTGGGGTTCTTTTTGTTGCAATTGCGGGCCTATTAGCTACTATATCATGGCGCTATCCTTTCAGTTTATATGGTCTTGCTTTATTACTTGCTTATCCAGCATTTCTATATATTCACGAACCAAAGCAAAAACATAAAGAAGAGATCGTCGATAATCTAGAACATTCAACATATACTATGCATACTATTTCAATTATTGGTATATGTTGTATAGTGTTTAGTGGCATGGTAATTTTTTACTGCATACCTACACAATTACCCTTTTTACTTCAATCATATGGAATAGATTCTCCTGCTAAAGCTGGTGCCATTGTTTCTCTTGCAACTTTATGTGGAGGCATTACTTCCTTTTTGATGCCTAAACTCAAAAAAATCATCTCATTTGCTAGATTAGGTTCTCTTTCATTTGGATTATTAGCAATTGGTTTTTTTGGTATTCAAATCACACCATCATATCCTATTATTCTATTTTCCGCCTTATTTGCAGGTGCTGGTATTGGTTTATTGATGCCATCCATGAGACTTTGGGTAATAACTCTGGCAAATCCTAAAATCAGAGGTAGATCAGTGGGATTTTTAACATCTTCTTTATATTTAGGACAATTCCTATCACCCATCATTGCTCAGCCAATTGTCTCATTACAAAGTATCCAGTCTCTATATTTCATCATTGCTATTATAGCTGGTACTTTATCAATCATCTTATTTCTTAAATCCAAAAAAGACATATAATTCTTTTAATATTTAAGTAAATATGTGTTGTAGTTTTACATACCTTTTATTCAATATTGCTAAAATATTTTTACATGATTTTTGAAACTATTCTTAATCAGAATGGTTACTTCTTTGCACGTAAATCACATACTTTATTTATAAACTCTGTACAATAATGAAATCTATTTTATTCCTTTTATCTTGTTTATGTAGTGCCTTTCTTTCTGCACAAACATATAATCCATTATGGATTCCAGACACATTAGCGGGAAGTAATATCACATTAACTATTAAAGACACATTTGCTCAGTTAAGAGCAACCGGTAATCAAACAATAACAGGTGGGATAAATAATAGTCAGTTTTGGGGTCCAACGATATTTATAAATAAGGGTGATACTGTACACATGAATGTACTTAATAAACTTAATGATAGTACTACAATTCATTGGCATGGCATGCATTTACCAGCAGTAATGGATGGTGGCCCTCATCAAGTTATACCTCCTGGAACACTGTGGCAACCATATTGGAAAGTAACTAATAATGCTGCAACATATTGGTATCATCCACATTTACACGAAATGACACTAGAGCATTTGTCTAAAGGAATTGGTGGCTTTATTATTGTTAATGACCAAGAAGAATCAGCATTAGCACTTCCTAGAAAATATGGAATTGATGATATTCCTCTCATGCTAACAAGCAGAAGATATAATACTGCTAATCAATTTCTTGTACAAAATGTAGCATATGGTGATTATTTATTAGTAAATGGAACAAGAGACCCAGAAATTACATTGCCAAAGCAAATAGTCCGTTTAAGACTTCTTAATGCAGAAGTTGAAAGGGCATATAATTTTGGCTTTAGTGACAATAGAAAGTTCTACATTATTGCAAATGATGGTGGTTTACTAGATAAACCTGTTCAAGTAAGCAAATTGCTAGTTGCTGTTGGAGAACGATATGAAATTTTGGTAGATTTAAGCAATGACAATGTTGGTTCTAGCATAAATTTAATGTCATACAATGCTAATCAACCTTTTGGATTTCCAGGGGGAGAACCAGCTGCTCAAGGTAATTTTGGAAGCTTACTTAATAATAAAGATTTTAACTGCCTTCGCATAAATATTGGACAATCAACAAATTCTCCAATTACATCTATTCCTACTTCTTTGATTTCAAATCAATTTATTAATTCAGCAGAAGCCACCGTTAACCGTTCAATAAATGTAAAAGGTGGTGTTCCAGGTAATCCTACTCCATTTAATTTTAATGACAAAGTTTTTGACATTAATAGAATCGATAATACGGTCAATTTAAATGCGATAGAAAAATGGACAATCACAAATAGCAATGTTTTTGGTCATACTTTTCATATTCATGATGTTCAATTTAAGTTAGTTGCCAGAAATGGAAATACTAATGCAGTTGGATTACATGAGCAAGGATGGAAAGATGTTCTTTATTTACCGCGAAGCGAAAACGCTACTTTTATTGCAAAATTTGATGATTATGCAGATCCAATTCACCCTTTTATGTATCACTGTCATTTTTCTAATCATGAAGATGATGGTATGATGGGACAATTTGTTGTGAATAATCCAAGTTCAATTATTGATAATATGCCTGATGAATCGCAATACATCTTATTTCCTAATCCTGCTTCAGATGTGATTTTTATTGAAAATACAGGTATTGAAATCTACTATATAACAATTGTAAATAGTGTAGGAAAATCAGTGATGATGCTTCCTCAACCAGAAATTCATAAAGGTATTTCTATAGCACATCTTCCTAAAGGTATGTATTATATGCAGATAATGGATGCCGCTACAAAAACAACTATTACAAAACAATTCAGTAAATAAACCTTTTATATATCTAGAATCTCCTGACAATGAAAAAACTCTATTATGTTTATATGATTTTTTTAATCCTGATTTCATTGTCAATAAGTGAAATCAATGCAAAGGAAAAACAATCAATTATTAATAGACTAATAAAACCTTTTGCAGCTAATACTGCTCTAGGTACATTGTTTTCATTGCAAGACAAAGATGAATATATTGCCATAGCAGTAGTTTTTACATGTAATCATTGTCCATTTGCAAATTTATATACAGAACGTTTAAATGCATTTTATCAAGAATATCTTCCTAAAGGTGTTTTGCTGATTGCCATAAATCCAATGGATTCAATTCTTTATGAAGACGAGACATTGAGTAATATGCAAACAAAAGCTCTTAAAGATAATTTTCTTTTCCCTTATCTTCAGGACGCTGATCAATCTATTGCAAAGGCATTCTCTGCAGATTTTACTCCACAAGTGTATCTACTTCAAAAAAGACATTCTTCTTGGAATATTGTGTACAAAGGAATCATTGATGATAATGGTAAAAGTCCAGAAATAGCCAGAAAGTATCTTAAAGAAGCAGCCAATTCACTCTTATTACAGCGTCCAATCAAAGACTCAATTGTTGAGTCATTTGGATGCAAAATCATTTATAGACATTAACAAATGAAATACTTTTTACTGCTTATTGTTCTTTTATCATCTTCTTATATCACTATTGCGCAATCTTTTACTGGTTCTGTATCAAGAGGCAAGGCAACTGTAATTGAGCAGAACATATATTCTAGTTGTTCTGGATCACGTCCTTCTGTTGTTGGTAAAAGTACTTCATCTGATAATAAAGAATGGATTGTTCCCGCAGAAACTGTCTTTTTACAAGGACCATATCTTTCTGATTTCTATAATCAGTGCAATAATATTACTCCATCTAATATAAATGCTGTCAATAATAATATACCTATCAAAGTAATCGATGAAGATGGTGAAATTATCACTGGATATGTGCTAAGCGATAATTATTGTGAAGTATATATAAATGGAATTCTTATTGGTGCCGACCCCGTGCCATTTACTCCATTTAACTCTTGTTTATTACGATTTAAAGCAAAAAAACCATATACAATAGCTGTTAAACTTGTTGATTGGGAAGAGAATTCTGGTCTTGGAACAGAAAATAATAATGGTAATCTCTATCATGCTGGAGATGCTGGGTTTATTGCTCGCTTTAGTGATGGTACAATATCTGATACTTCATGGAAAGCTCAAGTGTATTATATAAGCCCTTTGATGTCACCAGACTCAATCATCGAATTATCAAATAATACCAGATATTGCAAACAATTAGCAAGAAATATTCCTTGTGCTGATTCATGCTATGCCGTCCATTATCCTTTGCCTGATAATTGGCAATCCCCTGCATTTGATGATTCTAACTGGCCAAAAGCGTATATATATACTCCTGAAACTGTTGGAGTTAATTTTCCTGCTTGGACAAATTTTACTTCTTTGTGGACATCAAGTTCTTTTATTTGGACATCAAATTTAGTTGTTGATAATTTGGTTTTGGCAAGAAAAACTGTTGGCTCTAATCCTTCTTCAATATTCGAATCCTCAGAATTAACACCTATAATTTCTATAGATAATAAGAGTATATCTTTAATTACTCATAAAGATATTCACAATGCAACACTGCAACTTTTTTCATTAGTCGGACATTGTATCAGCACCATAAACAATGCTGATTTAATAGCAGGGATTCCTTATCAGCTTTCTTTATCGAATAATCTACCAGTAGGTGTCTATTGTTTATCTTTACATGATAGCAATTCCTACAAATTCAATTCCACACTATTCATTCACTAATATCTTTATTACTTTTTACAAGAAAGATTATGAAAAAGAACCTCATTCGTATCATCTTTTTAATTCTTTTTACTCCTATGATGGCATTCTCTCATAGTGGGAATACCAAAGCTCTTTTTGATAGAGAGTGGAATATCGGAAATAGACTGATCCATGGGTCTTTTTATATGCTAAAAGACAATAAAGTGTTTATAGAACAAGAACATAATCATATTGTCTCATTTCCATATGATGAACTTTCAAAACAAGATAGACTCTATACTGATAAAAGATATAAAGATATTCTTCACATTAATGGACCTCAATATTCAACACCGAATATTCATTCATTACCTCAAACACCATTATACACACCTATTTTCTTTGTGTTTTTTGGTATAATTATTTTACTGATGATATTGTTTAGATATCAAAGAGCATATGCTTGGTATTTTGCATGCATAGCATTGGTATCAATGACATATAGTTTCAAGGATGGAATGCCAGCATTGCAAAGCGTACAAACAGATCCTTCGACAATTGATTCAGCTTTTACACCGTTTAAAGAACATGTTATTACATCATGGGACAAAACATATTTCAGAGTTGGATCATTAGGGCTTGCAACAACTCATGAAATGATGAAAGGTATTACTTCTTGGCAGCAACAAGTTCCTATTCCTCAATGTTATATCGATAATAATGCATGGAGCATTCCATTAAATCCTGTAATGGCTATTAATTCAGTACCTGTTAATCAAACTCATTGTACTCGAGGTGGAATTGCTATCGCAGTAAATGGAATAGCAATATTTAACCCATATACCAATACAGGTGTTGATGCATATGTGGATGGACAATTAGATAATTGGGGTGGACATAGTGGTAGGGCTGACGATTATCATTATCATTTAGCACCAACGCATTTGTATAGTTTTACAAAACAAAGTTTACCAATTGCATATGCTTTTGATGGTTTTGCAATATATGGTGATAAAGAACCAGATGGCTCAGATATGAAATCATTGGATATTCATCATGGGCATGCCGGCACTAATGGTGTATATCATTATCATGGCACTTTGACTGTTCCGTATACTATTGCATCATTCGCAGGAGAAGTAACAGAAGATTCAACATATCAAATTATACCCCAGTCTAGTGCAAAGGGATGTCGTCCTGCATTAACACCATTAAAAGGTGCGACAATAACAGGTATGATACCAAATCAAATGAATAATGGTTATATACTTTCATATACATTAAACAATCAAACATATAAAGTGGATTATAGTTGGACGCAAGCTGGGAATTATACATTTAATTTTACATCTGCTACTGGTACAACAACAAATCAATATAAAGGACAAACAATTTGCAGTTTACCTACAAGTTCAATAAAAGAAAACCAATCAGAAGAATATGATATTCAGCAGTTTCCTGATAGAATATTTGTCCAAAGCCTATCAGATGTTTCAATGTTAAGTGCTATGCAGTTAAGCTTATTTACTGTTGATGGTAAATTAGCTGTCCAAAGTTTAACTGGACAAAATCTACTTTCTACTCAGTCATTACCATTTGGATTATATTTTCTATCAATTCAGCCGGGCAATATGATTAAAAGTATCATAGTAAAACCATAGTATTTCTTATGTTTTTTGACTTTTTGATTAGAGGTTTCGAGCATGTATTCCCTTTAGGTTACGATCATATTTTATTTATGATTGCCCTATTTTTATATAATTCTCGTATTAAAACTGCTATACTGCAATGTTCAATTTTTACAATTGCGCATTCATTAACACTTGGTTTAACTGCCATTCAGCTAATTATACCAAATACTCAATTGATAGAAATTGGTATAGCAATATCAATTTTTATCGCAGGATTAGAAAATATTCTAGGTGGGTTTACTTTTTCGATAAGGCTTTTGATAATATTTTTATTTGGCCTTTTGCATGGAATTGGTTTTGCAGGGGCATTGGCAGATATTGGAATGCAAAAGCAAGATATAATAACAGTTCTGGCAGGATTCAATATTGGTGTCGAGTTAGCACAAGCAAGTTTGATAGTTATCTTATATTTTATTCTATCAAAGCCATTTTTAGATGCCCCTTGGTATAATTCTTATATAAAAAAACCACTTTCTTTAATAATTGCAAGTTGTGGCTTATTCTGGGCTATAACGAGATCATTAGGTTGATAATGAAGATCTTCTTTTTATTCCTTTTCATATTGTTTTGTGAATCTGATGCTCAATTGGTTAAAAAAACCATGAAGAATATTCCTGATACTTGGCAGACAAAAGACTATACTAACACATTTGGTGAAGATTCAGATTATGCAATTAATCCTCCTGGTTTTATCATACAAGACAATTTAACTGCAATTGACACAGTAACGGGTTTACAATGGGAAAGAACAGATGGTGGAGAAATGACATATGAGTCTGCAGGATTATATTGTGATACTTTAACTTTAGATGGATTTTCAGATTGGCGTTTACCAAATTGTCATGAACTATTCAGCTTATTGCATTTTGACAAACCAAATCCTACACTTCCAGATGCAGTATTTCCTAAAACAGCTGCTGAATATTGGTGGAGTTCACAAAACCAGATTAATGATAATACAAAAGCTTGGGTAACAAATGCTGGCGGAGGTGTTGGAAATCATATAAAGAAAGAAACAATAAGTGCTGGTGGTACTAAGCGTTTTCATGTAAGAGCAGTTCGAGATATACTTCCCCCAAAAGAATATCAATCTAGACATATACAGAATGCTGATGGAACAATTACAGATAATCTAAGTGGATTAATGTGGAAACAACAGCCTTTGCAAGATTCACTAAATTGGGAATCTGCTTTGCAAATTGCAGAAGAAACTAATTTTGCTGGTGCATCAGATTGGCGCTTACCGAATATCAAAGAATTACAGTCATTAAATGATGAAGATTATTCAAATCCATCTATTAATCCAATGTTTAATGGTCAAATTTCTGTAGGAAAATATTGGTCATCAACTTCTCTTCCCAATCAAACTACAAAAGCGTGGTACTTAGATACAAGATTTGGTATAACTACATATGCAGTAAAAACTGATAAATTGAAGGTAATTTTAGTTAGATCTGCAGAAAATACATTAGATGTGGTTGAATCTGAAAATGTTTTGCCATATACAATGAATTTGATCAATAATACAGTACATATTGAAAGTAATTATCCAATTGAATCGATGTCTTGTTATGATTTAACAGGTCAAATTCTTTATACTAACAAAGATCGCTTGTATTCATTAGATATCCCCCAAAATCCTGAAGGTTGCTATATAGTGTCTTTTACAATTGGTGGACATACATATAGAACTTCTTATATTCAAGCAGCAAGATGATTATAGATTCTTTAGATTCTCTAAAACACTATCAATGTTTACATCCAGAATTCAGTAAAGTTATTGAAGTATTGAATTCTAATATGTATATGAATCTTCCTCTCGGAAAACATATCATTGAGAAAGATCGATTATATATGATCATTGAAGATCAGGTGCATATGCCTGAAGTTAAGTGTATATTAGAAGCACATAAAAAATATATTGATATTCAATGTGTTATAGATGGCAGTTTTTCCTTTGGATGGAAACATAAAGATCAATGTAATTCTATTCTTAAAGAATACTCCGAAGAATCAGATATTATGTTTTTTTCTGATGAGCCTTTAGATCATTATACATTGCATACTAATCAATTTGCTATTTTTTTTCCTCACGATGCTCATGCGCCACGTACACCTTCCAAATATGTGAAGAAAGTAATATTTAAAGTACGGGTTTAGAGTCGGCATGAAATATCTTCCCTTTTAGCAATAATGATGAATCCCCATAACTAAGAAATCTATAGTCATTCTTAAGAGCATATTCATAGCTTTGTTTCCATATATCGATACCTAAAAAAGCAGAAACAAGAAAAAGCAATGTACTTTTTGGCTGATGAAAATTAGTAATAAGAGCTTCGGTTAATCCAAATGAATAACCAGGAATTATCATTAATTGTGTTTCACCTTCTATAATTGTAAGATTATATCTATCCATCCAAGTAAGTAAGATTGCGAATACATCAGCAGAATTAATATTCTTATCTACAAGTGAATATGGCGTCCATTGTTGCATAGAAATATAAGATTGATTCCACATTGGTGATGATGGATTTAATAATTGAACACCAAACCAAAAAACAGATTCCATTGTCCTGCAGGATGTTGTCCCAACACAAATAAATAAACCGCGATCTGGATTAAGAAAAAACTCTCTACAATCTTCAATAACCTCTTTGGGAATGAGAATTTTCTCTGTATGCATTAAAAAATCTTCTGGTGTATCTGCTTCATATGGTTTAAATGTTCCTAAGCCAACATGCAAAGTAATATCTACCATATTGATTTGTTTCTTTTTCAACTTTTGAATAACATTATCGGTTATATGCAAACCTGCTGTTGGCGCAGCAACAGACCCATTTTCTTTTGCATAAATTGTTTGATAACGAATTGTGTCTGAATCTTCTGCTTTTCGATGTAGATAAGGAGGTAAAGGTATTGTCCCTATATCTTCTAATAAAGCACCCAAAGTAATAGATTCATCCCATTGAAATTTTACAATTCCTTGTGTATTATTTCTTTCAAGTATTTCTGCTTTTAATGTATAATGTTTTGCCACACATTCAAGAATTGTACCTGGAGTAAGATTTTTTCCTCCAATCATACATTCCCATATACTCTCTTTTTCTTGTATAAGGGCTTCGGCTGCACTTCCTTGAATAGGTTCGATTAATAATAATTCAGCCTTACCGCCCGTTTGTTTATGAGCATAAATTCTTGCTTTTATTACTTTAGAAGCATTTACTATTAATAGTGAATGTTCGGGTAAAAAGGAATCTATTTCATGAAAGACAGAATCTGTAAATGGATTAATATCATGTGGATTCACGATTAATAATTTACTTTCATCTCTTTGTTCTTTAGGGAACAGAGCTATGTTTTCATCTGGCAATGAATAAGAAAGGACTGATTGATCAAATGTAGGAATCATAGAGATAATATAAAAAAAGCCCTGCTGAAGCGATCAACAGGACTTTTCTCAATATATAATGTTTAAGATTAAGAACAACCGCTGGTAGTGCCACAATCTTCACAAACTGTACAGCTACCGTTTCTTTTAACTCTCATAGAGCTACAAGTAGAGCATTGTTCACCCGTATAGCCTTTTGCTTTTGCTTCAAATACTTTTTGAGTTCCATTTCCAGAATTCTTAATAGTTGACACAGCCTCTACAAGTTCTGGAATTGATTCTGTTGAAACAGCTTTAACATGTTCACTAGATTTTGAAGTGATTTTAGAAGCTACTTCATCAACAGCCTGAACATGAACAAAATCGGTACGATTTAGATAATCATATCCTAATGAACGGAAGATATAGTCTAAAACTGAAGTTGCATTTTTAATTGCATCATGTCCTTGCACAGGACCAGCTGGTTCGAATCGAGTAAATGTAAAGGAATCTACAAGTTCTTCTAAAGGAATTCCATATTGTAAAGCTTTGGAGGCCAATACAGCAAAACAATTCATTAATCCTTTAAAAGAAGCTCCTTCTTTATACATATCAATAAAAATTTCACCTAAAGTGCCATCTTCATATTCACCTGTTCTTAAAAAGACTTTATGTCCACCAACATAGCCTTCACGAACAAAACCACGGCGCTTTTTAGGTAGTCTTCTGCGCTCGGCTCTGTGATATACTCTTTCTACGATACGCTCTTGTACTTCTGCTGGGCCTTGTGTTTCATCTAAAGATTGCTCATCTCCAAGCATGATTATTTCATCTAAATCTTCATCATTCGAAGAATTTAATGGTTGTGATAATTTAGATCCATCGCGGTATAGAGCAATAGCTTTTACGCCTGTTTTCCATGCTTCAAGATATACTTCACCAATTTCGCTTACTAATGCTTCGGCTGGCATATTTACTGTTTTAGAAATAGCACCAGAAATAAAAGGTTGTGCTGCGGCCATCATGCGAACATGGGCCATATGTTGAATAAAGCGTTTTCCTTTTTTACCGCATTTATTTGCACAATCAAAGATTGCTAAATGCTCATCTTTTAGATGAGGCGCACCTTCAATTGTCATAGATCCACAGATAAAATCATTTGCTTGTTCAATTTCTGCTTTGGTATAGCCAAGCTCTTTAAGCATATCAAATGAATAATCATTGAGTTGATCTTCTGTAAAGCCAAGTGCAAGACAAAAATCCTCGCCTAAAGTCCATTTATTAAATGCAAACTTTATATCGAATACATTGTCTAATTGGCTATTTACGGCATCAATTTTTTCGTCCGTAAAGCCTTTTTCTTTTAGGCTTTGACGATTAATTGCCTGGCAACCAACCAAGGTGCCGTGTCCTTTGCAGTATTTTTCTATATCTTCTATTGCTGATTCAGAATAATGAAGATTAACAAGTGCTTTTCTTACAGATTGATTTACAATCTTGAAATATCCACCACCTGCTAACTTTTTGAATTTAACAATTGCAAAATCAGGTTCAATACCTGTTGTATCGCAATCCATAACTAAGCCAATGGTGCCAGTTGGTGCAATAACAGAAACTTGCGCATTCCTATAACCAAACTCTTCACCTAAAGCAAGTGCTTTATCCCAGGCTTTTCGGGCTGCTGTAAGAAGATTTTCTGGAACAAATTCTGGATTAATTGGCATCGGCTTAATTAACAATTCATCGTATTCAGATTCATCAACACCATAAGCGGCATTTCTATGATTTCTGATTACACGAAGCATACTTTGCTTATTGGCTTCATAGCGAGGAAAAGGCTTCACATCTCTTGCCATTTCGGCGCTTGTAGCATACGATTCACCTGTCATGATAGCAGTAATAGCCCCACTTATTGCCAAAGCTTCTGGAGAATCATAGGGGATTCCATTAATCATAAGAATAGTACCAAGATTGGCATATCCTAAACCTAATGTTCTGAAATCATAACTTCTTTGGGCTATTTGCTTTGATGGGAAATGTGCCATCAAAACAGATATTTCTAATACAATTGTCCATAAACGTGTTGCATGGCGAAAATCTTCAATACGGAATTCACCATTTTCTTCGATAAATGTACCCAAATTTAAACTTGCTAAATTACAAGCAGTATCATCTAAGAACATATATTCAGAACATGGATTAGAGCCATTGATACGTCCATCTGCTGGGCATGTATGCCATTCATTAATTGTAGTATCATATTGCAAACCTGGATCTGCAGATTTCCATGCACTGATATTTATCTTATTCCACAAATCTCGCGCTTTAATCGTTTTAGCTATTCCACCATCTGTTCGCCATGTAAGATTCCACATATCATCGTTTTCTACGGCTTTCATGAAATCATTTGTAACACGAACTGAATTATTAGAATTTTGGCCACTTACAGTTACATAAGCTTCAGACTCATAATGGGTATCATAACTATCAAAATTAAGAGAAGTAAAACCCTGATCTACTAGTGCAAGCACGCGGTATATTTGATTAATCGGTATGCCGCGATATAATGCATTTTGTATTAATCTATTTAGCTGTTCATTTTCTTTGCGATCTGAACCATTAGCTATTGCTTCCTCTACTATCGCTTTTAAAAATGTTGCATTAATTTTTGAGCCTGCTACTAAAGCAGAAACTTTATCTTCCTCTTGGGCTTTCCACTCGATGAATTCCTCGATATCTGGGTGATCTATATTAACAATCACCATTTTTGCTGCACGCCTTGTTGTACCACCGGATTTAATTGCTCCGGCTGCTCTATCAAATATTTTCAAGAAACTTAATAATCCTGAAGAATTTCCCCCGCCTGATAATTTTTCATTTTTTCCACGTAAAGAAGAAAAATTTGAACCAGTTCCAGAACCGTATTTAAAAATACGTGCCTCTCTGGTTACTAAGTCGAAAATTCCACCTTCATTTACTAAATCATCACTTACAGACTGAATAAAACATGCATGAGCCTGAGCACGAGAATATGCATCAGGTGACTGCTGCATTTTACCCGATTTCGGATCTACATAATGATGTCCTTGTGCACTGCCTGTAATATTATATGCATAATGCAAACCAGTATTAAACCATTGTGGAGAATTTGGAGCTGCCATTTGTTTTAATAGCATATATGATATTTCATCATAAAAAACAGAGGCGTCTTCAGCGGTATCAAAATATCCATATTTTTCACCCCAATGCTTCCAACTGCCAGCCAAACGGTTAACCACTTGTTTTAGTGAAGTTTCAGGACCCAAAACTTGTTTGCCTTGTTCATCTAATACAGTACTTCCATCCTGTTGTACTTGAGGCACACCAGCTTTTCTGAAATATTTCTGGGCTAATATATCTGTAGCTACTTGAGACCACTGAGAAGGGACTTCTATATTATCCATCTGAAACACAACTGAACCATCCGTATTTCTTAGAATAGATGATCTTTTTGTGTAGTCAAATTGATCAAATGGGCTTGTTTCGGCATGTGTAAAACGTCGCACTAATCTCATAAGAGTGCCTCTAAAAAAGTATTTTTATAATATGCTGCATTTCGAATTGGGGGAATTCGAAGCGCAAAATACATAAAAAACAGACCCCTCAAAAAAGGAATCTTTGATATTAAAAGAAAATATTATTCGCATTATAAAGGTATTACAGGCAATCGATTATTCTGTAGCAGAATACATGATAGAGAAAGAAAGCTTGATAGTACATAGCCTTATCATATTTAAAAAAAGCATGATAAGTAACAAAAAAAGAATGGGATCTTGTTTCTGTTAAGTTGAAAATCTTGCATTTTGTATTGCCTGAATTCAAAATTAGAACTTTGATATCAACAAAAAAATCTTGTGGAAAACTTTTATTTCAATAAAAATTCTCATGCAAAAAGTAGTCTGTCAAAAACGTTGCTATGTCTAATTTTTTACTTTTTACTCTTATTTCACTACTCATAATTCTTATTTATTTATCTTTTTTTCAACATCGATATATGATTTTGACCTTTCATATCGAGTAATATTTTGAATAGAAAAAGATACTGTTTTTCTCTATTTTGAGCATATGATGAGAAAATGATGAACGATATTGTTTCATCATACGTCAAATACAAGCATTACTTAAAATGTAATTTCCTTCATTCAGTATTTATCTTTGATATGCGCATGAATAGACCTCACATATCGAGCTTTACCTTTCTGTTTTTGTGCTTTCTATTGTATTTGCATATTTCACCAAATATAGAAGCACAACAATTTGGAAAGAATAAAGTTCAGTATCAATCTTTTGATTGGAAGATTATTAAAACAAAACATTTTGATGTCTATTTTGCAGAGGAAGGAGAATACTTAGCTCGTTATGCAGGAATCATCGCTGAAAAATCACTTATTTCTATTGAAAAAAGACTTTCTTATTCTATTACAAAACGTATTTCTTTAATAATCTATAATTCTCATAATGAGTTTCAGCAAACAAATGTTGTAGACCAATTTATGCAAGAAGGTATTGGTGGCGTAACTGAATTATTCAAGAATAGGGTTACTCTGCCATTCGAGGGCGTATACGATCAATTTAAACATGTGATTCATCATGAACTGGTACATGCGGTATTAAATGATATGTTTTATGGTGGCTCTGTTCAAAACATGGTTTCAAATAATATAAGGACAGAAATTCCTTTATGGATGAATGAAGGATTAGCAGAGTACGAGGGTAATGGTGGTTATGACACCCAAACTGATATGTTTATGCGTGATATGGCTTTGAGTGAATATCTAAAGGATATTTCTTCATTAAATGGATATTTGGCTTATAGGGGCGGTCAAGCATTTTATTGGTATATAGCTGAAAAGTATGGTGAAAGAAAAATTGGAGAATTAATCAATAGATTAAGAATTAGTTCCGATCTTTCTATTGCTTTTAAGGGAACTTTTGGAAAAAATCTTGAAGATTTTTCTGAAGAATGGATTAGAGAAATGAAAAAAAAGTATTTACCAGATTTAGACAAGTTTCAGGGATTGGATGAATTTGCAAAAAGAATAACGAATCATGAAAAAGATCATAGTTTCTACAATTCATCTCCTGCAATTTCTCCCGATGGAGATCAATTAGCATTTATATCCAATCGAGATGATTTTTTTGGAGTATTTCTGATGAATTTAAATTCTCCTACTAAAGAGACAATAGAACTTATTAGTAGTGGACGATCTATAGATTTTGAAGAACTTAATATTCTTACTCCCGGAATTTCTTGGTCGCCAGATGGAAAGAAACTAGTTGTTTCAGCAAAATCAGGTGGAGAAGATGCTCTGTATATCGTTGATGTGAAAACCGGAGATTATCAAAAAAAACTATTTGGAATACGGTCTTTGTCTTCAGCTTTGTGGTCTCCAGATGGCTCTACAATTGCATTTGTAGCATCTGTTGGCGAACAACCAGATATCTGGTTATATGATATTAAAACAGGAGAAATAATCAGGGCGACAGATGATATTTTTACAGATATGTTCCCTGCTTGGTCGCCAGATAGTAAAACACTTTATTTTATATCAGATAGGGCCGACAATACCAATGGTGATTTTAAAGCAATTGATTTTGCTATGTGGCGCCATGATCCTAAACAAAGTGATATTTACTCTTTAGATATCGAAACTAAAAGTATAGAACGATTAAGTTTTGATCCTTATTCAAAAAAAACATCTTTAGCTGCCACCAATGATGGAAAAAACCTTTTATATGTTTCCGATCAAAATGGTATAGGTAATGTATATTCTATGGATTTGAATGATTTAACATCTTCAGCTAAAACAAATTCTATCAGTGGTATGACTCAAATTTCTTTATCTAAAGATGCATCTACAATGTTTTTCACTTCACAAATTAAAGGCGGCTATGATCTTTTCGAATTAAGATTTCCTTTAGAAAGAACTTCATTTGATTCATTGCCACTAACAAAATTTAAAATTTCTGAAAAAGACAATCTAAATCAATTATCATCTAATAAGATCATCGGTATTAAGGATACTATTAAAGCTCAGAAGCTTATTGGATATGGTAAAGCAGTAGAAATAGAATTTTCTAGACAACAAATCATTCAACCAAATAAAGAAATCTCACAATTACAAAAAGAACCGACTGAATCTACTTTTGCTTTGTATGATAATGCCAATATCGAAGATATAATTGCAGATACAGCCTTAACTCCGGTTCAAGACTATAAGATCAGTTTTTCTAATGATATTATTTTAAGCAATGCAAGTTTTAATACCTTTTGGGGATATCAAGGTGTAACTCAAATGTTGTTTAGTGATATGCTTGGTGATCATCAAATTTATTTTCAAGCTAATTTATTTCTAGATTTAAGAAATAGCAATTTTTTACTAGCTTATACTTATTTACCTGATATTATAGATTGGCAAGTTTCTGCTCAACATAATGTAGGTTTTGGATATAGTTATAGGGCTAATTCATCATATGTTTATCTATATCGTTTTAGAAATTTTGGGTTAAATGCCTCTGGTTCATATCCTTTATCACGATTTAGAAGAATAGAGCTTGGTACTAATTGGCTTAATCTAAGCAAAGAAAATATAGAAGACCCTACAGAACCTTCTATTACTAAAAATTACTTAGTTGCAGAATCAAAAATGGTTTTTGATAATACAGCACCAGGTTGGTATGGCCCATCTCAGGGTACTCGATATTCTATTGGCATTAAAGCTACTCCAAAACTTAGTGAAAATACATCAGGTTTTGCATCTTTAAATGGTGATTTTAGACAATATTTTACTGTATCACAGGACTTATTATGGTTTGCAATTAGAGGCACAGGCGGTTTAGCATTCAGTACAAATCCAGATCAGCGTTTTTATTTTGTAGGTGGAACTGATAATTGGATTAATCGATCTTTTGCAAATAACACTTTACCTTTTCAGGAGCCAGAAGATTTTGCTTTTATGAATTATGCTTTGCCATTAAGAGGTTGGAATGTGAATGAAAGAAATGGTTCAAAATTCTTCTTAATGAATGCAGAACTTAGATTTCCATTATTTAGAGCCTTATTGGCTGGCCCAATTCCTGTTATGATTCAAGCATTTCAAGGGGCATTATTTATGGATATTGGAACAGCATTTACCAATGATTTCTCTACAAAACTTGCTATGCCAGGTGATACATTTAAATATTTCTATCCTCAATCTGGTGATATTTTAATGAGCACAGGAATTGGTATCAGATCTTTTCTAATTGGGCTCCCCATACGAGTAGATATAGCATGGAGGAATCAATATATTGGTTGGTCCGAACCACAATGGATGTTTTCTATCGGTGGTGATTTTTAAAAATTTTTATCTAATAGAATAGAATCCTGAATAGCAGATTTCTCTATATCATTGGCAATTGCAGGTTGTTTTTTTGCATTCATAAATGTGTATATAGGATGAAATTGAATTATTCTTCCTTTATAGAAATAACACTGTAAAAAATAGGCTTGTCTTACCCCTTTTTTATAGGTTTGATCGAACAAAAAGTTACCTGTGCCATAAAAGATATTTTTGCCTTTATATATACCTATTTCCTGAACAATATGTGCCTGTGACCCTATAACAACATCTGCACCATAATCTATTAGCTTTTTGCAAATCGTCTTTTGAGAACCATGAGGAGCATATGAATCTACTTCACTAAACTGAACGCATACAATTATATAATCAATATGCGCCTTGTTTTTTAAAGAATCTATCACAGTTCTTGCCTTTTCATCTGAATATCGATTGGCTCCTGGCCTATTTCCAGCACATTCACCTAAAGGACATCGCTCATTAAATCCTATCCATGCAATCTGAGACGAATCTTTAAGCTTTACAATTAATGGTTTGGCCGCTTCCTGAACTGTGCTTCCCCCTCCAAAGTATCTGATATTATTATCTTTATACCATTGCAATGTTTTATTATATGCTGGTATTCCTGCATCTATATTATGATTACCAGTTAATTCTACGATAGATGATCTTAATTTTTTTACTATATCTAGATGTTTTGATTTAGTTGCAAAAGATAATTTCATTCCACTATATGAGCATGAATCATCTATCGATACTTCATTACTAATATGTACTAATTCGGGTGTTGAAAAATATGGTTTAATATACATTAAGTAATTATCAATGCTATGTTTATCTAAATAAGCACCAGTACCACGAGTAATGGCCGTAACACCAGTATGTATATAAGAAGTAATCTGTTTATATGGATTACATGTCTTCCCGTTTTTTTTTATCCACAAAGGATATTGATTGTATTGTTCAAAGAAATTAATGGAATCTACCGAAACAGATAGAAATCTAGAATCTACAGAATCAATTGTGGTAATGATAAAATGTTGTTCTTTTGTTGAGATATTAGAAAGAGAAGTAGAAGCTTGTAATTCGATATGAAATATTGATTGGAGTTCATCTTTGATATCCGAAGTATAGAATAGTTTTCCGGATTTTAACAATGTAGGTATATCTTTATAATTGATTGATTCTTGCCTATTAAGATAAGATTTTAGAATAATCAAGGGGATGCTATCTGAAACAGGCGGAATGCTATATGTTTGATTTTGTTGATTGGAATTCTGTTTACATGATACTGACAAGATAAACAGCGCAATACTTGAGATCCATAATATTATGTGATTTTTCATTATTCTTTCCTTTTCTTAGCCCTAAAAAATAAAGTGAAAGATACATTATCAATACATATCAAATCTTTGAATCTAACATTGTATTACTTCTGTGAAAGATAATATTCAACTTCCAAAACGTCTCCCAAACTACCCATAAAAACTGGTGATCTTTGATGTATATGAGTTGGAATAATATCCAGAATACGGTTATGTCCATCTGTAGCTCTACCACCAGCTTGTTCGATTATCATTGCCAATGGATTTAACTCATAGAGCAATCGTAATTTTCCATAAGGATTATGGCTATCAGCGGGATACATAAAAATGCCACCATAAATTAATGTTCTATGTATATCCGCTACTGCTGTACCAATATATCGTAATGTATATGGTCTTGAAGTCTCAGCATGATTTTCTTTTAAATAATCAATATATCTTTTTAAACCATCAGACCATCTTAAATAATAACCTTCATTAACACTATAAATTTTACCCTTATGCGGCATCCTCACTTTTTCATGTGTTAATAAAAAATCTCCAATAGTTTGATCATAAGTAAAAACATCTACGCCATTGCCAGAAGTATATACCAATGTTGTAGCACTACCATAACAAGCATAGCCAGCTGCAATTTGTTTAAATCCTGGCTGCAGAACATCTTCTTCTGTACCATCGTCTACCGAGCTTGGGTCTAATCGCCTATATATAGAAAAAATGGTACCTATCGTTGTATTAACATCGATATTTGAAGAGCCATCTAATGGATCAAATAATAAAACATATTTCCCTTTAGGATATTCTTGGGGGATTTGAATAATCCCTTCGGATTCTTCTGAAGCCATAACGCAAAGATGTCCACCATGGTCCATAGCCCTAAAAATGACTTCATTAGCAAATTCATCTAATTTCTTGACAGTTTCACCGTGAACATTTGTAGAATCAGTCATTCCCAAAATATCATTAAGCCCAGCCCTACGAACATCTCGAGCAATAATACGCAATGCAAGAGTTAAATCCCTGAGTAATCTGGAATATTCTCCTGTTGCAGTAGGATGATATTGCTGCTCTTCAGCAATATGCCTCTCTATTGTAACTAATCTGGAAACCTTTAAAAATGACATAATAATTAAGACAATAAAGAAATACTTTTCGATGGCATCGTGAAATGATATTTTGTATTTAAGCCACCGGAATTTAATGTTAAATTACCATTACACAAGGTATTTTGCAATTAACTTTCATTCATTTACTCATATTCCTTTGACAAAATGTCACAAATTCATTCTAGAAATTCAGACATAGTTAGCACAGACAAATCAATAGAAGACGATATTGATATCTCACTTCGCCCTTCTTCTTTTGATGATTTTACTGGACAGAAAAAAATTGTCGATAATTTGAAAGTTTTTATTGCTGCTGCTAGAAAAAGACATGAAGCATTGGATCATGTTTTACTTACAGGGCCTCCTGGTTTAGGTAAAACCACATTAAGTTATATCATTTCTCATGAAATGGGCACTGCAATAAAATCTACGTCTGGTCCAGTTTTGGAAAAACCTGGTGATTTAGCAGGTTTACTTACAAATCTAAATGAGGGTGATATCTTATTTATTGATGAAATTCACAGACTATCTCCTATAGTAGAAGAATATCTTTATTCTGCAATGGAAGATTATCAATTGGATATTATGATTGATTCAGGCCCTTCTGCAAGATCTATTCAGATAGCTTTACCAAGATTCACCTTAGTTGGAGCAACCACCCGAGCCGGATTATTAACCGCTCCATTAAGGTCTAGATTTGGTGTTGTAAGTAGATTAGATTATTATTCTCATAAAGACTTATTTTCTGTAGTACTTAGATCTGCTCAATTATTAAAAGTTCCTATTGATGATGACGGTGCATTCGAAATAGCTCGTAGATCAAGGGGAACCCCAAGAATTGCCAATCGTTTATTGAGACGTACCAGAGATTTTGCAGAGATAAAAGGAAAAGGTATCATTACAAATGAGATTGCTAAAATAGCTTTGGCTGCTTTAGAAGTAGACGAATTTGGTTTGGATGAAATGGATAAAAGGATCCTTGTTTCTATCATGGATAAGTTTGGTGGTGGGCCAGTTGGACTTTCTACTTTGGCAGTAGCAGTTGGAGAAGAATCAGGAACTTTAGAAGAAGTATATGAGCCGTTTTTAATCCAACAGGGGTTCATGCACAGAACCCCTCGTGGACGGGAAGCTACCGATATATGTTATCAACATTTTGGTATTCAAAGAGGCCAAAAAACAGATGCTCTATTTTAATGCGTTTTCTATATCTGTTTTCATTTCAGCACTCATTGGGTCTATATTAGATTTATAGCGCTTTATTAATTTTCCATTTTTGTCTATGAGGAATTTTTCAAAATTCCATCCAATTTCTCCAGCAAGATTTGAATTTGCTGCGCCTGAAGTTAAAAAGGTAAATAGTGGATGTTTATCATTACCTTTTACAGATATTTTGCCATACATATTGAAGGTAACATTGTATGATGATGAACAAAATGTTTTAATTTCTTGATCAGTACCAGGTTCTTGTCCTCCAAAATTATTTGCAGGAAAACCTAATACTACAAAACCTTTGTTTTTATACTCTTGATAGACTTTTTCAAGATTTGCATATTGGGATGTATATCCACATTTTGAAGCCACATTAACTATCAAGCAAACTTTGCCTTGATATGTAGACATTTTTTTGGGAACACCATCTATCGTATTTAAAGTAAAATTGTAAAAACCAGATGTGTCTTCACTTGATACTAATTCATTACACTGTATCGTTGTCATACCTATTAAACCCAAAGAACATATCAATAATAATTGATTAAATAATGATTTCATTGTATTTCCATAAAAACTTATATAACTACTAGCTTTACCAATTGGTTCCTAAAAACAACATTTAATTGACTGCTTCATTATTTTTTTGAATCTGGGAATTGAGTTATAAAAACTTTAAGTAAAGATTCTACTTCTTTGGCTTTCATACCCGAATTAGATTCATTATTATTTCCCATAATTGATAAAAGTCCTGAGGATTCATTTGTGCCTGAACCATAAGATTCTATTGTATCTTCATTTGGTGATAACATCAATGTTACGGCATACACTATCAAAAGAATAAATTCTAATCCTAAAGCAAAAAGAATAATAGATGGTTCACTTGATGGAATAAATTTTAGGCCTCTAATACCAATAATGATAATCAAAACAGCTGCGCCTATATATACCAATCCCAATATTGTATTGCCATATTGAGATGTAAAATAAGAACGCATATAAAAACGGATGCCACTCTGTGTTCGAAGAAATGATTCAAACATATTACTTGACTCTTGCCAAAACAATGCATCTTGTAAATTAACTACCTGCCCTACTGTTATTTGATATTCATTGGCTAAATCATGGACATCTCTAATATCTGCACCTAAAATTCTATTACGAATATCTTCAATTTCTGCGTCTGTGTGCTCACCATATAAGCTTAATGCAATATTATCCAAAGCATTCATTATTTCCCTGCTAATCTTTTGTCTAATTAATCCAACAGATTTAGGTAAAAATGCTACGATATATGCTGCTAAAGCTATACCTATAAAAAGTACCAAAGGAAATAAAGCCAAAGTAGGATTAAATAAATATCTAGCAACTAACTTTTTTCCCTGAATAAAATCTGCTGATGATCTTTCGATAATTCCCCACTGAGTTAACATATTTGTTGTGATATTTTCTTTAGGTGCGCCCTCTGCAATTCTATATTCTAAAATAGACCCATCATAGTTAACATCAGCATGCATAAATGAAACAAAAAAACTCTCCATCAAAGGAATACCAATAAAGAGATGTACACTTGAAATAAATGTCAAACATAATACAGCAAATATTACATATTGAACTACAGTATTCTTACTCAGTTCAAAATACTGTGATCTAGTATTATGTGTATGTTGCTGATCTTGACTCATATTTAAAATGTATTCTGGAACATCTTTATTATAGTTTAAAACAAAAAACTAACACCAATATATACCAAAAACATAATAAAAAAAAAGGACATGATTTAATCATGTCCTTAAATAATTTTTATGCATTCTTAACGAACGTCTTGACTAACAAATGGCATAATTGCCAGATGACGAGCATATTTAATTGCCAATGCTACTTGACGCTGCTGAATAGCAGTTACACCTGTAATACGACGTGGTAATATCTTACCTTGATCATTAATAAAACGTTGTAAAGCTTTTGGCTCTAAATAATCAATCACACGGCTTTGGCCCATTGGATTGGTTTTCTTTTTAGATACATTACGCTTATTACGATTATTCGTTAAAAATGGGTTGTTAACCGCATTTAATGGTTGCTGTCTCATGTTCATTCTTCCTTCCCTACTACTGGTGTTTTGAAAGCCTTAGTTTTTTCAAAACGCTTATTAAAGCGTTCTACACGGCCGGCCGTATCTACTAACATTTGTTTGCCGGTAAAAAATGGATGACTCTTGGAATCAATCTCAAGAACCATGCGATCACTTTTATAACAGGAGCGTGTATGATAGATTGTGCCATCTGTCATTACAATTTCTACCTGATGATAATAAGGATGAAGATTTTTTTTCATAATTACTTCTTATCTGGATATATCAATTTTATCAATTTCTGAAAGATCTGTTATCTTCACAAAACGCTCTAGATACTTTAAGTTACCTTTTTCTGAGTGATAAGGTTTAATAACCTTAACATTTAGGCGAGTATCAACCACCTTTTTGCTCATCTTATCGCCGAATGTTTGCTTCTTAGCCATAATAGCTCGTTAAACGTTTAATTCTAAAAACAAGGATTTCAAAAATAAGAGTATTTATACTATTTTCAAAACATTTTGTGAATAAGTTTTGATAAATGATAATTACCATCAAATTTATTTTATTCCTGTGCTCCCAAAGCCTCCTGTTCCTCTTTCGGTTTCAGTTAATTCATCTACTGGATTCCACTCTATAATTGTATATGCTGCTATTACAATTTGCGCAATTCTTTCTTGGGATTGTACTATATAATCTTGTTTACTAAAATTGGCTAGAATCACTTTAATTTCTCCGCGATAATCACTGTCTATGGTACCGGGAGCGTTCAGAGCAAAAACACCAGATTTAGCCGCTAAACCACTTCTTGACCTAACTTGGCATTCATACCCACTTGGTAATGCTATAGCGATTCCAGTTGGCACCATAACAATACCACCAGCAGGAATGATAAGTTGTTCTTCTATTGCTGCATGTAAATCCATACCTGCAGAACCAGTTGTGGCATAAGAAGGTAAATTTCCTGCATATTGGCCACATCGTTTTATTTGTACATTCATAGTTTTTCTTTACTTAATAAATGATGACCAAGCATATTCAGATGGAACTTTTCTATCTAATTCAGCAAGTTCAATAAGATATTTAGCAGTATATTCTACTACCCATAAAAAATTATCTTCTTGAACAGATTGTCTATCAGCATCTGGAGCAGGGTTCATATAATCGATTGCATATGGTATTCCATTTCTTACAGCAAATTCTATCGTATTCATTTCATAGCTTAATGCTTTGCATAATGTGATACAATACTCTGTTAATATCTCCACCATTTTATCTGATGGAGAAAAACCTGCCTGATATCTTAAATGAGCAGGATTTCTGGGTTCATATGGCATGATATGAACATATTTCATACCAATACAATAGCAACGATAATATTCTGTAAAATCTATGCTTTCTTGTAATGTCATTACAATATCTTGCGTTTGATTATACACTTCAAAAAATTCCTGTTCAGATTCAATTTTATAAACATGTTTCCATCCGCCACCATCAAAAGGTTTTAGAAAAGCAGGAAACCCTGTATATGAAAAAATGTTTTCCCATTGCAATGGATATATAAGATTACTCATTGATTGAGAAGTTGTTTCAGGCGGATGATCTTTGCTAGGTAGTAAAACAGTTTTAGGAACAGGAATCCCCAATTTTGATGCTAAACTATAATTAAAAAATTTATCGTCTGCACTGCTCCAAAAAGGATTATTGATAATTCTTGTTCCACCTAAGCTTGCTAATTTAAGCAAAGACCGATAAAATGGAATATCCTGCGATATCCGATCTAGAATAACATCATAATCTAATAATTGCCCCTCCATAACAGCGCCTATTAAAACAGGTTCAGCTATGATATGTGGCTGTTCAAACTGTATTTTTTGTATCAATGCTAATGGGAATGATCTCTCCATTCCATACAAAATCCCTATCTTTTTTTTCGATTGTTTCATAATTATTACGTGTTCTGCATAAAAAAAGCCCCATTAACAAAATTGCAAGGGGCTTGATTTCATTTACATGAATTTAAGCAGCTGGATAAACAGATACTTTCAAACGTGTAGAATCTTTACGCTCAAATTTAACAATGCCATCAACAAGTGAAAACAAAGTATAATCTTTGCCAATACCTACATTATTACCTGCATGGTATCTAGTTCCACATTGACGAACAAGGATATTTCCAGCTTTCACAACTTGGCCACCAAAACGTTTAATGCCACGTCGCTTGGAATTTGAGTCACGGCCGTTCTTGGTAGACCCGGCGCCTTTTTTATGTGCCATAATATAACTCCTGTATTATCCGAGTTTGATATCATTAATTTGAATCTGTGAATATTGCTGACGATGGCCATTTAGCTTACGATAACCTTTACGACGTTTTTTCTTGAACACAAGAACTTTATCGCCTTTACCATGAGCCAATATAGTTGCAGTTACACTGCCACTAATATAAGGACAACCAACAGTAATATTGGATTCTTCTCCACCAAGGAGAATATTAGAAAACTCTATTGTAGAACCTACTTCAGCATCCAATAATGGAACTGTTAAGGTGTCAGATGCACGTACAGTAAACTGCTGTGCTGAAATTTCAACTACTGCGAACATGATGTTTCAGTTGATCTTAATAATGAATGTGATTCTCATTTTTGAGAACTGCAAAACTACATGATTTGATTTATTTTTACAAGAAAAAGTTTTTAAATATAATTTTAAGGCAAGTCTTTTATGATGGTAAATATCCCAATCGCAATACAATCAGCATGAATTGAAGATTTTATTTTTTGTTCATCTTCTAGTAATTCAAAGAGAATATGTGCATCTCCACCTAGCAAGACAATTGAATATTCTGGAAATTGGCTACTATATTCTTTAACTGCACCTTTTATTGCTGTATTAATTCCTGCATGAATTGCATCGATGGAATTTTTTCCAATGGAATGTTTTAGAGAATCTGGTTGCAATTGTGGTAATTGAGATGTAGCATTATGTAAAGAAGCATACATTGTAGAGAATCCTGGCATTATGGAACCGCCCAGGCAAACACGATTAATATCAAGAACATTTACAGTAATTGCAGTACCACAGTCTATCGTAATAAAAGGCGTGGAAGTGAATTGCAGAGCTCCAATGATACCAAGAACTCTATCATATCCAATACCGTTTATATGAGAAAAATCAGGGTATGAGCCATTATATGCAATATCTCCAGCATTAATCCATGATATACTGCTTAGTTTGGAACACTTTTGTATAAGTTTTGATATTGCTACAGCATTCACAGAAGAATAACCAATTATAGTTGATTTCTGTTGTGTGACACTTTGTATGCATTCGAAAGCCTCATCAACCCAAGTTGTTTTATCATAAGTAATTGCTTTAATCAGCAATGGGCCTTCGGCATATATTTTTAGCCTAGTATTACCAAAGTCTAAAGCAATAAGAATCGTTTGTATTAACAATGCTACAGTTCCAACACATTATGGAACAATTGGTGGTGGTGGTTGCATGATATTACCACAATTTTTGCATGTTCTATTTTCTATTGAAGAATAAAAACGATCAAATACGGGTGGTAATTGCTTCACAATATCTTTAACGGGTAAAAATTCTTCATATAATTTAAAAGAGCACGATTCGCAGAACCACATAAAACCATCTAGTTCATGTTCTAGTCTTTTTCTCTCCATCACTAATCCAACAGTATTTGCAGCTCTTTGTGGCGAATGTGGCGTTTTAGGAGGCAATAAAAAGATATCACCTTCATTAATGAGAATATCTCTTTGTGTACCATCTTCAATAATTTTGACGGTAATATTTCCTTCTAATTGATAGAAAAATTCTTCGCCTTCATTATAGTGATAATCTTTCCTTGAATTTGGCCCACCAACCACCATAACGATAAATTCTGTGTCCTGATAAACGGTGATATTACCCACAGGAGGTTTAAGAAGATGGCGATGTTCATCAATCCACTTTTTAAAATTAAATGCGCCTTGTATAGCCATGATATTACCTTTAAGTACAATATGATTGAATTGTGCTAAACTACTAAATAGAATATGTATAAAAATCAACCTTCATAACGATCGATGGTAGTAATTCCATTTACTTTTCTCACTTTTTCGAAAAGACGGTGAAGATGATCTGTATTTTTTACAAAAACAGTAACAATTCCTTTAAACTCTGAACCTACTGCATGAATATTGACACTTCGAATATTTGTATTATTAAATCCAACTATTGCATTCGTAACTTCGTGTAAAAGTCCTGGCCTATCATCACCTTCTAGTTTAATGGCTGTAATAAATTCACCTTGTTGAACCGATGCCCACTGAAGTTGGACAATTCTGCCCTGAATTTTATCTTGTAAGTCTATCAAATTTTTACATGTTTTTCGATGTACTTTGATAGCAGACCCTGTTGCAACAATTCCCATTATATGGTCACCGGGAACGGGGTTGCAGCATTTTGCATAATCATATGCAATAGAAGATGAGGCACCTTTGCTACCAATTACAAAGATTCCATTAGAACTTTCTCTTACTGTTTTAAGGATTGTTTCTTGTTTAGGTACCGACGTTAATTGGTCTGGATCTTTTGCTCCGGGCTTTAACCTTTCTTTAATAAGAGCAATATTTAAGTCTACATTTGCTTCATTATTACCAAGTTTAAAATAGAAGTCACCTTTATTTTCAAACTTCAATGTTTGTAAAATCTTTTCTAGCATATCGTCATCAATATGCAGATTATGTTTTTTTATTTTTCTATCCCACAGTTCTTTACCTTCTGCAGTAAGTGTTCTTTTTTCTTCATTTAGGTGTTTTCTTATGCCTTGTTTTGCTTTGTGGGTAACAATAAATCGTTCCCAATCTCTATTTGGGTTTTGATTTTTGGAAGTAATAATTTCTACTTGTTCACCATTTTGCAATTTATAATCTAGCGATACGATACGTCCATTTACTTTAGCGCCAATACAATGCAAACCGATTGCTGAATGAATCTCGAAAGCAAAGTCAACTGGAGTGGATTTAATTGGTAAAACACGCAATTCACCTTGTGGAGTAAACACTTGAATTTCTTGCTGATATAAATTTAGTTTAAAGCTTTCTAATAATTGTTGAACATCTTCATCCCCAACATTTCCATTAGTAAAAATTTCCTTCATCCAATTAGCCCATTCTTCTAAATCTTTACCTCCAAAAGTAAAATTCTTTCCCAAAGATTGTTGTTTATAATTAAAATGGGCTGCAACACCTTTTTCAGCAATTTCATGCATAGATTTAGTTCTTATTTGAACTTCTACTCTTTTGCCATCACCAGCAATAACTGTTGTATGTAATGATTGATAATTATTTTTTTTGGGAACAGATATATAATCTTTGAATCGTTCTGGAACTGGCATATAGATTTCAGAAACTAGGCCATAAACAAAAAAGCATTCATTCTTATCATCAGTATTTAAAATGATACGAATTGCAAAAAGATCATATAATTCATCCAACTCTCTTTCACGCACTCGCATTTTATTATAAATCGAATAAATATGCTTGGGTCTGCCAGAGATATCAAATTTTATATTGTTTTCTTTTAGGCGTATAGCGATTGGATCTATAAATTTAGAAATGAAATCCTCGCGTTCTTGCCTGGTACTTTTTAGGCCAGTTTTTACAGCATCATATTGTTCTCTATTTAAATATTTAAAGGAAAGATCTTCTAATTCCCACTTTATTGTTCCTAAGCCAAATCTATGCGCAAATGGAGCATAAATTTCAAGTGTTTCCAAAGCAATTCTCTTCTTTCTGTCTTCAGATAAATACTCTAGAGTACGCATATTATGAAGTCTATCGGCAAACTTGATTAATATTACTCTAATATCGTCAATCAAAGAAAGTAAGAGTTTTCTATAGCTTTCGGCGCGTGTTATTTCTTTGCTTTTAGAAATGTCTTTTATCTTGGTAACACCATCTACAATTTCAGCTATTTTATTACCGAATTGTTTTCTAATATCTTCTAAAGACACCCTAGGTTCGTGGTCTTCGACGGTATCATGTAATAATGCAGCTGCAACAGAAATATCATCTAATGGAATTTCTCTAACTACAATGAGAGCAACTGCCAATAAATGAGTGTAATATGGCTTTCCATCTGCTCTCACATCATTTTTATGTATGTCCACACAAAAACGGAAAGCTCTTTCTATAAGATCTTCATCTAATTTATGTAAGCTTAATCTGCATGCCTCTAGCAGTACCCTAAGGTCTTCCTCGGGATTGGTACCCATCGAATCTTCTGCTATATCGGCAAGCATTTTCATATATAGTTATTCTGTTTATAATGATTACAATACAATGTACAAAATCCACAGAAATTTCACATAGAGCAATCTTCAAAATACCTTAAAACTTTGTTCATGAGAAGCATTGCACTTTGGAATACAATTACATGTTCATAATCATTTACAAATATGTGAATGCAGTGATTTCTAAGAATCCGGCAAAATTTACTTATGTAGCTGATAAGGGAATATATTATACGAAGTTATTTTTAGATTTTATTTAATATTCAGTATCATATCTATAGCTTATTGAACACTAAAGATTTCATCAGATTCTAATGTAATATTAATATGTTCATTTGATTCTGCGCGTTTTAGTAGACAAGAAGCAATAACTGAAGCATTAATTGGTTTATATCGTTTATATTTCCCTAAAAATAACCATGAGAATAGCTTAAAAAAGTACATTGCAACTTTTTCTCCAAATCTATATTCTGTTCTGTTCCCTAATAATAAAGAAGGCCTCATAATAGTAATTGCATCAAAATTGTGAGATAAAACAGCGTTCTCTGCTTTCCCTTTACATTGTAAATAAAAATTAGAAGAACAAGCATCTGCGCCAATAGAAGACACCAAATGAAATCCATGATAATCTAATTGAAATGCATGGTCAGCAAGAAGTCTAACAATTCCAATATCGGTATCTTCAAAGGCTTTTTTGGAACCTGCTTTATGAATTGTAGTACCAATTGTACAGATCAATTCATCATGATCTTTCATCATATCAAGCATTAATTCTTTATTGTGCCAATCGCTTATAATTACTTGATTAATAGAATCTGCTATATCAAACTGAGGGGTAGATCTAAACAGAGCAGTTAATTGTATATCATAATCAGAAGCTAAAGCAATAATTTCACGGCCAATCAATCCAGAAGATCCTGCTAGCAATATTTTTTTCATTGAATACCATGATTAAAAATAAAAGGGTTAAGGCCATTTCTAAGACTTTCTGGAATTCTTTTAGCTTTTTTAGTTTGTCTATCTGTAGAAACAATAGTACATATACCGTGTCCTAACATTGTAGAATCTCTACATATCACAAACTGTATATCCATGGATGCTCCGCCTATATGTGAAATCCACACATAAATTGATAGCAAATCATCGATATATCCTGAACTAAGAAATGTACAATTAAACTGAACTCTAAGCATCCAAATACCTAATTCATCAAATTGTTTATTAGAATATGGATGTCCAGCAGCACGAAATAATTCTGTTTCTCCAATTTCAAAAAGCCTGATATAATTTCCGAAATACAATATTCCGGCAGCGTCTAAATCACTCCATCGTATTCTTTCTTGTACTTTTATAGCTATAGATGGAATTTCTATTGCTTGTTTTAATGTTTTTGTATTCACATTGTATCCATGGATTAATAAGCAAAAATACATTACTTGTTTTTAAAAGCAGAAATTGTGTTTGTAAAATGGTGTTTGCGATTTGATTAGATTTGCACATAAAACATCAATATACTATACAAATATTATCAATTATGAATCAGAACCCTGAACCTGACGAGCATGGACAATATATACCAAAACCCAAATGGGGATGGAAAGCCATCTATATATTTCTTTTTGTATTAGGATTATCTGGGGGAATTCTAGGATTAGTATATAGACATTTACCTAAAAAAAGTGAAGTATTAGCCAAAAGAAAAATACCTAAAATCCGAGCCGTATATGCAATTGTTTTATCTCCAATTTCTGCCAATCGGGCAGATTCAATTTCTAAATCAATAAAAAAAGAAATTGGCGCAGATTCTATAAGAATCAAAATGGTGATTGGTGGAACAGCAGTTTACAAACATTGTACATCAGCCGATGAATTTAGAAGACTTATTGATACAGCATCCAAAAGATCTGTTGAAGCTGATATTGAAATTCAAAATCTATTACATTCAAAGGTTGTAGATATCATAACATCAGACAAATTACCAACAAGATTGTATATTCTTGGATCTGCCCCAAATATCGATACAAATAGCTTAAAAAAACGAATGAGCCATATTGCAGAATATCTTGATATCAGAAATAGAAGCTTAGGATCGATAACGATAGTGAATTGTTTAGAACCCAAGAATTCACTCCAAAATCAACTATATATTAACTTTTATAAAGCAAGAGGACTTAAAGTAGAAGAATAAACACTAAAACTTCACTTTTACTTTAAAAAAGGAAAATATTAAAGCTATTCTTTCTTATTTTTGATGAATAAAAATATACTTATGCAGCCAGTATATTATTTGGTTCAACTAAGAAATTAACCTTTTCTTATTATTCCCTCTTTCACGCTTTATGTGCTTTATAATCATTTACTTGATTTTGATTTGACTTCATCCACTTGAGATATTTATGAAATTCCTTTTTTCTGTTTATTCTTTCTTCTGTTTTGCATTGCTATTTGGTTTTGGATTATCCGATTCAATATATGCACAGGAAATTTACTGGTCTCAAACTTCTAAGTTTCCATTTGATGCTGGGGCAGTAGTTCCTACAAATTGCATTCTTGTAACAAAGGATGGGGCATATTTAGCAGGAACTAGCGATGGTGCAGGTATTTATAGGTCTGTAGATACTGGTAAAACATGGACGCAAAGTGGTGGTTCTTCTTGGTATTCACATTGCCTAAGTTTCTGCATTACAAAAACCGGAAAAATCATTGCTGTAATGAATAGAACTATTGGTGGAATAGATTCAAATTGGTTGCTTGGCTCTACTGATAATGGAGTAAAGTTTGAAAAATTAAGTTATCCAAATATCAGAGCTGGTAAAATTCATGCCTCTGAAGAAGGATCTATATTTGTTGCTTCCGATATAGGAATATATAAATCTACAGATGACGGTGCTACATGGTTTTCATCTAATAAAGGTTTGCCTAAAGGTATTGCAAATGCGGTACAAAAACATACTACTGGATTATATTCAGCCATTGAAGGAGAGGGCATATTTCGATCTACAGATGATGGTGCTACATGGAAAGATGCAGATGCAGGGGTATATTTTTTATCAACTAAAGATTTTGGAATTATGCCTGATGGCAGTTTAGCTGCTGGTTCACAATATGGTGCATTTAAAACTATGAATGGCATAGATTGGATTCCTTACTTTGGTGATGGACGTAGCATTATTCCGGTTTTATCTGTAATAGGTACCACTGATGGTACTTTATTTGTTGGAGTAAATGGAGAAGGTGGATATATATCAAAGGATAATGGAAAAACATGGGCGCAAGTTATTACAGGTATGAAAAGCACTGTGATTAATTCATTAGCACTAGATTCAAATGGTAGATTATTGGCAGCTACCATAACTGGAGTATTTCGGTCTAATCCTTCACCAGTAGGTCTTTTATCAACAAGTACAAGTTCATTAGAATTTAATGAAACAGAAGTTGGTAAAGAATCTATATTGCCAGTAATTCTTTCTAATGCCGGTGATTTGCCAGTTTCTATTACTGGATACAAAATGAGTGGATCTGACTCTTTAGATTATTATGTAAAAAATTCACCTGGTAAAATTGTGATAGATCCAGGCAAAACCTTCACATTAGAACTAGTATTTAAGCCTACAAAAGCGGGTAAAAGAAATACAGATTTTCAATGTACTACAATTAATAATGCAAGTTCTAGTAATCACATCGCTTTATCAGGAACCGGAACAATTACAATCAGTGATGTACAAAACGATATTGGAATTTCACAGAATATTTCAGTTTCATCAAATCAGCAATCATTGCACTTATCTGCACCAAGTACATTGCAGTCTGCTATATTATATTCGATTTCTAGTGAACAAATTAGTCCTAGTATGGTATATAATAATAGTATGAACTATACTTGGAATTCATTATCAAATGGCATGTATATACTTGCTATACAATTACAAAATCAATACGTATCTTATCCAATTATCATTAATAGATAAAGAAAATACGCCTATATGGGGTTTATCCCCGGAAAGACATTATAATGAAATCATATTGGGAATCCCCAATTATAGTAATAGATGTTGAAACAACAGGGCATGACCCTGAACATCATAGAATCATTGAAATCGCATGTGTTGTTATACAAGGTGGAGAAATTGTCAGAGAGTTTTCTGAATTAATTAATCCACATCAATTTATACCGCCATTTATTGAACAAATGACGGGTATTAGCAATGTAATGACAGCCACAGCCCCTGAAGATAAAGAGATAATGCCACAAGTATTAGAGTTTTTATCTATGCCAAATGCAATTTTTGCGGCGCATAATGTCAGTTTTGATTGGAATTTTGTTCAAAATAGCTTTAGAAGGCTAAGACTTAATATTCCGCTCATTCCACAATTATGTACATGCAAACTTGCAAGACGAATCTTACCATTGCATCTTAAAAAAAATGTTGGTGCTGTTGCTTCACATTTTAATATTATGATAAAAAATAGGCATCGTGCTTTAGGTGATGCAAAGGCTACGGCTTTATTTCTTCTTCATTTTTTAGAAATACTAGAAAATGAACACGATATAGAATCAGTAGATGAATTATTACGATTTCAGAATAAGAGAATAGAACAATTTCATACTTCTCCAGCAGCAATAAAAAGAGTTGAAACTACGCTTAAATCATTACCCGAAGAACCTGGTGTATATAGAATGTTGGATAAAGATGGCCATATTCTTTATATCGGAAAAGCAAAAAGCTTAAGAGAAAGGGTTCGTGGCTATTTTCAGCCAGGGGCTCAGCATCCTCAAAAAATTGCAAGGATGGTAAAACAAGTTTATCATGTAGAATATGAAACAACAGGAACTGAATTAGCTGCTTTATTATTAGAATCAAAAGAAATTAAAAGAGTAAAGCCACAATTTAATACTGCTAGTAAAAAGTTCAGACGTTTTCCATTCTTACGATTATCATCTCAGGATGAATTTCCAAGATTAGAATGGAGTTCTTCGATTGGAACAGATGGAGCAGAATATTTTGGGCCATTTCGAAGTGGCACACTTGCCCGTGAAGTTGTTGAAACCGTTTATAAATCATTTGGTTTAAGGCAATGTACAGAAGTATTGCAACCATCGATAGAAAAACAGCCTTGTTTTTATTATCAAATTAAACGATGTGGAGCTCCTTGTGCTTTAATACAAAGCAAAGAAGAGTATGCAAAAGAAGTTGAAAGAGCACGAAGATTTTTGAGTGGATCTACAGGAGGGCTTTTAACAAAGCTTGATGAAGAAATGCAATCTGAAGCAGAAGCATTAAGATTTGAGTCTGCTGCAATACTTAGAAATAGATTAAATGAATTAAAAAGACTATTTGATCGCCGTGCTGAAGTTTCTACGTCTGTAACTCATAATAATACCATAATCATTATCGAGGCAAATCCAAGAGACAAATCAGTTGAGGTATTCTTTATTCGAAGCGGCAAATTAGCTCATCAAGAAATTATAGGCCGTAAAGCAGATACAACAAAATTATTGATGAAGATAGAAGAATTATATTATACTGATATTACTATCCCAATTGATGATAGAGTTCATCGAATGGATCCATTTGAAGTAGACGAAATTCAAATAATCACTTCGTGGATACATAGGCATAATAATTCAGCTCATATTCTCTATGCTGAACATAAAGATTTAGACCAATTGATACAGGAATTTGTATCAGTAATTTCTCATTCTCATACAAAAACTATACATAAACCAGGTGAATACAGTCAATTAGAATATATTGATCAACACTATTCACCTTAATTATTTTACTGAAATATTGCAGCATGTATCGTCTACTTCAATTTATCCTTCGTTTCAAAGAATTTATTGCTTTGGTTACTTTAACAATAGTGGCCATGGTATTAATGACTTTTGGAAATATCTCGCAATTGGGAGGCTTTAGGTCTATCGTTGTAGGTGGAATAGGATGGATGCAAACAGCATTTTCATGGATACCAAATCCATTAGCTCTTAAAAATGAAAATGCAGCTTTAAGGGAATTAAATCTACAACTCTCTGATGAAAGAGCCAAGATTAGACAAGCAATTGTAGAAAATGATAAACTCCGAAAAATGCTTGAATTTAAGAAAGAGCATAGCAAGGAATTAATTACATCAGACATCATTGGCAAAACCACTACAGAAGTTCGTAATTTTGCTACGATAAATCGTGGTGAAAATGAAGGAATTCAAGTTGGAATGCCAGTAGTAACAGATGCAGGATTAGTAGGATTAATTGTTGGAACTAGTACTAATTTTTCTGTGGTACGATTGCTTATTAATAGAGAAAGCCGATTGGCAGGCAAAGTTCAAAGAACCCGCATCGACGGAATTCTGGTTTGGGATGGAGATGAAGCCCTGTCTATGAAAAATATTCCAAAATCTTTTGATATTCAAGTTGGAGACGAAGTACTAACGTCTAATTATAGTAATAGATTTCCTGCTAATATTAGAATTGGTACAGTATCAGAAACTCGAGATGATGGTATTGCATTATTCAGAAAAGTAATTGTTAAACCTTCGGTGAATTTCACAACATTAGAACAAGTATTTGTGATTAAACAATTACCAGACAATGAGCGATATAATCTAGAAAAAGATAGTTCTCAACGTGGAATACCAATCATAAAATCATTTAAAAAAACAAAGTAGTACTATGGCTGATTATGCAGAACAATCGATAGCACAAACCTGGTATAATTTACGATTTGTCATTTATGGAATCATCGCATTATTATTATCTGTGGTCCATGTGGTATTCCTAAACTTGATTTCTGTAGGAGGTATTACTCCTGATTTGCTCATCATTTTAGTGGTTTGGATTGCAATTCGTGAAGGACAATTTATAGGTATATTAGCTGGTTTTGGTTGTGGATTATTATTCGATATTGTATCATTAGACGTGCTGGGCACAAATGCACTTGCAAAAACATTTGCTGGATTTGCTGCTGGATATTTTTTTAAAGAAAAAAATAATGAGCTGACTTTAGGCTCTTTAAAATTTATCATTGCAGTTATTATCTGTGCATTTATCCATAATATCATTTATTTCTTTTTCTACTTACGCCCAACTGAGATAAATTTTAGCGGATTTTTCTTTCGTTATGGTATCGCATCTACTCTCTATACAACTGTTGCAGCATTGTTTCCGATGCTAGTAAAATCAAGAAATACCGCAATCAGATAAATATATATTCTTTCACTTAATTTTCTCATTGAATACTATGTCGATAGAAGCAAAATCTGCAGATCTCTCTGCATTAAAGATAAATCGTGATATAAAAAAATCGTCAAATGGTAATAAGAAATATATCTATATCGGATTATTTCTTTTGATTATTATTGGCTTTTGGTATGTAAAGCAAAACACTGCAATCACAGTAAAAACCATACAAATAATCGAAAGTTCTGGTTTAGGACAAGATGCTGTATTAACTGGACAAGGTTATGTAGTGGCCCAAGTAAAAGCTGCAATATCCTCTAAAGCCACAGGCCGACTACAAGAATTATTTGTTATTGAAGGTGATAAAGTAAAAAAAGGGATGATAATTGGACGCATAGAAAGCAATGATGTTCAGGCTAATTTGAATCAACAAAAAGCTCAAATAGCTGTTCTTAATGCATCTCTTTCAAATGCACAAGCAGAATTAGAAGATGCACATTCTGCTTATTTAAGACAGCAATCTTTATTGCAGAATAAAGTTGGAACTCAATCAGAATTTGATGCCTCGCAAGGAAGATGGAAAAGAGCCTTGGCCCAAGTTTCTGCTGCACAAGCCCAAATTAATGCCCAACAAGCGGCAATTGCTTCCGCCCAAGTATTAGTAGAAAACACAATAATAAGAGCACCTTTCGATGGTACTGTTTTAAGTAAGAATGCAAATGTTGGAGAAGTAATTACTGCACTTGGTGCGGCTGCAGGCTCAAGAGGGGCTGTAGTTACTTTAGCTGATATGAGCTCACTTGAAGTAGAAGCAGATGTATCGGAATCTTCCTTGTCTAAAATACTACCAAATATGCCCGTTGAAATTTCAGTAAGTGCAATTGCAGATAAAAAATATAAAGGTTTTGTAAATAAAATCATTCCTACAGCAGATAGAGGCAAAGGTACCGTTCAAATAAAAATACGTTTTAATGAAATTGATGAAAGAGTATTACCAGAAATGGGTGCCAAAGTTAATTTTTTAAGACAAACCAATTCAAATGAAGTACAAGAACCAGCCAAAATATTAATCCCTACTTCTTCAATTCTTATTGTAAATGGAAAAAAGACAGTATTTATTGTAGGTGCTGGGTCTAAGGCAACTGAACAGATCATTAAAACAGGAGCAATTTTTGGTGAGTTCACCGAAGTAAAACAAGGATTAATGCCTGGAACAAGTTTAATCATATCTTCAATAGAAAAATTGTCATCGGGCTCATCAATCACAATTGAAAAAGAATAAATCCAAACGGAGTTTTATATGTCTTCTATCATAAGTATTTCTAATCTGACAAAAGTATACCAAAGAGATAAACAAGAAATACGGGTTTTGAACAATTTATCCTTAGAAATTGAGAAAGGTGATTTTGTTGCTTTGATGGGACCATCTGGCTCTGGAAAAACAACATTGTTAAATATTATTGCTGGAATCGATAAGCCAAGTTCAGGAAATATTATTGTTGCAGATACCAATATTGCCACTTTAAGTGAAACAGAACTTGCAAAATGGCGATCTAGACATATTGGCTTTATTTTTCAATTCTACAATCTAATTCCTGTATTAACAGCATATGAAAATGTAGAATTACCTTTGATGCTAACACCATTAAGTAAATCTGAGAGAAAAAATCAAGTAGAATTAGCTCTTAATGTAGTTGGCCTTGGCGATAGATTACATCATTATCCTAAGCAATTATCAGGTGGCCAAGAACAAAGAGTTGCAATTGCACGTGCGATTGCAAGTGATCCAGATATTTTTGTAGCAGATGAGCCAACTGGTGATTTAGATAGGGTTTCTGCAGAAGAAATTTTAACTCTTTTAGATCGATTAAATAAAGAATTTGGAAAAACGATCGTGATGGTAACACATGATCCATATGCGGCTAAAAAAGCCCATACAACTCATCACTTAGAAAAGGGAGACCTTTTACAAGAGGTATCAAAGTTATGAGCATGTTAAAACTAATTGCTAAAAATTCATTTCGGCATACATTAAGAGTAATATTAACCATTATTGGCATTTCTATTGCAGTGCTAGCTTTTGGCCTACTAAGAACAGTAGTTACGGCTTGGAGTGCTGGTGTGGCTGCTTCATCACCAAATAGATTGGTTACACGTCAGGCTATTTCTTTTATTTTTACTCTTCCTTATGCCTATAAAGATAAAATTGCAACAATTCCTGGAATAGATCAGGTTAGCTATTTTAATTGGTTTGGGGGTACATATATCGATAAAAATCAATTTTTTGCTAGAGTTGCATGTGACCCAGAAACACTGTTTAAAGTATATCCAGAATATCAATTATCACCTAATGAAAAAGCAAAATTTTTGTCTGAAAGAAATGCTTGTATTGTAGGAAACGAGACAGCAAAACGCTATAATCTAAAGATTGGTGATATCATGAATATCGATGGAGATATCTATCCTGGAAAATGGCAATTTGTTGTCCGAGGTATTTATACTCCCAGAACTAAAAGCGATGATGCCACACAAATGTTTTTTCATTGGAATTATTTAAATGAAAGAATGAAAGCTGATTATCCCAATAGAGCTGATGAAATTGGTTGGTATGTAATCAGAATCAAAGATGCAACTGCATCAGCAACCATATCTCAAAGAATAGATAATCTATTTAAGAATTCAAGAGCTGAAACTAAAAGCGAAACTGAGGGGCAATTTCAACAAGGTTTTGTAGCTTCTTCCGGTGCAATTATTGGGGCAATAAACATCATGTCTTATTTAATAATCGGTATTATTTTATTGGTTTTATGTAATACCATGATTATGACTGCGCGAGAAAGGACAAGAGAATATGCAGTATTAAAAACTTTAGGTTTTACTGGAAAACACCTATTTACTTTTATTGCCGGAGAAGCCTTAATTATTTCCTGTATTGGCGCATTAATTGGTCTTAGTTTATTAATTCCGATTGTACAAGGATTTGAGTCTTTTTTACCAAAAGGTTGGTTTCCAGTATTTAATATTGAAAACTCAACGTATTTAATGGCTGGTAGTTCAGCTTTATTGGTCGGAATTATTGCCTCTATCGTACCAATTTATAGAGCTTTGAATACACGTATTGTAGATGGTTTACGATTTAACGGATAATATGATGAATATACCCTTATACTATATATGGAAAAATTTCCTGGCCAGAAAACTGACAACAGGAATTACAATTGCTGGGATTGCATTAGTTGTATTTGTTTTTGCCGCGGTTTTAATGATGGCCGATGGAATTCAGCAAACTTTATCTTCTACTGGTTCAAATGACAATGTAGTGATAACTCGAAAATCCTCTTCTGGAGAGATTACAAGTATTATCGATAGGGCAACAGCTGATTTGATTTCTACTATGCCAATGATACAAAAAGATGAAACAGGCAAACCTTTATTGACAAGTGATGCGGTTACAATTCTCAATGCACCAAAAAAAGATGGCGGTGGATTAAGTAATCTAGCTGTTAGAGGTGTATCAGAAAATGCATTAAAAATTAGAAATAAGATTACAATAATCAGTGGCAGGATGTTTACTTTTGGTGCTAGAGAATTAATAGTTGGAAAAGCTATAGAAGAGAGATTTTCTAATATTGCAATTGGAAACACCATTAAATTTGCTGGTGATAATTGGGTAATTGTAGGAATTATGGATGCAGAAAAATCTGCATTTGAATCCGAACTATGGTGCGATGCAAATCAATTAATACAGGCATTTAACAGAGTAGATTATTCTACACTTACTTTTAGAATTTCTGATAATGCCAATATTGAACAATTAAAAGCAATATTTGCTGGAGATAAGCGCTTAAATCAATATGAGCCAGAAATTGAAAGGAAATATTTCGAGAAACAATCTGAAGCAATGCGACTATTTATACAAGTTTTAGGTATTACTATTACGGTAATATTTAGTGTTGGTGCTATGATTGGGGCAATGATTACAATGTATGCAGCTGTAGCTAATCGCACAACAGAAATAGGAACTTTAAGAGCACTAGGTTTCCAAAGATTATCTATACTTATTGCATTTTTAGTTGAATCATTGATTACTGCTTTTATTGGAGGATTTATTGGAATTGGTTTGGCTTCATTTCTTCAGTTTTACTCTATTTCAACATTAAATTTTGGTTCATTCTCTGAACTTTCTTTTAGCTTTGCATTAACTTCTAATGTAATCCAGGGCGCTCTTACTTTTACAGGAATTATGGGTTTTATTGGTGGATTCTTACCTGCTGTTAAAGCATCTAGAATGTCTATTCTATCTGCTTTACGCTAGTGTATTATCATCTAGATGTATACATCTAATAGCACCATATTTATTGTTTGGAATTCATTCCTGATATTTCATAGCTTTGTTCATAAGAGAATGCTTGTCTACTTTTCGGAAAATTCACTGGATCCATCCATGGATATATTCTTATTGTAGTTGGTGTAGAACCATCTCGATGTTTAGACTTAGATATAAAGAACTTTTTACTTAGGTTTTTATATCCTTTATCAAGTCCATATTTCATATTAATCAAAACTATTGCGGGGTCAAAAGGTGAGAATGTATCATTATCTGTAAGAACTTGAGATCCTTCATAGGATTGTATCTGATATAATCCCGTTTCAATGGTTTCTTTGATATGATTAGTATCGCCATTTTCAGCTATTCTACGTATATATTGTATCTCAGCACTTGAATCATCAATGATAGTAAGCACTATTTCATCAGTTTTAGAAGTAGCTGAACCAAATATCAAACTTGAACCTGCCTTTAATTTATCGATTGGTACCCTATCGTAAATTTTCCCTTTGTCATCTTCATCTAATGGTTGTTTTAACATATTTCCTGATATATGGCCACTATCAAGCTGCGACATATAACTAACTAGCTTAGATTGTAAATCATCTGCAGCAGTTGACCGTACAACATTTTGCTTATCTTCTCTTGTAAAGAAATATGCAATCAAGGATATAAAAACTAACCAAATAAACCAGTTTTTATGCACCTGTGTAGTAGCACTTTTTTTAGCCATATATCACCATAATTATTTAATATCTACACAATTTCATGTAGAATAAAAAAAGCTTTAATTGTGGTGATAATTTAAAGACAGTGTTTGATGCAATTTAGAAATATTAATCTAATAATAAAACAACTCATCTACTTTTTTGTTTTACTAGTTTTTTCAATGATCTGATTGAATATCATTTTTTGAATAGATATATCATTACTAGATATATTATTTCTACCTTGAAGTCTTGTCATTACATGAATATGAGAATTTACCATGTATATCTCTTTAGTATTCATTGTATTAGATTTAATACCATTATAGATTAATATTCCACTAACTCTATCAGCAACTTCATCATATGTAGATTTATAAATTGATAGATCTGTTAGTGCTGGTAAGGCAATTCCAGATTCAAGTTCTTTTCTTACTACAGTAATGATATCTAGCAATTCTTGTAATGTTTCTTGTGGACGGTAGTGATACCAATGTTTTCTTTCTAATTCAGAATCAAAATCAACAGAAGTATACCCAATAATTGGTCCTACGATGCCAGCTAAGGATAATATCTTATTTGAAGGAATAATGATAGGATCAATAAATATAATTTGATTTGGTGGAATTTGAGATAAAGAGTTTTCATATAATAAATTTAGAATTAAGGGACACCCAGTTGATGATCCAATAAAACTGATATTAGTATAGCCTGCTTGAACAAGTTTTTTATATTCAAGTAGTATAGATGCTTGCCAATCTCTCCAAGTAGAATTTTTAAAATCTTGATATGTTCTGCCATGTCCACCTAATAATACTTGAGATATAAAAATTCCAGATTTTAATGAATCTGCATACTTTCTTAATTCATCCCATTCAAATGTAGAAGCGGAATATCCATGAGCAGCGATAAGAACGGGAATTTGCTTTTCTTGATCACTTGGATTTGGCTTATATGCCGACACTAAATACTTTTCTGGCTGATATAATGAAAGATCAAATAATACATTTCCGTCAAGATCTTGATCAGTAATCGAAGGCGTCCTATTACAAGAAAGGATACACAATGAAATCAAAAGTGTAATTATCTTCATTTTAAGATATTCCACATAATAATAATATTGAAATATAATGGATATACTGTACCAACACCTGAAGTCCCATCACTTGTAATAATATTATAACCAAGGGAAACTTGCGCTTTAAGAGGTTCAATGGGAGTATAGGATAATCCTAAGTCAATGGAAGTTAACGGCATAGTATTATCAATATCATCGAATAGTGGAGATTGATAATCAGCTATAATAAGGCCAGCATTAAGTTTAATAAAAGGGTTTAGGATAGCTTTCTCTAAGAAAGTATATGAAGTATGAAAAAGGATAATATCTTGTTTTATAGCATTAGAATTAAATGCAGATCCAAATCTGCTAGAAATATAGGAAAATCCTGAATGAAACTGGTTACCAAGAAATTCAGAGGAACTATAATCTGCATTAATTCCATTCTCATAATATAAGTTATATGTTTTTTGAAGTTTGACACCTAAAAGCAATTCAGATTCACTTGCTATTGAATGTATATGTAACATAAAAAAGTAAAATATTGACATCAATATTGAATAGTGTAACATATAATTCCATTAGTAATTTGTGATTTATCGATATCAAGGATATCGATAGGCTAAAAACACCAATAGCCTATATGTGATGAGCATATAGGCTATTG
>JBMOIC010000018.1:0-61438 GCA_049317525.1 Bacteroidota bacterium | reverse complement strand
AAACCAATGCCATAAGCATTGGTTTTTTTATATCCTTAAAAAGGACTGTGCAGAAGGTGGGACTCGAACCCACACGGGTTTAGGGCCCACTGGATTTTGAGTCCAGCGCGTCTGCCATTTCGCCACTCCTGCATCGATAACAACAACGAAAGGCTTGCAAAAATACACAATTTGGCTTCACTGCCAACATATAAAGGTGATCGAATGAAAAACTATCTTGAAATCACAAGTTGTTTTACCGATAGCATAGATCCATTTTGAATAATAGCTAGAGAATATACTCCATTAGATAATGAAGATATATCCATAATTATCATATCCTGCATTCTATTATTCACATTAATCTGTTGAACTTCTTTTCCTAGGAAATCATAGCATATTATTTTGTCAATAATAGTATTGCTCATAGTAGATATGATAATTGATTCCTTTGCGGGATTAGGATACATAATAAAATCTGATTGCTTTTCATCTTGCCATTTAATATTAGTAGAAGAAGAGAACAGAATATCATCAATAGACCAACCAGCATCTTGTATAGAACCATTCGATTTAAAACGGAATCGAATTAAAGCAGTATCAGATTCTGCGTTAAATAGTAATGTCTCTGGCTTCCAGTCTGCATCATTCTGTTCGCCATCATTCCACGGAGTATAATTATTTCTATTATATGTTGATAATTGATTCCATTGTTTGCCCCAATCAGATGAATATTCTACAATTGCAGAGTCTTCAATATCTACAATTGCTGCATGCCAAAATGACAAAGCATATGTGCTATTATTCATTGTTTTGATTGGAAAAATCATAAAAGTGTCTTTTTCATTTCTTGAGTACAGCCCATCTGGAGATTCATCTAAAGAAAATGGCTTTGAATGCGCAAATACAGAATTGCTTTTAAACGTACCACCTATATGATATTTAGGCAATGCAGTTTCGTCAAAAGTTTCTGAATGGTTAGATAATACGGTGCCACCATATGCAAGTATATCAAATGATTTTGCGCTTTCAAGCTTTGATGCTGATGCATCTTTTATAGTGCAATAATAACGATACCAGCCTTTTTCATTAAGTGAATCAACTATTGTTAATACTTTGCCAGTGTCTAAAATGGACAAAGGAAATTCTTTTATCTTTAATCCATCACGATAGATCAATAATGAATGCGGATTAACAAAAGGTGTTATCGTATCTGCTCTGAATGCTGGAATAGAAATCGATAATTTTATAGAGCTTGGTGATGCTTTTGGAGTAAATGATAAAATCTTTGGAGCTTGAGGTAATTTAGAACCACCTGCTGTACAAGAAACTAAGCGTTCTGCACTGGTATCCTGCCCAATAATAGCCCTAATTGAATATTTATATAGTCTATATGCAATAACAGAAGTATCTCTATAGGTAAATTGTCCAGATGGAAGAGATGCTAAAAATTGATTATTTCTAAATAAAATATAAGTGCATTCTCCATTTAAACTTTGGCCAAAAGACCGTGCTTTTGGAGCTTCCCAGTATAATGTTATAAGTGTAGTATCAATAGATGAAGGCCTAGCCCAAAATGGATCTGGTGGTTGCGGATTTCTAGTATTGATAATTGAAGTGTATACATCATTGTCTATTTTGGTAATTGCAGCATTACGCATATCTACCCAAGAAGGATAAATAATCCCATCATAGAAGGCACATCCGCTATAATCACCAGCAAAAACATTGTTCTGAAATGGATTGTTTCTTAAATCACTCGCAGCATCAGAAGCTCTTCTATCTAGCCAAGTATCGCCACCATCACTAGAATAGCTGATATAACAATTAGTGATGATATTTTGTTTGTCATCTCTAGAATCTAAATACATAACAGCTATATCGCCATTTGTAGGGTCGATACTTATCCATGGCCAAAATTGATCATTTGTTATGTCTGAATGAATAATCTTAGCCTTAGACCACGTAATTCCTTCATCTTTTGATCTAGAAAAATAAATATTTGGAATCGAATCGGCTGCCCATACCAAATATAAATATCCTTTTCTTTTCTCTGAATATATATCGCATGTTAACGATGGATATGCTTCTGCTCGGACACCACCTTTTAATGTATGCCTAGGCCCTTCCGTTAAATCTTTAGCGATTCCAAAAGTATTATATGTTTGTATGATTTCTGGATTAGAAAATGTAATGCCACCATCAGTAGATTTAGAAAAACCTATGGATTTTTTAGGACCAAAATTCCAGACAGTATATACTTGTCCTAAAGGGCCTGTTACAGATAATGGGAAGCTCTGCCCGAATGTTGTGTCCTCTGAAATACCTGATATTCTATTGCTTACTGGAACTGGTACAGACCAAGTATTTCCTTGATCTGTAGAATATACATTAACAATTTGTGTTGATGAGTCTCGATTAATGACGCGTTTCCAGGGTATATATAATCGTTTATAATATGGCGATATAGGGGAATTGTCTGACCATATATAATATTTATCTTCAAAACTTGAATCTGGAGTTTGATCTCCCAAATGTTGTATGACGGGAATATGCTTTATCCACGTTAAACCTCCATCGGTTGTTTTAGAAAAGAACACTCCGTTTTCAGGAGACACTTTTGCTCTGTCTCCAAAAGCACCGTATACTAAGAATCCTATTCCATCATTATTAAACGCTACAGAAGGATCATTGCTGGAAGTTGTCATTTTAGGTGGTTTACCCAGATTTGTATTCTTCCATGTTTTTCCTCCATCAAATGAATAATACACCCACGTAGATGAATTAGAGCGATAATCAACTGCAGATCCAATTAAATTTTTGGGATTCTTAGGATTGATTGCGATAGAGGATTCATTTTGAACAGGAAATTGATCTGTTTCTGTAACAATCATATTTGCATTATCAAAAAATAAAGAGTTTGCTTCAATTGATTGCACCATTGGAATCATTGGGCTTGCACTATATTTTTGTATTTGTGGAGTAGGATGTGCACTTTCCATATACCTTTTTAATGCTTCTCCAGCTTTTTTTAATTCATTATATCTTTCATTGTTTTGTGCTTGAAGGGTACATGAAAAAAAGCACAATGCAAATAGTAAGTTAGTGTAGAATGTGTGAGTCATAATTGTATATTGTTTTAATAATTTGAAGTGTACAAAACTAGGCTTTTCCACTTCAAAGAAAAGCACGAAATTTGTGCATAGAATATCGTGCTATATGTAATATAATCATAAGGAACATACCATGGAAGTGTATGGAACTGATAAGAATTTTCTTGCTATAGGGCCTGAACATTCATCGTTAGAATTATCTTCAATTGCAATAGTATCAGCACCTTATGAGCATACTGTAAGTTATGGTGCAGGCACAAAAAAAGGCCCTAAAGGAATTATCAAAGCTAGTGCTTATGTAGAGTTTTATGATGATGAAACAAAAAGAGAATTATGCTTCGAAAAAGGTATTGCAACGATAAAGCCATTAGCATTTGGCGATGCTGTGAATAAAGATGCCTTAGATATTATTGAACATCAAGTGAGTGCTCTTTTAAATATGGGGAAATTTGTAGTCACTTTGGGTGGTGAACATACTATCTCCACTGCCCCGATTCATGCACATTTTAAAAAGCACCCTCATATGTCGGTGCTTCATTTTGATGCTCATTCTGATTTAAGAGATTCTTATGAAGGATCTAAATATTCTCATGCATGCTTTATGGCTAGAGTATGCGAATTTATGTCTCCACAAAAAATCACACAAGTTGGTATTCGTGCCCAATGTAAAGAAGAAGCAGAATTTATTAAAAAGAAGAAAGTAAATACCTTTTATGCTTCGGCGATCAGAAGAAATAAGCATACCAGAAAATGGCAAAAGAAAGTGGTAGAAACCCTTGCAGAAGAAGTATATATTACTTTTGATGTTGATTATTTTGACCCAGCAATTATGCCGTCTACAGGGACACCTGAACCAGATGGTTTTTTATATAGTGAAACATTAGATGTGTTTAGAGAAATTATCGCTTCTGGAAGGAAAATTATAGGTTTAGATATCGTAGAATTAGCACCTGATAAATCGTTATATCACCCTGATTTAACTGTAGCAAGATTATTATATAAAATATTAAACTTAGCTTTTAATGCGTAGCTTATTCAACAGAAAATGATTTCAGAACTACATGCTCACCATCAAATACAGCATAATGTGATGGTAGTGAAAGCCAATGTCCTAAGTTAATATATGTACCATTGCCAAATACAATTGTTTCGGCTTTGTGTTTATGACCCATAATCACAAAGTCGAATTTCTCTTGTATGATTTTATTGTGCGCAAAGTCTTTCATTCCATCTTTCCCATCTATCGATTCATATTCCTGTTTATCAGTATGCCCTCTGCTTTCCTTGGATGCATGTGCAGCTATTGCTATCCCAATATCAGGATGTATCCATTTAAACAATAGTTTACTAAAAGGATTCCTTAGTATTTTCTTAAGTATTTTATATCCTTGATCATTATATGCTTTTCCATCACCGTGTGACAAATAAAATGTTTTCCCATTATGTTCTCTTATGATATCATCTTCATATACGTGAATGCCAAACTCTTGCTGAAAAAAAGATATATGCCCAAAGTCATGATTGCCCATAAGATATTCTATTGATTTGCCTTTTTGTGTCCAATTCTGAAATGCAGCCAAGATAGAAATATATTGTTTCGGTATCACTGTTGAATATTCAAACCAATAATCAAATAAATCGCCTATAATATACAAGTGATCACAATCATCTTCAATCTTCTGTAAAAATTGTAAAAATGCATATTCTGTCTCTTTTTGCTTTTGCTTATTCCCCAAGCCAATATGTACATCTGAAATAAAGTATATCATGTAAAATGCTATCTTTTAACTACTTTAGTGAATTAACATTCGCAAATTACTGATTGTTTAATTAAGTAAATCAGTTATCTATGAGATATAAAAAATTATTCTATTCTTGTTTTATTTTGTGTCTATATGCTTGTACTTATAGCTTTTCTCAAGATAAATGTAATGCAGAACTATTGCTGGATGGTAGCGAACAATTAGTTTTTGCTGATATAGATTCTACTGGCAATTGGTGGGCAATCACTCAGCCATATTCACATAGATACAGTGTGATCATTCAGGGGATTAGGCATTCAGATTTTGATTCGGTAAAACAATTGGTGTTCTCTCCTGATGGCTTACATTTTGCATATTTTGCTTTTAAAACAGGACAATGGAATATCATTATTGATGATACCGTATTGAGCCTAAAAGCAAATTTACCAGGTATTATCTCCTTTAATAGGCGTGGTTTTGTTTACTATTCAATGTTTCAAGGGGACAATGAATTTCTTTTTATTGAACAAGATAATGGGGAGTTCTTTGAATATTCTTTGTTTAATAGGGTAGGGAATATTCATATAAGTAATGATTGCAAGCATTATGCTTATCAAGCCAAAAGGGGTAATTCTGTATCTGTCATCATTGATAATATTGAGTCTGATAGATTTACTAGGATTAATTCTTGTGGATTTATGCTTGATAATTCATTTGTATATGTAGCCGAAATTGGTGAACAATGCCGATTAATGAGATCCGAAAAAGAATTACTTTTTGCGTCTTCTATATCCGAATTACAATTAAATCAAGCTCAAACTATTATCGGATGTATTAAAAGAGTTGGAAATACATATAATGCTATGATGATTTCTGATGAATTTAGAGAGCCATTTTATTCTCCGCCTTATGATATGATTTCGAATATTAATCTGCATCCAGAAGCGGCATTAATTGGGTTTAAAGCGATGAAAAATAATAATCCAAGAATAGTTCTAAATAGCAGTGAATATGAATCTGGAATGCAATCTGGAAATCCTTCTTTTTCTCATGATGGAAGTGCATTTTTCTTTGCTGGTGATAATAATCAAGATCAATTTATGAGCATCAATGGGCAAAAATATATTCAAAAAAATGGCCTAAATCCCAATAAAATATATGCTTTAGCACCAGGATCTTCTACTTTTGCTTTTACAACTAGTTCTACCTTGATTATGCAGAATATACAGAATAGTTTTTCCTATGCTGGCATAATGGTTGATACAACATCACCTCCAATCTATAATCATAAAACTAAAAGATATGAAGCTTTAGGTGTCATAAGAAACAGACTCTATCTTATGTATTGTTATCCATAATTTTGTTTTGATTGATGTGATATTCTCTGTAATTTGATTGTGAATGAATATTCGATTATTAAGGATATATGATGGACAGAAGACTAGAAGTAATAAAAGCGACAATACAATTAGCAGCTGAAAGGGGAGTTCATGATACTCCTATGTCTGAAATTTACAAAAAAGCTGGAGTATCTGCAGGAACAATCTATCATCATTTTAGAAGTAAAGATGAATTATTAGGTGCAACATATATATGGATAATGGGAAAATTAGCTGCTGAATTAGCAGGAGGTTTAGGCTCTGATTATACATATCAAGAACGATTCACAAAATATTGGACAATCCTTTTTTCATATTTTGAACAGAATAGAAATGAATATAAATATATAGAGTATACGTCTAGGGGTCCTATATTATCCAAAGAGATCAAAGATGAGGGTAATAATCAATTAATTGAAGTATTAGAATTTTTACAAGCAGGCATGTTTCAGAATGTATTAAGCCCTATGCCTGTTCAATTAATGATGGCTATTGTTCTAAATTCAGTAATGACGTCATTACATTATATTGAAGAGCAATCACATATTAATTTAGACCAGACTATTAATATAGCCTTAACTTCATGTTGGAAAGGAATAAAAGCATAATGATACGAATGATTATTTCATTCTATCTTCTTTAAAATTAAGAGTTTCTGGGTCTGCAGCGAGTTTATGTACTAATTCAAGTATTTCTTTATCAAGGATACCATTTGAATTCCAAAAATGAACAGATCCGGTAACTGCATCTTCATATCCACTTATACCGCACACCAAACTAACTGTAGTTTGTTCTTCTGTTATTTCTCTGACACGGAATTCATATTTAACTCTACCGGCTATCCATTTTCCACCACGGATAACAGGAAGCCTACCATATCGCTCTAGTACATCAGCTGTAGTATCTGCATCGGAAGCAAATACACAAAAATCAGAGCGAATCGAGCCTCTATAAAGATTTGTTTTTTCATCTAATTTGGGTTCTCTTGTAGAGGGATCTGAAAAAGTGCCTTTAAGAAAAAATGCACGTTTAATAGATTTCCACACTGTTTTGATTGGATAATTAAGTGTATCATTTGTTGTTATTTGTGGTAAATCCTCTTCAAATTGTGCTTTTAGAGAAGTACTATCTACACTTATCAAACAAAGGAACATGAACAAACTTGCAAAGAAAAACTTTTTCATATGTGAGAACCTAAATGTAAAAAGGAAGCTATTTTATACAGCGATATCTTGTCTTGTAAATCGTACTGACACTACTTTAGAGACACCTTCTTCTTCTTGTGTAATGCCATAAAGGGTATCAGCCGCTTCCATTGTTTTTTTATTATGTGTAATCATTAAAAACTGAGTTTTATCGCTAAAGCTTCTAATGAGTTGTAAATATCTATCGATATTAGCATCATCTAATGGAGCATCAACTTCATCCAAAATACAAAATGGACTTGGTTTAACAAGGTAAATTGCAAAGAGTAATGCAATTGCAGTTAATGTTTTTTCACCAGCAGAAAGTAATTCAATTGATTGAGGTCTTTTTCCGGGTGGCTTTGCTGAGATCTCTATAGAACATTCAAGCGGGTCGCCTTCGCCAAGATGAATATCTGCCTGGCCACTTCCGCTAAATAATACAGAAAATAAATGTTTAAAGTGTACTCTGATTTGCTCGAAAGTATCATGAAACCGTTGCTGGGCTGTCTGATTGATCTCCGTCATAGTATCTTGCAAAGAATGTTCTGCTTCAGACAAATCGGCCAACTGTGATTTTAGAAATTCAAATCGCTCATGTTCTTTTTCATATTCTTCTAAAGCCAGAAAATTAACATTCCCTAAGCTTTGTAAACGTTGAGTAATTTTTTTAGACTTTTCTCTTTCGATAATTTCATCAAAATCTGGAAGTGGAATCCAATCTTCCGGTATATGTACTAAATCTATTCCTGGAGAATGCTCTTCGACTTTTTCTACAATTCTTTTATATTCGATTTGGGCTTGTTGTAAATTTAACTCGGAAGAATGAATTAATTGCATGATTGCATGTTGTTCCGCCCTGACTTTAGCTTCATATTCTTTTGCTTCATTTCGATTTCTTTTCAATTCCAAAGATTTTGATTCGCGATTAGTTATTACTTCTTTTAGGAATTGTAATCGTTCTTGTTCTTCAGTGATTTCTTTGTTGACAGAAAAAATGGATGATTCTAAAGCTTGTAGTTCTATGTGTGCTCTTTTTTGTTCATTCTCTAAAAACTGCAATTGATCATTTTTTTGTTTTATAAGTTCTGCTAGACGATTAACTTCATGGTTTGCAGCGCGTTCTTCAGCTTTTTTTTGCACAATTATTAATTCAGCAGCCCTATATAAATCTTCAGCTTTCGATAAGTCAGTTTCTGCTATACGATATTTGATTAACATTGTTTGTTTTGATTCCATAAGAACATCTTTTTTTTGGATGATGTGTTCTATGGTTTCTTTATCATCTGTATTACTTTGTAATAAACTCTGCATGTGTTGCTGAAAATCTACAAGCGCATCTTTTTGTTTTTGAAGAGAAACTTCTACAGCATCTTTTTTATACATCAATTTTGCAACTGATTGTTGAAATGAATTTTTTTCATGTTCAGCTTTTCGGACATCATCATGTAAAGCACGAATATTTATTGAATTAAATTCAATTTTAGACTTTTCAAGCTTTTGTTGAAGTTCGATAATGTGAGCATTAATTAAATTCAATGCTTTAGTTAATTTTGCTATCTGCTCTCTTTTGCCAATATTTTTACCTTCGGATGATGAAGTAGAACCCCCGCGAATAATACCCGAAGCAGAAAAAATTTCGCCTTTTAGAGTGATGAAACTAAAATCTTTATTATTAGTAGCTAATTCCATAGCAATATTGGCATTCTCAACAATGATAGTTTTAGCTAAAAGTATACGAAGAATATTTCTGATATGTTCATCAACTTGTACGATTTCGCTGGCTAATCCTATGATACCATCAGCTTGAGGATAATTTTGAAGAGGCTTCACTGTTGGTATTAACGAAGTACATATAAAAGATGATTTTCCTTTATTGTGTTTGTGTAATTCAGCACAACCTGCCAAAGCTTCTTCTTGATTATCTACAACAAAATACTTTCCTGCTTCTCCTAAAGCTGCATCTATCGCAATAGTTAATGATTCTTCTGCATCTATAATTTCTGCAAGAGTGATTTTACCACCCTTAGGATTCCAAGAAATAGAAGAAGAGAGATGAACAGAGCTTTCTGAAGTATCAATGAGATTTTTAAGGAATTCTATTGAAGCAGAATGATGTCCCTTTTCATTCTGAAGGTCTCCCAATGTTTGCTGAATAGTAGTAATTGTGTTTTGTAATGATTCTAGATAATGTTGTTTTTCACTAACAATATTTTCTGCATTAAGCACAGCTTTAACATATCCATCTGTTAATGTGTCTTTTTCTGATATTTCTTTTTGAAGTAAATCTAAAGAAACTAATGTTTGATGATGTTCGGAATTCGTTTCTAAAATGCGTCTTTCTAATCCTGCAATTCTTTCTGAAGTTCTATCAGAGGCAGATCTATGTTGGGATAATATTGAATCTATTTGCGAAATTTCTGCATCAAAAGCAGTTGATTGTTGATATAATTCTTGAGCATATATTTTTGCGGCTTCGCGTGCATCTTTTAATACTTGAATGTCTTTTTCATATTGTGAACATTCTGAAGATAGGTTTTGAGCTTTCTGCCTTGATTGTTCGCAAGTAATTTCGGCTTGATTTAATAAAAGTTCGGTTTCTTTTTGTTGATTTGAAGCTCGAAAAATTGCATCAGAAAATGCTTTAATTCTTTCATGTGATACTGCTTTTTGTTGGCTCATCGCAGCGAAAGCTGTAGATGAATTCTGGAATTCATCTTGCAATTCTTTCATTTCAGATTCAAAGCTTTCTGCAATATTGTCAATTGATATTCTAGACTTTTCAGCTTCAATCAGAACAAGATTTATGGAGTTTAACTGTTCTTGTAAAGGAGTATATTCCTCATTTTTAGATTGTAAGATATTCTCAATTCTTTTTAACTCAGCATACAATAACCACGATTGAGAAAAAGACAATTGTTTAGTTAAATCGGCATGTAATTTTGCTTTATCAGCTTGACGAGCTAAAGAATAGACATTTTTTTGAACTTCTCTAAGAATATCTTGCACTCTAGATACATCGTTCTTTATCGAATCTATGCGTCTCTTTGTTTCTTTTCTTCTGGCTTTATATTTGGTTACACCAGCGGCTTCTTCAAATAAATGTCTTCTCTCATCAGTTCTATCGCTTAAAATCTTTTCAATCATTTTAAGCTCAATAACAGAATAAGCATCAGAGCCCATTCCTGTATCCATAAATAGATCGATAATATCTTTTAATCTACATTGCGTTTTATTAAGAAAATATTGGCTTTCACCATTTCTGAATAATCTGCGAGTAATTGTCACTTCTGTATATTCGGTTGGAAGTATTTGTCTATTATTTTGAATTGTAAGAGAAACCTCTGCTAAGCCAACAGGTCTTCGAGTTCTGGTGCCATTAAAAATCACATTTTCCATAGCATCCGATCTTAAAACAGATGTTTTTTGCTCCCCTAAAGCCCATCTAATCGCATCTACTATATTTGTTTTCCCACAACCATTTGGTCCAACAATAGCAGTTAATCCATCGGAGAATCTCAATGGAGTTTTTTGGGCAAAAGATTTAAAACCTGTTATGTCAACCGAAGATAAATACATGCTTGGCTATGAAGTGAGGGAATGACTTTTCGTATATATTGTTGGACGGCAAATTTACGATTTGTAAACCTAAGTTTTAGCTTTCTTTTCAATGCTTTTTAAAGAAGTTATCCCCACAAATCTTAGAATGTGGATAAATACTTATTTAAATACGTTCAAACCTAGACTGTATCTAAAAAAATCTATTAAATTCGTGCTGAATTCTTATTATACTTTGGCCAGAATGCTTTATAAATTACCATTTCATATTGTGAGATTACTCTTGCTTTTTATGGTGCATCAATATGTGTATGCACAGATATCAGGCAGCAAAGATCCAATTATATTGAATCATGCAGATCTTATGGAAGGGAAGGAAACTGCCTCTGGATCTATCCGAGAATTAAAAGGGAATGTTAGTATATCACAAGGCAATGTAATACTATCTTGTTCCCACGCTATTGAGTATATCCAACAAAATCTTGTTGAATTATCCGGAGATGTAATTCTTAAGCAAGGCTCATTAACATTAAGTACGCCATTTGCATTGTATGATGGAAATTCACGATTAGCAAAAGGGAGAAGTGGTGTAAAAATAGTAGATAGAGGAAAAACAGTAATTGCGCAAACAGGAGATTATTCTACCTCAGAATATATAGCACGATTTTATGGGAATGTTTCTGTAGAAGATGATTCAGCTTTGATTTTTGCTGATACAGTTTATTATGAGAGAGATTCAAGAAATAGCAGTGCATTTGGACATGTTTCTGTGCTTGGCAAAAGGAATTCTGCAATAATTGAAGGTGATACTGCCTATAGTATTAATCAAGCAGGTTTTACTCGTATTCTCGGTAAACCTGTCTTATTCTTAATTGATAGTTCAAAAGTAAATTTGGATGAGCCGATTTTACACAAAAAAGAAGATGAAAAGAAGGTGATTATTCAAGTACCAAAAAAAATAAAGGGAAAACAGAAATCTGTACCAAAATCAAAAGAAATTGTAAATAAAAAAGAGAGCTTATCTATACAAAAAATGAAATATGATACCATGACAATAGAAGGTGACACCTTAGAAGTATATAGAGCTTCCCAGGATATATTTAAAGCTCTAGGGAAAGTTTCCATTGTTAGGTCTGGCTTGGCTGCAATTGCAAATATTGCATTATTTTTACCTAAGCAAGATTCTTTACTTTTACAAGGCTCTCCTATTGTTTGGTATGATTCAACCAGATTGCAAGCAGATACAATTCATCTACATATTAAAGATAAAAAAGTTCAAAAAATTGATGCTCAGATTGATGCTTTTGCTTTGATGTCAGATGATACCATTAGACGCGATAGATCTCAACAATTAAGTGGAAAGTATATTGAAGTTAATATTATTAAAGACACGATACATTCGATAATCGCTTCAAAAGAGGCAAAAAGTTTATACTTTAAAGTAGATGAACAGGGAATTCCAGATGGTGCAGCAAGAAATACATCCGATTCTATAAAAGTGATGTTTAGCAAGGGGGAAATTGATAAAATAGTGTGGATTGGTGGTGTACAAGGAGATGTATATCCAGAATATATCATAGAAAAAAATATTCAGGATTATGATTTACCTGGTAAACCAAAATTTATAGAAAGACCCAAAAAAAGAGTAAGAAGAAATATGAAAAATCCTAGGATTTAGGTAGCCAGGGGTCTAGATCTAAAGAAATATCTAATGCAGCTGCAGAATGTGTTAGTGCACCCACAGAGATATAATCTACTCCTGTTTCAGCATATGCTTTAATGGTTTCTAAATGTATTCCACCAGAGGTTTCTGTCTCACATCTTCCATTAACAAGTTCTACAGCAGCCCTGGTTTGAATTGGAGTAAAGTTATCGAACATTATTCTTTGTACTCCAGGGCATGCTAATATCTCAATAACTTGTTGAATAGTATCGGCTTCTACTTCTAAAGGTGTGTTTTCTGAGATATAATTTCTGCATAATGCGATGGCTTGATAGATGCCTCCAGCAGCAGCAATATGATTGTCTTTTATAAGTGCCATATCATATAATCCCATTCTATGATTATATCCACCACCAATTCTGACAGCATATTTATCTAATGCACGCCAACCTGGAATCGTTTTTCTTGTATCTAAGATTCTTGCTTCTGTTCCACTAATTGCTAAAACATATCTATGAGTTAAAGTAGCGACGCCACTCATTCTTTGCATAAAATTAAGAGCAGTTCTTTCCCCAGATAGTATGTCTCTTGCTTCTCCACTTATCTTTGCGATTGGAGTTCCGTTTTTAACAAAATCCCCATCAGATAGCAATGGTTCCCATACACAGGTATTGCCACTGACTGTATCAAAAACTAATTTAGCTATTTCCATTCCACAAATAATTCCATCTGATTTTGCCATCAATAATCCACTAGTCCAGGCCCCTCGAATAGGAAATATACTCTCGGCAGTTAGATCTCCAGAGTCTATATCCTCGTGTAAGGCGATTTGGATTAAACGAATAATTTCAGAATTGATAAGTTCTTTTTGCACTGCAAAACCTAATAGTAAAGAATGAATTATTTGGATTTATTCCAGATAAAATAGACAGGAATACCAGCAAGAACAAGAAGAATGCCTGGTAATGTTGTTTCAGGTTTAAATAGGATTAAATCAAAGATAATAGCACATGCAAAGGCAATATATAATGCTGGTAAAAAAGGATATCCAAATGCTTTGTATGGTCTTTCTGCATCAGGCTTCTTTTTTCTTAAAATAAAAATACCAGCAATTGTGAGGATATAAAAAATAAGTACAGCAGTAACTACATAATCTAATAATGCATTATATGTTCCGGATAAACATAATAAAGAGGCCCAAATTGCTTGAATGATTAAAGCAGTTGCGGGCACACCTTTTGTGTTTAAAGTTCCTGCTTTTGGAAAAAATAATTTGTCTTTAGCCATTGCATAATATGCTCTTGACCCAGACAGAATAATACCATTATTGCAACCAAAAGTAGAAATCATGATTAATGCAGCCATAATAGCTGCCCCACCAGATCCAAAAATTATCTCGGCTACAGCAGCGCCTACTCTATCACTTATTGCAAACTGAATTCCTCGTCCAGCTACATCTATCGCATTTGGTGAGCCATTAACAGAAAGTACATTCATATAGGCAATATTGGCAAGAAGATATAAAACCGTTACGATTCCAGTACCTAAGAATAAACTTATGGGAATAGTTTTGCTTGGATTTTTAACTTCACCAGCTGTAAATGTGATATTATTCCAGGCATCACTAGAAAATATAGATCCAACCATAGCTGTTCCGAAAGCTGCTAATAATGCAAGGCCTGCTAATTCAGTTATAGAGCCATCAGTAGATATTGACGATGAATGCCAAAATTCTGCAAGATTATGAGATAAAACAGAGGGATTGCCAGAAAAAAATAAACCTAAAGCGATTAAACCCAATAAAGCTATTGTTTTAGTAAAAGTAAAAATGTTTTGAATAAATTTACCTTCTCTTACGCCCTTAAGATTAATAACAGTTAATACCCAAATACTGATGATTGCTAAAATCTGAGCGCCACTTATTGAAAAACTACCCAGCGAAAAAAGAATATTTTTCTCATTAACAATAGGGAAAAATACACCGGTATATTTTGCAAAAGCAACTGCAACAGCAGCAATTGTTCCTGTTTGAATCACAGAAAATAATGTCCAACCATATAAAAAAGCTATAAAAGGATTATATGCTTCCCTTAAATACACATATTGTCCACCTGCTTTTGGCATCATTCCAGCTAATTCGCCATAACTTAATGCAGCAATGAGAGTAAAAAAACCAGTTAAAGCCCATACCAATAATACCCAGCCACCACCACCAACACTTCTAGAGATATCGGCACTTACGATAAAAATGCCCGAGCCAATCATTGATCCAATAACTAGCATTGTAGAATCAAATAGGCCTAAATCCCTTTTAAATTCAGAGGATTGTTGTGTTGAAGAGTGGGACATATCAATTCATTATTAAATGATAAAATGTATGAGTTATATAAGAAATTAAGAAAAAATAGTGATTCATTATGAAATGAAAAAAGATATATAGTTAATAAAGAAAAAGCCGCTTAAAGCGGCTTTTTCTTTATTAACATAATCCATATTCACTTTCAGTTGGCTGGTACCAAGTTATATCTACCGAATCTTCTCCGCCGTCTACTCCCAAAATCGTTCCATTAATCCATTTAGATTCAGGTTTAATTAACAATGTTATAACATTTGCTATATCTTCGGGTGTTGTTAACTTATGATAAGGATTCCTGATAAAAGCATTTTTCATAATGATAGTATTGCCAGGAATCTTGCTTAATGCTGGTGTATTGGTAACCCCAGCTCTAATTGAATTAGCAGTGATTTCCATAGGAGCTAATTCTAATGCAAATTGGCGCATATATGATTCCATTGCGGCTTTTGCTGCCGATACAGCGCCATACATAGGAAGCACACGATTGCTGCCAGCACTTGTTAATCCTAGAATCCTACCACCTCTGCCCAATAATTCCTTGCTAAGCAAATCCTGCGTCCAGTAAACAACACTATTTGCCATAACGTCAAGAGTCATTTCTATTTGTTTTTGATTCAAAACCTTGGTGTCTTTTTCTCCAGCTAAGGGTAATAAACTTCCAAAAGCTAAAGAATGTAACAGTAATTTTACAGAGGCACCTGGAAATTTAGATAATTCTTCTGCAATAAATTCGACAATCTCTTTTCTTCTATCTGCGTCGGCAGCATTAACATTAAAAAAATGAGTATCAGCACCAAGATTATTAAGCTCTGATTTCAATTCATCAACGGCTGCCAAACCGGCTGCCCTGTCTAGATGAACCCCAATAATGTGATATCCCTGTTTTGCAACTGCTAATGCAGTAGCTTTCCCGAATCCGCTGGAGACACCTAAAATAAGTGCGTAATTTCTGTGGGCAGACATCTCTTATCCTTAAATCAATTGATTGTTTTTCAAAAGTAGTACAAATTTAGTAGTTAGTATGGTTTTGGCAAAACAATACTATATTCATTCTGCAAATTAGAATAAAGTAGATTGCTTATTCTCATTAATATTTTTTAGCAATAACTTTTTATTACCAGGTGGAATTGTAGGAATCAAGTTTTCTATATGTTTATCTGATATTACTTCCTCTAGTAAAGACGCGGAATTCATTTTAGGATTATTCACATCTAAGCTAACAAATTTTGATATTAGCAAATGTTCCGGAAATGTTCTTAAAGCTGCATCTGCTTTTGATTCTGATCCCAACCAAAACAACATATCATCTTTGTGTAAAATAGCAGGCATCCTTTCGTGATAAGTTGCAATCTTTGCATTTGCCGGAACAGTAATAATAGTAAATGAACGTAATGTTGAAAAAGTCTCTTTATCTGTCCATTCTTCCCATAATCCAGCTGCAAAAAAAGGATTTGAATCTTGCATTGACATATAAACTGGTTGTTTATTTCCTTTAGAAGTATGGGCCCATTCAAAAAATCCAGACATAGGAACCATGCACCTTCTTCTCTTCAAAGCATGTTTAAAACTAGGTTTTTCATGTAAGGTTTCACTTCGAGCATTTATCATTTTAGATGCCATTGATGGATCTTTAGCCCATACAGGTATAAAGCCCCAAATCATAGGCTCTATGTGAATCTTTTGTTCAGATTGATAGATAACTGGCATAATGCTTAAAGGTGTTACATTATAATTATCTGGTTTAGGTTCAAATGATTCAATTTTTTCTTTGATTTCTGTTGGAGTAAGCGTTTGCTTCCAATCTCCAAATAAAGAATAACGTCCACACATAATTATTCAATTTCTATTAATTTTTGATATAAAGATTCATACATTGGAACTATCAGTTGAGTATCAAAATGTTCAACTGCTCTTTTTCTTGCATTATTGCTAAACTCTTGCCACTTTCTTGGATGTGTTATAAGATCTAAAGTATATTTTGCCATCCTTTTTATATCGCCTAATTCAGCTATAAATCCGGATTCATCATGAGTAACAACTTCTGGGATTCCACCTATATTCGTTGCTACTACAGGAACTCCACAGCTCATGGCCTCTAAGGCTGCTAAACCGAAGCTTTCTGATTGACTTGTTAATAAGAAAACATCAGCTGCAGATAAAATTTCAGGTAAAGCATTTTGTTTACCTAGGAATTTTACATGTTCCCAAATACCCAAATCTCTTGCTAATCGTTCGGCTTCTGCTCTATCTGGTCCATCGCCAACTAAAACTAATTTTGCTGGAAGTATTTTTAATACTTCTTGAAGTATGTAAATTGTATCTAGAACTCTTTTCACTGGACGAAAATTAGATACATGCATTAAAATTTTCTCTTTATTTGGTGCTATCTGACCTCTTATCTTAGTACATTCCATTCTATAATATACATTAGTATCTATAAAGTTGGGAATCACTATTGGATCTGATTTAGTCATAAAGCCTGTTTTCGTTTTTTCTGCTAAGAATCTAGAAACGGCTGTTACTGCATCTGATTGATCTAATGAAAATTTTACTAATGGAAGAAATGTAGGTTCTAATCCGATTAATGTGATATCTGTTCCGTGTAATGTAGTTACAAGTTTTAGTGATGTCTTATCCTTTAAGATTTGCTTAGCTAAATAGCCACTAATTGCATGTGGAATTGCATAATGCACATGGAGGATATCTAAATGTTCATATCTTACTACATCAACAATTTTGCCAGCAAGTGCTAAGGAATACAATTGAAATTCAAATAAAGGATAATTAGGTTGTTCCACTTCATGATAAAAAATATTATCTTGAAATCTGTCTAAGCGCATTGGCTGTGCATATGTTATAAAATGCACTTCATGCCCTCGTTTAGCTAATGCAATACCTAATTCGGTAGCTACAACTCCGCTGCCACCATAAGTGGGATAACAAACTATTCCAATCTTCATGATTTACCTTTAACAATTATAGAATGAATACTCATAATCCTTCTGATTTTTATAATACCATAAAACAGCGTGAAAGAGCTGAAATCAAAGTTCGTGGCTCGATTTTTATTGCAACAGCTATTCCTGTATCTTCTAAAGATATGGCACTTAAGGAATTAGATGCTTTGAGATCAGAGTATTTTGATGCTTCTCATAATTGTTTTGCTTATCGATTTGGGAAAAATGGCCTTGAATTTAGAACTTCTGATGATGGTGAACCTTCGGGATCTGCAGGAAAACCTATGTTGTTTATCTTACAGAAATTCGATGTATCTGATATTCTATTGGTAATAACCCGTTATTTTGGAGGAACTAAATTAGGGATTGGTGGATTAGCTCGTGCATATTCAGGTGCAAGTTCTTTGGTATTAGAATCATGTATCAAAGTGCCAATATTTTCAAGTGCTGATATAAAAGTATTTTGCACATATGATGATGTTTCAGCAGTTAAAAAAGTGATTGATGAATATGCTTTGCATCATGATTCTCATTATCATGATGCAATCGAGTTTATAGCAAAAATACCTTTATCTAAAATTGAAGAATTTTGTAATGCCATTATCTCTGTTTCTGCTGGAAGAGCAGGCACTGTTATACAAAAGAATGATAACTAATCGGGTTTATGACATTATGTTTTGTAATGTATGTGTAAATGCTTCTTTTGCTTCTTTAATTGATAATATACAGGATTCAAAGTGAATATCATTTCCACCTGTAATTCCTATCGGAACACATGGTACATTCATTTCATCTGCAATCTGCTGGCATATCGCTAATTTATCTTTCGAAACTGTGAGAATTATTCTGCTTTGTGCTTCCCCAAATAAATTATCTGCACTTTCTTCACATGGTAATTCCATTGTAGCCCCTATTTCAGAAGCAATGGCGCTTTCGCAAATTGCAGTTGCTAAGCCGCCTTCCGAGCAATCATGTGCAGACAAAATTATGCCTTCTCTGATTAATCTGATAATTGTTTTTTGCAATCTGATTTCTTCGTCAAGGTCAAAATACGGGGCATCTCCAGCAATCAATCCAGTAAGCATCTTTAAGGTTTCAGATGCCTCTAATCCTCCAACTTGTTTTCCAAGTAAACATATGATTGCATGTGATTCAGTAAATCCAGCGCCAACTGTCTTGCTAATATCTGGTATCAAACCAAGCATCCCAATTGTTGGAGTTGGGAATATGGCATGCCTTTGTGATTCATTATGAAAACTTACATTACCGCCTGTTACCGGTGTTCCTAAAGCTCTACATGCATCTCCCATTCCACGGATTGCTTCTGCAAATTGCCAAAATACTTCTGGATCATATGGATTGCCAAAATTAAGACAATTAGTTATTGCAACTGGTTCTGCGCCAACACATGCTACATTTCTGGCAGCTTCAGCAACTGCAATCATGGCCCCTTTATAAGGATTTACATATACATATCTACTATTGCAATCTGTTGTTAAAGCAATACCAAATCCGTCTATTTCCTTTATTCTTAATATGGCTGCATCGCCTTTAATAGATACTGTATTTGTTCTTACTTGAGAATCATATTGCTCGAAAATCCATGATTTCCCGGTAATGGTAGTTTGCTTTAATAATCCTAAAAGAATATCTTTATGTTGGCTTGGATCAATCGTAATATCGGGTAATTGATTAACAGTATGTAAATAGTCAGGTTTTTTTTGCTCTCGAACATATACAGGTGCTTGGCCACCTAAAACAAGAGATTGTGCTGGTAATTCTACAACTTTTTTGCCATTACGAAATACTCGTATAATGCCATCATCTTCTACTTGTCCAATTACTTTTATTGGAACATCCCATTTAGCACAAATTCTTTCGGCAATACTTTCTTTTCCTTTTTCGATGATAACAAGCATTCTTTCTTGAGATTCTGAAAGCATGATTTCATAGGCACTCATATCTTGTTCACGCAAAGGAACATAATCTAGATTTATTGTCATTCCAGATTTTCCTTTTGCACTCATTTCTGAAGTGGAACAGCAAATACCTGCTGCACCCATATCTTGCATGCCAGTAACACAGCCACTCTGAATCAATTCTAGTGTAGCTTCTAATAATAATTTTTCAGCAAATGGATCTCCAACTTGGACAGTAGGACGCATATCTTCGGTTTTTTCATCAAATTCTCTAGAAGCCAATAATGATGCACCATGAATACCATCTCTTCCGGTGGAACTACCCATAATCATTACTGTATTACCTTTTCCATCTGCAGTAGCAGAGCATGTTTCGCCAACTTTAACAATACCAACTGCCATTGCATTAACAAGGGGATTATCTGTATAACAATGGTCAAAATATACTTCTCCTCCTACAGTTGGAACACCAAAACAATTGCCATAATGGCTAATGCCATGAACCACACCGTTTAAAAGATATTTTGTTCGATCATTTGATAATTCACCAAAACGCAAAGAGTTTAATGCTGCGATTGGCCTAGCACCCATTGTAAAAATATCACGTAAAATTCCACCAACTCCCGTAGCAGCACCTTGAAATGGTTCCACTGCAGAAGGATGATTATGACTTTCTATCTTAAAAGCAATTGCATATCCATTGCCAATATCAATTAATCCAGCATTTTCCTCGCCTGCATCTACAAGCATGCGCCCACCAGACCTTGGCAATGTTTTTAATTGAAGGATAGAATTCTTATATGAACAATGCTCACTCCACATAACAGAATAAATTCCTAATTCTGTATATGTTGGTATTCTATCTAGCACTTTGCATATAGATTCATATTCTGTAGTAGTTAATCCTAGCTCTTTGGCAGTTTCAACAGTAACTTCAACTTCGGAAAATAATGGCTGATGAAGATCTTGGGGTGATATTGACATATTATCGTCTATTCGGAATGAGAAAACTTTCTTAACATTGTAATGTATATTCGTTATTATGATCATAATACAATGCTTTTACAAAATTACGATGTGAAAAGGGAATGGCATAGGATTGTTTTTCCACTTTTGCCTAATTCTTCTATATTCTGCTTCTTTATTATATAAATTCTATGAATCAATCATATTCACCACTAACTTTAGCAGAAAAATTATCAAAACTTCCTATTAAGCCAGGTATTTATCAATTTAAGAATGCCGATGGAACTATTATTTATGTTGGAAAAGCTAAGAACTTAAAAAATAGGGTGAAATCATATTTTCAAGAAAGGCCAATGGATGCTAAAACTAAAGCTTTGATTCGCCACATTCATGATATTGAAATTATTGTAACAGATACAGAAACCGAAGCGCTCTTATTAGAAAACAACCTGATTAAAGAATTTCGACCTAAATATAATATTCTTTTAAAAGATGATAAATCATATCCTTATATCAGAATTACTAATGAGTTATTTCCTAGGCTTTTTTCTACTAGAACAATAATAAGAGATGGAAGTAAATATTTTGGACCTTATACAGATGGTAGATATCTGCAATATTTATTAAGAACTATCCGCTCTTTATTCCCGATTAGAAGCTGCGATTTACCTTTAACTGAGAATTCAATCAATCAAAAAAAATATAAAGTATGCTTGGATTATCATATCAAAAAATGCGAAGGTCCTTGTGAAGGATTTACAAATCATGTATCATATAATACTTATATGATGCAAGCTAGTATGATCTTAAATGGAAAAACAAAGGTCTTAGAACAACAAATTGAGCAGCAAATGTTGTCAGCTGCAGAAAATCTTCAATTTGAAGAAGCTACCTTAATGAGAAATCGTTTGTCAGTGTTAAGAGAATATACTGGGAAACAAAAAGTTGTTGTAACAGACCTTATAGACAGAGATATTTTTGCACTCTCTATTATCGATGAAGATGCTTGTATTATGATATTAAATATTCGTGAAGGGAAAATGATAGGGAAAACACATTATTTTATTTCTCATGCAGACGAAAAAGCAAAAGAGGAAATGCTTAGGATTGCTATCGAAAAATATTATCTAGAAAGCGAACATATTCCTGAAGAAATTTATTTGCCATTTCCTATTATCGATGAAGAATATTCACTTAATTGGCTGTCAGAAAAAAAAGGTGAATCTGTTCATATCTCTATTCCCAAAATTGGTGATAAAAGAAAAATTATTTCTATGGCCGAAACAAATGCTGCTTTTATGTTGAGAGAATTACATTTACAAAAAGCTCTAAAAGATCAAGCATTACCAAGAGGTGTAGCATCTTTACAAAAAGATTTGAGATTAGAATTTGCTCCTAGAAAAATAGAGTGCTTTGATAATTCTCATATGCAAGGCACTGATTATGTTTCTAGTATGGTTGTTTTTTTTGATGGTAAACCTAAAAAAAGTGCATATAGAACTTATAAAATTCAATCTTTTATTGGGAATGATGATTTTGCAGCTATGCGAGAAGTCATTAAAAGAAGATATAATAGAGCGGTTGAAGAACAACAAGAACTTCCTGACTTAATTGTTATTGATGGTGGTAAAGGACAATTATCAGCTGCTGTTGACATATTACAATCAATCGAACAAACAAAACATATACCTGTTATTGGATTAGCAAAAAGATTGGAAGAAATTTTCTTTCCACATCAATCAGAATCTCTATTATTACCTAGAACTTCTACTGGGTTAAGATTGCTACAAAATTTAAGAGATGAAGCACATAGATTTGCAATTACTTTTCATAGAAAACTGAGAGATAAACGAACATTTCAAACAGAATTAACGTCTATTTCAGGAATTGGACCTAAAACAGCAGAAAAACTACTTGTTCATTTTGGATCTGTAAAAGGTGTAAAAAGTGCTACACCAAAGGACTGGGAAGAGTGTATTGGAAAAAAAGGCGCAGAATTATTGCTAAAGGGAATTCAACAATTATGATGCATGATACACTATCTCATCTTCTATTCTCCAAGCTGGATCAACAATACATAAAAATACCAAATCCTCCGTACCAATATTCTTGATACATTGTCTTGATTTTGGTGCAATGTAAATGATATGTCCTGCCGATACTTCTGATTGCTCATCGTTTATATACATTAATCCATTCCCTTGAAGTATATAATATATCTCTGATGTCTCTAATGCATGTTCAAATGATGTGAGGCCCGGTTTAACTGTTGCATGGGCAAGGCTATATCTTATTGATAAAGGTTGCTTATCTGGATGTAATAATTCTCTTAAAAGAGTATTATCACCTGCGGTAAATTCTTCGCAATCATCTAAGTGTTTGATAAACATATGATTATTTAAACATGCTGAATAAATGATGTTATGAGTTTTACTAAATTTGGCTCTGCTTTTTCTGCTGCTTCAATGATTTCAGACATAGTAACAGGTTGTAAAAATTCTGGAAAACACTCGTCTGTAATAATAGAAAAACCTATTACTCTCATATTCATATGGCAAGCAACTATCACTTCTGGGATTGTGCTCATGCCAACAACATCAGCGCCAATCATTCGTAAAAAACGATATTCTGCCCTTGTTTCTAAATTTGGCCCAGGAACAGAAACATATACGCCCTTTTTTATTGGGATATGTAATTCGGCAGCACATTGTTCGGCTATAGATATTAAATCTTGATGATAGGGCATGCTCATATCTGGAAATCTCGGACCAAACTGAGATAGATTTTGTCCAATTAAAGGATTATCTCCCAACAGATTTATATGATCCTCTATAATCATGATATCGCTTCTAGAAAATTCTGGATTTAATGCTCCACATGCATTTGATACCAATAATGTAGAAATACCCAATGCATATAACACTCTTATAGGAAATGTTATTTCCTGCATTGTATATCCTTCATAATAATGGAAACGTCCTTGCATCGCAATAACTAGTTTGCCAGATAATGTCCCAATTATTAATCTACCAGTATGAGATTCTACTGTTGATAATGGGAAATGTGGTATCTCACGATATTCTATGATACACTCTGGAATGATATGCTGAGCAACAGCTCCTAATCCAGTTCCAAGTATGATACCTATTGATGGTTGTGATGCAAACTTATTTCTGATGAATGAAGTTGCTTCATCAATCATTGTGCAATAAGCTATCGAGGGAATTAAATGACTTTGAGGCATATTCGCTGGAATAAATGTAACAATAGAGTACCCTGCTCATTACTACAAAAAAATATAGGTCAAGCTTACCGACCTGTCAGAGCAGATCGACCGTTGCTTCCTTCCGGACCTGGCGGGGTTAAATCTGTCATAACCGCACGGGGCTTGACCCGCTACAAAAATAGTAGTTTTTTTGTGATTTTACAAAGTTTTCTTTGTAGAATGCAAGAAATGAGCTTATTTTTGTAATCTTGATTATACAAGTTTGCGCCCGTAGCTCATCTGGATAGAGCAACAGCCTTCTAAGCTGTGGGTAATAGGTTCGAGTCCTATCGGGCGTACTTTACCCGGTTAACAATTTTGTTTGCCGGGTTTTTTATTATTATTGGTATATATATGAGTTCTATAGAATCCATGGTATATGATACTACATTGCACAATGGCTTGCGTGTTATTGTTGTTTCAAATATGAAAGCTCCTGTAGTTAATATTACTGTTGGTTATAAAGTTGGCTCTAAAGATGATAATATTAAGCATAAGGGATTTGCTCATTTCTTTGAGCATTTAATGTTTGATGGTTCTTTGAATGTAGGAAGGGGAGAGTTCGATTCTTATTGTTCCAGGGCCGGAGGACAATTCAATGCATATACTTCTTATGATCAAACAATTTATCATTCTACATTTCCTGCTCATCAATTAGAATTAGCATTATGGCTAGAATCAGATAGAATGTTACAGTTTGGTGTTCAGCAAATCGGCTTGGACACTCAAAAAAAAGTTGTTCTTGAAGAAATGAAGCAAACTGTAGAAAATCAGCCATATGGAAAGTGGAGATCCATTCAGGCTTCATGTGCATTTAGCAAAGAATGTTCATATAATTGGGAAATCTTAGGTTTAAAAGAGCATATAGAATCAGCCACTTTAGATGAAGTAGCTCGCTTTTTTTCTATGTATTATAGACCCAATAATGCTTGTTTGGTGATTTCTGGTGCTGTTGAACCACAAAAAGCTATTGACCTTGCTCATAAATATTTTGGTGATATCGTATCAGACAAAAATCCTGTAATGAGGCATGCATTCGATAAATCTATGTTATTATCAACATCAGAAACTGTTACAGATCAAGTTCCATTAGTTGCAATATTTTCAAGTTATCATTTTCCTGGATTCTTGCATGAACATGCATTAATTGGTGATGTTTTAGCATCTGCAGCTGCTGATGGACGCAGTTCTAGATTATATACATCTTTGGTAAGGGATAAGCAAATTGCATCTTCTGTGATTTGTTTTGCAGACCAAAGAGAACATACTTCATTATTAACATTCTCTGCTACCGCTGCCGACCCATCAATTACTGAGCATCAACTTAGATCTGCCCTTGAAGAAGAAATCTACACATTAATTGATCATCCATTTGATCATCACGAATTAATGAAAGCAAGAAATGCAGCTGCAACTGGAATTGCGCATCATATGCAAACAAATTCAGGATTGGCAGATTTATTTTGCAATCAAACTATGTTCTGGAATAATCCCAAAAGAGCTTTTACATTATTAGATAAAATATCAGCAATTACGGTAGAGGATTTATCAATATTTAGTTCATCTGTGTTAAAAGAAGAAAATAAAGTTGGTGTTTCTATAATTCCTGGTTGAAAAAGAATTAAGAAATTAGGGCAAGTGTAATTCGATATGTTGCAAATGCAAAAATATATGCTAGTACAAATGTATAAACGAAAGCAAAAGCTGGCCATTTCCAAGACCCAGTTTCCCTTTTTAAAATTGCCATTGTAGAAATACATTGTAATGCAAACACATAAAAAGCTAATACCGATAAAGCAGAAGCAAGAGGTATAGAATTATATAAAATTTGTCTTAACGATTCATCTCCTAAGCTTGTATCAGTAGCATAAAGCTGTCCCATTACCGTTACAAATACTTCTCTTGCTGCAAAACTTCCAATAATCCCAATTGTTAATTTCCAATCAAAACCAAGTGGAGCAAAGATAGGCTCTATAACTTTTCCTAATGAACCAGCATACGATTGTTCTAATTGCATTTGCTGTTTGACTATAGAGGAAGTTTCTGGTGGAAAGTCTATACGTGGGAAAGCAGATAAAAACCAAAGAATAATCGATAAAGTAACAATTACAGTACCAGCAGATGTTAAAAAGTCTTTAGAACGGTCATATACAGTTACCAATAAACTCTTTAATGAGGGCATTCTATATGGAGGAAATTCTATTAAAAATGGGGTGATATCTCCTTTAAAAATAGTTTTTTTCATTAATAATGCAATGAATAAACCTACCAAAGCGGCAATGACATATAAGCCTGCTAAGACAGCTGCTTGTAAAGAAAAGAAACCCCAAATCATTGTTGTAGGAATAAATGCACTAATAAGCAAAGTGTATACTGGTAATCTAGCAGAACATGTCATTAAAGGTGCAATGAGCATGGTAGCCATTCTTTCCCGATGCGAGGGTATTATTCTTGCAGACATGATACCGGGAATTGCACATGCAAAAGATCCCAATAAAGGAATAAATGAACGTCCTTGGAGTCCAAATATTCCCATAAATCTATCTACCAAGAATGCTGCTCTAGCTAGATAACCGCAATCTTCTAGTATTACGATTATAATATTTAATAAAAGGATTTGTGGCAAGAATACAATCACAGATCCGACGCCTGCAATTAATCCCCGGCTGATAAAATCTGCAATAATTCCATGAGGCAATAGATAAGCAACTTGCTCCTGCATATTACCAAAAAGTGTTTCAATCACATCCATTAGAGGGCTAGCCCAACTAAAAATAGATTGAAAAAAAAGAATCATAACACTTAAGAATATTGCTATTCCTCCAATTGGATGAAGCAATACTTTATCTAGTGTTGTTGAAAATGTATTTAATTGGGGTAAACTAAGAACTTCTTTTGTAGTTGCCCTAGCCCATAGAATTCTTTCTGTAATATCTGCAGTTGCAAATAATGGATCTGGTATGATAAAATATTTTGAATCCGAAAGCATACGCTGAACTTCTTCTAATCCAATTCCTTTATGCCCAACAACTGGAATAATTGGAATACCCAATATTCTTTCTAATGATATATCGTCAAAAACTCCGCCTTGTGCTTTTATAGAATCAACCATTGTTACAGCAATGATTATTGGTATACCTAAATTTGATATCTGAGAATATAGGAATAAGCCCTTTTCAATACTTGTTGCATCCATGATGAACAAAATGCGAGAAGGCTTCCGAATGTGTGGATTTGTTCCATAAAGAACCGATGAAGCAAGTTCTTCATCTGGAGAAATGGGGTCTAAACTATATATTCCAGGAAGATCTAATACTGTATTACTATTGGGTTTTTTACCAATTTCACCTAATGCTGGCTCTAAAGTTACTCCTGGAAAATTACCAACCTTTTGGCGCATGCCTGTAAGTACATTAAATAATGTAGATTTACCACTATTTGGTGTTCCTACAAAAGCAGTTGTTTCATGCATATTTCGATGATAATCGAGAGTGAAAAGGGGAGTATAATGATTCTTAACTATTTGTTAAAAAGCTCGGTAACGAAAATTTTGTCTTCAGAATATGGTCTGAATGCCATTCTTGTATAACCAAAAGCAATTTCTATTGGCCCCTTAAATGGACTTTTTCTGATTAATCTGATAATAGTACCTGGTATTAATCCCATCTCTTGAAGCCTTCTTGTGAAAGGAGAATCTGTGCTAAATCCTTCTAAAACAGCTTCTGTACCAACGGCTAAATCACAAATGTTCACTTGTATTTTCTGTATATGATTCTTACTATCGTTATTTAGACCAAATCTACATAAAAAAAGAGTGAAAATCAATAAATAATGTGATTTGTAGATATTATGAATGCTGTAAAACGATTTTACCGAATTGATTCCCTGATTCCATATGTTTAAATGCAGCAGCTGCATTATCTAATGAATATATACTATCAATAATTGGTATGATCTGATATTGTTGAACAAAATCTAGCATATGTTCAAATTCTGCATCACTACCCATAGTAGATCCACAGATAGTTAATTGTTTCCAAAAAACCCTTTGCAAGATGAATTCGGGTACAGATCCTTGAGTAGCACCATAAAAGACAATTTTCCCGCCTGGTTTAGCAATGTGCGTCAATATATTCCAATGTTCTCCACCTGCACTATCAATTATGCAATCAAATCCATTAGGAGTTAGCTTCATTAGAGTATGGTGCCAATGTGGCTGATTATATAATACTCCATCAATAGCTCCAAGCTGTTTTGCCTTTTCTATCTTAACTGGGTCGCTAGAACTTACATATACTTGTGCCCCTAAAGCAATAGCAAATTGCATTGCCATTAATGCAACACCACCACCGATCCCTGTAATAAGTACAGTATCTCCTTTTTGTATTGCTCCTTTCATGTTTACAGCCCTAAAGGCTGTTAATCCAGCAAGGGGTAAAGCAGCAGCTTGTTCCATTGAAAGATGCGAAGGAATACAATGAATTCTATTAGATGGTATAGATATGAATTCGGCCATTGTTCCTTGACTTGGCATTCCTAAAATTGAATATATGGAAGACTGCACCGCATTATTATTTCCCCAATTAATATTTGGATTAATAAGAATATTCATTCCAATCGGGAATTGGGAAGTTGAACTTTCTGCAATTGTACCACTACCATCAGACCCAGGAATAACCGGATATTGAATCTTGGCATATTGCCCTTTGCTAATCCATAAATCTCTGTGATTTATAGAGCTATAGGTTAAGGCAATCAGTATATCATCAGATTTGGGTTTAGATAATGGTACATCATCAATGCACATTGACGCATCTTTATCGGTAAAAAGAACTGCTTTCATAATATTGATTTAAGATTGTTCGTGCATGTGTTCATTAACATATGCTGAGATATCTTTTGACAAAAAAAGTAAGACACCAAGATGTGTTAACATAATATTCAAAATAAGTGGTAATATATTCGTGCTAGTAATTCCCTGAGCATATGGAAAAAAGATTAATGCTAATGCACTAGGCGCAAGAAGTAAAAAACCAAATGAAAAACGAGCAGCATTATATCTTTTAACATATAAAAAATAAAAATGGGCCATAGATAAAACCAAGAGGACTATGTTTTTAATATCTAGTTGACCACTCATGGCAAAAATCATGACAATCTTACTTGATGCTATTAAGCCAATAAGACTAATAGCAATTATGAGAATTATTTTACCTTTAAATGGCATATAACATTGTAATTGTAGATAAAAAACATGCCCTAATGGATAATTAGGGCATGATAGATTTAAGATTGTGCCTGTTCAATTTCATAACTTTCTAAAGGAGGACATGAACAAATAAGCGTTCTGTCTCCATACGTATTATTGATTCGTCCAATAGTAGGCCAGAATTTGTGATTTCTAACAAATGGTAATGGATATGCTGCTTTTTGTCGAGAATAAGGTCTATCCCAAGTATCAGACATTACAATATGAGAAGTATGAGGAGCATGCTTTAAAACATTATTTGCTTTATCTGCATTTCCTTGTTCTATTTCTGCAATTTCTTTTCTGATCTCTATTAAAGCATCACAGAATCTATCTAATTCACTTAAAGGTTCACTTTCAGTTGGTTCTATCATCACAGTACCCGGAACAGGGAAAGATACAGTTGGGGCATGAAAACCATAGTCCATTAAACGTTTTGCTATATCTTCAACTTCAATATTAGCTGTTTGTTTGAAACCTCGCATATCTACTATCATTTCATGAGCTATGCGCCCATTTTTACCTACATAAAGTATCGGGAAATGTGGTTCTAATCTTGCTTTGATATAATTGGCATTTAATATGGCAATTTTTGTAGCATTTGTTAATCCTTTGCTTCCCATCATTGCGATATATGTCCAAGAAATCAATAAGATACTAGCACTGCCCCAAGGTGCTGCAGAAATAGCAGATATTCCTGATTCTCCACCGGTTTTAACAATTGAATGTGAAGGTAAAAATGGAGCTAAATGACTTCTTACGCCAATAGGGCCCATTCCTGGCCCACCACCGCCATGGGGAATGCAAAATGTTTTATGAAGATTTAAGTGGCAAACATCTGCACCGATATTACGTGGACTTGTTAATCCAACTTGAGCATTCATATTGGCACCATCCATATAGACTTGTCCACCATGGCTATGAATAATCTCGCAAATTTCGGTTATAGACTCCTCAAAAACTCCATGTGTGGATGGATAAGTAACCATTAAAGCAGATAAATTTTCTGAATATTGATTTGCCTTAAGCGTTAAATCATTCATATCAATATTACCTAACTCATCACATTTTACAACTATAACCTGCATCCCTGCCATTACCGCACTTGCCGGATTTGTTCCATGCGCAGACGATGGAATTAAAGCTATTTTACGATGATGATCTCCGCGGCTATTGTGATATGCCCTAATAACCATTAGGCCTGCATATTCTCCTTGGGCCCCAGCATTTGGCTGTAAACTCATTGCATCAAAGCCTGTTATTTCACATAGCCATGTTTCTAGGGTGCTAAAAATCTCTTGATAGCCCGATGTTTGGTCTAGCGGTGCAAATGGATGTAAATCACCAAATTCTGGCCATGTTACTGGAATCATTTCTGTGGTTGCATTTAGTTTCATTGTACAAGAACCAAGCGCAATCATAGAATGAACCATGGATAAGTCCTTATTTTCTAATGACTTCATATATCTAAGTATATCATGTTCTGAATGACATGAATTAAATATCGGGTGTGTTAGGTATGTGCTTGTTCTTAATGCCTGAGAAGGGATTCCTGAAATTAAGTTTTCTGTAAACTGATTAATATCAATTGAATCTACACCTTTTGCAGAGGCAAAAATATCTGCTATACATTGAATATCTGCTAATGTAGTAGTTTCATCACAAGAAATTCCCAACCATGAATCTTGAATTCTTAGATTTATATCAGAGCATTTAGATAGAATTGATTGTTTTATTGATACATCTACGGATATTCCAATAGTATCAAAAAATGTAGTATCTAATAATTGGTATCCTAAAAACTGAAGGGCCGAAGATAAAACAGAAGTCATTCCATGTACTCTTTCGGCAATTGCTTTTAGACCACTTGGCCCATGATATACCGCATACATTGCAGCCATATTTGCCAGCAAAGCTTGAGCAGTACATATATTGCTTGTTGCTTTATCACGCTTAATATGTTGCTCTCTTGTTTGAAGTGCCATTCTTAATGCTACACTTCCATGTGCATCGATAGACACGCCAATAATTCTTCCTGGCATTTGGCGTTTGAATTCTTCTTTTGTTGCAAAATATGCTGCATGTGGCCCGCCATAACCCATTGGGACACCAAATCTTTGAGCGGAACCAAATACTACATCAGCTCCAAATTCTCCTGGTGGTTTCAGTAAAGTTAAGCTCAATAAATCACTTGCGCAGGCTACTAATGCACCTTGTTCATGTGCTTTAGAGCAAAACGTGCTATAATCCTCTATAGATCCCATTCCAGTTGGATATTGAATAACTGCACCAAAAATAGAACCGTCCCATTGTACAGCTTTCCAATCACCAATAAGAATGTGAATACCTAAAGGTTCTGCTCTTGTTTGAAGTAATTCAATTGTTTGAGGAAAACAAGAATCAGAAACAAATAAAGTATGGGCATTATTATCAGAGGCCAGTTTTGTTCTAGAAGCATGCATTAAATGCATAGACTCTGCAGCAGCAGTAGCTTCATCTAATAAAGAAGCATTCGCAATTTCCATTCCAGTCAAATCAATTACCATTGTCTGAAAATTCAATAAAGATTCTAATCTTCCTTGAGCAATTTCAGCTTGATATGGAGTATACTGAGTATACCAACCTGGATTTTCAAGAATATTTCTAAGGATTACTGTGGGAGTAATACAACCATAATAACCCATTCCAATAAAAGAACGCTTCCGAATATTTTTTTGTGCTATTGTTTTTAATCTAGCAAGAACTTCTGTTTCAGTAAGTGGTTCTGGTAAAGTAAGTGGAGACTTCAATGCTATATTTGCTGGAACAGTTTGATGAATTAATTCATCGATACTGGAGGCTCCAACGGTTGTAAGCATATGAGAAATTTCATGAGAACGTGGACCAATATGTCGGTCTTCAAAGCGATCATTAACACGCAAAATAGGATTCATGAAGATAATCTATGTGATGAAAAAAGATGTTGTAATAGAAATGCACACTCTTATAACACAAAAATACATACTGTTAGTTCAACAAAAAAGCCGGCTTAATTTAAGTCGGCTTGAATTCATATAATGTAGATAAAAATAGCAAAAACTCTATCAAATCAGCGATGCACTAACATTGTCCCAACATAGCGAGATTGTCCATATATAACAATATAGGAATAAGAACCTGGAGGTAAATTGCTGATATCAACAGTAATTGATTCATTTCCTGGCAATATATTTTCAGTATGAATAGTTCTGCCATCTATAGTTGATAGGATAAACTGTGCCTCTGTTCCAAAGGATATTCCACTTATTGGTATGATAGTTTTTGTAGATGCAGGATTTGGATAATTTTGACCAATTTTTAAAGAGGAAAAAACAGCATCTTGGATACCAGTTCCTGTAGATTTAAATATCGGTAATTGAGCAAATGCTCTTGGAAGGGCAGAGGGTACATATTGAGATTCTTTAGCATTATACCATTGTCCTAATAAGGATGCATATACTTGCCTGAAATCATATTGCATTTTTATATTTCCAGCACCTTCTAAAGAATTTAAATTTGGATCAGAGCCAATAATAGAGCCATTTACTCCAGAACCAATAACAAACATTGGGGCTGCTGAACCATGATCTGTGCCAGCTCCATTTGAATTTGCCCTTCTACCAAATTCGCTTATTGTCATGATACATACTTTCTTATCAATTCCAAAAGCTTCTAGATCTCTTTGAAAAGCTAGAATTGCATCTGCTACTAATTTATGTAATGCTGCATGCCGAGTTAATTGATCATTATGAGTATCATAACCGCCTATATTTACGATATACATTTGTGTTTGTAATCCGCCCATAATTATCCTTGCTATTGCCGATAAGCCAGATGCAAGAGCATTATTAGAAGGATACTGTACTTTATTTGTTGCTTGTTTTATTGCAGCTTGAATAATACTATTTGAAAATAAATTTGTTTGCTTAATGATATCTTTAACATAAAGCTCTTCTGTCCCAGCATTTGTATTAGCTAAAATTTCCTCATCGGGCTGTCCTGGAACATAATCTAAGCTACTAACAGCGATACCCATATTATTATCTCTTCCAATCAAAGTTGAGCTTAGATATGTACCTAATTCAATGGCAAATGGATCTTTAGGTAAAACTTCTGGATAATCTGGGTATGTTTCTTCAAGAAATCGTCCATACCAACCACTTGATTCATATACATTTGCATCAGTTCCAGAAAGCCAAATATCTGTAGACCTGAAATGCGAAAAATTTTGATTTGGATATCCAACATTTTGAATAATAGCAACTTTGTTTTCATTATATAAAGTTTGAAGAGGTGCTAAAGCCGGGTGAAGCCCCATCGTTGATGAACCTTTTAAAGGTAGCACTTCTTCTTGCTTTATAAAGATCTCGCCTGATTGTCTTAATTTATAGTATTCACTATTTGTATAGGGAACTACCGTATTAAGGCCATCATTGCCACCATCTAAACGTATTAGAATAGTGATTTTATCTGAATTCATAGCAGCTAATTGCATGAATTGAGAGCCTTCAGGTACTTTTGCATAAGCCCTTAATCTAGGAAATCCCAAAGTAATGGGAAGTATGATTCCTGAAGCAGCTAGTTTTTGTAAAAAGATTCTGCGTTTCATGATAAGTTTCCCAGATTAATACAATTGATATTTAGCAAGTTTTGCAACTTCAATGAGAAATTTTTTAAGTCTTTTATCGGCTTGAAACTTTGGATCATCTATTGTCCATTCATATTCTTTTGCACCGTCTAGCATTGTATCTAATAGCATTTGATATTCTTTTTCAGAAGGTGCGGTATTTAGCATTGCATTGCATATATCGGTGCATAAAGTACGAGGATTAGTGGGGTCTGGAAAAGATTTTGCAAAGACAATTGGATCGAAATCATAATACTTTATTTTATTGAATGAGATTGTTCCATTAATGATATCGATCATTAATTTATGTCTTTGAGAAATTGTAGAAGTACTCACCCATGTTCTTCCACCGGGCCATCCTTTAACATTTGGAGGATTGAAAATGGATTGTCCAAGAGAAGTTAAGCGATTAGAAACATCGCGATTAAATCTAGACATCTCTTTCAAAGCAAAATCAGGAATATGAGTAATATTCATCATATGTAAGCTACCAAGTATATAATCGATTGGACTTTTATACATAGCTCCTATATTCACTTTGTCAAAAAAATGAGCACTTTTTAAGAGTCTCATCAGCATTGGTTTAATTTCCCAATTCTTTTTAAATTCATCTGCTAATGCTCTGATTATTACTCTGTCGGGAGTATCATATACAAAAGCACGATATATTTTTTCGCAGATATTTAAAGCGATTTGATCAGACCTTTCTGAAAATAATATTGATATAATATCAGTATAACGCCAATTACCTGTTTTCCCCATAAATGTTTTAGATCCAGAATCCCAATTACTTTGTAAGAATAAGCCTGATCTACCAACTCGAGAAGCTCTTTCTATTGCATCTGGATGTGTACTTGGACTAAATGTCCAGCCACTTAAGGATCTTGCTGCCTCTAAAACATCATTTTCAGTATAATTCGGATTATTATTCCAATCAAGAACACCGCATGTAAATAATTCCATTAACTCGCGGGCATAATTTTCATTAATCTGTTTATTATTCCCAATTTTTTTATTCTTATATCCATCAAGATATATCAACATCGCGGGGTCAATCGTAACATCTTGAACAAAGGTTCTAAAATTACCTAAACAATTCTTTCTGAATAATTGGTTTTGTATATACATCCATTGTGGTGTATCAACTACGTCAAACTCACTTACAAAATGATTATGCCAAAAAGATACCATTCTTTCTTGAATTGAAATCTTAGAAGTACCAATTACTTTAAGATACCATCTGCCAATGATTTCTCTTCTTTGAATTCTTTCATCTAAAATATCTTGTAAAGTTTTTGGGGCAATCGGTTTTATCTGAGGATCTTCATCACACCAAGGAGAAATCTCTGAGATATCTACAGAAAATGGTTTAAAAATCATATCTATTGTAGATTCAAAACCTTTTGAAACTGCATCAAGAATTTGACTATTTTTTGGTGCAATAGATGCGCGTCTAAGTACATGTGCAGCCCTTTCATAATTCCATGGCTCTAAACTAGTTGGAGTATATTGTTCTAGCCCAGCGGTAGTTCTTTGAAGATGTTCAGGATTACCTTGTTGTGTTAAAGGTATACGATGCTGATCTTGTATGTCTTTTTTGAGTGTAAATAAGGATCTACGATTCATAGGAATTTCAACATAAGTGGAACATGAGTACTTACATCACATCTAGATGAAAAAAATAAAAGCTTAATCTAAATAAAGTTACATCATTTTACAATAAAAAATACTAGAACCATTATCAAGGCAATAAGGACGGGAATTGATGTTCTTTTAACGATATCGATTGGACTAAAACCAATGATAGTAGATGCATATATTATTACTGCTGCAGCAGGAGACATTGTGCGCCCAAGAGTTGCGCCAATTGCGCCAATTATTCCTAAATCTATTGCTGCTATGGTATCGACAATCTGAATGGAAGGTAAAACGCTTTGAGAAAAAGCAACACTTGGGGCAGTTCCAGAGCCTGATAATAAAGCCATAGAAAATGTAGTAAATCCAGAAAATATTTTTGACATAACACCAGTTTCTGAAACCAAAGTGACAATATTCTTTAGGATTCCAACAGAATCTAACCCAGCAATAAAACAACTTGCTGTAATAATAAGTGAAATAACATGAGTATATCCATATCCAATACCAGAGAAAAATTCTGATGTCAATAAAGAAATATCTTTCCAATTAAGCAGAATCACCAATAGACTATATGTAACCATAATATGTGGTACAGGAAGTCCATTTGGATAGATGTCTAGAATTGGTTGTGCAAATATATTTCCTGGCTGCATTAACAATAATGTTAGTACTGGTAAAGGTGGCATCATGGCTTTTAGATATTGAGGCTTTTCAGAATCTTTATCTAAAGGGAAGTCATAAGTATAAGGAGATGTTGGAGGAAAAGCATAAGCAAGAAAAGTAAATACAGATACAGCTGAGAAAAAAGCAATTATTTCTGGTAAGAATGCCATATCTATAATTGATGCAATTGGAGCAGATGTTGCAGCTTGAATTCCAACAATATCGGGTTCTCCGGGATTAAACAAATTTCCACCAGAAGAGCAACCTAAAACCAATGCAGACCCTGCGATGATAGGATGGAAGCGAGCAGCTATAAGAATCGGGATGATAATTGGGCCAACCGCAGCGGCAGATGCAGTTTGGCTTGTAATAGCAATATTCGTAATAAATCCTACAAGGCAACTTCCTGGAATCAATAAAAACTTCATTTTCATGATAGGTTTCATAATCAATTGAACCATTGCTTTGTCACAACCTGTAGCTTTTAATACAAAAGCATACCCCATAGCAGAGCAGATAGGTCCAATAATTTTCCCCTCACCCATTACTCTTTGAAATTCATCTAAAACTTTAAAAGGCACACCAGCAATAGAACATAAAAGAATCCCTGAAAGCAATAAAACAATACGAACATCTATGCCTTTTATAACTGCATAAATTGCAGACATCAGAATAATAAAAACTGCAATATTATCCATAATTTTCTCTATTCAGTCAAATGGGCTTCTCTGATCAATGCATGTTGTTTAACAATCTCTATTTTTCTTCCTTTCAAGACAATCAGCCCAGATTTTTTAAAATCTGCTAGCAAACGAATCACACTTTCTGTTGCTGTTCCAACTATATTTGCTATTTCTTCACGAGTTAAATTAACATTAATGGTTTTATCTTCTTCATTGGTGCCAAAAGTTTCCTGAAGGATTAACAATGTTTCTGCTAAACGCTCTCGGACAGATTTTTGCGCTAATTCCATTACTCTTTCTTCACTATGTGTTAAATCTGATGCTAATATTTCTAGCATTTTCATAGAAAGCTTTGGATTTTTTTGAATAGTTTCAAAAAATTGATTTCTTGGAATAAAACAAATTATACAATCATCTAAAGCGATTGCAGAAGCAGAAAATGGTTCTCTGCTTAATAATGCCTTATATCCTAAAATATCACCTGTTGTTGCAAATCGAACTATGTGTTCTCGTCCTTCTTGTCCGCTTCTAGAAATTTTAATCTTACCTCTATGAACACAATAAATGCCGGAAGGATACTTATCTTCTGAAAAGATGATTTCTCCATCTTTATAGGTATGACATGACTTATTTGAAGACAAAATTGTTAATTCATCATTGTACAGCACAGAAAATGCAGAACCATGTTTCGAATCACAGTTATTACAATCAGGTGCATTAAGTACTTTAACCTGAATCATGTTTCCCTCCCAAAAGAATCATAAAAGCAGATGCTTATAATAATGTATATACAACATTATCATATAAAATAGTTATAGTAAAATACAGAGTTGAATTCTCTTAGACAATAATGTTAAAAAATATAAAAAATGCTGAAATAATTATATTCTGTAGTAATTTTAACTAAGTGGTAAAATTTTAATGGGCTAATTTTAGGAGGAATCAATGAATTATGTATCTCTATGTCGTAGTATATTTACTTTTATGGCTCTCTGCTTGCTGATTACTATGTCTAGTTGTTCTTTACTCAAAGCAATATTAGAGCCCCCATCTGGGCCAGATTCTGCTCCACCATCAGGTTATAGTCAAACATTTATAAAGAAATCTGTTCAAATTAATTCATCTGGGATAAAAAAACCATTAATATCAATAGCAAAAGTAGATATAAGTAATCCTGGTAAAGTGAAATTATATACTCATATTACCGATAGTACTGGTGCATTTTTATCTGGGGCAAATAATGCATCGTATTGGTGTTCTGCTATTGACGAAGTGGATGGAAAGCCAAATAAAGTAAAGCTGAATATTAAAGAAATAATATTAGATGAAAAAACTCCTATGGCTGTTTCATTGGTTATGGATCATAGTGGATCAATGGGAGAAGAAAGGGCTTTAAGTATTCAGAATGCTGCAGAATTATTAATTAATAAGAAGAAGAATGAAGATGGTATATCATTGATTAAATATGATGATCATATTGAAACTGAGTCTATCATTTCTACAGATAAACAAATACTGTTAAACCAATTAAAAAGGAATGGTCTTCTTGGATTTGGTGGAAGAACGGCAATTATAGATGGCATTAATGCTGGAATAAACACATTGATGTCTTCAAAAGGTTTCAAAAAAAAGGTTGTAATTGTATTTACAGATGGCGAAGACAATAGCTCGACGACTAATCAACAGGATGTGATTGCTAATGCAATTAAAAATAATATATCTATTTGTACGATAGATTTCGGTTATGGTGTTAATGGAAACTATTTGAAATCTATTTCAGAAGCTACAGGGGGTTTTTATAATCGAATTTATTCTACCAAAGAATTTAGTGATGTTTTTGAAGACATGTACAGAAAGTTAAAGCAGTATTATTACTTAGAATATGATACAAAACAATTTGGTATGCATAAGTTATCTATCAAATTTTGTAATCAAAATGACAGTACAATTGTAAATACAATGTTTTCGAATATCCCTGATATTGGGGCTATTGCTGTATTAGATGTGTTTTTTGATTCAGACAAATCAATAGTAAAAAATGAGTCTGATAATGCGATGTTAAATGTTGCAACATTGATGAATGTGTATCCGGGAATGGAGATTGAAGTCAGAGGCCATACAGATGCTTCAAATGGTACAAAGGATCCAAATTATAATCAAAAATTATCAGAAAAAAGGGCGCAAGCTGTTAAAGATTATCTTCAATCTAAATATAATATTTCATCAAATAGAATACAATCAAAAGGCTATGGTGATTCAATGCCGATAGATGATAATGCTACTGAAGAAGGCAGGGCAAGAAATAGGCGAACTGAGATTAGAATAGTAAAACAGTAAATAGTGATGATTGTTCATGCTGATCGATTACATTAGATACAATGAATCTACTCATGGTATGTTTTGTGGAGTATGATATAATACAGATATTCATTCATGAATAGTATTTGAGTGATATAATGCAATGTTACTTGAGTTTATTACATTAATAACTTTGAGTAATAATGTAATAATCGCAAATTGGATATTATTCTATGAACTTTATCAATGAACTTTATCATGATAGAATCTATCGTTTTGTTTATACAATCATTGCCTCCAGAAGGAGTATTAATTACTGCTTTATTATTAACCTGTATAGAAAATATATTCCCGCCATCACCAAGTGATTTTTTACTTGTTTTTTGTGGTACTTTGATTGGGTTCGGTACGGTTTCTTTTGTCCCTTTATTGATAAGTTCTACCATTGGCAGCATCATAGGTTTTGCCATTATGTTTAAAATTGGGGCAAAAATAGGATTGGCAATAGACAAAAAGCCTAAACTGTGGTTTATTCCACATGAAGCAATTGAAAAAGCTGAAGCTTGGTTTAGAACATATGGCTATGTACTTATTATTGCAAATCGCTTTTTGTCTGGTACAAGGGCAGTAATTTCATTTGTTGCTGGAGCATCAGCAATGAATTTTGTGTATTCGATAATTCTATCAGCCCTTAGCGCATTAATTTGGAATGGCATATTAATCTATGCGGGAATGGAATTAGGAAATAACTGGAGATTAGTTTCAGAATATCTATCAACATATAGCTCTGCCATAGCGCCAATACTAGTTATATGCCTAATAATTGGCATACTTATTTGGCAAATTAGAAAAAGGAATAACTCATCAAGATCTAAGTAACCAATAATCTAATAAGTGTTTTTGTTCTGAAGATAAATTATGATTGATAGTCAAACTATATGAATGCTGTTTAATTGGCTTTAATCTTGTATTGTATATTATTCCATCACTATGTGCAATAATATTTGCTTCTTTATCGATGCCATTGGCATTCATGCAATCTTGTAATGCTTTGATAGATGATACTCGTATTCCATTTATAGCAATAATTTCGTCATCTATGCCAATTCCAGCTTCGGCAGAAGGTGTACCTTCTTCAATTTCTCTAATAAATAATTTTCCAGACTCCTCTCGAATTCCCCAACCACAAAAGACAGTTTCAGGTTTTTGGAGGAATGGTCTTAATTCTCCATAAAAATCAAACTGAGATGTACTTGCGGAATCGCTCCATAGCAAGCCAAAGGCAGAAAATATATCATGATAAGGTAATTCATCTTTGCCATTAAGCCAATGGATTAGTTCAGATTGAATACTTACTTCGCATGCATTTTCTATGATTTCTATGATTTGATTTTCTGTGAAACCTGTATGAGGATTAATTTTATATAAGGAATACATCTGTTGTAAAGCATGCTCTAATCGTTTATTGCCATTAGATTTAATGATGATAAGCATATCTAAAAGCAAAGTAATAATACCGCCTTTAACATAATAAGAAGGGAATCTATTATTCTGGTCTGGACTCATAGAATAGAGTTTTACCCATGCCAAATAACTACTATCTTTTATAGACATAGCAAAACGTCCGGGAACTCTTGCTAGGCGTCCTAAATGAGACTGTGCTAATATATTCAAATACTCAGATTGTGAGTAAAATCCTGCTCTATACGACAAATAATCATCATAATAAGATGTAAAGCCTTCTGCTAACCAGAGCATTGATGTATAGTTTTCTTTTGAATAATCAAATGGACCTAATTCAATAGGTCTAATTCTTTTCACATTCCATGTATGAAAAAATTCATGCACTAATAAAGACATCATTTGTTGAGCAGCAACTTTATCGCTAAATGCACTTGGTTCCACTGCGCTAACATTGCAACGTAAATGTTCTAGCCCACCTCTTTGCCCTTCTGCTACTAAAAGAAAAAATACATATCTATCATATGGTAAATCACCCCAAAATTCCTTTTCTATAAACACTGCTCTTTTTATTTCTTCTAATAGCCAATTTCCATCAACCGGTATTTTACTAATAATTGCTAATTCGTGAAGTGAATTGTCTAATGTGAAAGACAGTACCTGATGATTCCCAATTTCAATAGGTGAGTCCAAAAGGATATGATAATTCAATGCACCATATATATGATCTGATTTTGTAGAGACAGGAGACAAAGCTGTTGTTATTTTCGGCCATTGATCTGGATTTCTATTTATGATAACATGGTGGATTTCATCAATTCTATTTTCAACATATAATAATGTCCCTACAGGCACAATATATGCATGATTTCGATTTATATGAGATGATCTTACTCCCTTTTCATTTGCATAATATGAATATGAAATTCGTAGAGATGAGATCCCAATTGTTTCTATGATAAAAGATGACTTTGAATGCCAATGCCATTTAACATGTTCTCCATTCATACCATAAACATTAATATTACCGAGATGCATAATCATATCACGAATTTTATAACTTCCAGGCATCCACACTGGTAAACCAACTGTGATTGATTGTTGGTCGATATCATGTATTTCCATAGAAATATCTACAAGATGTCTTGATGCATGTTCAAAAGACAAAGTATATATAATCTTGGCATTGGTTCCAAGTACATCGATATCTTTTTGTTCTATTTGATAAGAAGTCATATTAATATTTTAGATCATTAAAAAAAACGTGCATAATCTTAGAAATAAAGAATAATGCACGTTTAAAAGATAGTATTAAACAATGATTTACATTTGTTTGCGCAGTTCTTCGCACCAAGTGCGATGTATTATTCTCCATGCTGCTTTATTTGGAGCATCAGATTTTTGCACAGGACTAGCAGGTGGCACAACTTTGTAATCGTCTGGAACAATATAAGGCTCAATAGACTCATTAGATTCAGCAATAAGTTTTTCAATTTCTGCTGCGTCTAATCTTCTCCATGATCCTGGGTGAAAATCCCTTGTAGATAAATGGCCAAGTGTAGTTCTTTCGAATGACAATGTTTCTAAGCCGTATTCTTTTAAGGCAGTACGTAAATCTTTAGGAGTAGATGTTCTTGCTTGAATTCTTAACCAACAATTTCTAGTATTTGCTCTTTCTAATACTACCGAAACATGCTCTTCTGTTTGAGTGCGAACAAAATCAAGGATTCTATCAACTTCTTCTATAGATTGAAGTGGTCTGTGAACTTTAATCCTATATGTTTTTGCGATATTTTGTAATTCAATTCCATATGTACGTTTGCAATCAATATCATTTGTAAATAGCAACATACCACTAGATGCTATTTCTAAGCATCCTAAGGGGGCAAACCATCCCGTTTTTTGTCTCATTAATCGATAAATAGTCGGAGAATTTTGTTCATTAGAACCAGCAAAATGCCTTCCTTTATGGATTGCAATATACATTTTGTCTAATTTCTGATTAACTGGGATGCCTTTTATCTCGAACATATCATAATTAATACGTACACGTGCATTTGGATTTGTAACAATTTCTCCATTTACAGCTACTAAACCCTCACGAATGGCTCTTAGGCAAATCCTTGGTGAACCATAATCACATTTTGAAATGGCTTTTACTAATGTAATCGGACGATTTTCATAATTCTGTCTATAATCATCGCGTCCCTGATAATCATTACTATATCTGGAATCGGGATTATGATTTCTGGATCGCATAATACGTTCGCCGCTATATCTACTACCGTCACTTTCACTACGATTTTGATATGGAGGTCTTTGAGGTGCATCGTCCCTGGTATATCGACGATCATATTGTGGCCTATCACCATAATTAGGTCTAGGAGTATAATGTGGGCGTCCTTCATAAGGCTGACGATTTTCTACATTATCTCGGCTATATGTATTTGGCGGCCTATCGTAATTTTGCCTTGGAGCACCTTCTGGGGCCCTATAAGGAGGCCTTGGTTGATATTCTCTTGGAGGCCTTGAATCGCCATAATTATTAGGTCTATATTGATCTGGGGCCCTATAAGGAGGCCTTGGTTGATATTCTCTTGGAGGCCTTGAATCGCCATAATTATTTGGTCTATATTGATCTGGAGCTCTATAAGGTCTTGGTTGATAATCTCTTCTATCATTATCTCTACTTCCATAGCGATTATCAGAATACCCAGAAGGCCTATTGCTATAATTGTTGCGATTATCATTTCGATTATCGTAACGATTGTCACTTCTACTATCACTTCGATTATCATTTCGATTATCGTAGCGATTGTCACTTCTACTATCACTTCGATTATCATAATAATCTTGGCGAGGAGGATAATATCCAGGATTTCTAGGATTATCATGCTCTCTTCTTTGATACTCTCTTGGTTGTCCGGAATCACCATAAGAAGTATTATCTTTTCTATATGGTGTTCTAGGGCGTTTTCCTAGCTCACCCTCTGGGGTAGAAGAAAAATTTGTAGGGCTCTCATTTACCTGCTGAGAATCTGAATTTGAGAAACCAGAATACGATGTTTGACTTCCAGAATCTGGTGTGTCAAAGTTTTGTCCATCCGAATCATTGTTAAGATGTTCCATAATATACTCAATAGGCTCAAATGGCCTGTGCGCTATACCCGAGGCGCAAGTTTAATAAAAAAATGCAAGTTCCTGAGATTTACTTACTGCCCCAAAGCAGAAAAAATCAATTTAACAGACGGATACATTATCTGTTAAAACTATCTAAATAATGCCTTTACTCTTCTTTGAAATCTAGGCGGAATTGAAAGGAATATAGCTGTTCTTACTGTTTTCAATTTCCAAACAAGATTCTCTGTAGCATTCATTGCTCTTCTTTTTGCTAAATCAGGCTTTAGACCCAATTTTGTAATCTTTTTCAGCGCTTCTTTTTCCCAAACACCTTTAATAACTGTATTGCAAGCAGGTATAAGTTCTTTTGTTGAAGCATAAAATCCATCATAATCATCACTTCTTACTGTTCCAATTTCTTCGAATTCCCAAGCATTCTCACCCTGTATCAATAACTTGGACAACAATTCTTTTTTCCAAACCGAAAAAACTACTGAGGATCTATACACCGAGCCTTTTGAAATTATTCCTAAATCGTCATTAAATGGAATATCTGGCGCTGGTGTCGGGTTTAATCGAAGATAATTAATATCATGTTCGATAGCCCAGTCAAGCAATTGAACAATTTTATCTGATTGTACATGCCCTATGAGATATAAATCTTCTATATATAAAAGTACATATTTTTCTGGGATCTGATGTAAAGCATTTTGCAGACTTTCAGACCACGAATGATCATTGCCTACACAGATTGAAATTACATCATTAAAATTTGCTTTAATATTGTTCGAAAGCAAATACACTTTAAAAGGACAATCTTTCCAAAACTTTCTAAGCAATACTATGCATGAATTCCATAAGTCTTGATATTTATCACACGATACAATTAGCACTGCACATTGTATGTCTTTATTCATGGATTCAGAGACACCGGTAGTTGAAAATCGTTACAAAACTAAAAAAAATAAGTAAATACAAAGTAGTTTATTTGTTTTCATCAGTTTGAAAAGTATTTATAAATCTTAAAAGTTCCTTTTCGTCTATCTGCCAATTATATGTTTCTTTAAAACTGTTTAATCCATTGTTGGACATTTGTTCAATATTAGCATGATACATTGCAAGGATTAATGCTGAAATTCCTTTTGGTGTTGAGCAGTCCCCATATATACCTGCTTGAGTTTCATCTAATAATCTTTTCATTGGATGTAAAGAAGAACTTATAATTGGTTTGCCGCAACTTATATAATCAAATGCCTTATTCGGCAATGTATGATTTCTAAATTCATCGATTGTATACGGTAATATGCCAATATCAGTTTCACTATACAAAGAGCATAAATCCTTGGCTTTATAAGCATCCAATATATGAATTCTATCTTTACAAGATAAACTGTTTACTCTTTTGATAATATCCCTTTTTGTTTCACCTTCACCTGCTAAAACTAATTGAATATCTTTTACTTGCTGAGCTGCTATATTGAATCCTTCAACAAGCATTTCTAAGTTTCTTTCTAAAGTAAAATAGCCATGATGTGCAAATACAATTGGAGGAATACGGCTACCTTTTTTGCAAGATGAAAATGCATCAATGTATGGTGTATTGTGTACAATAGACAATAAATGGGCTGGATAAAGATATTCTTTAATAAGCCTATAATTTTGTTCTACACAAACTGTAATTATCCCATGAGCATGTTTAACTGCATGTTTTTCAATTAATTGCGGAATTGGTAATGTGTGGACAAAGAATCTTCCAATGAAATTGGATTTGTATTTTTTCCATTCTTTCATAGCGGCTGGATAATGTTCGGCCATATCAATAAGAAGTGGAATATTTTTACCTTTAGAAGCATATACGCAATTAGACATTAACAATATTTCTCTACAGATAATTAAATCTGGGGAAAATTCATGTATGCAATTACTTATTGCTTTTGTCCAAAAAGGATTCCCTGGAATTCCTTCATATAAGAAAGATATTTTTGAAAAACCTACCCTATACACAGTAAAACCATCGATTTCTTCTTTTTGTTTGTTCTCCTTAAACCATTTGCAGACTAAAATTACTTTATGTCCAGATTTTGCTAGAGATTTACATAATTTTTCTGCTCTAACTTCCTCTGGAAAACACCCTTTGTGAATATACAATATTGTTTTTGTATCAGCCATTATTATTCAGTCCATACACCCATTTTTGCGAATTTATCTCTTCTTTGCTTTACTAATAATCGTGATTCAATGTGTTGTAATTGATCTAATTCTTCATTTAAAACATCTCTTAATGTTTCGAATATTTGTAAAGGAGCCCTGTGAGCTCCGCCAATAGGTTCTGGAATAATTCTATCGATAATCCCATGCTCTTTTAAATCTGGTGCTGTTAATTTTAACGCTTCAGCAGCCTGTTCTTTAAAATCCCAACTTCGCCACAAAATACTGGAGCAAGATTCAGGAGCAATAACAGAATACCACGAATTTTCTAGCATTAATATCCTATTTCCTATTCCTATACCTAGGGCACCACCAGATGCACCTTCACCAATGATACATATAATGATAGGTACTTTTAGGCCAGACATCACCAATAAATTATCTGCAATAGCTTGAGCTTGTCCTCTTTCTTCGGCTTCTATTCCCGGAAATGCCCCAGGGGTATCTAATAAACAAATGATAGGAATATGAAACTTTTCAGCTAAAAGCATCAATCGTTTTGCCTTACGATATCCTTCGGGATTAGGCATTCCAAAATTACGATAGACATTAGATTTAGTATCTCTACCTTTTTGATGTCCAATTACCATAACGGATTTACCATTAAGTTTGGCAATACCGCCAACAATTGCTGGATCATCTCTAAAACCTCTATCACCGTGCAATTCTACAAAATCTGTAAAAGTGAAATGGAGATAATCCAATGTATATGGTCTATCTGGATGCCTTGCAATTTGTACTCTTTGCCAGCGTGTTAAGCTTGCATAAATATTTAGGCGTAATTCTTCTACATGAGATTCCAATTCCTGAATCTGAGGCTCTAAATCAGCAATATTCGGAAGATTCCGCATTTCTCTGATTTTATTTTCTAATTCAACAATTGGTTTTTCGAATTCAAGAACGAAGTTTGAAGCCACTGAGTCCTATCCGTAGTAGGTGTTTAATAAGTATTTCTATATCTAATGTCGGTGTATAATACCGAATATAATGTTCATTTAAGTTAAGTATTGCTTGGGCAGATAAAATTTCTGGTTTACTTATGTGCACCAAACTCGTAATGCCAATTTTACCAAATACAGGTAAAGAATTATCAATTTGATATAAACCGATGATACTCATATCACCTTTACATACATTAATAAGTTTTTTTAATAATGAAATAGGGTGTTTTGAAAACAAAAATACGATTGGGACGCCAAGTGACAAAAAGAAAAGACTAATACATAAGTCTACTAATCTCTTCTGGAGTCTATATCGTAATCTTTGTAGATTAATTATTGGAATGGCAGCAGAAATTCCTGATATATCATTTGTGATTCTAGAAACTACAATATCATCATATTCTTGAACTGCATGTATTCTTACTTTGCTTCCTGCAAACATTGATGAGTATTTAATGATATCGCTTATGTCTATTGATGAATCAAGCATGATAATTTCATCAGCCTCTTGATTATAGACAATTTCTTTTAAAGCATCAGCTTTACCCAATACAGGTAATTGGTGGGCATATGAAGTTTCATCCTTAACTGTGACTCGTCCTACAATTATAGCATTTCTTGATTCGGCTGATTGCAATGCATTTATTATCTCATGTTCATGAGCATTTGTGCCTAAAAGAATAATTCTTTTATCAGATTTATTTCCAAATAGGGTGTGATAAAGATGCCATAAAAGTCTGAGAGCTACAGAAAATGCCAAAGAAAATCCTATAGTCATTAATAATATGCCTCTGCTAAAAGCATATTCTTTAAAAAAATATGTGAGGGATGATAATATAAAAAAAGAGGCAAAGTATCCTGTTAAAACTGGCTTTAATTTGCCAGAATACTCAAAATATGCACCAGCAAAAAGCAGACAACCAATAGCAATTAAGCTACTGGACAGAAACACCATTGGATATGCATATTCTGGAAATGCAAAGGGATTCCCAAATCTAATGTGAGTAGCTAACATTATTGATGCAATAACAACAAGAATGTCGCCCATCATAAATAATCCTTGTTCAGCAAAATAGAAAGCTGAAGCAAATGATGCTCGAAGCCAAATGCCAATCCTTAGGAAAAAAAGAAAGAGAGTAGAATTATTGAAGTGTTTTTTTGTAAATATTTCCATAGAGGAATAAAATACATGAATTGCATTTAAAGAGCTTCTTTTTGTACTTTCACCTTTAAAGTGAATAATAGTTGGTTCATGTACATATGTAACTTTCCAACCTGATAGTTGGGCCCGATAACATAAGTCTAAATCTTCACCATACATAAAGAAATCAGTATCAAAACCATGAATTTGTTCTAATACTTCGCGTCTACAAAACATAAAGGCGCCAATCAAAGCATCAACTTCATAGGTTTCATAGATACTTTTATAGGTTAAATTATATCCAGCACATAATTTTGATGATGGAAATAATGATTGTAATCCAAATAATTTACAAAAAGATGCCCATGGGCTTGGAAATCCTCTTCGGCAAGCAATTTGAAAACTTCCGTCTGCATTTAGTACTCTGCATCCAGCAATGCCTGTATCTATATGTGAGTTCATATAATCCAGCATATGCTTTAATGTTAATTCATGAACAATAGTATCTGGATTTAATAAGAGTATATATTTCCCTTTCGATTGTTGTATTCCAATATTATTTGCTGCCCCAAAACCAATATTATTAGGAAGCCAATCAAAATACACATCAGAATATTTATCAGAAAAATATTCTTTTGATCCATCTGTTGAATTATTATCAATTACAATAATTTCTGAATCTATGCCTTGTAAAGCAATGTGAACCGAGTTCAAACATTGTACAAGGAAATCTTTAACATTATAATTAACAATAATTACTGAAATGTCCATGTTCTGGTATAGGGTATTATCATCGTTTCTAATTACTTTGGCGAAAATAGGGAAAATATTGCTGTTAAGTATTAATCTCTCCATCAAGCAAAAGAAAGATACTATTGCAGAATACCTATATTTACACAAAATAATCCTTTACCGTATAAGTAAATAATCATCAGCATATAAAGATCTTTATGTCATCTTCTTTAATCGATTCACAATCAATACTAATTACTTGTCCATTAAGAATGGCTTCTTTTCTTGAACAAGAGATTCACTCATTAGGATTTTCGGTAGAAAAATCAATGGATACTGGAATCTTCGTAAAAGGGGGAATACGTGAATCTATGGCGATATGTTTGCATTCTAGAATAGCTTCTAGGGTGTTACTTTTATTAAAAGAATTCTATGTAAAAACTCCTTTGGATTTATATCGAAGCATTTCTTCTTTACCTTGGGAAGATATTCTTCCTGATGATGGTTATTTTACAGTCATTTCATCTATAGATACACCTGCCATAACAAATACTCAATTTGCTCAACAAAAATGTAAAGATGCCATTGTTGATCGCATTCGAAATAAAATGGGTATTAGGCCAAACAGTGGATCCGAGCAAGATAAAGCAGTTGTATTTTTGTATTGGCATGGCCCTAAATGCGCAATTTATATTGATATGTCTGGATCTCCTTTACATAAAAGAGGATATCGATTAAATCCTTGGCGAGCCCCAATGCGAGAAAATTTGGCAGCTGTAACTATTTTTGCATCCAATTGGTTGCCTGAATCTATGCCCTTTGTAAATCCGATGTGTGGTAGTGGTACATTGGCAATAGAGGCAGCTTTGATGGCAACTGAAACTTCTCCTGCTTTATATCGAAAGAATTTTGGATTTATGCATGTATATGGCTATGACAAACAATTATGGCATCATTTAGTTTCTGATGCTATTTCTGCCAAAAAAAATATTGAAAAGGGCCGAATTATTGCATCTGATATTCATCCTGGAGCAATAAGAATAGCACAAGAAAACGCTGAAAATGCTGGTGTTTTAGAGTATATAGATTTTTCGGTAGGGGATTTTGCTAGTGTACATTTGCCAGAAGGGCCCGGCACTGTAATTATGAATCCTGCATATGGGGATAGAATGGGTGAAGATTTAGAACTTGATGCAGAATATAAAAGAATTGGAGACTTTTTTAAACAATCTTGTTCTGGATATAATGGTTATGTGTTTACTGGCAATGTAAAAGCAGCAAAATCAATTGGATTGCGAACAAAAAGAAAAATAGAATTATTTAATGCCGATATAGATTGCCGTCTCCTTGAATTTGAATTATATTCTGGTACTAAAAAGTTTGTAAAAGAAGAAGATTAGGAGTGCTTTTTCCTGCTTTTTTTCTTCCATACAAAAACAATAATTATCGTATATCCCGTAAGCCAAAGAAGTCTATAGAGAATAGTTTGAAGGTCGTTTTTTTGGGGGATCGGCGTTTGGCTATCTCTTAATATTGGATTAAGCCATATGGTAGTTTGTGGAGTTTTGATTATTGCTCTGATATAGGTATCAGTTTTTTTTAATTTATAGTCTATATGATTTGAATTCAAAGTGATTGTCAGTTTTTTCCCGTTTTGTCCAATCAGCGATATAGATTCAACGGTATCCATCATTGTTATAGAATAGATACTATCTGAAAGATGAATCAATGTTGGAAATATATCCATTTTTCCCTGCTTACCTTGAACACCAAAAGCTTGCCCATTTTTTAAGGCTTTAGTTATCTCTTGCTGATTTCCATTGTTTGGCGCATAAATCATTGTCCAACAAACACCAGTTTCACCAGAATCAAGAACATTGTGAGTATCATCATCTGCAACTATCCATGCTTTATGTCCATTTGATAAGGCAGAGTCCCAATGAATATCACTTGTTCGATAATGATTTAATACTTCTATGCAATCATAATTACTTAGATATACAAAATCTTCGGGTTCGAAACTATTCCTAAACTTTGGATGCGCTAATGCAAGAACTTGTACAGTTGGTTTAAGGATATTAATCATTGTTTGTTTATGATGCAGGCTTTGTCCCCATATAAAATCTAGCCACACTACTTGTTGTGCGCCAATGCAAACATGATGCCTTTTCCACACATTATAACCATGTTCATAGCATGGAACAAAACCATTGTCTTTTTCAAAATCACGTGATATATATTGATAATTAGACAAACCAATCGTATGATAACCCATTGATTTGTATTTTTTTAGGAAAGTATCTTTATCAGTTTTTCCGTCTGTTAGGCCACCCCATTCTTTAGAATGCCCATGAAAATTCGACTTTTTCCATCCAGCATTATCATTATCAAAAATGCATGATTTATAGGGATTCAGCCATGTATTTCCATGAAAAGGTAGTGGTTTTTGAATATCATATATTTCTGTATATAAAGCATATGGAACAGAAGTAATGAACATAAAACCCATTAAAATATATAGAATGATGGTGCTTATCAATAACAGGGCTTTAGATAATTTTTTGATAGTCTGAATCATAATTCTCTATTTTTGTGATTATTATTACAACCTTACAAAGTCGGCGGAATAATTCCATGCTTCATGATAAAAAAATTGTAGTTGTTTTGCCAGCATATAATGCAGCTAAAACATTAGAGAAAACCTATAATGAAATTCCATTTGATATTGTAGACGATATTGTATTGGTTGATGATAATAGCCCGGACGATACGATAAAAGTTGCAGAAAATCTTGGAATTAAGCATATCATTAAGCATCAGAAAAATAGGGGATATGGAGGCAATCAAAAAACGTGCTATGCTCATGCATTAGCTTTAGGAGCAGATGTTATTATCATGCTACATCCTGATTATCAGTATACACCAATGTTAATTCCAGCTATGGCTAGTATCATTGCTCAGGAATTATACCCAGTAGTATTAGGGTCAAGAATTTTAGGTAAGGGCGCTTTAAAAGGTGGTATGCCGATGTATAAATATATAGCTAATCGTTTTTTGACATTATTCCAAAATATATTAATTGGTGAGAAATTAAGTGAATATCATACAGGTTATCGTGCTTTTTCTAAAGAAGTAATAATGGCTTTACATCTAGAAGCGAATTCTGATGATTTTGTTTTTGATAATCAAATGTTATCACAAATAGTGTATGCTGGATTTTCTATTGGTGAAGTTACATGCCCAACCAAATATTTTGCAGAAGCATCAAGTATAAATTTTAAGCGTAGTTCTATATATGGATTAGGTGTATTGTGGGTGTCTTTAAAGCATTTCTTACAAAGAATTGGCATTGCAAAGTTCGACATGTACAAAAGAATGTAAAGTAAGGATTACATTTCTACAACCCTTACTCGATTGTTATTCAGGTCTCATTGTAGGGAAGAATAATACATCTCTGATTGATTCTTGATTTGTAAGAAGCATTACCAGCCTATCGATTCCAATTCCTAGTCCAGCAGTTGGAGGCATTCCTACTTCAATAGATTGGATAAAATCTTCATCTAAAATCATTGCTTCTTCATCTCCATCTGCCCGAACCAGCGCTTGATCTTCAAGACGTTTCCTTTGATCTATCGGATCATTTAACTCCGTAAAACAATTTGCAATTTCATTACCATTAACGAATAATTCAAATCGTTCAACTAGTCCATCTTCTGTTCTATGTTTTTTAGCTAATGGAGACATCTCAATAGGATAATCAATAACAAAAGTTGGCTGAATAAGATGATGTTCAACTTTTTGACTAAATATTTCATCTAAAATCTTCATTGCACTTGCATCGCTTGGTATTTCTACTTGTAAATCTCTAGCAGATTGCAATAATTCAGCTCTATTTAGTCCTTTCAGATGTTTGCCAGTATATTCGAAAAACAAATCGAACATTGTGGCTCTTCGAAAAGGCTTATTAAAATTAAGAACTTTAGTACCATGTTGAACTTCCTTTTTTCCTAAAGCATATTCACAAATATGACCAAAGAGATCTTCAACCATATCCATCATCCAATAATAATCTTTGTAGGCAATATATATCTCCATCATCGTAAATTCTGGATTATGAGTTTTGTCCATACCCTCATTCCTGAAATTTTTGCTGATTTCATACACACCTTCAAAACCGCCAACAATCAATCTTTTTAAGTACAATTCAATTGCAATTCGTAGATAAAGATCAAAATCTAGTGCATTATGATGGGTAATAAATGGGCGGGCACTAGCGCCACCATACAGAGGTTGAAGAATAGGAGTTTCTACTTCCATATACCCCTTATCATCAAAATATCGGCGCATAGCACTTATGATCTTTGATCTTTTTTCGAATACATGTCGTATTTCTGGATTAACAATCAAATCTACATAGCGCTTTCTGTAACGAAGCTCTTTATCAGAAAAAGCATCATATACAATTTTATTTCCGTCTTCATCTTTTTCTTCTTTCGCAATAGGAATTGGCCTTAAGGATTTAGCTAATAATATAGCATTCGTTGCATGAACACTTATTTCACCCATTCTTGTTCGAAAAACAAATCCATGTATGCCAATGATATCACCAATATCTAATAAATTTAGATAGGAATAAAAATCAGGTAATTCATCTTGCTTAAGATAAATCTGAATTCTACCATATTGATCTTGAATATGTAAAAATGTAGCTTTCCCCATTTTTCTCATAGCCATAATTCTGCCAGCAACGGCAACATCACGAAGTAATTCAGGATGCTCATCACTAAAGTGCGAGACTATATATACAGAATTATGAGTGCGATTAAATTCATGAGGATAAGGATTTATGCCTCTACTATATAGCTCATGAAGCTCTTCAAAACGCCTTTGTTCCTGATCAGTTCTTTGATGTTCATTCATTTTTTAAGCAGTAATACAAGATTAAAAACAGATAATTGATTACAAATGTAAAGAAATCACAGATTTATCGTATATAACTACCCTTTTATAACATTGCTTTTTTGTATTTTTGATGTCATAACCGTAAGTTTGCACAATTACATTCTCTATTTTATTATTTCTCAGCAGGTTCTTTTTGGCAACTCCTTTTCAACCCAGTAGGGGAAATACAGATTCATCCCAGCAACAACGCCCTGTTGGTACCCAACAAAGCGGATCTCGTCCACCATTTCAATCTGGTGGAGCTCCTCGTCCCGGAGGTTTTACTCCAGGTGGTGCACGCCCATTTGGTGCAAGGCCTTCTGGCCCTAGAATGCCGCGCGAGAGAGATCAGCCAAATAATGAGAAGCAAAGAAAAAATAGAATTAATGATGAAATCCGAGTTCCTCAGGTAAGAGTAGTTGATGAAGAAGGAAAAATGCTTGGGGTAATGGCAACAAAAGATGCCGTTGATTTAGCATTTGAGCAAAACAAAGATCTTGTAGAGATTGCTCAACAGGCAGATCCACCTGTTTGTAAGATAATAGATTATGGCAAATTTGCATATGAGCTTCAGAAGCGTGAAAAGATTCAAAAAAAGGCTCAGCATCATGCTCAGTTGAAAGAAGTCCGTTTCAAATGGAGAACAGATACTCACGATTTTGATTTTAAGACAAGACATGCTCGTGAATTCCTAGGCGATGGTGATAAAGTTAAGGCAACTGTGATGTTTAAGGGCCGTGAGATTATGCATCAGGAAATAGGTTTAGCTTTATTGCAGCGTTTTGTTGTTGCACTTGAAGATTGTTCGAAGATAGATCAGCCTATTCATCCAGAGGGTAGAACACTTACGGTGATTCTAGCCCCTGAAAAAGCAAAGAAAACCAAAAAAGAAGAATAAACTTCTATATGAAGTACTATTTGTAGATAATTATTATTGTGGATTGTTTTTGCATGAAAGCAATCAATGTTTCATCGTTTTTAAGGATCATACGATGCCTAAAATGAAAACGAATAGTGGTGCAAAAAAGCGCTTTTCAATTACGGGGACTGGACGTATCCGTCGTAATCGTGCTTTTAAAAATCACATTCTGACTCACAAGACACGTAAGCGTAAGCGTTTGTTACGTATGCCCGCTTTAGTTAGCGTTGCAGATGAGCAAAATATCAAACGTCTATTGTGTCTGCGTTAATTGTACAATGATACAGGATATAACCGCCCCTGTATATTTATGGTAAGATATAAGGTTATTAGCAGGTTGATTGGGATTTTAGCGAAGCTCCCCATCAATCGCATTTAATAATTAATTTTTGTAGGAGGGCATTATGCCACGTTCCACGCACAAAGTAGCATCGCACCGCCGCCGCCGTAAGTTTATAAAACTTGCAAAAGGATATTGGGGTGCGCGTAGTAAAGTTTGGACAATTGCCAAGAATCACATTGAAAAAGGTTTACAGTACGCTTATCGCGATCGCCGTGCAAAAAAACGTACTTTCCGTAGATTATGGATTGTTCGTATAAATGCAGGTGCACGTTTGAATGGTACTACCTATTCTCGTTTGATACATGCACTCAAACTAAAGAATATTCAAATTAATCGTAAGGTTCTTGCTGATTTGGCAGCATCTCAGCCATCTATTTTCAAGCGTATTGTACGCTCTGCAATAGGTTAACTTTATCGATTTCCGTATGTTAAAGGGCGTTCTTTATATGAGCGCCCTTTTTTTTTGATTCAGATTATTGTATACATTTATGATTGCTGATATATCTTTTATCAAACAGAATATTGAACAAGATTTTGCAACAATTAAAGATGCGGAATCTTTAGAACAATTTAGATTAAAGCATTTAACAAAAAAGGGAACTTTGCCTGTATTAGTGGAATCTTTAAGAGAGATACCCAAAGAAGATAAACCTGCAATTGGTAAACTTATTAATGAGTTAAGACAATATGTAGAGGCAACTTTTAAGGAATTTAAAGAAAACCTTGAAGCTGAAGAATCTTCTGTTCCTTTGATTGATACTTCTTTACCTGGAAGAATGCCATTAAAAGGGCATATTCATCCTATTAAAAAAACTCTGGATACCATTGTGTCTATTTTTGAAGGCATGGGCTTTACTGTAGCCGAGGGCATTGATATTGAAGATGATTATCATAATTATGAAGCATTAAATTTCGCAGAAGATCACCCTGCAAGGGATATGCAGGATACATTTTTTATTGATGATCCGCGTGGAGATATTTTATTACGATCTCATACTTCTCCTGTTCAAATTAGAATGATGAAGTCTCATCCCATTCCTATTCGATCAATTATGCCTGGAAGAGTTTATAGAAATGAAGCATTATCGGCAAGATCTTTAGCTGAATTTCATCAAATTGAGGGTTTATATATTGATAAAAATGTAACATTTGCAGACTTAAAAGGGACAATTGTTGCTTTTGCTAAGCAAATGTATGGCAATAATTCCCAATTTAGATTTCGTCCATCTTATTTTCCTTTTACTGAACCAAGCGCGGAAGTGGATATATCTTGCTATTTATGCAGTGGTAAAGGTTGTCGTATATGTAAACATTCTGGTTGGCTAGAAATTTGTGGATGCGGAATGGTTCATCCACAGGTTCTAAAAAATTGTGGCATAGATCCAGAAGAATATAGTGGATTTGCCTTCGGATTTGGCATTGAAAGAGTTACTATGTTAGCTACTGGAATTAATGATATTCGGGCTCTTTATGAAAATGATATTCGGGTATTAGAACAATTTTAACGCGATTATGAATACAATACTAAAGGCTGATTCACTGGTTAAATCGTATTCTTTGCATTCAGATAATGATACTCCTGTATTAAAAGGTATATCATTAGAAATTAAAGAAGGTGAATTTATTGCATTTATGGGCCCATCTGGCGCAGGTAAAAGTACTTTGTTACATATTCTTGGCTTGCTTGATACACCAGATATGGGTGCTGTTACCGGATATTTTCCAGCAGGAAAACAGCATATATACTCAGCTTTAAAAAAGAAGCAAGCTGCTGAATTAAGAAATAAGCATATTGGATTTATCTTTCAGTTTCATCATTTATTACCAGAGTTTTCAGCTTTAGAAAATATAATGATGCCCGCTTTAATTGCTGGAGAAAAGGTATCTCATGCTGAAAAAAAAGCTTTAGCCCTTTGTGAAAAAGTAGGCATGATACATAGAAAAGATCATCGTCCTTCAGAATTATCAGGCGGAGAGCAACAAAGAATATCAATTGCAAGGGCATTAATAAATGAACCTTCAATTATCATAGCAGATGAACCAACTGGTAATTTGGATTCAGCAAATACAGTTGCTGTTCTGGATTTAATTAAAAAAATTAGACAAGAAAGAACGCTAACATTATTAATAGCAACCCATAGTATTGATGTTGCCAGAATGGCCGAAAAAATTATCACCCTAAGAGATGGAATTATATCCTCAGAAGTAATTGTCCATAAAGAAGAGAATCAAAGTGGTAATTCGCCAATTCAATCTGATACACCGAATACAAATGAAGCATTATGAAGAAAGGATTAACTTCATATATTGAGTTTATTTTAAGAAGTTTAGCGATTATACTCATTACGATTGCTTATTCAACATTAGCACTATTAGGCTTTGCCTGTAGACTACAGCATTCAATCTATTTTTCTTTAGCAAAACAGTGGTCTTCAGCATTATTATATTGTGCTGGAGTAACAGTAACTATAAAAGGATTAGACAAAATACAAGGCTTGGATAGCCGGATTTATATTGTAAATCATACAAGTTATTTTGATATTCCTATTCTTTTAGCAAGTTTACCTGATAATGTGCGTATCATGTATAGAAGGAATTTAGAAAAGATCCCTTTCCTTGGTTGGAGTATGAAAGCATCCCCCTTTATAGCAATTGACAGAGATGACCCAAGAAATGCTATGAAAAGTATTCAAGAAGCTATTGGTGCCGTTCAGTCCGGAGAAAGCGTCATAGTTTTTGCAGAAGGTACCCGATCTAAAGATGGTAGACTTGGTTTATTTAAAAGAGGGGCATTTTTATTAGCAGCTCGTTCAAAAAAACCAATTATTCCAATAGCATTAATAGGTGCTTATACAATTATGCCAAAGTCAGGAATTTTCTTCAAACCAGGCCATACCATATTATCTATTCAAGAGCCATTTCCATCCCTACTACAAGAAGATAAACAAGCCGAAAAGATTCTGATGGATGCAGTTCATGAATCAATTCGCCTTGCTTTACCAATTGACATGCAACCTTCTACACATTTATAGTTTTTTATGACAAATACTATGCAGTCCACATATTCATGGATGAAGGGTTTTATTAGCATTGTTAAGAACCCCCATGAATTCGGAATGTCTGCTATAGAAGAACCATATAAAGTTCTTGTTGCAGCAAGTTTATTAGAAACTATAGCATCTATGAGCATTGCTTATTTACATAGGTTAAATCCAGTACTGATTAGCCAGAATATTGCAATGATGTCACCTTGGATGTCTAAAAAACCATTAGTAGGCTCTGAACATGGGATGCCATCGGTAGGAGAGCTTGATTTTAGCCAAGTTTTACTATCTACTCTTTTTACCTCATTTGTTGGAATACTTGCTTTTGGTGCTCTTCTAACTTTATTTCATTGGTTATTAGGCAAACAAAAAAAACCATTATATGAAATTACTGCTTTAGGTGCTTATGCCTCTGGATGCTATGCTTTAGGTACATTAATTAATGGTTTGTTTCAGTTTCTTTTCTCAGATTTACGTTTTGGAATTCACGCTGGAATAGCAATTATTCCTACAGATCATCCATTTTTCTTTGCTGTATTAAGTAGAGTAAATGTCCTGTGGATTTTTTCATATATCATTGCATCTTATGCAATTGTAGGACATGCTTTTGTTGAAAAAGTGTATGGACGCTATGTATCTGCTATAGTTATTACTATTATTATTTGTTGGTTTAGTCTATTCTCAAGTATTGGTTCTTATATTTCCAGATAAATAGTCTATGAGTACAATCAATAACACTTTTATTCCATATCCTTTACAATTAGAATCAGCTTTATTTGAAAAAATATGGGGTGGTTCTGCAATATCAGCATTAAAACAGCAAGCTGAAGATTTATTGCATATCGGAGAATCTTGGGAAATTTATTCTAAAAATTATATTTCACATGGAGCATATGCTGGATTAACATTGGAAGATGTAATCCAACAATATCCATTAGAAATGATTGGGTATCATCATAAGAATGGTGAATTTCCTTTGCTTGTAAAATTGCTAGATGCCAGAGAATGGCTTTCGGTTCAGGTTCACCCAGATGATACTCTAGCGGATGTTTTAGAAGGAGAGCCAAGAGGAAAAACTGAATGTTGGTATATCCTAAAAGCAGAGCCAGACGCTGAAATTATATTTGGTTTAAAAAATGGAATTTCTAAACAACAATATCAATACGCGCTTAACTCTGGTAATGATTTAGAGTTATTACATAAAGTGAAAGTGCAAAAGGGAGATTTTATTTTTGTTCCTGCTGGGACGATTCATGCTATTGGACCAGGCATTGTTCTATATGAATTACAACAAACAAGTGATACTACATATAGATTGTATGATTGGGATCGCTGTGGAATTGATGGAAATCCAAGAGAATTGCATATTGAAAAGGGAATTATTTCTATGATTGAATATGCTTCTAATAGTGCCAAAGTAGATATTAAACCAATTGTACTTAAGCCAGGAATTATCAAAACAGAATTAATTTCTTCTCAGTACTTTTATCTTTCTCTTTTTTCAATAGAACATGCTCATATAGAATGTTCATTACAGAATAAAGCAGGACTGATTACTGTAATAGGTGATGAACCATTGATTCTAAAAACTAATCAAGGTGATTATATTATTAAATCAGGTTATAGTGCTTTTGTGCCTGCAGCTATGAAATCAATTGTCTGTAGTAATAATAGTGCGAGAAAAACAGAATTTTTATTCGCCCAGCAAAACATATAGCAGATAAAGTGCAAATCATTAGTTTGTAAGTTATACTTTTACTTATCACCAAAAATATATGATTCCTCAAATTCTAGATGGTAAATTGCTTGCTAAGCAAACTGAGCACTCTCTTTCACAAAGAACTGCACAACTTATCATGAAAAACCCAGGGCGTATTCCAATTTTGGCTACAATATTGGTTGGCAAAGACCCATCTAGCGCAACATATGTAAAAATGAAAGGAAATGCATGCAGAAGAATTGGAATGGATTCTTTGTGCATTGAAGTAGATGAAAACACAACAACTCAACAATTAATTGACATTATTAAAGATCTTAATGCCAATCCAAATGTGCATGGAATATTATTACAACATCCTGTACCTTCTCATATAGATGAAAGACAATGTTTTGATACTATTGCATTAGAAAAGGATGTAGATGGAGTAACATGTTTGGGATATGGACGTATGTCTATGAATATAGAAGCATATGGATCTGCTACTCCTCAAGGTATCATAACTCTATTATCTCATTATGATATTCAATATAAAGGAAAGCATGCAATTGTTTTGGGAAGAAGCCCTATACTTGGAAAACCTATGGCAGCTATGTTGCTAAATAAGGATTGTACTGTTACTATTTGTCATTCTAGAACTCAACATATTCAAGCACATATTCAACAAGCTGATATTTTGATAGCAGCGGTAGGAAAACCTTGTTTTGTTCAAACTGATTGGGTAAAACCAGGTGCTGTATTGGTAGATGCTGGTTATCATGCAGGTGGTATTGGAGATATACATCCAGATGCTTTTGCATTAAGCTCTGCATATACACCAGTTCCTGGTGGAGTTGGCCCAATGACTATCAGCACTTTGATGTCTCAAACATTAAGTGCAGCCGAAAAAACATTATCAATAAACCCTCGTTCTATCTAATTATTAAGGAGAAGGCACATGAAAATATATACCAAAACTGGTGATGATGGAACTACTGGTTTATTTGGTGGGACAAGAGTGAAAAAAAATTCTTTAAGAATAGATGCTTATGGAACTGTAGATGAGTTAAATGCAATAATTGGCATTGCATTAACGCATTCTATGAATAAAGCAATATCTGAACATTTATTATCAATTTCATCTTTATTGTTTACGGTTGGATCTGATTTAGCTACTACACATGATTCAGTTTTTAGAGATAAAACACCACAGATATTACAAATGCATATTTCTTTATTAGAACAGCATATTGATTCATATCAAGCTGATTTACCTGAATTGAAATCATTTATTTTGCCTGGTGGAAGTTCAGCCGCAGCGCATCTTCATCATGCAAGAACTGTTTGCCGAAGAGCAGAACGTGCCGTAGTTGCTTTGTCTGAAACAGAATTAATCAATGGTACAATTATTCAGTTTTTGAATAGGCTTTCTGATTATTTATTCGTGGCTTCTCGATTAGTAAATTTTCATGAAGGAATAGACGATATTTTGTGGATTTCATCAGAAATCTAATTTATACTCATTTTTACAGGATATATTCATGAAGAATATTTCAATTATTGCTTTAGTTATCGCATTTATGGTCCAGATTGGTAATGTTCAAGCCAATCCTGGCAAATGTAAACCAAAATGTGC
>JBMOIC010000017.1:0-66978 GCA_049317525.1 Bacteroidota bacterium | reverse complement strand
ATTAAGTAGCATTTAATTGCTTATGTGAGCCATCACAGCTTGGCATTTTACCAGAAAGACCACATATACAATCATGCATACCTTTTGCATCTAAAATTCTTGGGATATATTTTTCAATTCTGTTTATTCTTGTTTGAGATTGTTTTGATGCAGAAAAAAACATTAAATAGGCTCTTTGTCTACCTGGTGTTAAAGCTGTAAAAGCGGTTTGAATATCTTGTCTTTTTTGTAAAATATCTTGAAATTCTATAGGAGTATCCTGATCTTCTAATCGTTTAAGCTGAACTTTTTCTCCTGATAGTTCAATCTGAATAGCTTCTAGAATATACTCTTTAATGATATCCTGAATACTCAGAATATCTTTTATATGTATGAATTTTAGTATTCTTCCAGATTGAGTATTTTCACCAGGTTTCTTTAAAATTTGATGAGAATCATGTAAAAGAGCTCCTTTCAAAAAACTTAATCCACAATACTCTTTAAGCGCATATAGGATACAGATATTTTTACCTTGAACAGTATAACAGGGCGACCCCCATTTTACCTCTTCATCTAAACCGCAATGTACAAGAATACTTCTCAGAATGGTTAACTCTTCCTGCCATTTATCATTTTTTTCAATCAATAAGTCTATTTGGGGATTCATAAGTAGTAAAAATTAGAGATTATCTAATATATTTATTAAAAAAACTCAATTCAACAAAAACACACAATTCCTTGAAACATAACAAGGAATTAAATTGATATCACCTTTATTAAAATTAAACTATATATATGCTTAGTTCTAGATTAAAAATAATTCTGATAAGTATTACCGTTATACTTACTATACCTGTTTTAGGAAAATTGTTTACAGATGATTTTCAATGGGCATTGCCTGATTTTTTTATTGCTGCCATATTACTATACGGAACAGGTATAATGATAGATTTCATCCTTAGGAAAGTTCAGAAAAAATCACATAAAATTGCATTAAATGGCTTGATCCTATTGGTATTATTATGTATTTGGGCTGAACTTGCTGTTGGATTAATAGGTACTCCATTTGCTGGAAACTGATAATTTTTTCTTTCTTTTTTCATTAAATTGTATACACATTATGGAGTTTAAGAATATGAATAAATTTTCAATAGCCTATTGGACATCAACCGGTGTTTTTTCTGCATTGATAGCATTAGATGGAATTGGTGGCATTACACATCAAAAAGCAGGAATTGAAGCTCTTCAACATTTGGGATATCCTGAATATCTGATGTCAATAACAGGAATAGCAAAATTATTAGCTGTTATAGCATTATTACAAACTAAGTATCCTGTTATCAAAGAGTGGGCTTTTGCAGGACTTGCCTTTAATTTCATAGGCGCTGCTATGTCTCATTATTATCTGCATGATGATATTATGAAAACCATATTTCCCATGGTTTTCTTGGCTATTATGTATATACCATATTTTCTTTGGAAAAGGAAACAGATACTTGCTGTTCAATATGATTTACCTTCTATTTCACACTAGCAAAAGAGTAATGATTGAGATTCCATTCAAACCCAATCATTATGAAATCCTCTACTATAATTTCTTATCAAAGATTGAATTATGTAGCACTATAATCTGTTCTTATACTTAACAAATCGGTATTTTTGCCTTTCCAAAACATATATTTCATTGATATTATCATTCATGATTAAAGAATTAATCAACATATTCACCAATAAAAAGCACGATTCATTATTATCTCATGATGCTTTTTTTAATGAATTAAGAGATAAAGAATATGCCCGATTAGATAAAAAAAGGCATATATATCTTGACTATACAGGTGGCAATCTGTATGCAGAATCACAATTGATGAAGCATCAGCAAATGCTTAAAGAACATGTATTTGGAAATCCTCATTCTACAAATCCATCTTCTAAATTAGCAACGGATTTAACTGAAAATGCTAGAAAAAAGGTAATAGAATACTTTAATGCGCAAGACTACTTTTGCATTTTTACACAGAATGCTTCTGGTGCTTTACAGATTGTTGGAGAATGTTATCCTTTTGGAATGGATAGTCATTTTTTATTACTTGCTGATAATCATAATTCGGTTAATGGAATCCGAGAATATAGTAAAAGCAAAGGGGGTTCTTTTAGTTATGTTCCTACCTATTATGATGATTTAACGATAGATCAACATCAACTACTAGAATCATTGCAACAATATGATGATAAAAAACATAAGTTATTTGCATATCCTGCTCAATCAAATGTTTCTGGGGTAAAGCATGATTTATCTTGGATTGCTAAAGCCCAAGAATTCGGATGGGATGTCTTATTAGATGCAGCCGCATATGTTCCATCAAATACACTGGATTTACAAAAAGTTTCTCCAGATTTTGTAACAGTATCATTTTATAAAATATTTGGCTATCCAACAGGTTTAGGTTGCTTATTAGTAAAGAAAAGTAAATTCAATACATTGCAAAAATGTTGGTTTGCTGGTGGCAATGTAACCATGGTAGCAGTATTAGCCCCACATCATTTTCTGCATGATAATCATGAACGATTTGAAAACGGAACGATAAATTATCTTGATATACCTGCAATTACGATAGGATTGGATTTTATTGAATCTATAGGAATGAAGAGAATTAATGAAAGAGTTCAATCTTTGATACATTATGTGTACAAAGAATTAGAACATTTACAACATGATTCGGGTGTAAAACAGCTTCTTTTATATGGTCCAAAAGACAGATCTAAAACAGGTGGAACGCTTATCATGAGTTTTATTAATCCAGATGGATCAATAGTACCTTTTGAAACAGTAGAGCAATTGTCAAATAAAGTAATGATATCCTTGCGTTCTGGTTGTTTTTGTAATCCAGGAATAGATGAAATCTTTAATTGTGTTACTAATCAAGAATTAGAACAATTCTTCTCTGGTAGAACCAGTGGAAATTATACTGATATGTTTAATTTTCTTCAAAAAATGCGTGGAGCCACTAGAATATCTTTAGGTATAGCAACAACTAAATCTGATATAGATACTTTTATTAAATTTGTTGGATCTTTAAAGAATAAAACTATACAAGGCTCTATACTTTCTCATTAAAGATATTGATACATACTATCGATTTCATCTTTATATTTTGCTTCTACTATTTTTCGTTTCACTTTTAATGTCATCGTAATCTCACCATCATCAACAGAAAAAGGAATTCTTTTTAATGTGAAATTTCGAATACGTTCAAATTTTGCTAAATCTTTTCCTAATATTTGAATATCCTTTTCTACCCAAGATTTTATGTCTTTATCATGAATAAATGATTCTGACTGATTAAAAAACTCATCTTTCTTTGCAAATGCTTCTTTTAGTTCTTCTTTATTTGGAACAATGATAGCTGTTAAAAATTCTCTTTTATCACCAATCAAAAAAATCTGCTCGATTTTAGTACTTCTAGAATATATGTTTTCTATAGGTGTAGGATAGACATTTTTACCAAAGCTATTTACAATCATATTTTTGATACGATCAGTAATTTTAACATAGCCTTTATAAAATGTACCAATATCACCTGTATGAAACCAACCATCTGCATCAATAACTTCTGCAGTTGCTTCTGGTTTATTCCAATAACCCTGCATTACATTTGGCCCTTTTACTAAAACTTCTCCCTCTTCACAAGAAAAAGCTTGGTCAAAACTATCATAACTTTGAATAGTAAGCATTTCTTTTGTTTCAGGATTTTGTATTGCCACTGTACAACCCGGAGCAACACGTCCTACAGTTCCAAAAAGCTGTCTAGAAAATTCATTAACACTTACTAATGGAGATGTTTCTGTTAAGCCATAACCTTCTAGTACTCGTAAATCTAAATTTTTGAAGAAGATACCTACATGGGGTGGTAAGGCTGCCCCTCCGGCGACAACGATTCGTAATCGACCTCCCATTTTCTGTTTAATCTTCTGAAATACTAATGCATCAGCAATTGATAATGCAAGTGAAAGTACTAAACCTGGTTGTTTTCCATCTTCATCTAATAAACGTTTTTTATTTCCTTGATTAAATGCCCATTGGAATATTTTGGTTTTTAATCCACCAGCAGATAAAGCGTTTTTTTGTGCTTTATCATAAATCTTCTCTAATAATCGTGGAACCGATGCCATTACTGTTGGTGAAACTTCTTGGATATTTGTCGCTATTGTTTCTATTCCTTCTGCAAAAGCAATAGTACCGCCAATAAATGTACATAGATAATATGTTGCTAGGCGTTCAAAAACATGACATAAAGGTAAAAAAGAAAGAAATACATCGTCTGGGCCAATCTCTCTTACAATTGTAGTGGCTGCCTTAGCATTACTTATAAAATTATTATGTGTTAGCATTACTCCTTTAGGTACCCCTGTAGTTCCTGAAGTATAAATCAATGATGCTAAATCATCTTTTTGTACAGATTGAAAAATACGTTCGATGTCATTTTTATGTTCTATTGCAATCAATGTCCCACTTTTAATCGCAGATTGTATTGTCATTAATGAAGAATATTGTTCTGTAGTTTCGAAACTTGTATATAATCTTTCTAAAGAAGTGCCTTTGGAATCGATATTAATAATTCTTCTTAATAGAAATGGACTTCCAATTACAATAGCTTTGGCACCACAATCTCTTAATATATACTCAATTTCCTTTTCTGATAATGTAGGATAAATTGATGCATTCACTAATCCTAATTTCATACATGCTTGGTCGAAATATATATATTCAGGACAATTCTCTAAAATAAATGCAATACAATCTCCCTTTCTTAAACCCATTTCATAAAGTGATCCGGCTATTGCATCTATTTTTTCTAATGCTTCTTGAAAAGTAATATCATGATATAATCCATCCTTTTTATATCGTAAAAAAACAGCTTCCGGATTCCTTAATGAAAATGCAGAATTGAGAAATAAATGGTGTAAAGAGTGTGTATTCATAATAATAGCAATAGATATTGAACTGTTTTTTTTGTAAACTAATAAAAAATAAAACAAATAATATTATCGATAATCACTCGAATCTATTAATGAAAGATAATTCAAGCAATGGTTCTAAAAATTTCAGTAATTTTCATGTGATTATATCATTAATATTCGCAATAACATGAAATATAGACTCCTTTTTCTACACATTATATGTGCTGTTTGCATAGTATATGCCAAAGATATTTCGCAATACACAGAATATGACAATAAAATTCCTGGAATCATTAAAAGCTATAAACCCGCTTATGATGAAATGTATCCTGATTGGGCTAAAAAACTATATATATATCCCGTAAATGTATATGAAATAGAAAAAGAATTTGAGGCTTATATATCTAAAAATCCTGGAAAACATAATGCTATTATAAGATATTATAAGCAATGGATGAGAGCAATTAAACCCTATACTGATAATACTGGGACTATTCATATACCAGCAGACAAAAAAAGTATTAATAAGTCAATATTTTCTTCTGAACAAACATTATCAAATAAAGCAAATTGGCAGTTTTGGGGTCCAAAAGAAACTGTATGGTTGAATGAAAATGGAAATACTGCTCCATGTCCATGGCAAGCAAATATCTATTCTTTTGATGTATCTATGTCTAATAATGATATTCTGTATTGTGGAACAGAGACTGGTTATATTAATAAAACAACTGATAAGGGATTAAACTGGCAAATTCAAGCCAAAGATTATTACTTTGGTGGTGGAATTTTAGCAATTGCAATACATCCCACAAATCCATTGATTACTTATGTTTCTGCGGGAAATCAGATTCATAAAACAATCGATGGTGGTAAAAACTGGACAAAGCAATTATCTACTCAATTTAGCGCCGATCGATTAAAAGTAGATCCAATAAAGCCTAATACTGTGTATGCTGCATCTCCTTCTGGTTTATTTAGAACAACAGATGCTGGGTCTACATGGACAAAAGTGTGGTCTGGAAAAACCTATGATATTGAAATAAAACCAGCTAATACTCAATATATATATGCTTTAAGCGAACAATCAAATGGAAATTTTACTGTCATTCAAAGCAATGATGGTGGGATTACATTTAATCCTCAAATGGATTTTCCTCAGAATATTCCTTCTAAGTCTGGTGGCTTATTATCAATAAGATTAGCGCCTGGAAATCTTACAGCCCTCTATGTGATCATGCTAAGTTCAGATGAAATACCTTTATTATATAAAGGATTTTGTACAGAAACTTCTTCTGCATGGACAAAACTTGCAACTGGAAAAACTACAGCTTTCCCAATGGATAATTGGCAAGGATATTATGACTTGGTTTTAGAAGTATCACCAAAAGATTCTAATATTATCTATACTGGAACTGCTTCTTTATTTAAATCGACAAATGGCGGATCTACTTTTTCAATTGTAGGTGGATATGGAGGAAAAATTCCTGTACATCCAGATCAGCAAGACATGAAAATTATGCCTAATGGAGATACATGGATTTCAACAGATGGTGGTTTAACATTATCTACTGATAATTTTGTGAATACTGCTAATGCTAAATCATTAAATAATGGTATTGTTGGTTCTGATTTTTGGGGATTTGACCAAAGTTGGAATGAGGATCTTACCGTTGCAGGCCGTTATCATAATGGAAATACTGCAATTGCTGATTTTTATAATCCTAAAGCTCTTCGTATGGGTGGGGCCGAATCGCCAACTGGTTGGGTGCTCAATGAAAAAGATCGTCATGTGGCATTTAATGATTTAGGTGATGGCTGGATTTTACCCAAAACAGCAACTGATAAGCCTGAAGGACGTTTTACATTTAGTAAATTTCCAAATATGGAAGAATATGGCGGACGCAGAAGCAATTTAGTACATCATCCTTTTTATAGTGCTCACTTATTTGTTGGTGAAGGTAATGGGTTTTGGAAATCTACTGATAGAGGTATAAGCTGGAATTTACTCTATGATTTTGGCAAAACTGTTAGATATTTTACTATGAGTTCAAAAAATCCTTCTATTATATATGCTGATATTGCTGGCTTAGGTCTTCATAAAAGTACAGATGGAGGAAAAACATGGCAAGCAAAAGGTTCATTGTATCAATCACCTAATGCAAATGCTAATTGGAAAGGATTAATTCATATTTCTTTATCTCCTTTTAATGATCAAGTACTCTATGTATGCTTATCAAATGGTACGTGGTCTGCAGATATTGGAAAGATATTTAAATCAACAGATGGTGGTGACTCTTGGACTGATTTAACTTCTGGCTTAAATGAATATATGAAATGTACAGTAGTTCAACCTTCTGATGGCGAAGATCTCATTTATCTGTTTACAATTGCACGTCAGAATATATCTGCTAAAGTATATTATAGAAAAGCTTCGCAATTAAATTGGACTTTGTTTTCAGATAATTATCCAGCCGGTATGGTTGTAAATGCAGCTATGCCATTTTATAGAGATGGTAAATTGCGCATTGGAGGCAATGGTGGTGTTTGGGAAACATTATTGGCGGATACTTCATTTACTCCAATTGTTCAGCCGTGGGTGCCCGTTCAAAAACTAGGTTGTTATACCGATACAGTTCAATTTAATGATCATTCTATTGCAATAGAATCTCATATTAAAAGAACCTGGAATATTAGTCCAGCTCCGCTTTGGATAGACGATATTCATATCAGAAATCCTAAAGTGGTTTTTGGCAAACCAGGTAATTATGATATAAGTTTATCTTTACAACAAAATGGCGCAGAATATGAAAATCTCATTCCAAATATGGTAACTGCTGTAGATTGCCCTTCTATTACTACATGCAATAATCCAGCTTTTATTCCCAAAAAAGATTGGTCTTTACTGTATTATGACAGCGAAGAAATATATGATCCAGGCCTCGCTAAAATGTCATTTGATGATGATCCATCTACAATATGGCATACCAGATGGAGTACAGGAACAGATTCTTTACCTCATGAAATTCACTTTGATTTAGGACAAGAATATCGACTATTTACTTTTGCTTATCAGGGTAGAGCCGAAGGATCAAATGGCCGTGTAAAAGACTATGAATTATATCTTTCTAAGGATACTTTAGATTGGGGCAAACCAGTTCATACAGGTTCTTTTCTAAATATTTCGGCTCCACAAACTATTAATCTCGATTCAAATGGTATAAATGCAAGATTTATGCGATTTAAAGCTTTAAGTGAAGTTAATGGCAATCCTTGGACTACTATAGCGGAATTTTATCTAAAAGGATGTATTCCGCCTGTAAATAGCATTAAAGAAGAAATTATTCAGGATGAATTTCCTGTTTTTCCTGTCCCAATTTCTCATTCTTTTACAATGTCTTTACCTTTTGGACAGCATTTTACATGTAGAATATTTTCTGTAGATGGAAGCCTAAAACAAGAATTTAATTTTGAAAGATCTTCTGATTCAATGTCTACAGATATAAGTTCTTTACAACAGGGAATATATCTTATTCAATTGATCAATGAACATGGTTCTGTATACAAGTCTAGAATTATTATAAGTAGATAACATAGTTATGATTACACTTCAAAATTATATCAATGGTTCTTTATGTAACCCTATAGAAAACAATTGGTTAGATAATATAGAGCCGGCTACAGGTACAGTATACTCTAGATTACCTGATTCATCGCAATATGATATAGATATTGCTATAGAAGCTGCAAAATCGGCTCAATATTCTTGGGCTAATATGTCTGTAGAAGATCGCTCTGCCATTATGATGAACATCGCAGATGGAATAAGAAATAGATTTGATGAATTTGCGGCGGCAGAATCTAAAGATCAAGGTAAGCCTTTATGGTTAAGCAAAGCAATGGATATTAGTAGAGCAATTCAGAATATCGAATTTTTTGCCACTGAAATTTTACACTTTGCTTCAGAATCACATCATACTTCTCAGACAATAAATTATACTTTAAGATCTCCAATTGGCATTGTGGGTTGTATATCTCCATGGAATCTTCCTTTATATTTATTTACCTGGAAAATTGCTCCTGCTTTAGCAACAGGAAATTGCGTTATTGCAAAGCCTTCCGAATTGACACCATATACTGCAACACTATTTGCAGAAATATGTATAGAAGCTGGATTGCCTGCCGGTGTGTTAAATATTTTACATGGTACTGGGAATAATATCGGTTCGCTGATTGTAAAACATCCAGATATTCATGCTATTTCATTTACTGGTGGTACGGTAACAGGGGCGCATATTGCATCTATAGCAGCGCCAATGTTTAAAAAGTTATCATTAGAACTTGGAGGTAAAAATCCAACAATCATCTTTGAAGATGCTAATCTAGAACAGGCAATTTCTACTACTGTACGATCTGCATTTACAAATCAAGGGGAAATCTGTTTATGTGGATCTAGAATTTTAATTCATGATAGTATATATGAACAATTCAAAACAGAATTTATAAAGCAAGTACAGCAATTAAAAGTTGGTGATCCATTTGAAGCTGATACAAAGATTGGTGCTTTAGTTTCCGAAGGACATATCAATAAAGTAAAATCATATATAGATTTGGCGATTCAAGAGGGTGGAACTGTGTTATGCGGGGGAAATTCTGTTTATCCTAAAGGAGCTTGCGAAAAAGGTTATTTCCTAGAGCCAACTGTGATTGAAGGATTGTCAAATACTTGTAGAACAAATCAAGAAGAGATATTTGGTCCTGTTGTTACTCTTCAATCTTTTTGTGATGAAGCAGAAGCCATTTCTTTAGCAAATGGAACAACATATGGTTTGGCTGCAAATATTTGGACAGAGCATCTAAGTAAAGCACATAGAGTTTCTGCTGCCCTTGATTTTGGCATAGTATGGGTAAATTGTTGGTTATTAAGAGACTTAAGAACTCCTTTTGGAGGTGTTAAACACTCTGGTGTTGGCCGTGAAGGCGGCTTTGAAGTATTAAGATTTTTTACAGAGCCCAAAAATGTGTGTATAAAAATTTAATTCCCATTATAATATATTTCATAAGAAGGAAAAATTCCCTGAGGCGCATCTGGATATCTATCTCCAATTCCTACATACCAAACATCTGTGCCAAAATACCCTTCTTCTTCAATTTGCCAAGAACCATGTACTTTTTTAAATAAACACGTAACCTTACAACAATCAAGATCTAAATCTGGATTTAATTCTAATGGTTTCCCATCTTTTCTCTGGGCAGTTCCTTCCATCCATGCATAATTTGATGATACTTTAAAATGTTCTATAACATAAGAACATTCGATTTTTAAGGATTTTTTCATTTTAGCTCTCAGCAAATCCAACATAGCAGTTCTTTCTTTTTGATTTGCAGAGTTCTTTGTTTTAAAATCTTGGATATTCTGAGCATGTAGATTGGAACAAGCCATAATTACAATCAAGCAAATAAAATACTTTATCATATAGTAAGTAGATGATAGTTAAAAATTATATGTATTCTTATTTAGAGCGGACACTAAACAAAAGATAAGTACTTAATATTGCAGTACTTATATATACTATTGGTTGCACTATATCGCTTAAAAATGTTTCCTTTGATTGCGGTATAGTTCCTTTGCAAAATGTAAAACCCGGTAATTGTATTTCGTCTATTTCTGATGTAGAGATGATATCTATGTCTGAAGTTTGAAACTGCGGTAAAACTATCATATTTTTTTTAGAATCTTTCCCTTTACTTATCGTAGTATTACAAGCAAATACTATTTCTCTTTTTAATGAATCTGAAGATTGATCATAATCAGAATATCGAGTTCCAATTTCTAATAATTGAACAGTAAGAACTATTGCATCTTCGCTATTGGGAGAATCGGTAATAATTGAGGCATTATACTGTGAAATTAATTCGCCAGTGATTGAAGTTTTAACAAAAGCTTTTTCTTCTTCATTGCCAATGATATTAAGAAAAACAAAAGCATCTTTAATATGATTTTGTAGACTTTTGGTATATGATACAATAGATGTATGAATCTTGGCTGCATTTGAACTTGTTTTTGCACAAGCAGAAGTATCAGCACAAATGAATAATAAACATGCTATGAGAAAACCAGATTTTATCATTGTAATGATTGTACTAAAGTATTAAGACGGTATAAATCTGCTAGGAGTTGTTGTTCATTTTCGAAAAGAGAAGGCCTTAAACGCAATGGTCTTCTTTTATTTTTTACATAAATCTTTACAACTTTTAGAGCACCAGTTTTAAAACGCCTTTCTTTTCCAAGAATAATAGACACAATAGAATCTGTAGTAAAGATACGTTCTCTAAAACGATTTCTGAAAGCAATAAAATTATCACCAATGATAACAGTTCTATGAGCATTTCTATTGATTAAAAGGGCAATAGAAGAGCCAATAACAAATATTCCTAATAGAATTACAATAGGATCTGAAATAACAAGCGAGAACTTACTTTCATCGATAGTACCTTTTAAAGCAGCATAAACCAGCAAAGCAATACCATACATTGCAAGTGCTTTCCAATAAAAATCGACATTATAGGAGTACTGATGACTTTGTTGTTCATTCATAGTTAACCTTTCTATTTTTATCAGTTTGGTATATGTTTTAAGATGAAAGCATATTCCAAGGCTAATTCTTTAAGATAATCGAATCTTCCTGAAGCACCAAAATGTCCTGCAGAAAACTTAGTATACAGTAAAATAGCAGAATCACTGGTAGAAAAATCTATCAATTTTGCAATCCATTTAGCTGGTTCCCAATATGAAACTCTTTGATCATGATATCCTGCTATAGCAAGTATATGAGGATATGATTGATGAGATATATTATCATAAGGAGAATAACTAAGCATATATTCAAAATCTTCTTGTTGATTTGGATTTCCCCATTCTTCATATTCAGCAATTGTAAGAGGCAATGAGCTATCTAACATAGTATTCATTAAATCTACAAATGGTACACTTGCAACAATACATGCAAATAAATCTGGACGCATATTAGCGATTGCACCCATAAGGAGTCCTCCGGCGCTACCACCTTGCACCGCTAATCTATCTGCAGAAGTAAATTTATTATTGATCAGATATTCAGCACAAGCAATAAAATCTGTAAATGTATTTTTTTTATGTTTCAATTTTCCATCTAAATACCATTGTTCTCCCATATCTCCTCCGCCTCTAATATGGGCTTTAACGCAGATAAAACCTCTGTTCATTAAGCTAATAATAGAAGAAGAAAAAGAGGGAGGCAGAGAAAAACCATAAGAACCATAACCAATCATAAATGCAGGTGATTGACCATTTAATACACAATTCCTTTTCCGAGTAATTGTTAATGGCACTTTAATTCCATGTTCTACTTCGGCATAATGACGCTCGGTAATATATTCTTCGGGATTATAATCACCTTTAATGATATCCCTTTTTAATAATTCTAAATGTTTATTGGCAATATGATAATTATAAACAGATGGAGGTGTTATAGGAGAACTATAATGAATTCGGAATGTTTCTGAATCAGGTTCATAATTTTTACCCGGATAGATTTCATATACAGGTTCGGGAAAATCTGGATAATGAAAATCTTGAATATCTGAAAGACTTTGAATACGCATTCCTGTTATGCCAGCGGTTCTTTCTCCAATAATGATATATGTAGCATAAGGAAATATCCATTGTAATCTGGTTTCAGGACGATGCGGAATAAACTCTGTCCATACAGAAGGAGTTTGAATATTGGCCACCATTAAGCGAAAATTAGTGGCTTTTTCATTGCTTAGAATATATAAAGCTTGGCCATATGAAGTAACAGAATATTCATGATTATGGGTTCTACCCATAATGCTAAAAAATTCTGTATTTGTATCAGTAGCAGACATCATCCATACTTCTGAAGTGGTTTTGCTTGAAGCATCTGCAAATAAATAAGCTCCATCTCTAGATGAATCTAAACCAAGAAAAAAGGCTTCATCAGTTTCATGAATCAATAATGCATCAGTTTCTTGCTCTGTTCCTAAATGATGTCTCAATACTTTATATGCTCTTCTTGTAGAATCTAAAGACAAATACAGAAAAGCATCAGAATCTTGGAACCATTCTATAGCAGTATCGGCGCCATGTAGAACTTCAGGATGAATAGTACCATTGGTAAGATCTTTTACATAAATCGAAAAATGTTCAGAACCATTCATATCGCAAGAATATGCGATAAAGCGGTGATCTGGACTCCATTTTAGATTTCCTAAAACAAAATAGGGATGTCCTTCGGCTAAAAGATTTGCATCTAATATTACTTCTTCTAGCGAATCGTTGATATCTTTTTTTCTGCAGAAAATTCGATATTGTTTACCTTCTTCGGTGCGAGAATAATACAGATATTCACCTGATCTTTCGGGTACAGTGCTATCTTGTTCTTTAATACGACCTCTCATTTCTGCATACAATTGCTCTTGTAACTGTTCAGTAGAGCTCATATACTGCTTCATATATGCATTTTCTGCATGCAAATAATCTAGTACTTCTTGAGTATCTTTCTGCTTTAACCAATGATATGGATCTGCCAGGGCATAACCGTGAACAATTGTACTAAAATCAGTTTTTCTTGGAGTAGGCTGCTGTATCATAAAGAATAAATATTTCCAATCAATGAAAAATAGAAGCACCAAAAGCTTTTTGAGCTTCGGTTGCCATTGGATTAACACGAAGATAAAATTCTTCGGTTTTTTCAGATGATTTAGGTTTTCCTTTTAATGTAATAATCTGTCCATTGCGATTAACATCAATTATTACTTCATCATCAGTTTGTGGAGAGAATAAAGCTTGATATGCCTCATCATCTTCTTGTTCTAGATTGATATTTTTTCCTTGAACAGAAATAACTATATCACCTTGTTTAGCACCCAGAACATTATTAGTATCTTTTACATACAAGCGTAAAGTATCTGGCCTTTCATCATCTTCTGTTGTTTTTACATTAGGTTTGATTCCACTAAAAGTATAAGACATTATATTCTTTTTAGCAGCATATTCAAATCCTATTTTAGCAAATTCTTGTTCATATTGTATCTCTTCTGTAGAGTCTACAAAACGCCTAAAGAAATCTGTGATTTCTGGTTTTGTTTCTTTTTCTATGATAGAGAATAATAAACTATCATCAAAAGGTTTAGCAGGCCCAAATTTAGTAGACAAAGAGCGTATAAGACTTAATAAAGTGGTAGAATCTCCTTGTACTTCTCTTAGCTTTATATCAAGCATTAAACCAATAAGAGCACCTTTTTCATAGATTACTGGATATAATTTTTGATATTCACTTTGCATAACATTAAGTGCTAATTCGCTTAATGAAACTGGATTAGGCATGATATATTTAGAGCTAATAATTTTTCTGCGTAATCTATTAAGTAAAGTTTTTTCTGATATTTCACCGGCTTTAGCTTGGGCCAATACAGAAAAATATTCTGTTACTCCTTCATAAAGCCATAAGTGTTTAGACATCTTAGGTTCTTTAAAATCAAAATGTTCGATTTCTTTGCTATGTAAATTTAAAGGGACAAGAATATGTAAAAATTCATGTACAGCAGTTTGTGCAACCCAGTTTTCTAAAGATTTTGGGTCTGATGATTCGGGCAAAAAGTAAACAGAACTATAACTATGCTCTAATGCACCATATGCTTCTCTTTTGCGTAAATCACTTCTCTCTTGTCCTACAAAATATAAGATAAATGTATATCTATCTACTGGCATAGTACCTAAAAACTTTTCTACAGTTGAAGTAACTGGCTTTAATGCTTTAGCAACCATTTGAGCTGTTACTTTTCCGCCAGTTGAATACACTGCAACAGTAATTTTGGTTTTTCCTTGCATATAAGAGACAGAATCTGGCTTTGAATACATTGCTGGATTATCGATTAATTCATCATAATCTTTGGCAGATAGTATATCAATAGTATCAGAAATAGACTTTTTATATAATGAAGTGGCCCCCCAAAAAAATGAAGGTTTTATCACTTTTATCTCATAAGGTATTTTTTGCAAGCCTTCAAAATATCCAATGAATCCTTGATGCCCCATCATGATATTGGTATCTACTTGAAAATTTGTACCAGCTGGATTAAATACATCTAGTTTATATGTTTTATCATCATAAGAATCATTAATATCATATTCAAGACGTATAAGAGATTTAGCCCCTATTATTCTAAACTCATTGTCATTTTCTCTTCTAACAGGTAAAACATTGCCTTTTTTATCATAAGCCTGAAAATTTTTTACAAAATATCCAAAATTCATTCGGGCATATGTACCAGGTATTGAAGCAGGCATGATATATAATATTTCATCACTTTTTATAGATGGAGTGAGTATAGAAATATGCACCATATCTTGTTGAATGGTTTTAATGTTTACAGTTGCTTTTACTCCAGTTATACCAGCATATACCGGTAATGATGAAATAAAAAAAGCATAAAAAAGGATATGATACAATGACATATTGCTGAGTGATAAATAATGATACATGCTATTCTGTTTCTTCGTCTTCTATGAATTTTAGGTCTATTTGTCTTTTATCTATATTAACATTTACTATTTCTACATAAACAGGACTTCCGATACGGAATACTTGTTTGGTTCTTTTGCCTACTAATCGAAATTGCTGTTCTTCAAAATAATAATAATCATCACTTAAGTCACGGATATGTAATAATCCTTCGATATTAAGGCTAGATAACAGAACAAATAAGCCAAAACTAGTTACGCTTGTAACAGTTCCTTTGATTCTAGAGCCAAGATGTCTTTTGGCTAATTGAGCAGATGCTAATCGAATAGATGCTCTTTCTGCATTGACGGCTTGTCTTTCTTGTAAGGAGCAATGGGCTGAGGCATCAATTAAATACTCATTCAAATAGCGAATTCTTTTATCGCTTGGCCTTTCTAATGCATATTCTTTAATCAATCTATGAACCAATACATCTGGATAACGTCTGATTGGTGAAGTGAAATGCGTATAATCAGAAAATCCCAATCCATAATGTCCAATATTTTCTTCTACATAAATGGCTTTGGCCATAGAGCGCAAAAGAAATTGATTGATCACCATTTTTTCGGGTAAATGGGCAACATGTTCTAAAATTGTATTTAATTCACGTGAGCTTGGAACACCATTTGGAACATGTACGCCCAATGCTTTAACAAAACGTAAAACATCTTTTAATTTCATCATATCTGGTTCATCATGAACCCGATAAATAAAAGGCAATACCCCTTTTTTTAGATGTTTTTTGCTGATGTGTTTTACATGTAAAGCAATAGTTTGATTAGCCAATAACATGCATTCTTCTACTAAAGATGTAGCATCTGTTCTTGTTTTTAATACTGCAGCTATTGGAAATTTATCTTCATCTAAAGAAAACTTCGTTTCTTGAGTTACAAAGTCTACCCCACCTTTTTTATATCGTATATCTCTTAGTGTTAAAGAGAGTTTATAAAGTTCTAATACTAATTCATGATAGGGGCCTTGTCCGGTATCTATAATAGATTGAGCTTCTGCATAAGTAAAACGTTTACAACTTTTTATCACAGTTTCACTTACAGAATAATCATGTACATTTCCATGTTCATCACAATCCATAAATACGCTAAAAGCAAGTCTTACTTTATTAGGTTGCAAAGAGCATATTTCATTAGACAAAGATTCTGGTAGCATTGGAACAACTCTATCAACAAGATATGTGCTGGTTGCCCTTCGATACGCTTCTTTATCTAATAATGATTCTTCTTTTACATATGCAGTTACATCTGCAATATGAACACCCAAACGTTTTAAGCCATTGGGTAAATCTTCTAGCGATAATGCATCATCAAAATCTCTGGCATCATCTGGATCTATGGTTATAATTACAGATTTTCTTAAATCTAATCTATCAGAGATTTCTGATTTGCTTGGAAGTTTAGCAACTAATACTGCTTCTTGTTCAACTTCTGCAGGAAAATTCACAGGAAGATTGAATTCTTTCATTATGCCTGCAAATTCTACAGAAGGATCTCCTGATTTACCAAGAATTTCAATAACTTCAGCTTCTGGGCTTTTGTGTGGGTCTTCCCATTTTAAGAATTTACAGACAACTTTATCGCCGGCTTTTGCTTTTCCAATTTTTCTTGCTGGAATTAAAAAATCGACAAGATATTTTTCTTCATCAGGAATTACAAAATAAAAATCTCCATCATATTCTAAAGTACCAGGAATAGGTAAATCAGATCTTTTAACGATATCAGTTACGACACCATATGGCTTTTTATCCTTTTTTAAGGCCAATAATTTAACGCGTACAGAATCGCCATCCATTGCAGTTCCGATATGCTGAGGGCGCACATAAACAATTGGGAATTCTGCTGAATCTGTTTCTATAGCAGCCCTATTATATTCAAAACGCAAAATTCCTTTGAATGCACTGAATTCACCTAAAGGCCTCATTCCAAAGCGTCTACGAGTAGATTTAAAAATGAGTTTATTTTGGTCTAAATCATTTAATGTAACACGTAATGCATCATATTCTTTACTATCTGAAGTTATTCCAAGTGCTTTAGAAATTTCATTTAATTTCAGCATTGCAGGAGTATGTTCTTTTAATAAAGCTAGGATTGCTTCAGAGATTGAATCAATAGGAACAGTTTGTTTTGTAATTTTTTTTGACATAGTTTTTTCTGTGATTTCCCTAATTATTTTTTTGGGCTTTCATCCATTGATGCATATGTTGTTGTAATACATGTAAAGGTATAGCTCCGTTTTCTAATACTGCATCATGGAAATCGGATAAAGAGAATTGTGTTCCAAGTGTATCTTGTGCTTCTTTTCTTAAGGCAATAATTGCAAGTTGTCCAATTTTATATGCTAATGCTTGGCCTGGCCATACTATATATCTATCAATTTCAGATCTCGTATCTAATTCTGAATTTCCGGTATGTTCTAACATAAATTGAACGCCTTGTTCCCTTGTCATTTTTCCTGTATGAATTCCAGCATCAACAACAAGGCGGCAAGCACGCCACATTTCAAAAGTTAAAGAACCATATTTTTGAATTGTATCAGAATACATATTCATTTCATATCCTAAACTTTCTGCATATAATGCCCATCCTTCTACAAAAGCATTATATCCCATTTGAGTTCTAACCCAAGGCATATCTGATAATTCTTGTGCTAAGGATATCTGTAGATGATGTCCAGGAACTGCCTCGTGCAATGCAAGTGCTGTCATTGTATGTTTGGGCCTAGAAGCTAAATCATATGTATTCACATAAAAATATCCTGGCCTTGAGCGGTCTAAAGGAGCCGAATAATAATATGCTTGTGGTGCTGATGCAGCCCTATAGTTTTCCATTTCTTTTAAAGCATATTTGGCTTTAGGCAATCTGCCAAAAAGATGTATTAATTGCTTGTCTACTTTAGATAAAATTTCACGATAATCTTTCAGCATACTATCTTTATCTGTATACTTAAAAGCAGCATTTTGCAATAAATAGGAATTAAATGCGGCTAAATCACCTGTAAAATTTAGTTCATTTTTAACTTCTTCCATTAAAGCTGTAATTCTGTGTACCTCTTTTAATCCTAAAGAATATATCTCATCAGGATGTAATGTGGTAGTAGTTTGTTGTTTTATAGCATAAGCATATCGTTCTTTACCATCTGGCAAGCTATAAATACCATCTGTATTTCTAGCATGTGGTAAATATTCAGTTTCTAAATATGCATACAGTTTTTTATAAGCTGGAATCGTATAATTCTTTAATGCTTGAATAATCAAATCCTTTATGATGATTTGATCTTGTTTTTTTACAATCCCATCAAGAGATTTCAAAGGAATTGTAAATGGAAGACTATCAATATCTTGAGAAATAAATGGTGTGATTTGATCTAAAATCTGTTTGATAGAAAATGCTGGAGACACAAGTTTAGCTTTTATACCAAAATTCATATTTTCAATAACTTGATCTACTTGTATAGAAAACAGCTTAAGTCGTTGAATATAGGTATGATAATCATTGATACTTTTGAAAGGATGAGATTCTATCAATTGAGGGAAATATAAATGAATTCCATCTTGCTGAGTTAAAGGCATATAATGCCAATTAAATATTTGCCCTTCGATTGTTTCTTCTAATTGCTCTTTGAATAAAGTGTAAGTAAGCTTGTCTTGTCCTTTCAGCGAAGATTCATCAACAGATTGCAGAGAAAGTAAAAATGTTCTTAAAGAATCATATTTAGCATGTTCTGCTTTATCAGAAAGATCGCTCAGTTTATCATTAAAGCGATAATCTCCATCATATGTAGCGCTTTCTGGATTGGTTCTTAGGTAAAACTCTTTATAATCAGATAATATATTGTGGAATTTTTCTTTGTTTTCCATAGAATTAGCATAGCAATTCTTATTCGGTATTATCAAACCGATATAAAGAAACGCATACATAAATAGATATTTCATGGTATCTCTATGAGAGATAATGATAAGCAATGATTACTTTTAATAGTATATACTTATAATTCTTTTAGTAACATTTGAATAATGTGAGAAGGAGAAATATTATCTGCCTCGGCACTAAAATTTGTAACAATTCTATGACGCAGCACAGGTTCTGCAACAGCACGGATATCATCTATTTCTGGAGTAAAAGCTCCACGCATAGCTGCTCTTGTTTTAGCACCAAGCACTAAAAATTGCGATGCTCTTGGGCCGGCACCATAACTTAAGAAGTCTTTTACTGTTTTAGATTTAGTTGTTTGTGGCCTAGTAGAACGTACAAGAGATACTGCATAATTAACTACATTATCAGATACAGGAATTTTCCTTGCTATATCCTGATAAAACATAATATCTTTTGCTGATAAGATAGGATTAATAGTAGGTTGAATATCGGTTGTTGTGCTATGTACAATTGCTTGTTCTTCTTGTTCAGATGGATAATCCAACCATAAATTGAACATAAATCTATCTAATTGAGCTTCTGGTAAAGGATAAGTACCTTCTTGTTCTATAGGATTTTGCGTTGCTAAAACAAAAAATGGTTCATCTAATATATAAGTAGTGCCAGAAGCAGTAACAGAATGTTCTTGCATAGCTTCTAATAAAGCAGCTTGTGTTTTAGGTGGAGTTCTATTGATTTCATCTGCTAACACTATTTGGGCAAAAACAGGTCCTTTTACAAAACGAAACTGTTTTTGGCCAGTTACCATATTATCTTCAATAATTTCTGTACCTGTAATATCACTTGGCATTAAATCAGGTGTAAATTGAATTCGATTGAATGTTAAATTCATTGATTGAGCTAAAGTTCTAATTAATAAAGTTTTAGCTAATCCTGGAACACCAACCAATAAACAATGTCCCCTTGAAAATAAAGAAATAAGTAATTGATCTACTATATCATGCTGACCAATAATAGCTTTCCCGATTTCTTTACGAATTGAAGCTGAAGCTTCTGCTAATGAGCGGACAGCTTCCGCATCTGAAATATGTGCCATGTAGTATAATTTCTGGATAAAGAATAGTATTGATTTTTAGGACGCATTATGAGGCAATTTCTTGCTTCAAAATAAAAAAGTTCTCGACAACAAAAATACTGTGTTTAAAAGTAAGATAACTATAAACGTTCTATAGTAAGCATATTCGTTCTAGATCTGGCTACAATTGGTCTGCCAGAGGTTATCAAAACGGTAGAATCTTTTGGAAAATACTTGTGTTTTACTAAAAATTCTTTCATTTCTTCAACAGTTTCATCTGTACCAGATACTTTATGGATAACTAATCCAGTAACTCCCCAAAATAATCCAACGCGTCTTGCTATATGTTCAAATTCTGTCATAGCTATTATTGGTGAAATTGGCCTTTTATTTGAAATCAATAATGCTGTTTCACCTGATAAACTTAAAGTAAGAATACCTTTTATTCCTGGATCTTCCGCTATTGTAGCTGCTGCAGATGCAATAAGTAAAGCGATAGATTCTTTGCCAGAAATACATGATTCACGTCTTCTTAAACGTATATCATCTTGCAATAAATGTTTTTCAGCTTCTTTGCAAATTGTTCGCATATAACTAACTGTTTCTACAGGATAAGCACCAACGCTTGTTTCTGCTGATAGCATTACTACATCTGTACCATCTAACACTGCATTTGCTACATCGCTTGCTTCTGCTCTTGTAGGACGTGGATTATATATCATCGATTCTAGCATTTGCGTTGCAGTAATAACAGGTTTGGCATATTTATTACACATTGCAATGATTTTCTTTTGTGCAGATGGAACTTCTGCTGCCGGAATTTCTACTCCTAAATCACCACGAGCTACCATGACAGCATCAGCTTCTTTTACTATATCTTCAATATTAACAACTGCCTCGGGCTTTTCAATTTTGGCAATAACCCATTGGCTGCCACCAGACTTCTTAATGTATTTTTTTATATGAATGATATCTTCTGCTTTTCTAACAAAAGATAAAGCTATATACTCTACATTATGAGCAATGGCAAATTTGACATCATCTTTATCTTTGTCAGACATAGATGGTTGGCTTATATCAATATTAGGTAGATTAATTCCTTTTCTTGATTTTAATATTCCGCCATTCATCACTGTTACCAAAATCAAAGGATTATCTACTTTTTTAACAATAACTTGCATTAAACCATCATCAAATAACAGTATATCACCAACTTTTACATCTTTTGCAATAGATGGATATTCAACGGGTATTATATTATCTGGTTTAGATGTTTTTAACTTTTTTAATTGAGTACTGTCTGCTATATAAATATTCTTCCCTGTTTCCAATTGTATAACACTGTCTTTTAAATCTGATACTCTGATTTTTGGCCCTTGTAAATCAACGATTATTGGTAGATAAATACCAAGTTTTTTTTCTGCTGCGCGGATATAATCGATATTTGCTTTATGCATTTCATGTGATCCATGAGACATATTAAGTCTGAATGCATTTGCACCTGCTAGCACCAATTCTATTATTTTTTGTTTAGAGGCTATAGCTGGCCCCATGGTGCATAGAATTTTGGTATAATAATGCACATAATCATTATGGAATGAAGAATTCTTTGTCTTAAGTTTCATTATACTCTATTCATTAATTTGTAAAGCTTTTTTTATATAACCGTTTGCTTTTTCTAATAATTGTTTTGCTTTTTCAAAGGGGATATCAGTTAAACTCATGATAATCGCTGTTTTTACATGCCCACCACTTGCTTTAAGTAATTCTGATGCTTCTTCATAATTGAGTTTAGCAATTTCCATGATAATTTTCTTAGCTCTTTCATGCAATTTCGCATTTGTGAGCTGTAAATCTACCATGATATTTCCATAACTTTTACCAAGCCTAATCATAGCAGCTGTAGTAAGCATATTAAGAATCATTTTTTGAGCGGTTCCACTTTTCATTCTTGTAGAACCTGCAATTACCTCTGGGCCAACTTGTGGTGCAATGATTGTGTCAACTTCTATATTCCACGATTCAAGCTGTTCTCTATCATTGGTAGTTATTAAGATTGTATATGCTCCAATAAATTTGGCTTCTTTTAATGCTCCTCGAACAAAAGGTGTTCTTCCAGAAGCTGCAATACCACATACACAATCTTTGGCGTTAATCCCGTATTCTCTTATAATTTCTGCGCCATTTTCAAAAGAATCTTCTGCACCTTCTTGAGCAGAAAACATAGCTTCATTACCGCCAGCAATAATGCCTTGAACCATACTTGGATGTGTTCCAAAAGTAGGCGGACATTCTGAAGCATCAACAATTCCTAATCTTCCACTTGTTCCTGCTCCGATATAGAAGAGGCGTCCACCCATGTTAAAACATTCAGTAAGTGCATCAACAGCTTGAACGATAAAAGGAATTTCTTTTTCTATAGAATAAGCAACTTTTGAATCTTCATTATTTATCAAAGTGATAATATCATGAGTATTCATCATATCTATATTACTAGATAGCTCATTAATTTGCTCTGTAGCAAGCCCAGAAATTTCCTGAAAAAGAGTTTTCATCTATTAGCCTTAATGTCTGGCAGCACCACCATCAACATTGATGGACTGTCCAGTAATAATACCAGAAGCTGGCAATGCCAAAAATGCTACCAGATTAGCTATATCTTCTGGTTCATCTGCTCTTTGAATTGCCTGTTGCGGTAAAATATGTTGTAATATAGAACTAGATAAAGTAGAATTTGCTGGCCTTTGGGTTGCGGTTAAACCAACTGTTATTGCATTTATTGTTATACCATATACTCCAATTTCTGCTGCCAAAGACCTAGTAAATCCTATAACTCCCATTTTAGCTGCTGCATAATGAGATAAATAGGGTGTGCCAAGCCATACAGTATTAGAAGACATCGTGATAATGCGTCCAAAACTTTGTTTTTTCATAATTGGAAGAACAGCTTGAACCGTAAGAAATAAACTTGTTAGATTTATATCTATCATTTTTTTCCATTGATCATAACGGATTAACTCAAATGGTTCTTCTTCGTACATTCCTACATTATGAACAAGTATATCGATGGTTCCAAAATGTTGTAATGTTTGTTCTATTAAATGTTGTGTTTCTTCCGGATTAGTACAATCTGCTTTGATATACAGTGCTTTTCCTCCAACTGCTTCAACTAAACGAACTGTTTCGGATGCATCTTCTATATCTGCGATTACAATAATTGCTCCTTCTTCGGCAAGGCGTTCACAAAAGGCACGTCCATTGCCTAATGCTGCACCTGTAACAATTGCAACTCGGTTTTGTAAACCATGTTCAAACTCATGTATTTTCATATATGCTTATCAAAAATTAATAATCAATAACAAAAATAAGGAATTCATATTTATGCTCTGGGATGAGCATTTTTATATGCCTTTTTTAATCTGTCTACAGATATATGAGTATATACTTGTGTTGCTGATAAAGAACTATGGCCTAGCATCTCGCTTACCGAACTTATATCTGCACCTGCATCAAGTAAATGGGTGGCAAAGCTATGTCTTAATACATGTGGACTTTTCTGAGAACATTCTGTAATGCCTTTCATAGCTCGATTGATTATTGTATATACAACAGCCGGATTAAGAGGTTTTCCTTTATCACTTAAAAACATTCTATTATCTGGCTCTGCAGATTTTTCTCTTAATAATATAGATCGTAATGCATAGTAATGTTGTATTGCCTTTACAGCTTTTGATCCCATGGGGATGATTCTTTCTTTTTTTCCTTTACCTATCACTCTTATCGTAGAACTATGAAAATCTATTGATTGTACCTTTAGATTAATCAATTCACTTACTCGTATTCCAGAACTATACAATAATTCTGCCATGGCCGCATTCCTTGCGCCAGACGGATTATCTATACTAAAACTTTGCATTAATAAGTCTATTTCATGCTGCTGTAAATATGATGGTAATTTTTTTTCAGATTTAGGTATAGCAATAATAGCTGCAGGATTTCTTTCTATCCAACCTTGTTTATATGCAAATCGGAAAAATGATTTTACAGCGGCTATCTTAACTCGTAAAGATTTTTTAGCTAATCCTTTATCATGCATATATCCTAAAAAAGGCCTGATATCAGCAGGTTCTATAGCTGATAATTCTGGTAATTCACCATATTCACTTAATAGATATTCTAAAAATTCTCCTAATGCAAAACGATAAGTTTCTATCGTATAAGGAGAAAATCCTCGCTGAATATCACATGCGGATAAAAATTGTTGATAAGCTTGTTGAATGTCTATAGGTAGAATTGTTTCCATACTTATTGTGTAAGCAATTATTAAGCCTTTTTCTTTAAGTAAAAAAATGTATTGATAGTGTAAAGACCATATATCCTGTTATTGACAATTGCCCTAATAATCGCATATTGCATATTGATATTGATTTAAAGAGAAAATACATGACAGACAGAATACAATTATTAGAAGCTCTTCGCCGTGAAGCTATGTTGGGTGGAGGAGAAAAGAGAATAGCCGATCAGCATAAAAAAGGCAAATTAACAGCCAGAGAAAGGCTTGAAATCCTATTAGATCCAGGTTCATTCGAAGAAAAAGACATGTTTGTTAGGCATCGGTCTACAAATTTTGGCATCGATAAACAACGTCCTTTAGGTGATGGTGTTATAACAGGTACAGGAACAATACATGGAAGAATTGTATGTGTTTTTTCGCAAGATTTCACTGTATTTGGTGGTTCGCTTTCTGAAACACATGCAGAAAAAATCTGCAAGATCATGGATTTAGCATTAAAAATTGGTGCTCCGATTATAGGCCTTAATGATTCTGGAGGAGCCAGAATTCAAGAAGGTGTTGTTTCTTTAGGTGGATATGCGGATATATTTTTAAGAAATACAATGGCAAGTGGAGTTATTCCACAGATATCAGTGATTTTGGGTCCATGTGCAGGTGGTGCTGTATATTCTCCTGCTATTACAGACTTCATTTTTATGACAAAGGGTAGCTCTTATATGTTTGTAACCGGCCCAAATGTTGTAAAAACTGTTACTCACGAAGAAGTAACTTTTGAAGAACTTGGTGGTGCCGAAACTCATGCATCTAAATCTGGTGTTGCCCATTTTGCCTGCGAAGATGAAATCGATTGTTTGCTACGAGTTCGTTCTTTAATGTCATATCTTCCTTCTGGTAATCAATCTGCTTTACCATATATACCAACAGCTGATACCGCTGATAGAATATGCACTAAATTAGATACTATTATTCCTGAAAATCCTAATCAGCCTTATGATATAAAAGACATCATCAAAGAAATTATAGATGAACAACAGTTTTTAGAAGTTCATGCTGATTTTGCCGAAAATATTGTAGTTGGATTTGCCACATTAAATGGAAATCCAATCGGAATTATAGCTAATCAACCAGCATCCATGGCTGGTGTTTTAGACATCAATAGCTCTGTAAAAGGTGCTAGATTTGTACGGTTTTGTGATTGTTTTAATATCCCTTTGCTTGTTTTTGAAGATGTACCTGGTTTTCTTCCAGGAACAGATCAAGAATGGCGTGCAATCATAACCCAAGGTGCAAAATTACTTTATGCTTTTTGCGAAGCTACTGTCCCAAAAGTAACAGTAATTACCAGAAAAGCATATGGTGGTGCTTATGATGTTATGAACTCAAAGCATATTCGAGGTGATTATAATATTGCATGGCCAACTGCAGAAATTGCTGTTATGGGCGCAAAAGGTGCGGTTGAAATTCTATTTAAAAAAGAAATAGATTCTGCCGAAAATCCACAAAGTAAAGCAGCAGAATTAGAAGCCTCTTATAATGAACAATTCTGTAATCCATATGCAGCAGCAGAAAGAGGCTATATAGACGATATAGTAATTCCGTCTGAAACCCGAATAAAACTTATTAAAGCTTTTACATTATTGGCCAATAAAAAAGATCATAATCCATGGAAAAAACACGGAAATATTCCTTTATAACAATATTCTCATTTCTTTGTTTTGTTGTTCTATTTCTGAGTTCTACTCAAGGTTTTTCTCAGGATATTATAGCTGTAGAAAAATCAGATGATAAATGGATATATGTTTATAAAAATACTGGAAAACAGGCTTTTCCTGGTGAATGGAAATGGGCATTGGATTTTTATGAAGGCAATGCTATGGTAAGTTGTTTTAATGGATATATGGGTTTACTTAATGAAAAAGGGGAAATGGTTTTACCTTGTGAATATGATAATATAGGTGAATTACATGATGGCCTGAGGGCAATTAGTAGAGAATATAAAGTTGGTTTTTGTGATGCAAATGGAACAATTGTTATCCCTATAACTTTTAGAAATGATTCACAAATACTTTCAGAGTTTTCTGAAGGCTTAGCATGTGTAATGCAAAATGATGATTATATATTTATTGATAAACAAGGAAAGAAAGCCATAGATATAGAATTTGGCTTTTGGGGAGGTGCTGCAGTATATTATCTTCCACGATTCAAAGAAGGCTTATCTGTTGCCCATAAGAAATATAAATTTGGTTTTATCGATAAAAAAGGAAAATGGATCATAAAACCTCAATATGATGCAGCAGATGAATTTAGCGAAGGATTAGCTGCTGTTCGCAAAGGAAACAAAGTATTCTATATAGATAATACCGGAAAAAGGGCATTTAAAAGGAATCTTGGATGCGTAGATGAAGGTTGTTGCGGCTTTATATATGGAAAATTTATAAATGGTCAGGCAGAAGTTAATATAAGCACAAGAATGCGTGGTAAGAGTAAACAAGATCAATATTGCGAAGAGATCAGAGCAATCATTGATAGACAAGGAAATATTATTAAAATTCTTGAAGAGTAGGAAGATTAAACCCAATGAAATTAGACTATAATGCTCCTGTGATTCTTACTTTTTCTCTTATTTCTACTTTTGTGATGATATTGTCTTCGATAACAGGAGGCTTATCAACCGAATGGCTTTTTACTGCATGGCCATCTGGATGGCTTAATCCTTTAAGCTATATCAGAATGTTTACTCATGTATTAGGCCATGCCAATTGGGAACATCTTTTTGGTAATCTTACTTTGATCTTATTGATTGGGCCATTATTAGAAGAAAAACATGGTTCTAAAACTATGCTTATGATGATATTAATCACTGCATTCATAACTGGTTTTTTAAGCATTTTTCTTTTAGGTTTTGGTTTATTAGGTGCTAGTGGTATTGTATTTATGTTTATACTTTTAAGTTCTTTTGCTAATATTAAAACTGGACATCTTCCTTTAACTTTTGTGATTATTGTAATAGTATTTTTAGGAAAAGAAGTATTTGCATCTTTTGCACATGATTCCATTTCTCAATTTGCTCATATCATTGGTGGTTTATGTGGAAGTGCTTTTGGCTTCTTATCTAATAATGATGGAAAATCATCTCTTCTTCGTTCAAAAAAATAATGCATCCTCCACATGATTTATATATTAATGAATCCTATCACATTCCTGTGCAATTATTAGAAATGAGGGCTGTTAGGTCGTCTGGTCCGGGTGGACAACATGTAAACAAAGTATCTACAAAAGTTGAATTACATTATCATATTCATGATGCTTTTCATTTACCTTATGATATTGTTTCTAGAATTGTTTCTTATTCATCTATAAAATTTGATGTTGATGGGCATATCCTTATCACAAGTCAAAAATATAGAAGTCAAAAAGAAAATGCAGATGATACATTACAAAAGTTAAAAACCATCATTTTAAGAGCAATAATTCCTCCTAAAATTCGGAAAACTACAAAGCCCACTTTTGCTGGAAGAGAAGAAAGAATAGCAAATAAAAAGAAAAGAGGTATGATTAAACAACAAAGACAATTAGGAAAAGTTATTCCACATGAAGAATAAAGTTATTGTAATTGGTGCTGGTATTGGTGGTATGACATCGGCTTTGCTTTTAGCAAGTAAAGGTTATGATATTACAATCATAGAGAAAAATAATGCAGCTGGTGGCAGGATGCGTCGAATTTATCATAATGATTGTGTATTTGATGCAGGCCCTTCATTAATCACAATGCCTTTTATTTTACAAGATTTTATTCAAAGTTTAGGTTCCGGAAAACAATTATCAGATTATATTGATCTATTGCCAATCCATCCTATTTGCCATTATAAATGGTCTGATTCATCTTCTTTAGATTTTTATACAGATAAAAAATCTATGCATAAGGCACTTCAAGAATTTTCTGGTACTAATGCTATCCAAGAATTTGAATTATATCTTGCTCATGCACATAAAGTGTATTCAGCAACTAAAGATGTATTCTTATTTAATCCTTTTGATGGTTTTTTAGAGTTCTTTAAAACTAAAAATCTTCCTTTATTGCCACAACTTCCTTTGCTTCGTTTTACAAAAGGGTTTCATGATCATAATGCTTCTTATTTTTCTGAAAAAAAGCTTATTCAACTTTTTGACAGATTTGCAACGTATAATGGATCTTCTCCTTATAAAGCCCCTGCAACTTTAATGGTAATTCCATATATAGAATGGAATTATGGTGGATGGTATCCTAAAGGTGGGATTTATTCTATTGCAGAGACATATGTACAACTTTGTAATGAATTAGGAATATCAATTATATATGATACCGAAGTTAAAAAGATACATTGTAATAATGGTAAAGCAGAATCGGTAGAAACAAGTTCGGGGACTTTATTAAAAGCAGATTATATAATCTCAAATAGTGATGTTTATCATACAAGAACAAAGCTATTAGGAAGAAATTCGGAAAAACTTCCTGATTTATCATCTTCGGGATTTGTAATCCTTTTAGCAATGAAAAAAAATCCATTTTCTATGAAACATCATACAGTATTGTTTTCTGATGATTATCAAAGAGAATTTCATGAGATTTTTATGGAGGAAATCCCACCACAGAATATGACTGTATATATAAGTGTTTCTTCAATAACTGATGCAACTCAGGCACAAGGTGAAAAAGAAAATTGGTTTATTTTGGTAAATACTCCGTCAAATACCTTAAACATGCAATGGAATAATGATGAGCAACATTTTTATGCAGAGAAGATTTTCAAGCAGATTGATAAGTATTATCCTGAATTCGAGGCTTATATTGATGGGGAGCCAAGATATATATCTCCAAAACATTTCTCAGAAGATTTTAATGCTACCGGTGGTTCTTTATACGGATCTTCGTCTAATTCTATGTTTAGTGCATTTCTAAGGCCAAAAAACAGAGATAAAAAGATAAAAAATCTATTTTATTGCGGTGGAAGCTCACATCCTGGAGGTGGAATTCCATTAGTGATACTTTCTGGACAATTTGCCGCTAAGGCAATTATGGAATCTAAGAATCTTTAATACATCTAACAGCTAAGCCACAACCCTTTTTATACACATATCTATACACATAATTTCCTTCACTGTTTAGATAGCGTCCCCATGCATTTTCATTATTACTAGCCGTAGAACTCCACCAATATCCAAAGTATTCAATAAAAGAAAAGGCGCCATTATAACTACGAAATCCGCCAGGAAGAGCATAAAACCTACTTGTATTTGTTCCATTAGCACCATTTTGCCAACCAGAATTAGATTTTATCGAGCCTCCATCATTATTGACATCATTTCCAAGTTGAATAAGTTCTTCATCTGTAGGAATATGCCATCCCAAAGGTGCTAGGCCACGTGTATCGTTGATTGCATACCAATTATACAATTTCCCATACAATAAAGCATTAAAAGGATTATTATCATAATAACAATATGCAGGCTTGCCTTGCTCTGAAGCTTCTATCCATTCTAAAGCTGTTTTAGCTTCTGGTATGGGGTCACCATTTCTAAAATGTGTAACCTTAATATTAGAATTTAGCCAAAATCGATTTCCAATTTGCACTGAATCGTAGCCATTTCCATCTATATCAACAATTGGAAATGGCTTTGAATTAGTATCTGGATTAGAAATATCACAAGAACTACATAGCACAACCAATAAAAACAATAATGAAAAATACATATTATTCATAGAATGACTATTTAAGAATTAAGCATTAAGAATTTGCCTAGCCATAACAAGTTTTTGTATTTCGCTTGTTCCTTCGCCAATGGTTAAAAGCTTTACATCACGATAGTATTTTTCTACTGGGTATTCTTTTATATAACCATAGCCACCATGGATTTGAACAGATTCTTCGGCTGCCCTTACAGCTATTTCACTTGCATAGTACTTTGCTTGAGATGCCTGTAAAGTTATAGCCTCACCATTATCTTTCATCCATGCAGTTTTCATAGTAAGTAATCTGGAAGCCTCTATTTCCATTGCCATTTTAGCTAATTTAAACTGTATGCCTTGCATATCTGCTAAACGCACATTGAACTGCTTTCTTTCTACAGAATATTTAAGTGATGCATCTAAAGCTCCTTGAGCTAATCCTACAGAAAGTGCAGCAATAGAAATTCTGCCACCATCTAATATTTGTAAAGCCTGTATGAAACCTTCTCCTTCATTACCAATCAAATGGCTAGCAGGAACACGCACATTGTCAAACGTTAAAGAAGCAGTATCGCTACAACGCATACCAAGCTTATTCTCTTTTTTACTAGCATAAAATCCCGGCATAGATTTATCGATTGCGAAAGCAGAAATCCCTTTTTTTCCTTTTGATGAATCTGTTACTGCCATAATTACAGCAATATCGCCAACATTTCCATGTGTAATAAAGTTTTTTGATCCATTGATGATATAATAATCTCCGTCACGTATAGCAGTAGTTTGAGTTCCACCTGCATCACTTCCTGCGCTTGGTTCTGTTAAACCCCAAGCACCCATTGTTTCGCCTTTGGCAAGACGTGGAATATATTTTTGCTTCACTTCTTCATTTGCAAATTTCAAAATATGATTTGTACACAAACCATTATGTGCTGCAACACCCAAAGCTATTGATGGACAAGCATTTGCAATTGCTTCTACTATAATCGCATATTCTTGATAGCCAAGTCCGCTTCCACCATATTCGGTTGGAACAAGGATGCCAAGAAAACCTAATTCTCCAAGTTTAGCAAATATTTCATGGGGAAATTCTTGGCTTTCATCAAAGTGAAGAGCATAAGGTCTGATTTCTGTATTAGCAAATGATTCAGCAAGGCTTTTAATGGCTAATAAATCATCTGATAAGCCAAAATTAGGTGTAGATATATATTCATTTTCTGACATGAGGGAATTCCATTAGAACAAAAAAATACAGGTGAAAAGCTGTGCAAATTACTGAAAAAATCAAAAGCATCTTCTATTTAATCATAATGTATAAACTTTATGGTATACATTAAAGTTCAATAATTAACGCTTTAATGCAAAAGAAATACATGTTCCACTTTCTGGAACGCTTTTAATCTTTAAATGAGAATTATGTGCTTCAAGAATATGCTTAACAATAGCTAAACCCAAACCACTTCCGCCAACAGATCTGGATCTATCTTTATCTACCCTGTAGAACCTTTCAAAAATTCTATCTTGATGCTCTGTTGCAATACCAATACCAGTATCTTTAATATTGATAATTACATCTGCAATATGTATATCGGTATAAATCTGAACATTTCCACCAGATTTATTGTATTTAATAGCATTTTCTATAAGATTAGTTAATGCTTGTCCAATTCTTTCTTTATCTCCATATACAGTAATCTCTTCATTTCCGATATCATTAATCAATTGAACTTGATATTGTTGAGCTTGATATTCCAAAGCAGTTAATACATCCTTGATTATATCAACAAGGTTGAAATACCGATAACTCATTCGCATTTCCCCAGACTCAATTTTTGAAATATCTATTAAATCTGATAATAATACATTTAATCGAATTGCATTTGCATGTGCCCTTTCTACAAATCTTCTTCTAACCTGATTATCATCTATTGCACCGTCTAATAGTGTTTCTAAATACCCTTGTATAGAAAAAATTGGTGTTCTTAATTCGTGGGATACATTTCCTAAAAATTGACTTCTTACATGCTCTAATTTTTTTAATTCTGCTATATCTTTAGATGCTTTTTCAGCAAGAATATTTATTGCCTCTGCTGTTCTTTTAAATTCTGAAAAATAGATATCCTGAATATGCACTCTTTCTGAAGGAAGACCTCCAATAACATGATGCGCAGTATTCACCATCATTTCTAATGGTTTTTCTACATTTTTTTTACAGAATGATTGTAAAAAAAGCAAACTAATTGCTAATGTAAAACCAGATATAACTACGATAATAAATGTAATATTACTTTGATAATTAGGAAAAAGAATGGCGAGCACAATTATAAGTATTAAACTCTGTAAGCATATAATGATAGAAGTATATCGATATAATGCTGATGCGATTTTTATAGAGATATTTGCCAAAATAATATGCAGTAAAAGTGAATAAATGTATCGATCAAGTTAGTGAAATTATATTATTCAGATTGTGAAATTTCAATAATATGCATCATTCTTTCAATGATAAATGATTGTTTTCTACATTATATTCAATGAGGTGATCTTTAATTAGTGAAGGAATGATAGATTCTTTAAACCATGTGATATCTATTTCTTTTGGATTCTGTTTTAGAATACTATGTAATACATCTTTAAGATGATGCCCTAATTGATGATCATTCCTCAAAAACTCAATCGTTTTTCCCCTCCAAAGTCTATTGGGTATATTCCTAAAACTTGCTTCAGTTTTTTTTGATTTGGTAGGCTTAATGCGATAAAGCGAAGGATTATTTCTGTATAAGCAATCTGGAATAGGACATAATATACATTTGGGATTTTGTGCTTTACAAAATGAAGATCCAATATCCATTAAAGCTTGATGCCATGAAGAAGAAAAGTCTTTTGGATATATATGCTCAGCTATAGTTTTAACCTCACTTTTTGTTTTTGTATCATAAATATCTAAGCCAAAAACTCTTGAATATATTCTATGAATATTGACATCAATTACAGAGGTATTTTGCTTAAATGCAAAAGATAAGATGGCCGATGCTGTATAGGTACCAATGCCTGGCAATGACAATAAGTCTGTATAATTATTTGGTATAATTCCATTAAATGTGTCCATGATTTGCTTTGCGCAATCTCTTAATCTAATAGCTCTATTATTATAACCCATGCCTTGCCAAGCAATAATCATTTGGGCATTAGTAGCATTTGATAATTTTTCAATTGTTGGAAATGTATTAAGGAATTCTGGAAATTTTAATGCAATTCTATTTGCCTGTGTTTGCTGAAGCATATATTCAGACAATAAAACATGGTATGGATGGGGGGATTCACTACGCCATGGATATACTTTTTGATTATTATCAAACCATGTAAGTATTGTTGAATGCAGAAAAGTATAATCCATAAACATAAATAGATAAAAAAAAACCGACACATTACAGTAAATATGTCGGTTGTACAATATCAAAATTGATATTAATTAATTTTTAATGTTCTTAAACAATTTTCGAAAACAGGTAAATATATAGCTTGTTTTGGTACATACCAATTTAATGTAACTCTATACATTTTATCACCTTTAATTGCAAAATAAACACGGCTATTTACATCACTCATAAAAGAATAATTCATGAAATATGCATCAACCCCACCGATTGAAGTTTTGGAGGCAGCACTTGCACGATATTTTGATTTATTGTCTTCTACAATTTTAGCTAAATTCTTTTGCTTAGAAGCATCAATAACATCCACTTGAATTGCACAGTCTAATCTGTCACCTTGATAACTTGCTGAGAATAAAGTACCTTGATTTGGTGTGCGTTTTCCATTGAAATTATCAGGTAATGAAATAGAAAAACCCATTCCATTTACAACGCGAAATGTAGCTGAAGGAGGCGCTGCTTCTACATTCTGAACAATTGTATCGATTTTTTTCTGAATTGGATTAGATGCTAATACAACAGAACTAATAATTTTATCAAAATGAGGTTTATAAAAAGCATATGAATCACTAAATGAACTGAATTCAATTATTGTTGCATAGGTAGTATCTTTAATACCAATATACTTTTCACCCTCATATAATCCATCTGCTAAATTATAGCGATAATGCAAACGATAACCTGGAAGACCATTAATAGTGATTGGTTTTTTTTCTGTAAATAATGAATCACTAATCATATCACTCATATTATCTAATACGATAGTATCTAATGTTCTGCCACGTATAGGCTGCAAAAATACAGCGATTTGTGCAGCTGAATTGTTGATTTCAGCAGGTGCAGCATATACTTTTTTAAAAGCCTCATTGGCTTCTTTAGAAGGAAAAACCATGAATCTTCTACCAGCCTCTTTTTGGATTAATGTCCAATTTGAAGGGTACTGTACTTTAAAATTGGTAATAGTATCTGTATAGGTTTTTAATGTACCAATTGGTTCTGGCGCCTTAGACTTTTCGGAGCAACCTGTTGAAACTATAATGAGAGCTATTGCTCCAAATGCAAACAAGGCAAAACGATTTAGAAAATTCATAATTATGCTCTCTCCTCAGAGATCTACAGAGATTAATAATGTGCTAATCAGTGGCAAAGATAGAAAACTCTTTCGACAATTCAATTTCAGTATTTCATTACATATAAATATTAATGCAAAACTCAGCTTTATTCTCCCTGAGCTTTAGAATATAATACTTTAGATCCTTCATTTTGAAGTAATTCTATGTGCATCCATGGATATTCTTCAGGTAATAAAGCTAATAGCTCAAGTACGTCTTTCTGGTTTACAGTTGTATTGGCATAAAAACGACAACGATAACAATCTACCATTAGAATATCAGGCGCATTTCCAGGAAATACTTTTGTTCCTCTATTTGAAATCATGCCAATCGAGAATAATCCAATTGTTTCAGCAAATTGTGGTATTCCATTGGTAGATTTTAGGAATACATCTACCCCAACGATATTCCAGGGTTCTTTTTGTTCGGTTAAAGGTTCATGTGGAATAATAATTCGTCTGGCTTGTTCTTGCTTTTCAGAAATATTGCCAGCTGGTATTCTTTCAATAATTCCTTGGGTAAACTCGGAAGTTGAAGCAGAACCACCTAAGTCTCTAGTTTTTATGCCTTCTGATAATGCAGCATGTAAACCATCTTCAATTCTTTGTGCATAAGAACTTAATCCCATATATCTAAGCATTTGTAAGCTTGATAATAAAATTGCTGTTGGATTAGCTAAGCCTTTGCCAGCTATATCAGGTGCTGATCCGTGCACTGCTTCGAATACAGCAGAATCTTTACCGATATTTCCTCCTGGTGCCACCCCTAAACCACCTACAATACCAGCACATAAATCACTAACTATATCACCAAAAAGATTTGGTAATAATAGTACATCAAACTGTTCTGGACGTGTAACCAATTGCATGCACAGATTATCAATTAACATGTCATCTTGCTGAATATCAGGGTAATCTAAGCCAACTTCTTTAAATGAATTCAAGAATAAACCATCTGTCATTTTTTGAATATTAGCTTTATGAATACAAGTAATCTTTTTTCTTCCAGTTAAGCGTGCCATTTCAAATGCATATCTAGCAGCATTTCTAGATCCTGAACGAGTAATTAATCGTAAACATTGTGCCACTTCAGGTGTTTGCTGATGTTCTATTCCACCATATGTGTCTTCTAAATTTTCACGAACAATAACTAAATCTACATTGTCAAATCTGGTTTTTATTCCAGGCAATGATTTAGAAGGTCTTACATTCGCAAATAAATCTAATTTTTTTCTTATCGTAACATTTATACTTTTATGTCCATCACCAATAGGTGTTGTGGTTGGTGCTTTTAAGGCAATTTTATTCCTTGATATAGAATCAAGAGTTTCTTGTGGGATACCATTTCCATAAGCTTCAATGCAATATAAACCTGCCTCTGCTTCTTCCCATTCAATTGGAACACCAGCTTCCAAAAAAATTAATTGTACAGCTTCGGAAATTTCTGGTCCAATGCCATCACCTTTTATGAGCGTAACTTTTTGTTTTTCCATCAAGATAGTAAATTCCTATATATGTAAATACTTATTTATCAACAATTTGAGGAGCTTTTGGATTAGATATCATTCCAAGTTTTTTTTTTGCGATTGATGTTATTCTTGAAGCAGATTGCAATTCAAATACTTTTGCTTGAATAGATTGATTGATAATCATTAATGAATCTCTGTTTTTCTCTAAAACACGAATTTCTCCAAGAACAGCATTGATTCTCATTACACTATTTACATAAATAGCTGTTCCTAGGGCACTTAAAAGAATCAATCCCATTAAAGACCATCTATTCAAAAATTTTCTGGTATGAATCATTTCTGATGATTTTTGTTGTTCGCTTAGTGTATTGATTTGATTTCTAGCCATCTTAAGTATATTTCAATTATGATAGTTCAATAATCATTTCGCATAATCTATTAAAATCAATACCTGCTGCTTTTGCTGCCATAGGAACTAAGCTTGTAGAGCTAAAACCAGGTATTGTATTTACTTCTAAACAATAAGGAACATTGTCTTCATTTATTCTGAAATCTACTCTGCTATAAGCAGTACATCCTAATGCATGATGAGCAGAAATAGCAAGGTTTTGAACAAAGCTTGAAATATCTTCTGATAAATCTGCAGGGCAATGATATTCCGTGAATCCTTTGGTATACTTTCTTTTATAATCATAAAAACCACCCTCGGGCTCAATTTCTATAATTGGAAGTGCTTCATCACCTAATACGGCAACAGTTACTTCACGGCCTTCGATAAATTCTTCTATAAGCACAATTTCAGAATATTCACCCGCAAGTTGTAATGCATTGTAAATGGTTTCGGATGTTGGATTATGAAGTATAGACATTCCAACGGTAGAACCTTGATCATTTGGTTTAATAACAATACTACCAGGAATTTCTTCTAAAATATCTTGTATTGTTGCAGGATTTTCTAAGTGCCCTTTGCTTTTTACTGCAGCTATCCATATTGGAGTTTGAATGCCAACTGCAGAAAACATCACTTTAGAAGCTAATTTATTCATTGCCAATGCACTAGACATTACTTTGCTGCCTGTGTATGGAATTCCTTTGGCTTCTAATAATGCCTGAAAAATTCCATCTTCTCCATTTGTTCCGTGAACTAATAAAAAGGCTTTATCTATTCCATCAAATGCAGATGATTGCACGCAATCTAATAATCGTTGTTTAGGCAAATCTAAAATATCAGAACTTGGTAATTCAGAGGGATTTACAAGTATTTGATCTTTTGTACGAATAGAATCAGAACCAAATGCTGGATCGATAATTCTTACTGTATGTCCATTGTGCTCTAATGCATTTGCTGCTGCTAATCCACCAACTAATGATACATTCCTTTCAGGAGAAATGCCACCACATACAACCGCTATATTCATATGTATTTATCCGTAATTCAGTTAAAGACAGTTATTTGGAATCATTTGGAAATAGAGAAGAAAGAATTCTCTTTTTTAGAAAAAAAAGTCCAATGAATGCTATAACCATACATGCAGAAGCTATCAGAAATAACGATTCTTGGGATACAAACCAACCACCCAAAAAGGCTAAAGCAGCAATGCCATTGGCTATTTGCAATGTTAGTATTGCTTTGCGAATCTTCCCCTTAAGAGGATCTTGAGTCATGGATATTCTTTAAAAAAAGGATTGAAGAGTGAAATTTGTCAGTGCAAAATTACCAAAAAAAAGATAAAAGCAGGGTTTATCATTTATGAAATACTTGTATTCTACTTACATTAATGCATCTTTATCAAATCATATATCTAATCAGATTTACTATAGATTAAGCATAAAGATGTTTAACACTTATATTTGCACTTGTAATTTTCTTGATTTGATTGTTTCTCTCTTTTTTGATTAATTCTTATTTACTCATGATTGTATCTCAAAATTGGCTTAAAGAGTGCTTTAATTTTAAGCAAAACCCTCAAGAATTATCAGATGGACTTATGATGCTGGGCATCGAAATAGAGTCTATAGTTGATAATGCTAGTACATATCATGGTTTTTATACAGGAAAAGTTCTGCTATGTGAACCTCATCCTAATGCTGATTCATTATCTGTGTGTACTGTGTATACTGGAGATGCTGAATCTATTATCATTTGTGGAGCACCTAATATTGCTGCTGGACAGCATGTAATTATTGCTAAACAGGGTGCTATTGTTCCCCAAGGTGGCTTTGCAATTGCCAAAAGAAAAATCCGTGGTATAGAATCTAATGGTATGATTTGTAGTAAATATGAACTTAATCTTGGGGAAGATGATGGTGGTATTTGGGTATTGCCACTTGAGACACCAATTGGTATTTCATTAGCAGAATATCTTGGTGCTAATGATATTATTTTTGAAATAGGAATAACACCAAATCGAGCAGACTGTTTAAGTCATATTGGCCTTTCAAGAGAAATTGCTTGCCTTAATAATCAATTGAATGAATTTACAATTCCTGCAGAACAATTAGCTTTAGAAAACTACAATAAGAGAATAGCAAGTTCTGATATACCTTCTATTTCTATTGTTTCAGAAGATTTATGTAATCGCTATATGGGTATTCTTATTAAAGGGATTACTGTAGGTGATTCGCCTGATTGGTTGAAAAAACGATTGGAATCTATTGGTTTAAGACCCAAAAATTCAATTGTCGATATCACTAATTATGTTCTTATGGAAACCGGGCAACCTTTGCATGCTTTTGATGCAGATTGTGTTTCGGGTAATTCTATCATTGTAAAAACCGCAGAATCAGGAAGTTCCTTTATTACTTTAGATGGTAAAGAAAGAGTTTTAGATAATTCCATGCTTATGATTTGTGATGCTGAAAAGCCAATTGCTATCGCTGGGGTAATGGGTGGGAAGAATAGCGAAATATCACAATCAACCGTAAATGTTTTTATTGAATCAGCATATTTTAAGCCTTCTTCAATTAGAAAAACAGCAAAAGTCTTAGGGATTTCTAGTGATGCTGCTTATAGATATGAACGTGGTGTAGATATCAATATGTTGCCTCATGCTGCCCTTAGGGCTGCGCAGATGATATTAGATATAGCTGGAGGATCTATACATGGAGACATGCAAGATATCTATCCAATTACGCATACATCTAAGATTATACATCTACGATTACAAAAAGCGATTTCTATTATAGGTATTTCTTTAACTATACATGATATCATTATTTGTATGCACTCTATAGGCTGCAAGATAATGAATAATAATTCTGAAGAAATTGTGGTAGAATGTCCTTCTTGGAGAATTGATTTATCTCAAGAAATAGACTTAATAGAGGAAATTGCCAGAATAAGAAATTACGATAGTATCCCTTCGCAAACTGAAGTTCATTTTCCTGTTGAACGATCTATTCAAAGCGCATTAAGCCAGCCTGCTTTGCGAAATATTATACGTAAACACTTAGTATATAATGGATTTAGCGAGATTGTTACATATAGTTTTCTAGATAAAAAATCTGCTTCTTTGTTTACCGATAATCCCATATTATTAGCAAATCCATTGGGTGAAGAATTTTCTGTGATGCGTCCATCGATTGTGCCGGCGCATATAAAAGTTATTTCTCATAATATTCGTAATGGAAAAAAAACATTAGCACTTTTTGATATTGGTAAAATATTTAATAGAAAATCAGAAAAAAAATCTGGTATTGCTTCATTAGAAGGATATGATGAAACAGAGCAATTAATGATTTCATTAACAGGTATATCTGGTAAAGAACATTGGTCTGAACAAGCAAAACCATATGATTTTTATGATATAAAAGGAATTGTAGAACATCTATGTGATTATTTATTATTAGATGGTATTACGATTAAAAATGAATTACCTTTAACTCTTCCTAAAGCAATTCTTAGTAAGAATATGGTATCCATTTATGCAGGAAAAAAATATATAGGCTGTGCAGGGCAATTAGAGCCTCAATATACACGTTCATTTGATTGTGATATTCCTGTATATGCAGCAATTATAGAGCTTTCTACACTGTATCAGGTAAAACAGAAAAAGCAATTTTTTAAACAGATAAATACATTTCCATCTGTTAATAGAGATATTGCTTTTGTTGCTGATATGCATATTCCAGCAGAGAAAATTATAGAGATTGCGCATTCAACGGGAATCCCATTTTTAAAGGATATTCAAGTTTTTGATGTGTTTATTGGAAAATCATTAGGTGATCAAAAAAAATCTATTGGAATCAGTTTTATATTCCAAGCATCTGATAGAACATTAATAGATCAAGAAATTCAGGAAGCAGTCAATAAGATTGTTATGAAAGTTGAACAGCAAATAGATTGCAAGGTAAGAAGTTAAATACTGGATAAAAGATGAATTTAGAAGAAATAATACTATCGATAGAACAACAAATATCTCAATCTGATAAGAACACTATCATTGAATTCAATGAAGAAACACTTTCTTTTTTGAATCAAGAAATTGCAATTCAATTAATAAGAACATTTGGTTCATCATTATTGATCAAATTGCCACCTAAAGAGATTGCTTTTTTTGAATGGCTAAAAGCAGAACATGTTGATATTTGGGTAGATTTATGGGTAGACCAAGATTCTGAAATGAAATATATAGTTAGTTTAAGTTTTCTACCCTTATTACTAGATCCAGTTCGCGGATTTCCTATTTGTGATTTGATAAGTAATAATAATTATTATTTTACGCCTGCTCATCTAATAGGGAGTGACATTACATTTTTTGTAGAAGCCGTAAAAGAAAGATTCTTACAAAAAGAGAGTTTGACGATTGCCCAGTTATTAGCCTTAGAGATAAGTATGGCCCCCATAGATATATGGAGATTTTCTTATCATCATGGTTTAGATATTTTAGCTGTAAAAAAGGCAGTCGAGCAGTTAAAGGAAGACGAGATGTTGATGCATTGCATGTCCCATGAAGAATTAGCAGAATATGTAGAGTTTCTTTACTGATTTATACATCATAAAACAGTTTTATTATGAAAATTCTGGTTATTGAAGATGAAAAAAAGATGGCTTTTTTTATCAAAAGAGGTTTAGAGGAAGAGCGTTATATAGTTGAAACAGCCTTTGATGGTCAAACAGGATTAGAAATAGCATTGCATAATCAATTTGATGCAATAGTATTAGATGTAATGCTACCTAAAAGAGATGGGTTTGCAGTTCTAAGTGCATTAAGGGGCGCAGGAAATGCAACTCCTGTATTGATGCTTACTGCTAGAGGAAACACAGAAGATAGAGTTTCAGGCTTAGATTTAGGGGCCGATGATTATATGGCAAAACCATTCCATTTTGAAGAATTAGCTGCTAGATTAAGGTCTATCATGCGAAGGTCTAGTCCAGAAAAATCTACCAAAATGCAATGCATGGATTTAATTTTAGATACAGTAGCTCATGTGGCTATTAGATGGGGAAAAGAAATTGAATTGACTACTAAAGAATATGCTTTACTAGAATACTTAATGCGTAATAAAAATAGAATTATTAGCCGTAGCATGATTACTCAGCATGTATGGAAGCATAATTTTGACCCCGAATCAAACATTATAGATGTGTATATTAAAAGGGTACGATCAAAAATCGAAAGGCCAGGCTCTCCCAGAATACTTCAGAGCATTCGTGGTGTTGGTTATAGAATGAAAGAAGTTATTAGCCCCGATGAAGATATGATAGATGACGATGATGATATATAAAAATGGGTAGAAAACCTGCTTAAAGCAACATTTCTACCCATACAATATCAAAACAAAAAACTATTTATTGTATTTATTATATCTATCATTTATTCTACCCCAATGTAGACAAGCAATAAAATTATCTACATATTTTGCTCTACCTGGGCCATCTTTGTGATAATATGCATGTTCAAAAACATCGCAAGAAATTAAAGGGATTCCGCCCCAAATTGCTCCATAATGGTGTTCATCAACTAATACATTTAGAAGTCTACCACTATAAAGTTGATCTAAAGTTAAAACACCCCACCCTGATAGCTTAGCAGCAATGCAAGCAGCTTTAAAATCAGCTTTCCATGCATCAAAAGAACCAAACTCTTTCTCAATTGCAGCAATAATATCAGGCCCTTTACTGATATCACCATCGCCACCTAAAACTTCCCAATATACATCGTGAAGTACAGTTCCACCATGATTCCATGTTAAACGACGCTTTAACTCGCCAATTTGACTGTAATTTCCATTTGCAGCAGATCTATCAGCATGTTCTAATTCGCCTTCTATTTTATTCAAAAAGGTAACATAACCTTTGTGATGTGTATTATAATGCCAATCTGTTGTTTCTGGAGATATTACATTGTGTAATAATTCTTTAGCTTGCTCATCAGAATAAGGACGAGCATTAAATTTCCATTCAAAAGCCATAGTATATTCTCAATATATTAAACAAATATTATACTCCAAATGAACTACCACAACCGCATGTTTTGGTAGCATTAGGATTATTAAAAGTAAAACCTTTGCCATTTAAGCCATCACTATAATCCAAAGTAATACCCATCAAATAAAACAGGCTTTTTGGGTCGATAAACACTTTTATGCCCTGTGTTTCATATAATCTATCATTATCTTTTGCACTAGCATCAAAGCCTAAAGTATAACTCATTCCAGAACAACCACCACCTTTTACGCCTACTCTTAAGCCATAATCATCAGGAATATTATTCTGAGACTTGATCTTTCTAACTTCATTAATCGCTTTTTGAGCTATGCTAATATTGTCTGAATCACTAGCACCAGTAATACCAATCGGTATAATCTCAACACCTAAATCTTCTTCTTTAGCTGTGTTCAGGTTCATTAAATCTATCATACTCTTACCTTTATTACATCAAATATTAATTAACATTAAATATGATTATACAATCAACTATGTAAATTTACGAACTTTACTGAAGATGCAAACATCAAACAGCAAGACATATCATTTTGATAGAGTATATTCTTAATATTATGAAAAAACAAAGTAGACTCTTATTATTGATTCATAGTGTATATCAAATTGTCTATGAATTTTTAGATGATATTGCAACAAGACATTTTTTTTTGATTTCTGCAGGTATTGCTTTTAATGCTTTACTATGTGTATTTCCATTATTATTGGTTGCCCTGTTTATTGTAGGAAAACTAATTAGTCCTTCTACTTTTTTACCTTCACTTAATATTTTTTTATCAACATTCCTTCCTGCAGGACATAGCGGTTCAAATATCGCAAACTTAGTAGTACAAGAAATAGAATCATTATTTATGATAAGTAATAATGCAGGATGGATTGGTATTCCTGCTTTATTGTGGACAGCTTCCGCATTATTATCTTCTTTTAGAAGTGGTATGCAAACAGTATTCGGGATTGGCCCAGATCAATCATTTATTCATGTGAAAATTCAAGATTTAATACGCACCATACTCTTTATCATGCTTGTTATTGCAAGTACTTTTTTACATCCTTTTTCTTCTGCTTTAGAAGGTTTCTTATTTCCTTATATACCAGACTCGCTTTTATTCTCGGGCATATTTGTGAAATTAACTGCTTTTATATCTCCACCACTTTTATTTCTATTTATATATATAACTTTACCACCCATAAAACAATCAAAAGCTATTATTAGAAATTCTACTTTAATTGCTTGGTTTTTATGGGAATTAGCTCGATTAATATTTAGCTGGTATATTAATTATACTACCTCTTTAGGTATATTTTACGGAACATATGCTGCATTAGTAATACCTGCAATTTGGTTGTATTATACTGCTGTAATAACTTTGTTGTCTGCCGAAATTGCCAAAAGAACAGCCGTATAAATCTTCTAAAAGTATTTTTTCTAATTTTGCCAATAAGTATAGAAGCATATACTTTAATTAACTCGCCCAGTATAGCATGAAAAATAAAGCACATTTTACTACCGAAGAACTTCTTTATATTCTAGAGGATTTTACCAATTTTAGAGTACCTTCTGATTGTGTAGGGATATCGGCTGATACACGTACTTTGCAACAAGGAAATTTATATATAGCTATAAGGGGAGAACACTTAGATGGACATACCTTTATTTCTAAAGCTAAAGAATTAGGTGCAAGCGGAGTTATTGTTGATAGACATGGTGCATATCAGTTTTCCACAGAACTTTCAGATTTTCCACATATAATTGTGGATAACACTTTGCATGCATTAGGAAAACTAGCTCAATTTCATAGAAAAAGATATGATATTCACATTATTGCAATAGCTGGTGCTGCCGGAAAAACTTCTACAAAAGATTGTACCGCCTATATACTTGGTAAGAAGTTTGTAACATTAAAAACATATGCTAATTATAATAATCAGATTGGCGTGCCATTAATGTTATTGCAATTAGATGATACATATCAAGTAGCAGTAATAGAGATAGGAACAAATGAGCCAGGCGAAATTGAGGCTTTATCTGAAATTGTATTACCAACACATGGATTAATAACCAATATTGGTAAAGAACATCTAGAAAAACTGATAGATTTAGATGGAGTAGAGAAAGAAGAAACCGCTTTGTTTAGGCATCTAGACAGACAATCCTGCATTAAATTGATAAATATTGATGATGAAAGATTGCAAAAATATATGGGTGATAAAAAATCACTTACATATTCAATGTATTCTTTACGTTCTGATATATCATGTACTTGGCAAATGAATACTAATGGTTATGCTACAATTAGTTTTATAGTAAATGCCGCTACAATACATAATCAAAATCAGTTTAAGGCATTAATTAATATGCCAGGGAAAGTAGGAATAATGACGGCAATTGCATCATCTGCACTTGCATATGCATGTGGGATGAATCTTGATGAAATTGCGACTGCATTAAGTGATTATACCCCACCAGAATATCATGGATATGGTAGAATGGCAATGCAAGAGATTGGCAATATTCAAGTTTTAAATGATTCTTATAATGCAAATCCTGCATCGATGAGTATAGCTTTAGAAACGCTTGCGGGTTTTACCGTACTTGGAAAAAAAATAGCTGTACTAGGAGATATGCGAGAACTTGGCAATTCTTCATTTCCAGAACATATAAAAATTCTTCAATTAGCGATAATATCAAGTGATTTGTGCATTGTAACCGGACAAGAAATGTATAAAGCATATACATATTTAGAAGCTAAAGAACCAAGTTTGATATATGCCGAGACATTAGATATATGCACAGACATCATCAAAAAAGAAGCAAAGAAAGGAGATATAGTTCTTATAAAAGGATCACGCGGAATACAACTTGAAAATGTACTTATTGCGTGGAAAAATTCATTGATACATTCAACATAGAAAAATTAACAAAGTAAAAGGTATTCTATGCTCTATTTCTTTACTGCATGGTTAAGAACCGCATTTGATTTGCCCGGTTTCGGAGTATTTCAATATGTAACATTTCGAGCTGCTGCTGCAACTATAACAGCTTTATTGATTTCATTTATCATTGGCCCGATAATCATAAAACTCTTAAAGAAAATGCAAATTGGTGAGCAAGCAAAACAAGAATTACAGGCAACGGGTAATCATTCTTTAAAGGCAGGTACACCTACAATGGGTGGTTTGATTGTACTTGCTGCAGTATTGATACCAACAATATTATGGGCAAATATTCAAAATACTTATGTGCTTTTGATTGTATTAATAACAGTTGGACTAGGCGCAGTAGGATTTTTAGATGATTATCTAAAAGTAATCAAGAAAATGAAAAAGGGCTTAATTGGTAGATATAAGATAGTTGGACAAGTATTAATAGGCTGTATTGTTGGTGGAACAATCTTTTGGTATCCAGAATGGTTTTCAACTTCTTTTCAAGCTGTTCATACAATGACAACGGTGCCATTTGCTAAAAACATTCATTTTGATTTCGGCTTTTATTATATACCTGCAGTGATATTTATACTTACCGCTACATCTAATGCAGTAAATCTAACCGATGGTTTAGATGGATTGGCAATAGGAACAGTTGGTATTGCTGCTTTTGCTTTGGCCGTAATTTGCTATGTAAGCGGAAATGCAGTTTTTGCACAATATTTAAATATCGTCCATTTAAGAGGTGCAGATGAATTAACAATTTACTGTGCAGCGCTGGTTGGTGCATCATTAGGATTTCTTTGGTTTAATTCTCATCCAGCTCAAGTTTTTATGGGTGATACTGGTTCTCTGGCCTTAGGAGGTGCCCTAGGAGGATTATGCATCTTAATAAAAAAAGAGTTTCTTTTGCCAATTTTAGGGGGAATCTTTTTTGCAGAAACACTATCTGTGATTGTTCAAGTTGGATATTTCAAATACACAAAAAAGAGAACAGGAGAAGGAATAAGGCTTTTGAAGATGTCACCATTACATCATCATTATGAAAAATTAGGACTTCATGAATCTAAAATTGTAACAAGATTTTATATCATAGCTATTTTGCTTGCTATCATTACAATGGCAACATTCAAAGTAAGATAATCAGGAATATATCATATAGTATTTTCATGTTACGATTTGATTACAACAGTATCATACTGTAATACTTTACTTTTGCACAGCTGTTGTTACACAATATGTCTGAAAAGAGAAAACTATGAATAAGCGCATTCTGGTGGTAGACGATGAGCAGGATATTGTAGACTTAATAAGTTATAATCTTCGAAAAGAAGGTTATTCTGTATTTACAGCTACAGATGGTGAAACAGCTTTGTCTTTGGCAGCAGAGCAAAAACCCGATTTGGTTATATTAGATATCATGATGCCAGGGTATGATGGGTTTGAAATATGCCGATTATTACGTCAAATTCCAGCAACCGCAGCAGCTTCAATAATATTTTTAACTGCAAAAACTGGTGAAATAGATCAAATCCTTGGTTTAGAATTAGGTGCAGATGATTATATACAAAAACCAGTAAGCCCCAGAGTTTTAGTAGCAAGAATAAAAACTATTTTACGTAGATCAGCAGAAAAAATAAGAACGGAAACAATTGCTGCACCAGAGATACTAAGAATTGATACCTTAGAAATTAACCGTCAGAATTATACAGTTAAAATAGATAATGATGAAAGTTTCTTTCCTAAAAAGGAATTTGAATTATTAGCGTTTTTGGCTTCAAATAGAGGAAAAGTGTTTCCAAGAGAAATTTTATTGCGTAGGATATGGGGAGAAAGTGTATACGTTGTTGATAGAACTGTTGATGTTCATATTTCTAAAATCAGGGAAAAATTAGGAAAATATGGAGTATTAATAGAAACCGTAAAAGGGGTTGGTTATCGATTTAAAGAAACAGGATTATGACTTTTTGATAGTTCATTACACTATCCAATAAATTATCTACGTCATAGCAAGCAATTACTTGGTATTTAGCTATTACTGCCATATACTTTTTTAATATTAGATGATTCAAATAGCTGAACATACAGTATTATGGCGTAAATTTGCACAGTACTTATCCCCTTTTATTAAGCATACCATATGAAATTTACCAAAGCATTATTAATAGGTGCTTCTGTAGGTGCGGGTATTTTTTTAGGCTCTTTGTCTAGACCTGCAATATCAAGTGATAATATATATGAACAAGTTAAAAAGTTCAATGATGTATTAAATCGTGCTAACTCTATGTATGTAGAAAATGTAGATGCACAAAAATTAACAGAAGCAGCAATCAAGGGAATGTTGAATGAATTAGATCCTCATTCGGTATATATTCCAGCCTCTCAGATGAAAAAAGTAACAGAAGATTTTCAGGGAAGTTTCGAGGGAATTGGAGTAGAGTTTGATATTGTAAAGGATACAATTACAATAGTAACTCCTATTAGTGGTGGCCCGAGTGAAGCTTTAGGAATTCAATCTGGTGATAAAATTGTTAAGATTGATGATACCTTAGCAATAGGCTTAACACGTGAAGATGTACCCAAAAAATTACGTGGTCCAAAAGGTACTCATGTAAAGCTAAGTGTTAAAAGAGGTCCAGAAACTAAATTAATAGATTATGATATAGTTCGAGACAAGATTCCAATTTATACTGTAGACGCAAGTTTTATCATTGATAAAACTGATATTGGATTGATTTCAATTAATCGATTTGCAGCTACAACACATACCGAATTTGTAGAAGCCGCCAGAAAACTTAGAGCAGAAGGTATGAAAAAACTCATACTAGATTTAAGAAATAATCCAGGTGGCTATCTTGATCAGGCATTTAAATTAGCAGATGAATTCTTAACTGGTGGACAAAAAATAGTATATACTAAAGGTCGTAAACCAGAAGTAGATGAAGATTATTATTCCAGTGATGGTGGTGAATTTGAAAATATTCCTCTTATCGTAATGGTAAATGGAGGTTCTGCATCTGCAAGTGAAATTGTTTCTGGTGCAGTACAAGACTTAGATCGTGGTTTAATAGTGGGAGAGACATCATTTGGTAAAGGCCTTGTTCAACAACAATACCCTTTGTCCGATGGCTCAGCATTCAGATTAACAATATCACGTTATTTTACACCATCTGGACGTTTGATACAAAGACCATATAATGACAAAGATAAATACTATAAAGGCGAAGGAAGAGAGGATGTAGAAGAAGGAGATAATATTCAACATTCTGCAGATAAAGGTAAAAAAGTAGATTCGCTACGTCCAGTATTTAAAACTGTAAGTGGCAGAATAGTATACGGAGGTGGAGGAATTATACCAGATTATGTGGTAAAACCAGATACAATTACTCCATTAAGTGTTGCTATTCGTCGGAAAAATCTTTTTTGGGAATTCACCGATAGCTATTTACGAGGTGAAGGTGCCCAACTTCGTAATAAGTATAAAGAAGATTTCAAAATGTACCGTAAATCGTTTTCTTCAAGTGATGAAATCATGGATTCTTTTAAAAAACTAGCTGAATCAAAAGAAATCGTGTGGAATGATGTGAATTATAAAAAAGATGAAGAATATATTAGAAGTATGATTAAAGCAACGATTGCCAGATCATTATATGGAAATTTAGGCTTCTTTCCAATTGCTTATCAAGATGATAAACAAATAAATAAAGCCATGCTTCTATTTCCAGAAGCTTCTAAAATTGCCAAATTGAAATAAGTATTATCCATTTTCGAAATATTAAATATGAATTCAATCCTTAAGGGGATATTAGTAATGTGTATCACATTCCTATTGATGTTTGTAGATACTACTACGCTGTATTCACAAGTGATTATGCCCGGAGAAGAATTGTTGTATGAAGTGTCTTATATGGGAATTACACTTGGTTCTATTAAAGTAGTTACATTAAAAAATGAAATATTCGATGGAAAAAATGTTTATCATAGCAAGATATACATAGATTCACGTAAAGGTATACCTTTTATAGACTTACATTCTGTTTACGAAAGCTGGATAGACCAATCAGTAACTTTCTCTCATAATTTTACAGCCAATACAAAAGAATCTGATGGAACATGGTCTTTTGATAAATATATGTTTGATTATCCAAAACAAACATTAACCATGGAAAAATATAAAAAAGAAAAGCTTGCTGAAAAAAGAGTATTCTCCACTCCAAAAAAATGGAATGATGGAAGTAGTTTGTATTTTTTGGCTAGACAACTTCTTAAATCAAAAAAATCTATTAAGGTACCTACAGTCATAATGGATGATACCGTATCTACTTCAATCAATTTTTTGGCAAAAGAAGAAAATATTGAGATAAATGCATCTTCTTATCCAATTAAAAGCCTGTATTTTAATGGAACTGCTAATTGGACAGGGATTTATGGTCTAACAGGAAAATTCGAGGGTTGGTTTAGTGATGATGAAGCAAGAATTCCGGTAAAAGCTAAGATGAAATTATATGTAGGAAATGCAAATATCGAATTAATTAAATGGAGCCGAGGAAATTGGCAGCCTCCAAAAGCTGATTAATCTTTACATTATTTCAAGTATACATGAAAGATTTGTATTCACATACATCGAATATAAGGGCAGGATCTCTTTTTAAAGATTCTGCCCTTTTATATACTATGATAGCGATATTATTCAGCTGTTTTTTATTATTGCAATCTTGTGGTACTTCTCGTTCGGCAGCATCCTTAAGTAGCCTAGATTTACAAAGTGAAGTCACAGACTCTACCCGACCTTCTTTGCTTCTTACGGGTACCAAACCGATAGAAAAAGCAGATATTTCTACGCTGGCCATGGAAATAACAAGAATCGAAACCAATTCTTATCCTAAAGAAATTAGATTATTTGCAAAAATATATGATTCAACAGGTAATTATATAACTAACTTGGCACCTCCTTATCGAAAAGACATGAAATATTGGGGTGCAATAAAAGAGAAATTAGGTAGACAGAAAGTAATTATAGATAGCTTTACTGTAAGAGAATATGGGGATGCAGATTCCATACCATATGCAATCATGCTAAGTGTAGATTTTAGTGGCTCTATGAATGGAATAATGGATGCGATATCTATGGGGACAGAGCTTTTTGTAAATATGAAACAACCACAAGATAGAATTGGTATTTCTACATTTAGTAAAGATTATACTCTTAAAGTTCCAATGTGGCGGGATAAAGAGATAATCATGAATAAATTTAAATCTACTTTTTTACAAGGACAAGGCTATTATTCGGCTTTATATGATGCAATTCTGAAATCTATGGAACAGTTCACCTCAGAATTACCAGATTCAGTTCCAAGAGTGTTGGTGGTATTTTCAGATGGTGAAGATAATTATTCAAAAACCAAATTGAAGCAAATCTTAGACTCAGCAAAATCTAATAATATCCATATTTTTACTATTGGATTTGGCTATCCTAATGATGAAATTTTATCAATTATTGCTAAATATTCTGGCGGTAAATATTATAAAGCACGTACAAAACAAGAATTAATGGATGTGTTTTTAGATATTTATCGTAGCCTTCGAAATTTTTATAAAATTAGTTATAAAGCTCCGGAGTATTATGGATTGCATAAAGTTAACATATCCTTAATTCCTCAAAATGACACAATCATTGCCGATGGAGAATATGATACCGCACCTTTAGGCCCTGGTTTTGACGTCTCAGACAATTTTAAATACCCAATTCAATTCGATTATAATTCTGCGATAGTTAGAGATGAATCTTTAAGAAGGATTGATGAATTGGTAGAATTGATGGAAAGATATCCCAAGTTAAGACTCGAAATTCAGGGTCATACAGATAATATTGGTGGCGAAGAATTTAATCAGCGCTTAAGCGATGCTAGGTCTAATGCGGTTATGACAGAGATGCTTAAAAGAGGTATAGAATCTAAAAGATTGCGGGCTCGTGGTTTTGGTATGACGCAACCTTTGGCTCCAAATGATTCCGAAACAAATCGTGCATTAAATAGAAGAACTCAATTTATTGTGCTTGCTAAATAAAGTAGATATACAAAGTATGAATATTAGATTAGATGGTAAAACAGCCTTAGTGTGTGGTAGTTCTCAAGGAATTGGGCTTAGCATAGCTATGATGCTTGCAGAAGCAGGTGCAAATATTATTGCATTTGCTAGAAATAATAATTCTTTAGAATCAGCTGTTAATTCATTGCCTAATAATGGCAATCAAATTCACAGGGCTTTGGTAGCTGATTTTTCTTCTTTGGAAGAAGTAAAAAAAGCACTTAAAACTATTGAAGATATAACCATTCATATATTGATTAATAATACTGGTGGTCCACCTCCTGGCAATATATCAAATGCACATTCACAAGAATTTTATGATGCTTTTACTAGACTACTTGTTTGTAGTCATGAGATAACAATGCATGTTCTGCCGGATATGAAAAAAGAAGGATGGGGTCGAATTATTAATATTATTTCAACTTCTGTTAGGCAACCATTGGATGGTCTTGGAGTATCCAATACAATCCGTGGTGCAACAGCAAGCTGGGCTAAAACATTATCTAATGAAGTTGCAGCTTATGGAATTACTGTCAATAGCATTTTACCAGGGGCTACAAAAACTGGTCGTTTAACAGGTATTTTACAAAAAAAGGCTGCTGATAATAATATTTCAGTAGAAGAAGCATCGGTGTTGATGGCTCAAGAAATTCCTATGAAACGATTAGCAGAACCACAAGATATTGCTGCATCTGCTGTTTTCTTATCATCAGATTTTGCCTCTTATATTACAGGAATTACTCTATTGATCGATGGCGGAAGAACAAAAGCTTTGTGATGAATAGACCTATAAGAACATATATAGCTGCATTTAAAAGTGGTATATCTACATTGATGGAATATCGAATAGATTTTTTAACAAATAGTACTTTATCATTATTGATTCATGCTTTAGTGCAAATTCTTTTGTGGGAATCTGTATTTAAATCAAAAGGGCAAGGGGCTATACAAGGTTATACGGCCGATTCTATGTATATGTATATTTGTTTTGTTTCTTTATGCACTATATTAACAAGAAGTGGTAGAATAGAAAGAGGCGTGGGAGACGAAATAAGAAATGGAGACTTAAATAAATATTTACTGAAACCACTTTCTCATTTAGGATTTTCGGGGGCTATGGTTGCAGCTGAAAAAGTGGGAACATTGCTATTTGCTTTAATAATATTTCCTTTCTTCGTTTTCTTTACTACATATCAGATGCATATAACAGGTGCTGTTTGGGGGATGCTTATATTGATAACTGCAATAATATGTAAATTCTTTATCTCGATGGCAATAAGCTACTTAGCCTTTTGGTATGAAGAAACTTGGACATTTCATATTATTCTTGATATAAGTATGGTTTTTTTGTCTGGTGCAATGTTGCCACTATCAATTTTACCTGCTTGGATACTACCAATTTCAAATCTCCTTCCTTTTCAATATTTTGGATATATCCCCGGAGCATTAGCAAGCGGTACAATCTCAATATCCCATGCACCACTTTATCTATTCATGAGTATTCTTTGGTGCTTAATATTTTGGATGATCACCAAAAGTATTTGGTTTTTAGGAATGAGAAAATACGGTGCTTTTGGTGGTTAATACTGCATTAGCAGCATGATATCCACTAATTGCAGCGCCTTCTAAGGTGGCTGGTAATTTGGTATTAGTCCAATCTCCGGCAATAAACAGTCCTTCAATATCAGTATAAGTTGAATGTCTGTTATTTTCTATCTCTGGTGTTGCTAAAAAAGTCGCTTGTTTTTCCTTAATTACTTTCCAGTGTAATAATTTCGCATGTTTAATTGAAGGAAAACATAGTTTTATTTCCTGTAAACACTGTATTGCAATTGATATACCCTCATCATCAATAGAGTTATTTCCTGCACTAACAGTACAAGATAATAGGGTTGAGCTTATATTATTTTGCATAAAAGCATTTTTATGAAAAACCCATTGTGTATTGGTTCCTAATAATGCAGCAAATTCTATATCAGGAAATTTTACGTCTATCCACAAATACACAGAAATAATTGGTGAAAATGCATACTGATCTAAGGCTTTATAAAATTTATGTTCTTTACATTCTTTATGTATAATACGTTTTATGCTTTTAGGCGGAATTGCCATAATAATAGAATCCGAATGGTATATTTCTCCAGATTTAGTAAGAACAGCGCTTGGTTTTTTATCTGTAAATAGTACTTCTTCTACTGGCTCACCAAGTTTGCAAATACCATTGTGTTTAGCAAGCCAATCAGGAAAAGGAGACAATAAATCAGATAATCCAACTTTTGGAAGAATAAGCGTAGAAGCGTCTTTTTTACCTAAAAATGCAAGTGTTAATACTTGAACAAAAAGAGAAGCAGCAACTTCTTTGGGATGACCATTCAAAGTGGCAAGAATAATGGGTGTCCATAAAATATCAATACAATGCGCAGATTGATTTTCTGATAATAAAAACTCAAATGCAGTTAGAGAACCAGATTTTGCGAATCCTAAACGGATACGTATTGCAAAGTAAAAAGCTGAAATCTTCTCTGATAAAGAGAGTTTTTTTAGATTCAGAATACCAAAAGCCACACCCAAAGCACCAGGAAATACATCTGCTTTTAAGATATCGGAATGTCCATCTGAATACATAAATGGCACAGATAGATGATGTTGTTTATGAAGTAAACTATCAGTATTAAGAGTAGATAAAATGCTTAAAAAGTGAGTATAACAACCCATCAAGGCATGTTGTCCATTGTCGATACAATCCCCAGATTGTTTATCTATAAAAGAACGAGCTCTTCCACCAATATATAAGGTTGATTCTAATAAAAGAACACGCTTATTTTGTTGAGCCAATAATAAAGCAGAATGTATTCCAGATACTCCGGCACCTATCACAATACAATCAAAGATATTGTCATTATTCATGAAATAAAACATCAAAAAGTGAAAATCACAAGCAAATTACACCCTTGTTTTAAGCCTAAGTGTTAAGAAGCTAAGAAATTATTTCTTTTCACGCAAAATTCATTGTATTTTTGTACTCTTTGCAAATTGAAGTTGTAAAAATGATTGCGGATGTGGCGAAATGGCATACGCGCCAGACTTAGGATCTGGTGGGGCAACCCGTAGGAGTTCGAGTCTCCTCATCCGCACTTAACTTAATATGCCCCGAATTGAACGGGAATTCTATTTAATGATTCATAACTAAGGTACTATCTTTGGAAACTAACGTTGTTTCGATTGACTCATGCACTCAAGAAGTTACATTTACTTTAACTTCAGAGGACCTTATACCTCATTTTGAGCGTGCCTATCGTGAGGCTCAGCCTAATCTAGAAATCAAGGGTTTTCGTAAAGGCAAAGTTCCATTACCAATCATTAAGCAACGATTTGGGCGTCAAATCGAAAATGATTCATTGATGAATGTTGCAGATGATGAGTTTAAGAGCTATACACGTAATAATAATATTCGTGTAATTGGCCAGCCTCAACTTATGGATATGAAAAAGGAATCTGATGGCACTGTAGCATATATTATTCGATTTGATACAATACCTGAATTTGAATTGGGTTCATATGAAGGCCTTGAATTATTAAAACCAATACATACAGTTAGTGATGATGAAGTAGATGTAGTTGTTCAAGACATGCTTGTTAAAGCTGCTGTTCATACTTCAGCAGATAAAGCAGATGATAATTTGCATACAGTACATGTTCGATTTATTAAAGTGGATGATGAAACTGGCAAACCAATCGAAGGTGTGGAAGCTGAAGAAAATACTATATTCTTGAACCATCCAGATTTAGATGGCTTTTTAAGAGATTCCTTGATAGGCAAAAAAGTTGGTGAAAAAGTAACATATATTGATGCTCCTGAAAGTGACAATTCTAATCCAGATAGATTTGATGTTGAAATCTTAAAAGTTGAAAAACTTGTCAAACCAGAACTCAATGATGCATTTGTGAGCGCATATTCAAATGGCCGTTTGAATACTGTAGATGAACTATATCAAGATATTAGAAAGTATAATAATACAATGCTTGAAAATGAAACTAGAAAAGAGCTAGAAGTTCAAGTTGTAGAACAAATGAGTACACAGCATACCTTTTTAGTACCTAAAGCAATTGTTCAAGATGTTATGGTAGGCATGCTTGAGAATCTGAAAAAACAACAAAAAGATAATCCTGAAATTCAAAACATGAATATTTCAGAAATGGAAGATGTATTTCGTCCATATGCAGAGCAAACAGCTAGATGGGAACTTGTTCGCGATAAAATAATCGAAAAAGAGGGAATTCAATTAGAAGAAAATGACATTATTCCATATATGGAGTATTATCGACAAAATTCTAAATTGAATGATGATCAAATTCTTTCATTCTTAATGAAGGAAAACAATCTAATGGGATCTATAGTTGCTAGAAAAGCAATGGATAAAATATTAGAGAAAGCAATAATTACAGATACAGATCCTGAAACGTATTTCAAACAAAAAGAACTACATGCAGGAATGTTTGGTGGTTTGGATGATATAGAAGCAGAAATATCAAATGATGCAGATATAAAGCCAACAAAAAAATCATCTAAAACTGCTAAATCATCAAAAAAAGATGAATCAGCAGATGATGAAAAACCAAAACGTAAAAGTAAAGCTAAAACATTAGGTGAATAATTTTAGATTTCCTTTAGCAAAAGAATTGTTGTTAATTCACTAATCATTTATTAGAGCTAATATTATGATGAATCAGCTAGTTCCGATGGTTGTTGAACAAACAAGCCGCGGCGAAAGAGCATATGATATATATTCACGTTTGTTAAAAGATAGAATCATTTTTATTGGCACGCCAATTGATGATCATGTAGCAAGCCTTACTGTTGCTCAATTACTCTTTTTAGAAAGTGAGGATCCAACCAAGGATATTAATATTTATATTAATTCACCTGGTGGAAGTGTTACATCTGGCATGGCGATTTATGATACAATGCAGTTTGTTAGGCCAGACATAAGTACTATTTGTGTTGGAATGGCTGCTTCTATGGCTCAGGTATTATTATGTGCAGGAACTAAAGGAAAAAGATATGTTCTTCCTAATTCCAGAATTATGATGCATCAGCCTTTAGGCGGAACGCAAGGTCAGGCAACAGACATAGAGATTTATACCAAAGAAATGTTAAGAATTAGAGAAATGTTGTATACAATTATTAGCAATCACACTGGTAAAGATCAAAAAACGATTTTAAAGGATGCAGATCGCGATAATTATATGAGTGCTGTTCAAGCCGTAGATTATGGGATTGCAGATAAAATTCTTGAAAGACGTCACGAAGAACTAATAAAAAAACCGATTTAACCTTAAAGAATAGATTTTATGGCGAGGCGGAATAGTTCGTCTCGCCATTTTTTTTCAATATATGTGTTGAAAAGATTTACATTGAATTTATAGATATATGAATAATTCTTCCGGAACTTCTAAAGGTGCAATTCACTGTTCATTTTGTGGCAGAGGATCATCCGAAGTAACAAACCTTATAGCTGGAAAAGATGTATATATATGCGATATATGTATTTATACATCTGCAGATATTTTGAAACAAAATTCAACACCTGTAGCAGCTGTTACATCTAAAAGTAAAAAAACAGCTTTGTTAAAACCATCTGATATTAAATCCAAATTGGATGAATATGTTATTGGGCAAGAAAAAGCAAAAAGGATTTTATCTGTAGCAGTATATAATCACTATAAAAGAATAAAATCTCAAAGTATTTCTGGGTTTTTAGAAGAAGTTGAAATCGAGAAAAGCAATATTATGTTGGTTGGCCCAACAGGAACAGGAAAAACTTTATTAGCTAAAACATTAGCTCGAATATTAGATGTTCCTTTTGCAGTTGCTGATGCCACAACAATTACAGAATCTGGATATGTAGGCGACGATGTAGAAACGATCCTTGTTCACTTATTGCAAAGTGCAGATTATGATGTAGAGAAAGCAGAAAGAGGGATAGTATATATTGATGAAATAGATAAAATAGCAAGAAGATCAGATTCTCAAAGTATTACAAGAGATGTTTCAGGTGAAGGCGTTCAACAAGCACTCTTAAAATTATTAGAAGGAACTGTTGCAGGCGTACCTCCGCGCGGTGGTCGCAAACATCCAGAACAACCATTGGTATATGTAAATACAAAAAATATTCTTTTTATCTGTGGTGGTGCATTTGACGGAATAGAAAAGATCATTGCAACAAGAATGAGTGCCAAAACAATAGGATTTAGCTATAATTCTCAGCAAAATGTAGAAGAATCTGATGCACTTTTATCATTGGTAGAATCTAAAGATTTATTAAAATTTGGATTTATTCCAGAATTAATTGGTCGTTTACCTGTTATAGCGCCATTAACACCATTATCCGATGAGGCTATGTTAGATATTCTTACAAAGCCTAAAAATGCTTTAGTAAAACAATATCAAAAGCTTTTTAAAATGGAAGAATGTGATTTGCATTTTTTACCAGAAGCTTTAATGGAAATAGTAGAAAAAGCTAGAAATCGTAAAACAGGTGCTAGAGGGCTAAGATCCATAATTGAAGAAATTATGTTGCCTATCATGTTTGACTTACCAGATAAAAAGAATATTAAGCATTGTACCATTAACAAAGCTGTTGTTCAAGAAGGTGTTGAGCCATCATATGAGGAAGTTGCTAAAAAGCAAGCTTCTAGTAATAAAGTAAAAAAAGCATTGAAATAAAGTCTTAAACAGATATTGATTTATTCGATATTACCATGAATTTCTTTCCTTGTAAACACATCATAACTCTTTGTGTTTAAAGGTTGAACTTCTTACTTTTGTGAACCTATTTGTGTATTGCAAATAGATACTGATTTCATTATTGTGCGAGAATAGAATGCGTTTTGGCTTCTTATCCACTGATGTAGCTATTGATTTAGGTACTGCAAATACCCTTATTTGGATAAAAGATAAAGGACTTGTTTTAAATGAGCCATCAATAGTGGCTTTTGATAGAACAAATAAACATATATTAGCTATTGGCCACGAAGCTCAGGCGATGGTAGGTAAAACTCATCGTGATATCCGAACAATCAGACCGTTAAAAGACGGTGTTATAGCAGATTTTGAAATAGCAGAGGGTATGCTTAGAGCTTTTATCAGAAAAGTATCTTTAAGTTGGCAGCCTGCAAGAAGAGTAGTTATTTGTGTTCCCTCTGGAATAACAGAAGTTGAGAAAAGAGCAGTTCGTGATAGCGCAGAACACGCCGGAGCTAAGGAAGTATATTTAATAGCTGAACCAATGGCCGCTGCAATTGGCATTGGATTAGATGTTCATGAGCCAAAAGGAAATATGATCGTTGATATCGGAGGTGGTACTACAGAAATTGCTGTTATCGCTTTGTCCGGAATTGTAAATGATGAATCAATAAGAATTGCAGGCGATGAAATGACTAATGCCATCGTACAGTACTTCAAAAGAAATCATAATATTTTAATCGGTGAAAGAACCGCAGAAATTATTAAGTGTGAAGTAGGATCAGCTTATCCTTTAGAAGAAGAAGTTGAAATCGAAGTTAAAGGACGCGATCTTATTACTGGAATTCCACAATCAATAACAGTTAGCTCTATAGATATAAGGGAAGCTCTAAGCGAATCAGTTGGTGTAATTGTAAATGCTGTTAGAACATTACTAGAACGTACGCCTCCAGAACTATCTGCAGATATCTACGATAGAGGCATAATGCTTTCTGGTGGTGGTGCCCTTCTAAAAGGACTCGATAAACGCCTGTCTATGGAAACTACACTTTCAGTTCATATAGTAGAAGATCCTTTAACTGCTGTTGTAAGAGGTACTGGAAAAGTACTAGAAAATTTAAATTATTATATGCCCGGTTTAATCAAAAGTAAGAGATATTAATCAATAAATACTTCGGTTTGTTCGCATAAGTTGTTCAACATATCTTAATTGAATTATCTGATATTTTGAAAAGTAATTTTTATTTTGTATTTTTGCCTTCCTTTTACGAATTTGAGGATTCAGCTCAATGGTTGAAAAAAAGACCCCTAGAGTACGTCGTGCAAAAAAAGCAAAATACGTTAAGTTGTTTTCGCCTTTTTTGATGAAAGAAACCAAGCATGAGCTTATTGGCGAGCCTATGGAAAACACTGAAGGCCGTCGTCAGTGGGCTAGATGTACAGTTAGCCGTCATTCCCAATTGGTTGATTTAGATGTTTTAGAAGCAAAGAATGATAGAACTAGCGCTATTGTTCAGGTATCAAAAGAGGATTCTCGTCCTTATGATCCACAAGATGCTTATAGTATTGGCGATGTTATATATCATACTAAATGGGATGATTTAGGAGTAGTTCTTTCAAAAGAAATTATTTCTAATGGTGGTTATGCAATCATCGTTCAGTTTGAGAAAAACAAAGAAAAGAAATTGATAGAAAAATTAGTTAAATAAATTGTTCATTTTACCCTAAGTACAACATGGTAGGCGTAACAATCCAATCGAATGAGTCTATAGACAGAGCACTTCGCCGTTTCAAAAAGAAATATGAAAGAAGTGGAGTATTAAGAGAATTTAAGAAACGTGCATTTTTCATGAAGCCTTCTGTAGAGAAGCGTCTTTCTAGAATGAAAGCTATGCGTCGTCAATATCGCTCTACAATAGAACAAGAATAGTCTAATTATTATTAGAATTAGCCATGTATTTTAAATACGTGGCTTTTTTTTTAATCTGTAGATAATCTGAAACGACAAATCCTTTGATTCTTAGTATCAGCAACATACAGTGTCTTGTTGAACCAAGCAATGCCAGAAGGAGCAGAAAATTGTCTGAGTGAAGATCCATGCCCTCCAAAAGACTGCATTTCTTTTCCATAAGAATTGAATTTGAATACAGAATCTTTAATGGCATCTGCAATATAGATATTTCCAAATGAGTCATAGGTTATATCTTCAGGGCAAGTAAATTTTCCTAAAGCAAGTAAATCTCTACCAGAATTAAGATTATCAGCAGGGTTAAATTTCTGAAACCAGCCAGTTATATCACCATTAAGAAAACTAAGCCATTGAACCTTAAATTGCATTTCTTGTGATATCTGAGTAAAGATTATATCTGAAGATCTATCAGCTGCAACAGAAAGAGACGATATTTTACCAATTGAATATAATGCATTGCCTTCGGGGACAAGGGATGATAATCTACCCGTTAATGAATCTTTTGATGAAAATATTAATACAGCATCATCTGGATCGAATTTAGATGAATTATTTGGTCCGGTTCTAGATACTATATAAGAATTATCTGGAAGGCAAGTTATTCCAGTAAACCTTCTTTCAATACGTGAAGGTTGGCAATATGCTAAAGAAATATCAGCATTAGAAATATTATGCAAGGCTTTTGACAGATGAATTCTATAAATAGCTCCAACTGTAATGGTTTTACCTTGTAAAACAGTATCTAATTCTGCGCAAATTAATAAATCAAAAAGACCATCTTGTGAAATTGCTTTTGGATTTTTTATAAGTAGAGAATTTCCGATTTTTCTACCTGAAATATCTAGCATTACAATTTGATTGTTCTTAGTATCAGCTATATAAACAAATGGTTCTCTGCCAATGTATATGTCTGAAGGTTCATTAAAGCCGGTCCAATCGGGTTGTAAAGGAATATAAAGAGTGTCATTGATAGATCCAGTACCAGAGTCTGCCGAAGGTGGAATTGGCTTCTCATTACAAGCAATGAGGAATAGAAGAGATGCTATAATTACAGAGTATAATTGTGTCATAATAAAGTAAAATCGTATTCAGTATGATTTCAGATTAAAATCTTGTTGAAAAAGTGATTATTTTATGCAAAACCTAAAAACAAATTTAACAAGTTGATACTTATAATTACTTTTAATATTAAATGCAATATTCTGGCAGTTATGTCGTTAAAGTTTATCTAAATTCTAAATTTATTTACATGTGAGAACTATGAAAACACGTTTATTCTTTAATCTTTTTCTTTTAGTTATATGCACTTTTAATATATCTATAGCGCAACAATCTAAAGATATTGATAAAAAGTCCAATAATGCTATCCCCAAAATTATCACTAATGTGAGATCAGTTGAAGAATTATCAATAGATCCTGTTAATGTAAAAAGAATTGATTTAACAAGAAAAGAGTTGACTGTATTTCCAAAAGAGATTCTAGCATGTGTAAATGTTGAGGATTTAATTCTTTCCAGCAATAAGCTTACAAGTATCCCAAGTGAAATAAGTCAATTAACTAAACTAAAAAAAATATCGCTTAGAAATAATGAACTTACAACACTTCCAAGTTCAATAAAAAATCTTGCTGAATTAGAATTACTCGATGTATCTAATAATAAAATTATAACTATGCCTTCGCTTACAGGCATGCCTGCATTACAAAGACTTATGATGTCCAATAATCAATTATCTAGTGCTGGTATTTCTTTTGACAATATTCCTGAATTATACGATATAGATATTTCACAAAATAACTTTGACGAATTACCTGATTTAAGTAAACTATCTAAGCTTGCAGTATTAAATGCATCTAAGAATAAAATTAAAACAATACCAAGTTATATATCATTATTTCCTAATCTTTTAACTTTGGTAATATCAGAAAACGCTATATCTACATTTCCAAAAGAGTTTTATACTTTAAAGTTATTAACAAGATTAGATGTTAGTAAAAACAATATAACTACCATAAGTAATGATATTATAGGCTTATCCAATTTAACATCAACAGATTTTAGCTATAATAGTATATCTAAATTACCTTCTGAATTGTTCAAAATGACTAATCTTCAAAATATTGAGATTACTAATAATGAATTGACTGAATTGCCAGAAATAGATAGTACATGTAAATTTCGATCATTAAATATTAGTAATAATAATTTAACCAAATTGCCTAATAGTATTAATCATTTAACCTTATTAAACAAATTTACTTTAAAAAATAATAAGCTTACAACGATTCCTGCAGGTGTTGGTTCAATGATCAGACTTAATTCATTGGATTTAACTAATAACCCATTAGAATCCTTACCTATAAAGGAATTAAGAAAATTGCAGGACTTAAGACAGCTATTTATAATGGAAAAGCCCGAACCAAATAAAGAGATGGAAAAGCCTGAATCAAATAAAGAAAAATAAATGAGGAAAATAATAGAACGTATCAATATTATAATCCTGTATTCAATAGTTTCTTTTGTTGTTACTGCAGATGCCTTTTCAGAAACATATACTGTAGAAAGTGTTTTTGCATCTTTAAGAGCAAAATATTCATCAATGAAAACAGTAGAGCTCGATTTTCAAAGTGTAGAGCCTGTCTCTGGAATGATAGGATCATTGAAGGCAGAAAAATCTGGAAAATATGTATTGACATTAAGTGATAGAAAAATCATTTGTGACAATCGTACCATTTGGAATATTATCCCAAATCGAAAAATGGTTTCAATATCAAGTGTAAAAAATAAACCTACAAATTCAATTGATATTATTCTTTTTACTTTTTTATATAGTTATCAACCTATATCTATAAAAGAATATAGTGTCGGAAAAAGCAATTTGCTGGCTTTAGAATTACATCCTAAAGGGCAAAACGCTGCTATGGGAATAAAAAAACTTACAGTATTTCTTAAGAAAGGAAGTACTATTATAGAAAGAATATCTGCCGATGATGGGAATCAAGATATGGTTTGGGATATAAAGAATCTTAATATTAATTCAAAATTACAATCAGACTTGTTTACTTATTCGCCACCTGTAGGAATTGAAGTTATAGATATGCGATAAAAAAAGCCCCAAGTTGTTAAATAACATGGGGCTTTATCATTAGTTGTAAATAGTTTATTCTTTAGATTTTACTAAATCCCATAATTCATCCATATCAGCTAAAGACATTTCTTTTAACGATTTTCCTTGTTGTTTAGCAATTTGTTCTATTGCTGTAAATCGTCTTTGAAACTTATCATTAGTAGCTTGTAATGCATCTTCAGCAATGATATGTTCAAATCTTGCTGCATTAATCAGAGAAAAGATAATATCTCCAATTTCATTCTTCATAAGAAGAGTATTACCTTGTAAGATCTCATTTTTAAGCTCAAGAATCTCTTCGTCTACTTTGTTCCATACATCAATTCTATTATCCCAGTCAAAACCCACATTTGCTGCTTTTTCTTGCATTCTTTGAGCTCTTAACAAAGCAGGTAAATGTTTAGGAACACCTTCTAATGCTGACTCTCTTCCTTCTTGCATTTTAAGTTCTTCCCAATTTCTTCTAACTTCAGATTCATCATTGGCAATAGTATTACCAAAAACATGTGGATGGCGATGAATCAGTTTTGTTTGTACTTTTTTAAGTACATCCATGATAGAAAAAGCACCTCTTTGTTCTGCAATCACAGCATGCATCATGATATGCAAGAATAAGTCGCCAAGTTCTTTAGAAAATTCATCATCATCATCCTGCTTAATGGCATCAATCATTTCATAGGCTTCTTCGATAAATAGATGGGAGATTGACTCATGGGTTTGTTTTTTATCCCAAGGACATTCAGCACGAAGAATAGTAATTAATTCATAAAATGATTGAAACTGATCTTTTATCAAATCTGGATTTACAGGCAATGGAATAGGAATAGATGCATTTTCCATAATATCTAATATGATTGTTAGATTGTGAATTTAGTCTTCAAGAATTTCTTTTTCTTTCTTTACCATAATAGCATCAATTTCTTTGATGTATTTATCAGTAAGTTTTTGGATTTCATCTTCACCACGTTTTCTATCATCTTCAGAAAAATGTTCTTTTTTTTCTGCTATTTTTAATGCTTCCATGTGGTCACGTCTAATATTCCGAATTGCAACTCTTCCATCTTCAGCAAATTTCTTGCATAGTTTTACGAACTCTTTTCTTCTTTCTTCTGTAAGTGGAGGTATAGGTACACGAATAACAGATCCATCATTTGAAGGATTAAGACCTAATCCTGCTATTAAAACACCTTTTTCGATTGCAGATAAAGTACCTTTATCCCATGGCTGAATTAAAATAGTACGGGCATCAGGTACTGACAGGCTTCCTACTTGGCTTAATGCAGTAGGTGTTCCGTAGTAGTCTACTTTAACATTATCAAGCAATGTAACCGATGCACGGCCTGTCCTAACCTTGGAAATGTGCTGTCCAGCATGTTCAATAGCTTTTACCATAGCTGAACCTGCATCTTTTATAATATCTTGAACTGGCATAATATATAATCCACAATGTATGAAAATAACTTACTTAACGATTGTTGCTACGTTTTCACCGCAAATCAATCTTTTCAAATTTCCTGGTTCATTCATGTTAAAAACCATGATGGGCAAGGAATTATCTTGGCATAAAGCAATGGCGGTAGCATCCATAACTTTTAAACCGTATACTAAAACATCTTGATATGAAATTTCATTATATCTTTTTGCATCAGGATTTAATTCAGGATCTGAATCATAGATGCCATCTACTCTTGTGCCTTTTATAATAATATCCGCTTCAATCTCAATTGCTCTTAAAGCGGCGGCTGTATCTGTTGTAAAATATGGATTACCGGTCCCAGCGCCAAATAGGACAACTCTTTTCTTTTCGAAATGCCTTATTGCTCTTCTTCTAATATAGGGTTCTGCTATTTGTTGCATATGAATGGCTGTTTGAAGTCTTGTTGGAACTCCACACATTTCTAATGCATTTTGAAATGCAATACCATTGATAACTGTGGCAAGCATTCCCATATAATCGCCAGACACTTTGTCAATTCCCTGTTCTTTGGCTTGAATGCCTCTGAAAAAATTTCCTCCACCAATAACAATTCCTATTTCAACGCCAAGTTTGTAAATTTCTGATACATCTTCTGCAAAGCGTTTTAGCACCGAGGCATTTAATCCAAATTGCTGATCACCCATTAAGGATTCACCGCTTAATTTCAGTAATATTCTTTTAAATAGAGGTTTTTCCATTGGGTATCCTGTAGATTAGACATAAAAAAAGCGGCATAAATTTACAAATAAATTCATGCCGCTGTGTACTTTCATTTCATATTAGCTATTAGATTCACCAAGATAGTAACGACGGAAGCCAATTATTTGAGCAGCTTCGCCTGTTATTTTACCAATTTCAGATACTATATCTGCTACTGATTTTTTACTATCTTTTACAAATGATTGTTCTAATAAACATTGCTCTTGGAAGAACTTAATTAATTGTCCCTGAGCAACTTTTTCTGCTATTTCTGGTTTTTTACCTTCTTGTATAGCTTTTTCGCGATAAATCTCAATTTCTTTCATTAAAGCATCTGTTTGCACATCTTCTCTTTTTACATAACTAGGATTCATAGCTGCTATTTGCATCGCTATTTCTCTAAGCATCGCTTTAACTTCATCATTTGCATTTGTAAGATTGGTTTGTAGAAGCACACCTAAGCGATTGCCTGCATGAATATAATCTGCTATATAACCTGATGCAGCCAATACTTCATAGCGTTTAACACCAATTTTCTCACTAAATTTTGCTAAGATTTCATTATGAAAATCTAATAATGTTTTACCGTCGACTTCAGTGGCCATTAAAGCAGCTTCATCGGAAGGATTAGATTGTAATAAAGCATTAGCAATTGCATCTGCATATTTTACAAACTCTTCATTACGTGCAACAAAGTCAGTTTCACAGTTGATTTCAACAATAACACTTGTATTATTATCTGGAGATGTTCTAGCAATTACAATTCCTTCATTTGCAGATCTATCTGCTCTTTTAGCTGCAGATGCTGCTCCACGCTTACGTAGAATTTCAATTGCTTCTTGCATATTGCCATTTGCTTCGTCTAAAGCTTTTTTACAATCAGCCATACCAGCGCCTGTTTTGTCGCGCAGGTCTTTTACCATTAGTGGTGTTACTGACATTGTTCTTTATTTCCTGAAAATATATGGTTTAATAAAGTTGTGTATTCAATAATTAAGCTTCAGCTGCTGGAGATTCTACTGCTGGAG
>JBMOIC010000016.1:0-67079 GCA_049317525.1 Bacteroidota bacterium | reverse complement strand
TGTTCAGCAGGTGCTTCTGCGTGTTCAGCAGGTGCTTCTGCGTGTTCAGCAGGTGCTTCTGCGGTTTCAGCAGGTGCAGCTACAGGTTCAACAATATTAGTTTCTGAAACAACTTCATGAGTAGAAACGGTTTCCAGAGCAGAAGTTTCATTGATTAATGAAGATTCATCTGCATTAGGATTGGCATGATTGAGTTCTTGGTCGGACATAGACACGCATTGAGCTTAAGGTAAAGAATTTCATTGCTTTAGAGGAATTCTAAAAAGCGATGGTACATTTGTAAACGAAGTGCAAAAATAACAATTCGAAGCTTTTAGCAAAAGTTTGTTTAAAAGATATTGAAATTATTTGTAAAATATTAATAAAATTTATTAATGATACAATTATACGATCTCGAGTTTAGCATATTTCAATAATAATTGTTTTTTTCCGACACTATCAAAAACTACGACTGCTTGTTTTTTTTCACCTTCACCAGAAACCATTTGAACTTTACCAATTCCAAATTGACTATGTTTTACATTCATACCACTTTTTATAATTACAGGCGCATCTGGTTCGATTTGAGAATATGAATCAGAACTAGAGTTAGCTAAATCATCAAAAAACGGTTTTGGAGAAGTATTTTTTGTGAAAGTGGAATGAGCTGGTTTAAATTGATTCGTATTTTTAAGTGAAGCAGATACATATTGTTGAGCGGGTATTTTTAGTCCACCAGCTTTCCACTCTAATAAATCCGGATTAATTTCATTGATGAATTTAGAAGGTTCAGAGAAAACTAATTCACCAAATCGATAGCGTTTTTCTGCAAAAGACAAATACAGTTTTTTTTCAGCTCTTGTTATACCTACATAAAACAGCCTACGTTCTTCTTCTTCTTCATCTTGGTCAAATTCCGCTTTTCCCAATGGGAATAAACCTTTTTCCATACCTGCAATAAATACGATAGGGAATTCAAGCCCTTTTGCTGCATGCATGGTCATTAATGAGATTCTATTATTTCCAAACTCGGTCTCATCAATATCAGAAATTAAAGCAATATATTGAAGATAATCTTCAAGGGTCATTGCTTCATCTTTTTCTTTCATTTCTGTGATATGCGATAATAAGCGTTGAATATTACTCCATCTATCTAAAGATTCCTCGCTATTATCATCTTTTAGGGATTGTAATAAACCGGTAGCTTCAATAAATAAAGTTGCAAGTTCATCCGCAGGCAGATCATTCATCTTACTACGGAATTCTTTAACTTTATCTGTAAAATCCAATGCTGACTTCATGGCTTTTTTGGGTATATCAGGCGCTAGATTTGCTTGTTCAAAAGCAGCAAAAAGATCTATAGACATAGATTGCGCATATGCTTGAAGTCTTTTTACAGAAGTAGGCCCAATTCCTCTGGGTGGTTCATTTATTACTCTAGCTAAGCTTTCTGAATCTTTTGGATTGCATAATAATCTAAGATAAGCAAGGGTATCTTTAACTTCTTTTCTTTTATAGAATGAAGTGCCACCAATGATAGTATAAGCAATACCGGCTTTTCTTAATGAGTCTTCTAAGGTTAAAGATTGAGCATTTGTTCTATAGAGAATAGCAAAATCTTTTTCGCTTGTAAAATTGATGTCAACTTCTTCTTTGATGATTCTCATGATCGATTCGGATTCATCTCTATCGTCTCGATTTGAAATAACCGTTATCAAATCACCTTCAGGATTATCTGTCCACAAAGCTTTCGACAATTGTTTTTTATTATGAGAAATTACGCTGTCAGCAGCCGCTAAAATTGTTTTAGTAGATCTATAATTCTGTTCAAGACGTACGGTAACAGCATCTGGATAATCTTTTTTAAACTCCAATATATTTCTTATATCGGCTCCACGCCATCTGTAAATACTTTGGGCATCGTCTCCAACCACACAAATATTTTTATGTCCACCGGCCAATAATTGTACTGCTAAGTATTGAGCTCTGTTTGTGTCTTGATATTCATCTACCATAATAAATGAAAATCTTTTTTGATAGATAGCTTTTATCTCTGGATTTAATTGTAGCACTTTAATCATATTCAGCAAAATATCATCAAAATCCATTGCATTATTGATCTTTAATCTTTTGTCATATTCTTTATAAACCAAAGCTGTTTGTTTTTCGTAGATTTCTTGGGCATCTGCTTCATATTGCTGCCAGCCTATCATATGATTTTTTGCATTAGAAATTCTAGAGCGTATACTTTGGGGAGTAAATTGTTGAATAGAAATCCCTAAAGTATTCATAATAGATCTGATTACAGATAAACTATCATCGGTATCATAAATAGAAAATGAGTTCGTGAATCCTAAAGATTGAGCTTCTATTCTGAGAATTCTAGCAAAAACAGAATGAAATGTACCAGCCCAAACTTTTCTTGCAATGCTCTCGCCTACCATTGAAGCAATTCTATTCTTCATCTCGCCAGCAGCTTTATTGGTAAACGTTAAAGCAAGTATTGAATAAGGATTAATTCCTTTAGATAATAAATAAGCTATTCTATAGGTAAGAACGCGCGTTTTGCCGCTTCCAGCACCAGCGATAATTAATACAGGACCATTCGTAGTAATAACAGCTTCTGTTTGCTCGGGATTTAGTCCTTCAAGAAATGCAGGTGCTTGATGTTCTTTGACAGGTATCAGTTTCATAGATAGTAGATGTAATGAATAAATGCAATTTCACCCCTTTTATCATGACAATTTAGCAAATTGGCATAGTATAAAGTGAATGAATACTGTAAATTAAAAGAGCAGCTTTTAGGCTGCTCAGTAATTATCCTTAGAATTCTACATTTATCCCAATCGATGGTAATACTCCTGCTCCGGATTTATTAAGCACACCTTTGCCAAGCCTTTGATCGAATCGAAGATTATTCACATTTTTCCTACCATATACATTTTGAATATCGATATATGTAATTAATAATACACTTTCGAAATTCCAGCGTTTATCAATTCTTAAGTCCATAGAATGAAATGTTGGTAGGCGCTCACCTTGATTGTATAAATCAAAGTTGAGCTGGCCATACATTGGATTACTTGGATCTTCGAAGAAAGGAGTAGTTGGCGCACCGGTAGACATTCTAAACTTGCTTGAAATTTCCCAGTTTTCATTAAATCTATAGCCACCTGCTATATTAAAAATGAATCTACTATCAAAAGCGCCTGGCCTTTCTATCCCATCTAATCCATTAAAACTAGATTGATTTATTGTTATACTGATTAATCCATATAGTGGAATGTCACCCATCTTTTTTTGAACAAAAACTTCCACGCCTCTTGCATAACCATCGCAAGAACTTGATAAAGGTTCTAGGCCAAAAGGAATATCATTTTGAACATCGTCAAAGCCAGAAGGAGCTAAAACGGCTTGCGGACGGAACACTCTGCCGGCATAATTACCATACCATTTATAATAACCTTCTATTTGGAATTTGAGATCAGATTCTAATTGATTCTCATATCCCAATACAATTTGATCAGCTTTAATTGCTTTAAGATTTTCTTGATTTGAGGGGTCTCCTAAAAGCCAAATATAAGAGGGTGATTGATAATATCTACCAGCGCTTAGACTAAGGGTATTTGTGGCATTGATACCATAAGAAATACTGAGTCTAGGAGAAAAATATAGGGATTCTTGCAAAAAGGCATAATAATCTAATCTAGTGCCAATTGTTGCTTTCCATGAATTATAGGTTATAACAGCAGAAGCATGTGTTGCATTTCGAAATGCAGTAAACGAGCTATCAACAGCTAATTCTTTAGGGATTCCATTGTCATCTCTTCTAAATCTTTGATCGAGAAAAAGAGAATAATCTAACTTTGAAGCGTATTTAGCAATATTCCCAATAATCACTTCAAAATGAGGAGAAAACTGCAGAAATACATCTGTTCTTAAGCTGTTTTCGCCTTCTGAGGAAGTATTATTAAATAAAGTATTAAGATTTGAATCTTTTTGCGAAGTTTGAAATGCGGAAAAAGTTCTACCTAAAGTCATTAAAAAATAACCATTTACATCTTTTTCAATAATCAAACTTTTCCATGTTAATCCAGAAAAATACTGATTTTGAGAAGGAGAATTAATTCTACTATTGGCATATTTATCATCTTCGTCGGTATTGTTAAAAGAAATCTTGTCTATTGCACCAATGGTAAGAAAAGACAAACTATTTTTTTCATCTAATCGATATGAAACTTTTGATTGAAAATCCCAATAATCTGGAATAAAGCTAAACCCAAGTGCTTTGAATAGAATATCTAGATATGATCTTCGTGCACTAAACCAATAAGATCCTTTGTCTCCAATTGGGCCTTCTCCAATAATGCCAAAGCCAGTTGCAGAAAAGTTTATTTCTCCTCCAAAACGCTCTTCATTGCCATCTCTTAAAGAAATATTTGTTAGTGAGGATACTCTATCGCCAAATCTGCCAGAAAATCCTCCTGCACTAAAACTTACTTGTCTAACAAAATCAATATTGATCAAAGACAAAGGCCCCCCAGTTGAACCTTGAGAACCAAAATGATTAATATTTGGGATTTCGATATTATCTACTACGAATAGGTTTTCGAATGGAGCGCCACCACGAACTATAAGATCATTCCTACCAGCTGCAGTAACATTCACACCAGGTAATAAAGCAACCGCTCTAATTACATCTTCTTGAACGCCTGGTGCACGTCTTATATCTTCTGAATTTAATAGTTGAGTACTGGTAATTGTTTCAGGACTTCTTTGGAAATAACTGGCTTCTACTTCTGTTGATTGAATTTGGATTGCTTTTTCATTTAACTCTACTGTTATTGTAGATGGTTTACCAGAACTAACAGCGATATCTGAATATGTTCTCGATTCAAAGCCAATTGCACTTACTTTAACACTTACTATACCCACTGGAACTTTTCTTAAAGTAAATTTTCCATTTGAATTTGTAAGAGTGCCAATTTTTGTACCATTAACAATAATAGAAGCACCATTAAGTGGAGATTGAGTACCAGTATTTAGTACAGTCCCTGTAATAATCCCGAAAACCGCTGATGAGGAATCTGTTTGAGCATTTGCATAGATTGAAAAGCACATCACAGCAAAGAAAAAAGTAAAAGAGTAGGCTATAAACTTCAAAAATTTCATTATCGCAATAATAGTTATTGAAAAAAAGAGGAATGCAATTATCAATAATAATAGTTCCTTAAGATAATGTTTCAAATATAAAGTTTTCCACACTTGATGAGACCTGTATTTTCAATGATATGATATCGTATTTTTGCTAATAAGTAAGAATAATCAAAGCAATATTCGGATATATCGATGAATATCAATGGCTCGACTGTACTAGTTCTTGGAGGTTGGGGTTTGGTTGGATCTGCAGTTTGCCGAAAACTGATGGAATTTAATCCTGCTAGAATTATTGTAACTTCATTAAAGCAACATGAAGCAGAAGAAGCAGTTAAAGAGCTTTTTTCATTATATCCTGATTCACCAACAGATAGGTTTATTCCATGGTGGGGCAATGTATTTACCAGAACATTATGGAAAGACTTACCTAGAGAAGACATTCTTAAAGATTCTGAAAAAAGAAGAATATTGGTTGATGATTGCATTGATGAGTTGAATACAGAAATTTTGCATACATCAGCTTTATATGATGTATTGATTACATATAAACCAGATGCTGTAATTGATTGTATTAATACAGCAACAGCAATTGCATATCAGGATATATATGCAGGAGCAAGGAAAATTCTAAAAGAAACTGATGATAATCAACATGCATCATCGGAGACGGTAGAGCGATTAGTTGCAAGTTTATATGTTCCTCAATTAACGCGTCATATTCAGATTTTATATAAAGGTTTAATTGATGCTAAAACCACTGTATATCTAAAAGTTGGTACAAGTGGAACGGGTGGTATGGGATTAAATATCCCATATACACATAGCGAAGAACAACCATCGAGAGTATTATTGGCAAAAGCTGCTGTTGCAGGTGCGCAAACACTATTGCTTTTCCTAACAGCTAGAACTCCAAATGGACCAATAGTTAAAGAAATAAAACCAAGCGCAACGATTGCATGGAAAAGGATAGGATATGGCCAGGTAATGAGAAAAGGGAAGCTTATTCCATTGGAAGATATGCTGCCTAAGGATGCAAAAGAAGCAAGTGGTGAATTTTCATTTAATGATACCCAGCATATTATAGATACAGGAGATCATGTTAAGTCCGTATTTATAGATACTGGAGAAAATGGAATATTTTCAAGAGCTGAATTCCAAACAATTAGTGCTTTAGGACAGATGGAAATTGTAACACCTGAAGAAATTGCTGATACAGTTGTTTTTGAACTTAGGGGTGGAAATACTGGATTAGATGTGATTAATGCATTAGACGCATCTGTAATGGGCCCTACATATCGTGGTGGAATCATGCGTAATGATGCTATGAGCCAATTAAATGCATTAGAAAAACAATATGATGTCCATAGCGTAGCATTTGAAATGTTAGGTCCGCCAAGATTATCAAAATTATTATTTGAGGCTAATCTTCTTAAAAGAATAGCGCATAGTTTGGAATCTGTTTCTTCTATGACAGCTGTAGAATTATCTAAAAAAGCAGAAACATTAATTATAGAAAATCAATCATTAAGATCTGAAATGCTTTCAGTTGGATTGGTAATATTAATGAGTGATGGAGAAAAATATCTGAGAGGATCAGATGTAAAAATCCCAGCATTTAGAGGTGAAAATTCATTAGAAATTAATACTCATTCTATAAATCAATGGTGCTATGAAGGTTGGATTGACCTAAGACCAAGTAATTTTGAGCAATGGCAGGAAAGAATTATTCGCATAAAAAAAGAAGTGCAATCAATTGCTATAGATGATACTAGTTCTAGACATTATTATGGTAAGCATTATTGGGCAGACTTTAATGAAATTGACGAAGGTAAATTAGCTGCATGGATTTTTGAAAGAGAAGATAAAGGCTGGAGATTTAAGAGATAATGGAAAAAGACAGAATCAGAGTTGCAATAATGGCATCTGGATTTGGTTCAAATGCATCAGCATTGATAGAATTTTCCAAAAATATATCATGCTCTTATGAAATTGTAGTATGTATTTCCAATAAAGAAAATCCAGGTGTTAAGACAGTAGCTAGTAAAAATGCAATTCCATTTGAATATTGTCCAGAATTGCAAGAAACTCAAGAAAATAATAAAGCATCTATATCTCTACAACGATTGTTACAAGTATATAAAATTGATATCATAGCATTAAGTGGATATTTAAAATTGATTCCACCAGAAATAACTATCATGTTTAAAGATAGAATTTTAAATATACATCCTTCTTTATTACCAAAATACGGAGGCAAAGGCATGTATGGAATAAAAGTTCACAATGCTGTTCTTCAAGATTTCAATAAAGAAACAGGTGCTTCAGTACATTTAGTAAACGAAAAATATGATGAAGGAAGAATTCTAGGAAGCAGTCGCATCATAATAAATGAAAACTGTAGTGCAGAAGAATTAAACGAAAAGGTTAAAAATATAGAAAATATTCTTTACCCAGATATTTTACACAATTACTGCAAGCAATTTTATTCACATTCATGATTTTTCTTTTGGTTAAATCAATCTTTTTTTTCAGTTTACATTGAATTACGTGTTAAAAGAGCATAACTATGCGCTTTTCAAGTAATATTAATAAAAATACTAAACTATAATTGTTATATGTCCCACTTTTGCATAGGGTTCTTCATATGAAGAAACGAATTCTAATTGCGGCGCTGGTATTTATTACGGCATCTGTTGCTGTATTTGCTGGTGGCAAAGGAGATCAAACCCTGCGGAAAAGTAAGTTTCCAACTACTTTTCCTCAGCCGTTTACAAATTTTCCCGCTCTCAACAATGCAAATAACAGCAGACCTGCTAATAACGGTCATGCTGTTTCTACCGGTTACTATGTTGTCGATTCAGACGACGAAGCCGGGGATTTTTGGCGTCCAAATTTGGACAGAGCTTTCCTTAACCGTGCAACGGATACCGATCCTGCAGAACTTGTTAAGTGGAAGAGAATTATCACAGGTCCTAATCAAACACTTGGACCAGAAGAAACTGTAGAAGGTAAGATGTACTTCCGTAATCCGGATGCACTTACAGATTCTACAAACAATGCTTTTGCGGGTCCAATACGTATAGGCTTCCCATTCTTTATGAATGGTGTTAAGTATGATAGTTTTTATGTTTCTACTAATGGATTAGTAGCGCTTTCTAATAGCCGTTACACATATGATCAATTAGGTACTAGAACAGGCTATAATTTGTACAGAGACGATGTATTTGCTCGTCCTGCAACAGGTAATGCAACAACAGATGGAAATCCTGATAATTATGGCGAGCAATTTATTGCGCGTGGTAATTCAACTGGAACTACAGCTGGTATTCGTAGTGCAGGCGCAGGTAATATGGGTTCAATCCCTGGAGATATTCGCAATGCACCATTAATTTGTGCTGCATTTGGGGATCTTCAACTTTCACAAAACCCTGATGTGTTAGATGAAAATCGTGGTCAGGTATGGTTCAAGAGAGCTGATAATCCAGATGGAAATCGCCGTTTGATAATTTATTATCAAAATGCTGCTCCAATTGGTGGATGGACAAATGGTATTGCTGGAACAACAACATTCAATAAAGATGATCAAAGAATCTTAGCTAACTTCCAAGTTACTCTAGATCAATCTGATTCATCTGTTTATGTGTATTTCGAACGTTTAGAAGGCGCAGTAGTTGTTTCTGGCGTTTCTGTATCAGCAGCTGCATTTTTCCGTATGAACACTACAATTGGTGTAAATGGTACAGCAAGAAATTACAGCTATAAATTTCCAAATTGCCAAGCTAACTTAACACAGACAGAATTCCAAAATGCTCCTTTGCAGTATACTCAATACTTGTCAAGAGGATCTTATTCTGGTTCTGATGTTTCAGGTCAATTATTAGGACCTTCTGGTCATGGTTCAAATACACCATCTAATGGTTTAGCAATTAGATTTAAGCAATGGAGAAACGTTGTACGCGTTGTTCCAGAACAAATTCGCTACTTTGGTCGTGAATTATTTGCTTCAGCAAACTTAGATGTATACACAAGAGAGATTGTAACACCAGAACCAGAAATTTATGCTGGTCATCCTCAATTAGGTGCAATACGTCCTTCTGCTGTATTCCAAAATATGACAAATGATATTCAAGGTCCTGGATTCAGCGATCCATTACGTCCACCGGGAGTAAATTTTACAAATCAAGATTTGAACTTCCGTGTACGTATGCGTATTATCAATCAAGCTACTAATCAAACAGCATATTCACGTTCAGTACCTGTAGGTGTTGGATGTCTTACTGGTGCATGTCCTCCAGACGTTGATGCATCTGTTCGTTTCGGCTGGTTAGCTGGCGGATCTGCAACTGGTGCTTATCAAGGTGCTGGTTTACCTGGAACAGGTATTCCTGCATTCCCAGGTACAGGCCCATGTCCATTAGGTGGAATTCCTCCTTATGGTATAGCAAGAGTTCAGTTCCCACCATTTGAACCAAATGAATTATTAGATTTCCAAATTGGTCGTTTAAGATTATTTGTATTCTCAGAAGGTGTTGACTCTTTATATCGTTCATTAGGCGATCAATGGCCATTTGATGATACAGTGTCTAGAAATCTTTATGTTATGAGACGCTTATCATTCTTAAATAGCGATGGTTTTAGTGATGATGCTAATGACTATTATGTTATTGGTGGAACTCCAATGCCTTCAGTATTAAAGTGGGTTAATTTTGATGCTGAAATTTCTAATGGTGATGAAGAAACATATAATCCACCACCACCAAGATGGGCAGCTGGCGAAGTTCCAGGAACATTAGTTACAGCTAAGAACAGGCCAACATTCAAAACAGCTTCTCCAGTTATTAAATTAAACAGAGTAACTTTAGGTGGTGATGATCCTAACCCAAGTCCTGGTGGAGATCAAATTCGTTCATTCCCTATTGATATTCGTAATTTACCAAACCGTAAAACAGCTGGATCTATCTTAACTATTTCATATCAAAGAACAGGTAATAAAGGTGATTTTGGTCGTGGTTGGGCAGATGCTACAATCATTGGTCCAGAACCACGCGTAATATATAATGGAAGTTTAACAACTTCTGCTACTACCCCTGATGAAATGCGTTTAGAATATGCACGCCCATCAACTAATAGTATCGAAAATATTGCACGTCAATTTAACAGTACAACTGCAGATATTGTATGGAGTGTTCACAAGCGTCGTGTAGGTGCTGCAGTAACAGACAATTATGTATTTACTACATTTGGTGCTGGTGGTAGACGTCTTGGTTATTTACCAACAGATAAAGACTCAGCTTTAACTTTAGCTCAGGGTTTAGTTCCTGATATTTTTGATGATGGTAAAGATGTTGAATTCAAAAAGATATTCTTTAGAATTCCAGATTCTGTTATCTATGCTCCAAATGAAGGCGCTAAAGATTTCCGTTTCAGATTATCTGTTTCTGCACGTCGTCACACAGCTCCTCCACAACCACAAGATGATGATGATGATTTTTATGTAGACAATGTTAAATTGATTTATACAAATGAATCTCCAGATATCGAAATGTCTTTAGTTGAAGTTTTGTGGCCATATGAGTCTACACCAGCTTCACAAATGACACAATTACCAATACGCTTTAAATTGACAAATAATACTGGTAAGCAATCACCATCAGTTTCTGTAAACGTAAAAGTATTACAAGAATCAGATGATATTCGTAAACCAGATGCATACTATTGCCGTTCAACAATTATTCCTTTCGTTAAGCCAGGACAAATTGTAGAATCAACAGTTCCTGCATGGAATGCTCGCCGTTGTCCTCCAGGTCGTTATCGTATTGTTGCTAACTGCTTTGTACAAGGTGGTGATGTTGATAATACTAATGATACAACATATAGCTTCTATAATTTGCGTTATGGTCCTGTATTTGCGTATGAACCACCTACAGCTCGTAATGATGTGCCGGACTTTACACAAGGCGCAACAGGAAGTCGCGTTGATGGTCGTGGTTTAAATACAGAAGCATATTCAAGTGGATTATGGCCAAACTTTAGTACACAAGGTCAATTTGGTGCTGACTTTACATCAGCAGATGGTCGTTTAGCATTTGGTCCTGAAGCAGGTTCTGCATCTGGTCAATTTGCGATGCGTTTCCAATTATTACAACAAGATACTATCAAAGGTTTCCAAGCTTGGATGGCTGAAGTAAATCAAAGCCCTGATCCAATTGCATTTGCATTGTATAAAGGTCAAGATGCACCTCAAGCTCAACCAATTGCTGGCTCAAAAATCAATAAACAACGTGGTTATGATGATATTCGTAAAGACTTATTTTATGGTCAATACACAACATATCTATTCGATGTTCCTGTAGTTTTACCTCCAGGTGAATATTGGGCATCAGTAGCTCAATTAGGCCTTGATGGTATTTCACTTGGAGCTTCAAAATCTCGTGTTGGTCAACAAATCACTCATTATAATATCAATCCTCCAGGTCCTGGAGTAAGTGGTGTGCATTTGAATATTGATAAGAGCTTCCGTCAGTTGAATGCTTCAAATCAATTAATCAACAAGAATGTTTTTGCTTATGAAAGAACAGCATTCTCTGGTACATGGGTTCAAGCAACTCCATTATCTAACCCAATGTTTGGTCACTTAGCTCATGATGGAAATGCTTCAATTCAAGGATATCCTACAGCATCTCGTGGTACATGGTTGCCATTGATTCGTCCATTCTTAGGCGATAAATCATTTGCAACAGAACCAACACCAGATGATAACTGTGTTGTACCTGTAGAATTAACATATTTCGATGGTCAAAAGCGCGGTAATCGTATCGAATTATTCTGGCAAACAGCTTCAGAAGAAAACAATGCAGGATTCCATGTTGAACGCCGTATCGCTAAAGGTGATGTTTCAACTAATTGGTCTTCTATACAGTTTATTCGTGGTGCAGGTAATTCAACTGTAGTACGTGAGTATTCACTAGTTGATGATAAGATTATGCCAGGAATTACATATCAATATCGTTTAACACAAATGGATGTTGCAGGTATTGAATCATGTAAAGCAATAAGTGATGTTCTAGAGTTTACAACTGATGAAACAACTTCATTAGTTCTAGAACAAAATGTTCCTAATCCATTTAGTCTAAGTACTAGCATTAGTTTCTTTGTAAAAGAAAAAGCTATTTCTAAATTAGAAATTGTAGATATGTTTGGACGTATTGTACGCTCATTGTTTGATGGCGTTGCTACTTCTGGAAGAACTACAGTAGAATGGGATGGTACAGATAATAGTGGTGCTAATGTTGCAACAGGTACATATATTTATCGCTTAACAAGTGGTAATAATGTTGAAGTTGCTAAGATGACATTAACAAGATAATTATTTATCTTAATCTTTAATGAAAAAGCCTTCTGTTTAAAACCAGAAGGCTTTTTCTTATTTTATGGAGAATAAGGCATATGAATACAATATTTCATAAAATTATTAACAAAGAAATACCTTCGAATATCGAGTATGAAGATGATAAATATATCGTAATTCATGATATTTGTCCACAAGCGCCTATACATTTACTTATTATTCCTAAAAGTTATATTAGAACAATAAATGATATCGAGGAAAATCAATTATATATAATGTCTGATATGCTTCAAATTGTTAAAGTATTAGCTGTTAAATTACAAGTTGATCAATCTGGATATAGATTAATAATGAATTGTAATGCAGATGGAGGGCAAACAATCTACTATCTACATATGCACTTTTTGGCAGGTAAACAATTAAAACCTCATTTTGGATAAACCATGAATATAATAGAAGAGCATATTCTAAGAAGCAAGCAAATAATGGTTAATGATATAAACTCTCTAAAGTATCTTTATGAAACATTAGATTGGAATCTTATTTATAAAGCAGCACAATTACTAGCTGATAGCAATTCTATATTTGTATCAGGCATCGGAAAGTCTGGACTAATATCAAAAAAAATCTCCTCAACATTTGCAAGCATTGGAATTCAATCTCATTTCTTACATCCTATTGAAGCTATTCATGGAGATATAGGCTTAGTAAAAAATGGTGATGCAATTATTCTTATTTCCAATAGCGGAAATACTGCAGAATTGTTGTCACTAATTCCTGTCCTAAAAATAAAAAAAACTACTATTATAGGTATTCTGGGAAATAATAATTCGCAATTGTCACAATTATGTGATATTTCCATAATAGTAAAAGTAAGAGAATCAACTTCAATAGATACAATTCCAACAACAAGTTCTTTAGCAACTTTGGCTATTTCTCATATACTTTTAGAGATGCTTATTTCTATTAAGAATATTACCGCTTCTGATTATGCTGTGAATCATCCTGCAGGTCAAATTGGACGAAATATGTTGATGACAGTTAAGAGCATAATGATATCGGGTATGCATAGATTACCAATTATACAGAATAATACTAAAGTAAAAGACATTATCATTGAAATGACATCAAAGTCATTGGGATGCGCAATCATATTAAATGATCACAAGCATATTGTTGGATTTATAACAGATGGAGATATACGAAGATTATTGCAAGAAAAAGAAGAAGTATACAATATTGAAGCTCATCAATTTATGACCAAAAACCCTGTTACAATATCAGAGATATCCTTATTGGGTGAAGCACTTTATTTGATGGAAGATAGAGATAAAAAAATCGGGGTTTTACCAGTTGTAAATGCTACAAATGAATGTGTAGGAATAATTCGATTACATGAAATTGCAAACAGTAAATAATTATCTTTTTGTATGATTTATTTGAATCGGGCTTATACTAGGTAATTTTTTATTTTCTTGTTTGGGCTTAGTTGCAACGGATTTATCAGTTTTAGTTGTTGGTTTTGCAATCTTATTTTTAGACGTGCTTAATTTATTTGAAGAACGAGCATTTGAATTGCCGGATTTGTTAGAAGCACTACTATTGCTTTTTTTAACAGGACTTGAATTTATTGCCTTGCTCTTTGTAGCTCCAACAGTTTTGTTGCTAGCAGTCTTTTTAGCACTAGAACTTGAATTATTAGGCTTAGAAGCTGATGTTTGACTTTTACTTGCCGTAGATTTTGTAGATGTATTAGACTTTGAACTAGTACTTTTTGTATTTGATTTACTACTTGATGAACTAACAGAAGCCTTTGTATTTGAAGATTTAATAGTACTTGTATTACTTGGCTTTGAATATGAATCAGCAGTTTTATAAGGATTTGATGAGGAGGTTATGTCGTTTAATGTAATTTTAGCCTGTACAAGTAGATTTCCTTTTTTTGCTAATGAAGGTAGAGTTACATCATTTCTTTTTAAAATAAATCCACCAATATTTCCAGAAATAATAAACTCTTTTAAAGCAACCCACCTTTTCACATCACCTGGTTCACAGGTTACTTGTTCGCTTTTTTTGCCATCTGCTGTAACTTGTATATAAGACTTTTCAATACATCTAGCTTCCAAAATAATGCTGTCTGGAGACTTATCATCTATCAATGATAGTAAGCCACCCTCTTCATTATTGGAATTCTCACTAACTTGATTTGATTCTGTAGCATTTTGACTTGACGATGAGTTCGGTTCTATGGGAGTGTTTGAAAAGAAATCTTTAACAAATACAAAATAGATAACTAATATCACAAAAATAATAAATGCAATAGTAAGGCCAGTACTAAGAAGTCTAGGAGAAATATTTGCTGACTTTAAATATGTTAAAGGACTAGGTATAGATGGTATCTCTTTTTTTTCTTTTTCAGGATTTTGTGGAATAAGATTACTGAAAAAAGAGCTTTCATCTTCTTGAGCGGAAATATTTGCTTCTGCATAGATGCGTTCAAAGTTTTCTTGAGGTAAACGTAAATAAGCCCAATATGTCTTGCAAAATGAACGTATATACGTAGGAGGTAAAATAGAAAACTTACCTTTTTCTAATGCCTCTAAGATATTGAGTCTAATAGTAGTAGCACGAGAAACCTCTGCAAGTGTAAGATTTAATTCTTCACGTCTAGAACGAAGTATGGTGCCTAATTGACTCATTGAACTCGATGATAAATAAAATAAAACCACATAAAAATAAGGATTTGCCTTGTAATTATTTATTCTTATTTGGTTTATTTGATTCAAGGATATGATAAAGAAGTGATTTACCAATAAAATCACAATATTAGTGTAATTTTACGTGAATAAATTATGGTATATAATGCAGTTAACTCATGTATTTTGATAAAATAATTTTCTTATATGCACTCTATGTAGCTTTTGCTTATTCAATATTAGCATTTGGAGCTGCCTATTTTAGAGAAGTTGCAGATAGAGAAAAAACACTTGATATTGATATTGGAGAAACATTGATTTATGCAATCAATGCTTCCTCTTATGTGGTTAGCATTATATTCTTGTTGTTTTTCTTTATTTTTGCATTCTTATCTGTATTACAAAAAAGTCCATCAGTAATTACATATGTCATACCATTAGCAATATTTGTAAATACATTACAAATTCTAATAAGAGCCTCATTCCAAAAAACAGCCATTTGTGTTCATGGAATTCAATTGCGTTATATGTTAAAAGGTGGCATTAATCGATTAAAGTATAATTCTTTATCAAATATTCAGATAGAACCTTTTTTTGTATGGAATAAGGTCATATTGTTTTGTGAGCATGTTAAAAGTGGACATTGCTATATTAATAAAGATCAGTTAGACATATTAATCAAACAGATTAATAATTATCCATCATGTAAAATAATACATAGTAAAAAAGCTTAATCATAGGTAAATATATATGAAAAAGAATGTAGTTAAAATAGCATCGGGACAAGGTTTTTGGGGAGATTTATTGTCAGCTCCTTTGATGCAGGTGTCTAAAGGTGATATAGATTATCTTATGCTAGATTATCTAGCTGAAGTAACAATGTCAATATTACAAAAACAAAAAATGAAGAATCCAGAAGCTGGTTATGCAAAGGATCTTATTCAAACTTGTGAAGATGTATTGCCATTTATTAAGCAAAAAGGAATCAAGTTAATTACCAATGGTGGTGGAGTAAACCCAGAGGCTGCTATGGAAGCAGTTTTTGGTATTGCAAAAAAACTTGGCATAACAGGTTTAAAAATAGGTATAGTAACAGGTGATAATATTCTTATGAATATTGATGGCCTTATTCAAAATGGTAATTCCATGAATAATATGGAAACTGGACAACCTATTATAGAAGTGAAGCATAAATTGCTTAGTGCAAATGTGTACTTTGGTGCTTTGCCTATTGTTGAAGCTTTGAAGGCCGGGGCGGATATCGTTATCACTGGTAGAACTACCGATACAGGCCTAACACTTGCTCCTATGATATATGAATTTGGTTGGAGTTTCACTGATTGGGATAAATTGGCAGCTGGAACAGTCGCCGGCCATATCAATGAATGTGGCGCTCAGGCAAGTGGTGGTAACTTCTTAGGTGATTGGGAATCATTGCCAGATATGGCAAATGTTGGTTTCCCAATAATCGAAGCATACGAAGATGGCTCCTTTATTGTTACAAAGCACGATGGAACTGGCGGTGCCGTAACTAGAGAAACCGTAAGTGAACAATTAATGTATGAAATAGGTAATCCAGCAGAATATATCACACCAGATTGTATTGCTGATTTCACATCTATAAATTTAGAAGATCTAGGAAATAATCGTGTTAAAGTATACGGTATAACAGGGCAACCTGCTACTGAATATTATAAAGTTTCCGCTTCCTATTCTGATGGATATGTTGCATTTAGTTCTTTAACGTATTGTGCACCCGATGCATATAAAAAAGCACAGGTTGCAGATTCAATTCTTAGAAAAAGATTAGAGCAATTAGGACTTCAATTTGATGAAATAAGAACAGAATATATTGGTATGAACGCTTGCCATGGGCCGATAGCAAAAGTTATTGAACCTAATGAAGTGATGATGAGAATTGGTGTAAGATCCAGAGATTATGCCTCTGTAGAAAGATTTGGTAAAGAGATAGCCCCATTAATTTTAACAGGACCACCTAGTGTTACTGGTTTTGCAGGTGGAAGGCCCAAACCAAGCGATGTTGTAGCATATTTTCCAGCATTATTAAAGAAGGATACAGTTAGCCACTTAGTTTCAGTTAAATCTATATGATATATGACGCAGGAAGTCTAACTAAAGACTTTCACATCAAGGACAAAAGACAAGATGTCCTTATAAGCATCATTATTCCTGTGTATCAAGAAGAAAAACTTCTTCCTAATACTCTTGCAGTTTTTACGGATACTTTAAAGCAAAAGTATAAATTAGAGATTATTGTAAGTGATGGGGGAAGTACAGATTCCACTCTTGCAATTGCAAAAGAGTCTGCAGATATCATGGTGTGTCACACTGAAAATAGAAGGCAAACCATTGCTGAGGGTAGAAATATGGGGTCTTTAGTTGCCAATGGTGATATTATGGTATTTCTAAATGCTGATACAATTCCTGCCTATCCAGAAGAATTTCTAGAAACATTAAAAGAATGGAAAGACAAAGTGTATAAGCCATGTGCTATTGCTTGCCCAGTACAAATTAATCCGAATGAAAGAAAAATTCCTGATACAATTTTTGCTTCTATTCTTAATTTTTATGTTGGATGTATGGTAAATGTTTTTGGATTTGGAATGGGTAGAGGAGAATGTCAAGTTTTTGATAAGAAAGCTTTTATAGATATAGGGAGATATGATGGGTCTATACCAGCTGGGGAAGATTTCGAAATTTTACGTCGAGCATGTAAAACAGGAGGCTTAGTTTTTGAAAAAAAATTATTGGTATATGAATCTCCAAGACGTTTTAGAAGATATGGGTATATCAGAATATTAATGGAGTGGGCTGTAAATTGGTTCTGGGTAATTGTTTTTGGTAAAGCCAGATCAAAAGATTGGGAAGCCATTAGATAGTTAATTATTCCTATTGCTAAAATCAACAATAGATTGTCTAAGTTCTTCGCATTGCAATATATCTTCGTAGTCATTATATACTTCCGAAAAAGCAGTTAAAGTTAGTATTGCTGCCTCTTTGGTAGATGTTTTATCAATTGCTTGTCCTAATTTTCTTAGTATTTTCAAATTTCCTTTACAAGCTTTAGATGCATAGTAAAGTTGCTTATCTATAGGCATAGAACCAAGAAATGAGCTTCTATACGTAATTGGATATGAAAAAGATTCATCATTTTGCAATGTACCATGCTGTTCTAATAAAGTTGGAATTGACTTTTGTAGTCCATTAGCATTATTGGGAGTATCGATATCGAGTAATGGAGTACTATCAGAAAAAATGTTAATATTCTCAGTATTATGATTTCTGATCGGATCAGTAGATGTATACAAAGAAGGATGTGATTTGGTGATAAAGTTATGTCTTGAGATAAGGATTACCGAATTAGTAGATGCATCCATAGATTTGTGATACAAAACTTCTAATTCTATATCTTGTTTGGTGTTATCTGCAAGTGTTTGAAGTTCAGCTGTTTGATTAGATGATTGGGAAATAGAATGAGATTCATATTCAGAAATAAGACTACTTATCATTTCCGCTAGTGAATCTGAATTATATTGTTTTATTCCTTTAGATTGATACAACTCTTCGATTTTACTTGCCAGGGGGAATAATTCTTTATCTTGCAAGAACACGATTAGGGCTTCTGCTGGTATAGACTTATCTGATTGGTAGATATCTATAAAAAACTGAAAAAGTGGTTCTAATAAATCGATGAATCCTTGTGCTTGTAAAAATCGAATATATTCATTATCAATATCTGTAATGATACTTTTGAATTCTTTTGCAGTGATAATATGTTCGGACAAATGCAATTCGCAATTGTTATCTACCCATATTTTAAAGCCTTCCTCAAGATATGTATAAACAGAACATGCCGAAAACCGTAATAAAATTTCATGTACTGATTTTGTTGGTTCGCCTCTAAAAATAAAAGATCTTAAAGCAGTTCTTGGTCTGCACAGAAAATTGATATATGAATCTATACATGAATCAATAAGATTTGCTTGGTCTAAAGAATCAAATCTTGCTTGAGCCTTGCAATAATTATCTAAGGTATGAAAGTGTGTTAGTATATCTGGAATTGCCAAATCATAGCGAGGATTATCTCTTCTTTTAACTTGCTCATAATAAATCCACCATTCTACTTCCGCATCGGCAAATTGTTTTACATGCTTTTTGATCGAATCATCTTGTAAGATATCTCTTAAATACACATAGTTGCCATTTTGAGGCATACTTGCTGCAATGATTTTTTTATATGATTCTAAAGCATTATTAAACATAGTTATATAGTAATTATTCTTGTTCGAAAGCTTTTTGTCTATTTTTTTTTGCTATGTCTCTTTTTACTGGTTTTCTTTTTTTTAATACAGTAATGATATCAAAAAAGGTATGCCATGAATGATGGACTATTCCATTTTTATTACAAAATGCTGCTAATTTCCCTTTAGCAAATACCATATCTGCAAATGTAACAGGGCATGTATCCGAAAGGCCATCTCCAATATAAATAATGATGGCATCTGGATGTACAGATGATAAAACAATATTTCTTTTGCAGGATGCACAAAAACAAGTGCAGGCTTCATCGGCAAAAGGATAATGTGCCTTCCAATTTTGCGAAAGATTTAATCCAGATAGCGGTGATATGATATTATTAGCAAAAACATTGATAGCAGTATTAGGTAAAATTCTCTGTAATATAGGGTCGATATAAATTCTAAAGCCATCACTTACAATATGTAAATGCCATCCATAAGAATTGATTAATGATGTAAATTGAGGAAAATACATATCAGTTTCGCAAGCATCTGCAAAATCAACTATAGCTTGCTGATCAATATTGTGTTTTAGTTTATGAACAACTTCATTATAGTAAGAAGAAACTGTAAAAAGTCCATCCATCAATTGAGAATGATATGGTTCAAAAACAGAAAACTGTTTAAAGAATTCATCCCCAGAATCTTTTTTTGTAATAGTACCATCAAAATCACAAAATACATGAACTTTCAAATGCTCATCTTGCATATACAATCCTATTTGTATCCCGAAGCATAGGAATAAAAACCTTTCCCAGCGCTTTTTCCAATCCATTTGGCTCGGCAATATTGTCTTAGTATAATACATGGACGATATCTTTCCTGGCGATATTCACTATATAAAGAATCTAAAATAGCTAATACGGTATCTAGTCCAATTAGATCTGCCCATTCTAATAATCCTTTGGGATAATTAACACCTTGTTTCATGGCGATATCGATATCTTGCGCAGTTGCAATTTTCTCTAGAAAAGCGAATGCTGCTTCATTGATAAGGGTGGCTAATACTCTTGGTAAAACCATTCCAACTCTATCTTCAACAATTTCGCAGGTATAATCAGCAGATGCAAAAAACATTTTAACCGCATCCAAACTTTGCTCGGATGCATTTAAGGCTTTGGCAATTTCCATTACAGATGCATCACCTGAATGGCTTGGCAGAAAAGCAAAACCTATTACTTGCCTACTATCCTGAAAATAACTCATAATTTCTGTTGCTGTACAAGCTAAAGAAGAAGAGAGAATGATTGCTTGAGGAAATTCTTCAGATACTTCTAAAATCAGGGAAGCTTTATGATCTGCAGTAATAGCCTGACAATCAATGATAAAATCAGGAATGGAGGTAATATCCTGTGCTCTAAATGTAATGTGTTCCGTTAAAGGAATCATATGAACAGGAATAATAGGAGAATCACCAATAGAGAAAAGAGCAGGATCGTCAAAGGGGATATAAATAGTAAAAGGTATTGTCTTATCCCGAAGCCTTATAGCCATCTCGGCGGTAGATTTAGATCCACCTATTAACAGAGCACTAGTTTTTTTATCTTGCAGAGAGTAAATTGCCATTAGAAGCTAATAATAAAGTGTAGTAATTTTTAGTAAAATACGGTTATTTTAGGCCTTTGCCAAAAGTCAAATGAACCTTGTAGAATCAGTTAATGTATGTGATCTAGAATGAATAATTTAATAAAAAGAGTAATTGTTGGATTGATAGGTATTCCTTTGATTATCTGGTTGATTATTCATGGTGGTTTACTTTTTTATATCCCTTTTATAATAGTTACATTAATTGCTTTAACAGAATTATATGCTTTATATGCAGCAAAGGGATTTAGGCCAAATAAGAGTATCGGAATAATTATTGGTTTTTTTTGGATGCTTTGCACTGCATATTATGAATCTATACCGGCACATTTTTATATACTGCTTTTATCAATTGCAGTGCTTGCCACATTAATATCAGAACTCATTATCTCGTATAGTAAACATGAATCAGTTCCCTCTGCTGCTGTGGCAGCAACCATAGGAGGAATTATATATGTACCCGTATTGATGTCATCATTATTTTTATTAAGAAATATTTCATCAGGTACATTCCCACATGTAATGTCTTTTTTTGATTCCACAACTTTAGAACCAGGTGCTTTGATTGTTTTATTAGTATTTGTGGGAGTTTGGACAAGTGATTCATTTGCATATTTCGGGGGTATGCTTTTTGGAAAAACACCTTTAATGCCTCATGTTAGCCCCAAGAAAACTGTAGAAGGTGCCATTATTGGATTTATATGTTCGGTATTGTGCATGATGACATTTTCCTACTTTTTAATTCCAAAGTTTCCTTTTCACATCATGTTGATTGGCTGCTTATTATTAGCTATTGTAGCACCAATTGGTGATTTGGTAGAATCTTTATTAAAAAGGGATGCTCATATAAAGGATAGTTCAGGTATTCTGCCAGGCCATGGAGGATTATTTGACAGATTTGATAGCTTGATTTTTGCTGCTCCATTCTTTTATATATTTCTTCTTATTATTAATGCAATGCATTAACTACTTGCCCCATCATATAAAGAAAGAGAGTACATAAAAAACCATCTAGAAAAAACCGCAAAAACACTTGTGCTGATAATACATATTGACATAAGTGATATGTCTGGTTCAGACCACAGCATTCTTGAAGGTACAGAAGCAATAATACTGATAGGGAAAACGGTTAGAAATATTCTTTGAATTCTCTTGCTGTACATTCCATCTGGTCTTGTAGCAATTTGATAAATAGTATGGAAAATATTCTGAATTCCAGAAGAGTTAACGATGTGAAATGCACAAGACGCTACTATTGTTTCTAGACATAGCATAATGATAGACCCACATATGCACATAGTAAACCAACTTATCCATTGAATAATAGATATAGAGTTAGTTAGCATCGTAATGCCAATAGAAAAAACGATAATACTCACGATAAAATTTAATATAGAAGCAATATTGGGATAGCGAAAGAAAGCAAGAAAAAAGACAGACACAGGTTTTAACAGAAAAAAATCTAATTCACCAGTATTTATATATGTGGGAAATTTCCAAAAATTAGTGGCAATCAACATCATATTGATTGAATCTACCATAAAAAGGGTGCCTAAAAACACATAAGCATGTGATTTGCTAAGTCCTGCAAAACCAGGGGTATACAAGAACATTACTTCAAAAAAAAGAATCTGTATAGAATACCAAGCAATGTCAATTAAAAAATAGAAGAAGAAATGTCCGCGAAATTCTAATTCTCTTGCAAGACAATTCTTAAAGAAGGCAATCCATAATCGTATTATTTGCATGATTTTACCGTATATCTGGCATATAATCTTTCATGGCTACGTATAAATCCCAAGTTGCTTGTACATCTCTTAAGCAATATTCTGCAATAGTAGTATATGATTGATGAGCATAAAGCTTTGCAACTTTTGAGCCATCTACACCATCTGCCTTTGGTGATTCTATGCCAAATGCTTTTGCAGCAAAATCGAAATTGTATCTACGCGTAGCCCCCGATTGCTGAGGATTAAAAAAACATAATTCATCTAGTAAATCAGTATGTGAATCTTTATAGCTATATCTGGTGCCACTCATAAGATTATGCAAAGGTTTAACTTTTAATAAAGCTGACCTAAGCATAATAAATGGAGCATCAAAACCCCTTCCATTAAAAGTTATTAAATGAGGTTGAGGATAGCTTGTTAATATTTTCCAAAAGCCCTCGATTAATGTTTTTTCAGAACAAAAAACAGACTTAATTCCATTAGAAAGTTCAATTGTTTGCATATTCCCATCAGCAATAGATGGGTCTACCATAAAAGCACCGTTTTTTAATTCTACCCATTGATTCTCTTGCTTTTGCATGATCTTTACACCTAAGCAAACAATTTGACCAGTTAATGGTGACAATGCCATTTCGTCAATTTTTTTTGCCTGTAATTCTTTGGTGTCTGCCCCACGAATAAGATATTCTTTTCTGGTATCATCAAATGAATCAAAGGGTAATCCAATTGTTTCTATATCATAGGTGATATAAGTTTTTGTATAAGAACTCATGCGATATCCATGTAATAAAGTTTATACTAATTTAGTGAATTAAATAAGGTATATAAAGCTATATTAAAACCTGAAGAGTAAAACAGTTAAAAATGAGTGAGTTGTCCATATTCGAATTCAAGAGAAAAGAGTATTTTTGAAATGCAGCATTATTCCATCCCAATTAATATATTATGAGTCCTGCTAAAAAGAAAATTTCCAAGCAGAAAGAAGATATATTGGATTCACAATTCCAATTATCAATGGAATTTGCGTTTTCACCGCAAAGAATCAGATTGATACTTATTTTTATTTGCTCTATATATTGTATTGCAGCAATTAGATTGTTTTATATTCAAATTATCAAGGGCGGTGAATATCAAGAAAAAGCAAGGCTACAATATGAGATTGTAGTTCAAATGATTCCTCAAAGGGGGCAGATATTTGATAGGAATGGAAGAATAATAGCAATGAGTGTTAATGGTTTTTCTTATGCAATAGATGCCAAAATGATAAAAAATAAAAAGGCAATTATTACAGCATTTAATCAGGTAACCGGAGATACTACAGGATATTATGAACGCTTAATAATGAATGCGAAATCCTCTTTTACTTATATCATTAGGGGCATGACTACTAGACATACAATTATTGACTCGATAAAAGATCCTGGTTTTATAAGATTATCAGAACCAAAAAGAAGATATGTATACGGATCTGCAGGAGCCCAGGTAATTGGATATGCTAATATAGATAATATTGGAGTGTCTGGAATAGAATTGCATCTTGACTCTTTATTGCAAGGTAAAAAAGACTCTGTAGCCATGAAAAGGGATGCTGTGGGGAATTTATATCCAACTGTTGAAATGTCTGATAAACACATAGTGAAGGGGCATAATGTATCTTTAACATTGGATATAGAATTACAAAGAATCGCGGAGTATGAATTGGCAGAAGGTATTATGGAATCTCATGCCGAAGGTGGTACAGTTATCGCCATATATCCTTCAACTGGCGAAATATTAGCTATGGCATCGTATCCAACTTTCGATCCCAATCATAATAATAATATTCTTCCCGAAGCCATGCGTTTGCAGGGTATAACAGATATTTATGAACCGGGTTCAACTTTTAAGCTCATTACTGCATGCGCCATGATTGAAGAAGGAATTTTAAAACCAGACTCTAAAGTTGATGGAATGGGAGGTACCTATCGTATTGGTAATTATGAGATAAAGGATTCGCATCCAATGTATAAAATGTCTTTTTCAGAAGCATTAGAACAATCTAGCAATATAGTATTTGCAAAAAATTCTGATAATCTATCTTCTGATAAATTTTATAAATATGCTCGTGATTTTGGTTTTGGGATTTTTCTTGGTATCGATTTGCCTGGAGAGGTTTCTGGTATTTTAAAAAAACCTTCTGCATTTGATGCTTCTACAAAAAGATTTATGGCTTATGGATATGAATTAGGTGCTACTGCATTGCAAGTAGTTAATGCATATGCCACAGTGGCGAATCGTGGCATAATGATGAGGCCATATGTAATAAAATCAATTATTGATAATGATGGTGGTACTATCCTGTATAATAAACCTCAAAGAATTCGATCTGTTATTTCAAACAAAACATCTGTGATAGTAAAAGATATGCTGTGTGGAGTTGTTGATAGGGGAACTGGACAAGAAGCAAAAATTGATGGTATTCGTATTGCCGGAAAAACAGGAACTGCACAACAGTTAATTGATGGTAAATATTCAAAACAAGCATATACTGCCTCATTTGCTGGCTTTTTTCCTGCAGATAATCCTAAAATAGCAATGATAGTAATGTTGCACAGACCTAAAACAGATATTTATGGTGGCAAAACAGCTGCTCCAATATTTAGAAAGATTGCTCAAAAATGGATAACAGCGTCTAAATTGCCCATTAATGAAAATCTAACAGATCAAGAACTTATGCAAAGCAAATTAATTGATAGTGCATTGGTTCCTGACTTAAGAGGTATTTCAGTAGAAAAAGCCCGAGAAATGGTTCATTCTATTGGTTTGCGTTTACCCAGAAATGCTGAAGGAATCATTATTGAACAATATGTACCTAAAGGGTTTTGGCTGAAAAAAGGGACAGATATTCCAATTAAAACGGGTGATGCTTCTAAGAAAAAGACAATGATACTATCTGATAATTCTCAAAAAAATATTCCTGGTAATCAAATTAGGCCAAATGTTAAGGGTATGAGCGTTCGTAGAGCCATGTCTGTTTTGCATTCGGCTGGCTATCAAGTAAGAGTAATTGGCCAAGGAAAAGTAATAGGGCAACAATATAATAAGGCAGGCAAAAAGGAATGTATTTTAAGTTGTGAATAATTAACCTCTTGGATGAAAAGTTCTATGAACTTCTCTGATAAATTCCCTGTCTAGATGAGTATAGATTTGAGTTGTGCTAATATCAGAATGCCCAAGCATTTCTTGCAAAGCTCTTAAATCAGCACCTCCCTCTAATAAATGTGTTGCAAAGGAATGTCTAAATGTATGAGGATGTACATGTTTATCAATTCCAGCCAAAGAAACTGAAGAGGAAACAATATTCCATATGCTCATTCTTGATAATCCTTTTCCTTTTTGATTTAAAAAAAGAATATCATCGGTTGAAACTCCAGATTTCATGAAATGAGGTCTGATGTCATGTTGATATCTTTGAATCCAACCTAATGCTGTTTCTCCAACAGGGACAATTCTTTCTTTAGACCCTTTGCCAAAAACTCTTATCATTTCTTGTGGAAATAGAATATCTCTTTGTTTCACACTGCATAGTTCGGAAACTCTTAAGCCTGATGCATATAGTAATTCTAAAATAGCTTTGTCTCTAATTCCAGCTTTTGTTTCAATGTCTGGTTGATCTAAGATCAAAAGTATTTCTTGAATGGACAAGGTATCTGGCAATAACCGTTTTGATTTAGGTAATTCAGCTTTTTCTGTTATATCATGGTCAATAATTTTATTTGAAAACAGAAAAGTAAAAAATCCACGAATTGACGATAGATTTCGGGATCGTGAGCTTAAGGCTAAACCAATGTCTTCTAATAGTGCTAAAAATTGGTTTAGGTGTTGAATGGTTATATCATTAAAAGAAGAGATATCTTTTTGCTGAGAAAATTCTGCAAATCTAGATATATCAAAAATATAGGCGTGCAATGTATTATCACTGACGCCTTTTTCGAAAGTCAAATGTCTTTTGTATGAAGTAATATCTTTAATCAATGAATGCGCCAGCTTATTTTTTGTTTTGCTGCTCATTCCGATCCTTTAAGAAAAATAATTTGGAGATGCTTTTGTAACAACAACATCATGAGGATGAGATTCTTTTAAGCCGGCACCAGTGATTCTAGTAAATTGGGCAAATTCTTTCAATTCAGCTATGGATTTACAGCCACAATATCCCATTGATGATCTTAGGCCGCCGATTAATTGATAAATAGTATCGCTTGCATTTCCTTTATATGGCACCCGACCTTCGATGCCTTCTGGAACAAGTTTTGCAATTCCTTCTTCAATATCCTGAAAATATCTGTCTGCAGATCCTTGTTGCATAGCTCCCAAAGATCCCATGCCACGATACATTTTATATGCTCTGCCTTCTAATAAGATTTTTTCGCCAGGGCTTTCCTCATGGCCAGCTAACATGCCGCCAATCATGATGCAATCTGCGCCAGCAGCAATAGCTTTTGCAATATCACCTGTTTGTTTAATACCACCATCAGCAATTATGGGTATGTCGTATTCTTTAGCAATCAAAGCTGCATTCATGATAGCAGTTAACTGTGGAACACCAACTCCAGCTACAATGCGAGTAGTACAAATGCTGCCTGGCCCAATACCCACTTTTATACCATCTACCCCTGCTTTAATCAAGTCTAGAGCAGCATCTCCGGTAGCAATATTACCAGCAATAATTTGTAATTCTGGATAGAGCTGTTTAACTTGTTTAACCATAGAAATCACCCCAAATGAATGTCCATGGGCTGTATCAATAATTATTACATCAACTCCAGAATTTACTAATGCTTTTACTCTATCTAAAGTTTCGGAAGCAACACCAACAGCGGCACCAACTCTTAATCTTCCATGTTGATCTTTACAAGCATTTGGATATTTCTTTTTTTTCTGAATATCTTTAAATGTTATCAGGCCATGTAAAACCCCATTATTATCAACAACAGGAAGTTTTTCTATTCTATGCTTCTCAAGTAATTGTTCAGCTTCTTCTAAAGTAGTACCAACATGAGTAGTAATAATTGTGTCTTTTGTCATTAATTCTGCAATAGGCTGTAAGCCATTACTTTTAAATCGTAAATCTCGATTAGTTACAATTCCAATAAGTTTTTGATGAGAATCAATAACTGGGAATCCTGCAATTTTATACTTTGACATTAAAGCTAAAGCATCTTGGGCCGTATTCTGCCCTGTTAAAGTGATTGGATTTCTAATCATTCCACTTTCAGAGCGCTTTACTTTGTCAACTTCTTCGGCTTGTTTGGATATACTCATATTCTTATGAATAATTCCAATGCCACCTTCTCTTGCAAGTGCTATAGCCATTTCTGATTCAGTTACGGTATCCATAGCAGCACTGATAATAGGAATATTTAACACTATTCCTTTTGTTAATTTTGTGCTTAATGAAGTTTCTTTTGGAAGAATATCTGAATATCTGGGAATTAGGAGAACATCGTCAAAAGTAATACCATCACTCACGATTTTATGATTCATCTCTTTGGTTTCCCACCGAATTTAAAGTAAAAAGTTGGACTTGAACATAGATAAATACAATGTTATAGGTGCAATTTAGTGAATATCCCATATCTTTCCTTGTAAACAAGTGAACGAATTTACATTGTAATTCGTTATACATTTATTCTTTGATTCTACAGTTTTTCAATTTTCGAGTTTTCTTTTGTATGAATGACATTCAATCATTGTATCAACAGGTTATTTTAGACCACAATAAAAACCCAAGAAATTTTGGTCCATTACTATCTGCAAATCATTCTGCAGATGGTTTAAACCCGCTTTGTGGTGATGATATTACGGTGCATCTTTTGATTGAGAATGACATAATAAAAGAAATTTCATTTGAAGGTTCTGGTTGTGCAATTGCAAAGTCTTCTGCTTCAATCATGACAACCGTTCTAAAAGGAAAGACAATCGAACAAGCAGAACAATTATTTAATGATTTCCATTTTGTTGTTACTGCACCTATGGATGCTGATTTAAACGAGGATTCACTAGGTAAAATGGCTGTTTTTACTGGTATCAGAGAATTCCCAGCACGTGTTAAATGTGCTTCATTGGCATGGCATACTATGCAATCTGCTTTACATGGTAAAAATATTGCTTCAACTGAATAATACATGATTAATTATGAATACTTTTGTACCTCTCAAATTAGACGATAAAGAAAATCACATAAAGCCTGTTCTTGTAATTGATGTTTCAGATTCGGCTTCTGTAGAAGATAAAATCATCGCAGGGATAAAAACTGTATTTGATCCTGAAATTCCAGTGGATATTTATGCTCTTGGTTTGATTTATAGCGTAAAATACGATGCCGAAAGCCAAAAAGCTGATATTGTTATGACATTAACTTCACCAGGCTGTTTTGCAGCGGGTATGATTCCTGGGCAAGTTGAACAAGCGGCACTTCAGGTTGCAGACGTTAAAAGTGTGCATGTTGAATTAACATTTGATCCCCCTTGGGACAAAGAAATGATGAGCGAAGCTGCAAAGCTTGAATTAGGATTTTGGTAAATTAGTATTACTTTTCTTTTATTATTTTTTAGATGTTGAATGGCACTTCAATTTTATCCTGTCAAGGTTTCTCATATTAAAAGGCTTACTAAAGCAGCCGTTGCTGTAAGCTTTGATATTCCTGAAGAACTCAAACAAGTTTTTGCTTATCTCCCCGGACAATACATTACGATTCGATTGAATATTAATGGCCAAACTGTTAATAGAGCCTATTCATTGTGTAGTAGTCCATATAGTGATAACACATTAACAATTGGTGTAAAACAAACTGAACATGGACTTGTTTCTACATATATAAATGAACATCTTCAAGTTGGTGATTCTGTAGAATTAATGCCTCCCAATGGTAATTTCAAGGTAGATATTCATTCTAATGCAATTAATTCTTATGTATTGATTGCTGGTGGAAGTGGTATAACTCCTTTATTATCAATAACAAAAAGTGTATTGCAACAACAATTAGATGCAAAAATCCTTTTGATTTATGGAAATAGAGATACATCTTCTATCATGTTCTTTGAAGACTTAGAACTATTAAAAGATACATATTCAGATAGATTTACTCTGATTCATATCCTTGAATATTCAGATGGTAATAATAAAGGAATTTTATCGCAAGAATTATTAAGCACTTTATTAACTGATTCATTCCTATCTTCTGGTCATTATTATTTGTGTGGTCCACAACAAGTAATGAATAATGCAGAAGCAGTATTACATGCACAGAATATTGATAGTTCATATATTCATCGTGAATATTTTACTGCACCTATATCTGAATCTAATGAGCAAGTTTCATCGATTGAGCCTACAGATTTTACCATTCATGTAAAGCTGTATGGAAAGGAATATGATATAGAAGTAGAGTCTCAAGATAGCATACTAGAAGCTGGTATCAAAAATAATATAGACCCTCCTTATGCATGCCAAATTGCTGCATGTTGTACATGTAGAGCAAAGCTAAGAAGTGGAAAAGTTCATATGGAAAGTAGAGAAGCATTAACAGATGATGAAATTGAAGAAGGATATATTCTAACATGTCAAGCACATCCTTTAACATCAGATGTATTTGTTGATTATGATGGTTAATCAGTTTACAGAATTGTATATTGCTTCATTCTAAATCTATCTAATCATCTACATGCTTTTTTCATCAATTATGTATAATTCTATGAAAAACAATACGAAACTGTATGCTTTTATTATCCTTTTTATTTGTGTAATCATAACTAAGGTTAATGCAGATATTTCTGAAAATCTTAAAAATCATATAAAATATCTTGCATCAGAGGAATTGGCTGGTCGCGGAACTGGAACCGATGGAAATAAAAAAGCTGCCGAATATATTGTATCTCAATTCCAAAAAATAGGTATTAAGCCTTGGAAAAATGCCAAAAATTATTTTCAAGAATTAAGCGTAATAACCGATGTGCAGAAAGAGTCAGATGGTAATATGGCTGCAATTTATTCACCTATTCATATGTCTGAACTTAATACTACAATAGGCTATACTCCACTTTCTGTAAGTGATAATGGATCTGCCCAAGGAAAAGTTATTTTTGTAGGTTTTGGGATTTCTTCATCTGCTGACAAATATGATGACTATGAAGGTGTAGATGTAAAAAATGCAATTGTACTTGTATTAAGGGGTGCTCCAGACTTAGATAATCCTCATGGTACTATTATGCAACATGCTGGAATTCGCTCTAAAGTTATGAATGCCAAAGAAAAAGGTGCAGCAGGTATTGTAATTGTATCGGGGGCAAAATATCCTGATTCTTTGATGCCACTCAAATGGGAACAAGGCGGAAAGGTTGATGGAATGCCAGTTATACAAATTTCAAGGATAGCTTTAGAAGAGAATATTCAGAATCTTAACATTCTAGAATTAGAAAAGAAAATTAATTCTTCAAAAACCCCCTACAGTAAAGAAATACCAAATGCAGAGATTTCATTTTCTGTCAATCTTAAACAAATATCTGTTAAAACCTCAAATGTTATTGGATTTCTACCTGGTACAGATCCCACAAAAGCAGGGGAATTTATTGTATGTGGTGCTCATTATGACCATCTTGGATTTGGTGGCGAAGGTTCTGGAACGCTTTCTGGCAAAAATGATTTAGCAATACATTATGGTGCAGATGATAATGCTTCGGGAACAGCAGGGCTTTTAGAATTAGCTTCTTTACTTAAAAATCGTCCTTTATCTAGACCAGTCTTATTTATAGGTTTTACTGCTGAAGAAAGAGGTTTACTGGGTTCGGCATTTTTCGTAAAAAATCCATTATTTAGTTTAGATAGTGTTGTATTTATGCTCAATATGGATATGATAGGTAGATTAACAGATAAGAAATTAAATATTGGCGGAATAGGTACATCATCTATATTAAAACCATTAATTGACTCTTTAGGAAAAGAGTTCGATTTTAAGGTAACAACTACCGAAGATGGTTTTGGGCCAAGTGATCATGCTTCGTTTTATACCAAAGACAAACCGGTTTTGTTTTTCTTTACCGGACTTCATAGCGACTATCATCGCCCTACAGATACCTGGGATAAAATTAATTATGAAGGTGAAACAGCAATTATAAAAATGGTAATATCTACATTAGACTTTATAGGTAATTCACCCAAAAAGCCAGACTTTATTAAAGTGAAGTCCAGCGCTCAAGCCGGACAATCCATGTCATTTAGAGTGTCTTTAGGGATTACTCCAGATTATAGCGATCATCCCAAAGGAATGCATATCACTGGCGTAAGAGATGGTGGCCCTGGTGGTAAGGCTGGTTTAGTGAGTGATGATATCATTATCAAGTTAGGGGATACCCAAGTTAAAAATGTATATGACTATACATATGCTCTTGGAAAATTCAAAGCTGGTGATAAAACAAGTGTAACGGTATTGCGCGGGCCAAAAGAAGACAAAGAATTTGTTTTACAAGTAGAATTTGATGCCAAAAAATAGCTAGAATGCGCATTTAAGATGTCTTATAGACTGCATTCCATCTGTAAAATCAATTGCAATGATATCGAATCTACATTCTGTATCAACAATTTTTCTAATATATAGAAAACCCTCAGCAGCTCTTCTGAGGGTTTTTATTTTTTTATGAGTGATAGAACTTTCAGGGGTTCCATAATTGTATGTATTTCTGTATTTCACTTCTACAAAAACCAGAGTAGTATTATCATTACAGATAATATCGATTTCTCCATATCTTCCAAAATGAAAGTTTTTCTGAATAATTGAATAACCCAATGACTCAAGAAAATCAGAAGCTATTTTTTCTGCTTTATATCCGATGTCTCGATTATTTTCCACGTATTTCCCCTGAATTATCATTACTTATACAACTGTTCCCATTAATGTGGCGCTTGTAGCTCTAGCAATTTTAACTTTGATATAATCACCAACAATATAGGCTAAATTCTCATTTTGAGGGAAAATTACTGTTTTATTTGTATCAGATCTACCTTGCCATTCTAGTGGACTTTTTTTACTTGGGCCTTCAACTAATACGGTTTCGATAGTTCCAATTGTTTGTTGATTGATTTCATATGAAATCTGATTTTGTTGATGAATTATCTCATTTAATCGTGAAATTTTTAATGTATCTGGTATATCATCACCCATTTTCCAAGCTTTAGTTCTTTCTCTTGGTGAATACTTGAACATATAAGCCCCATCATATCTAACAATCTTCATTAATTCCATTGTAGCTTGATGATCTTCATCGGTTTCTGTTGGGAATCCAGTGATAATATCTGTAGACAATGCGCATCCTGGCATTAATTCTTTAATCTTGGCTATTCTTTCATAATAATGTTCAATCGGATGAGTACGATTCATAAGTTGTAAAATTCGATTAGAGCCTGATTGAACAGGAAGATGAATGTATTTGCAAATATTATCAAATTCTGCCATGGTTTCAATTAATTGATCGCTCATATCTTGAGGATGAGAAGTTGTATATCGAATTCTCATATAAGGAACTGCTTTTGCACAAGCCCTAAGTAATTCTGCAAAATTATTTCCTGAATGTTCATCCATATAGCTATTTACATTCTGCCCAAGCAATGTAACTTCTTTAAAACCTGCATCATACAATGATATAACTTCTTGAACTATAGATGAATATGCTCTTGATCTTTCTCTTCCACGAGTAAAAGGAACAATACAATAAGTACAAAACTTATCGCATCCTCTCATGATTGAAACCCAAGCACTTATCCCTTCGGTACGGAAAGGTAAAATATCATCATAAGTTTCTACTCTGCTTAATTTTACAGCTATACCACGTTCTCCGCCAAAAGCTTTTTCTACTAATTCAGGAACAGAACGATATTCGTCTGGTCCAATAACGATATCTACTAATTCTTTTTCAAGCAAATTTTCTCGTAAACGTTCGGCCATGCAACCCAATACACCAACAACTAAATCTTTATTCTTTTTTTTGTAATATTTAAGATGATTTAAGCGTTCATGAATTTTTTTTTCTGCATTGTCCCTAATTGCACAAGTATTGATAAGGATAATATCAGCATTATCTGGAGTATTTGTTAAAGAATACCCTTTTTTATGCATCACTCCTTGCACAATTTCAGTGTCATTAACATTCATTTGACAGCCATATGTTTCTACATATAATAATGGCTGATTCCCTAATAATGGAATATCGCTATCCATCAATGAAATAGTATCTTGTTTAGGGTTCTGAAGTATAGGTAATTCAAGCATATACAGTATTTTAATGAGTGATAATAAAAAGGTATGCAAATATAAGAAATAGGCCTTCGATATCTCTTAATTGATTATCTCATTATGATTTATTCATCCGTATACTTAATCATAAATAAATGTTATTTTTGTGGCCCTATTACTTTTAGTTAGAGATATGGCTTCATATAATTCAGGAAATAAGCAAACATCCCAAAGTACTTCTTTAAGAAAAAGAGGAGAAAAGGATGTTTTTTTACCTGCAACATTGGAATCATTGGGTGGAAAGGTTCCTCCTCATTCTTTAGAAGCAGAAATTGCAGTTCTTGGTTCTATGATGCTTGATAGAGCAGCAATTCCTAAAGTAATTGAAATATTACAGCCTGATAGTTTTTATAGAGAATCTCATAAGCTGATTTATGAGGCTATTTTAGGATTATTTGAAAGAAATATAAATTCAGATTATACTACATTACCAGAAGAATTGCGCAGAAGGGGAGTTTTAGAATCTATAGGTGGATCTTTTTATATTTCAGAATTAACAATGAGTACTCCAACTGCAGCTAATGTAGAACATTATGCTCGGATAGTACAAGAACGTTATTTAAAAAGATCTCTGATACAAGTAGCTGGTTTAGTAATGACTAGGGCTTATGATGAAACTACAGATGCTTTAGAGGAAGTTGATTATGCGGAATCTAAAGTATTCGAGATTGCCGAACAGCGTTTAAGCAAAAGCTTTTCAACTATGAAACAGCTTGCTCATGATACATTTCAAATGATTACTAAGATGTCTGAAGGTGGCCCTACATCTGGTATTACGGGTATTCCATCTGGATTTACAAAATTAGATGAATTGCTAGGTGGATTTCAGAAATCTGATTTTATCATTATAGCTGCTAGGCCATCGATGGGCAAAACTGCTATGGCTTTAAGCATAGCTAGGAATGTAGCAGTTGAATATAAAATGCCTGTTGCTTTTTTTTCTATAGAAATGGCATCTAGTCAATTGATGGTGCGATTATTAAGTGGTGAAGCACGAGTGAATGCTCAGGATATCCGAACTAATAGAATTTCATCTCAAGACATGCAAAAATTGGTTCAAACGATTGGCCATTTAGCAGAAGCTCCACTATTTATAGATGACAGTGCAACATTAACTGTTATGGAGATAAGGGCTAAATGTAGAAGAATGAAAGCTGAACATGATATTAAATTGGTAATCGTAGATTATTTGCAATTTGTTTCTCCACCTAAGGCCGAAAGCAGAGAAAGGGAAATTTCAATAATCTCTAGATCGCTTAAACAAATAGCTAAAGAATTAGATATTCCAGTAATAGCTTTGGCTCAGTTAAATAGATCGGTTGAATCAAGATCTGATAAAAGGCCAATGCTTTCTGATTTGCGTGAATCAGGATCTATTGAACAGGATGCTGATGTTGTTATGTTTGTTAATAGGCCTGAACAATATGGTATATCAACCTGGGATGATGGGTCTTCTACAGAAAACACTGGTGAATTGATTATCGCTAAGCAAAGGAATGGTCCAGTTGGTGATGTACGTTTGGCATATTTAAAATCATATGCACGATTTGAAAACTTAACATTCCATTATGATGAACCACCTCAGTATCTGGGTGCTGATGGCAGTTCAGATGTACAATTTTAATCTATGAGAATCATGAAAAAACAAGAATTATTAATTGATGGTATGTCTTGTGGACATTGTGTAAAGGCATTAAAAAATGAGTTAACTGCAATTCAAGGCCTCATTGTGCAAGATGTTCAAATTGGCAAAGCTATTATCGAATATGATCCGGACACAGTAAGTGATGAAGACATTCTACATGCTATTGATGAATCCGGTTTTAGACTGGCTTTATAAGATTGCTATATGTAGCCTTGGTATTCTGTTTCCAATGCACATATATGCTGTAGAAAAAGAGATTCCAGCTAAAGGTTTTACTTTGGGTATTCAAAGTAGCAATGCGGGAATATCTCTAGAATCAGCTTATAGTATTGGAAGTAGAGTAAATTGGGATAAAAGTGATCTAATAAAAGGATTGGGTACTATTTCATTTGGAATAGAAACAGGACCTCTGAATAATAATGCTATTATTATAGCTCCAAAAGTATCATATACTATGAATTGGTTCATTTCTTTTGGGGCTTCTATGCTTTATTATACAGATTTTTCTCAGGGATCTTTACGATTTAGGCCAGAGATAGGGGTTTCGATGCTTGGTATTAGAGTATATCATGGTTGGAATTTTAGTGTCGATAAATATGTCTCTCTCCCATTGCATAATAGATTTTTAGCTATTTCTTATTTTATTCCCATCTGATTTTTCTTCTGCCAATTATCAATGATACCATGTATGATAGTGGCTCCGTCTATCAAAGCAGCTGGCCCAGGCTGTAAAATTATTGATGATTTTATGTGATAAATTTCATCGTATTTTATAGCAGGAATATTTTTCCATCCTGGCCTTGCAAGTACTTTTTCTTTCTTAAATCCCTTTCCACACCAAGAAGCAATCATAATATCTGGCATTTTATCTAATACTTTATCAGTTGATGCTAAAATCCTTCTTTTGGCATCGGGAAATGCACGATTCTCCTTAAATATATCAACTCCGCCACACAGTTCTATAATTTCACTAACCCAAGAAATACCTGTAATTAATGGGTCAAACCATTCTTCAAAATATACTAAAGGTTGTATAGTTCTTAATGATGCTTTGGAAGAAATAGATGCTAAATGCTGATTAATATGATCGATAAAAACGAGTGATTGTTCTTGCTTATTGACAAGTCTACCCAATTTTTCAATCATACTTAAAATTCCCCTGATTGTTCGATGATTGAAACAATAGACTTCAATTCCAGCTTTAATAAGCTCTGCACAGATTGGTGCTTGTAAATCACTCCAAGCCAATACAATATCGGGGTTTAATGCAAGTATTCCCTGTATATTAGCATCTAAATACGTTGATATTTTTGGTTTTGTTTTTCTAGCAATAGTAGGCCTAACTGTAAATCCAGAAATGCCAACAATATAGTCTTCTGCACCTAATGCATACAGAGTTTCTGTGGTTTCTTCTGTTAAACAGATAAGCCTCATTATTCACCAAACATAGCAAGGAAAAAGATATATATTAATGAGAATTTGAAGCATGACAATGAGCCAATTTCCAATTACCATCATTATGTCTAAAAACACATGTTTCTAATGCAGAAAATTGAGCATCTACTGAATTTGACATACCTTTAAATTCTATAGAGTATACCGCAACAACAATATCGGAACTACTAGAAGGAATGATACTTAAATTAGAAATATTGCAAGAATGAATTGTCCAATCTGATTGAGACATTGTTTGAAGATATCCGGACTTATCGGTAGAAAAGCATTTATCCGAAAAGTAGGTAAAGTCATCAGATAAAAAAGTATCAACCATTTCCCAATTTTTTTGTGCAAATGTTTGATAATAAATTGATAATACAGATTCGATTATATGTACAAGTTCCATAAGAATAGGTAGATATTAATGATAAAATAGTTGCTAATTAAATATTGTGAAGTTGTCTGTTACGCTCGAACATAATAATTGCTGCTGCAGCTGATGCATTTAAAGATTCAATATTTCCTTTTACGGGTATAGTAATAAAAGCATCGCATTCTTTCCAAACAGCTGGGCGAATACCTTTGCCTTCGCTTCCAATAATAAGAAGAATAGGTTTTTCATATATGCCAGGATCAGAATAAGAAATATCTGATGTACCTGAAGTTCCAATAATAGTGAAACCGGCAGCTTTGCAATTTCTTATTGCGATTACCAGATTATCTGCTTTGGATACGGGTAAAAATTCAAGAGCTCCGGCGGCAGATTTAAAAGCAGCTGGAGTAATTGGTGAAGTATTGTCAACAGGCAAAATCATTCCTGAAATACCAGAACATTCTGCAGATCTTGCAATAGCACCAACATTAAAAGGATCGCTTACTTCATCTAAAGCAATAAGCATAGGATGATTTTGACTAGCTAGGGAAGTATCGATTAACTCATAGATATCAGAATAAGTTAATAATGGAGTTAAAGCAATCACACCTTGAGCAGAACCGCGTTCTAAAGGAATGCGCTTTTCCATATCATTAAATTTCATTTTATCGGCTATAGAGCAAGCAACATTTTTTTGCCTAGCTTTCGTACGAATTTCTTCGATGATATCACCATCGGATCCAAATTGGATGAAAATCTTCTCGATTAAGCGTCCAGCATTTAAGGCTTCATTTACAGCCCTTCTACCATATATATAATGACCAAGTTCATTCTTCATTTATTCGTAGAAATCCCGTATTTTTACAATCATTTTTACTGCATTAATGCAGACATTACTTGTACAAAGATACATCAATTATATGGAACGTCTTGAAACATTTCCTAATCCTTCTCTAGGAAGAAGATTTGTAATTACTCATGTTTTACATGAATTTACATCTGTTTGTCCTTTAACAGGATTGCCTGATTTTGCAAAAGTTACTATAAGCTATATTCCGGATGAAATCTGCTTAGAATTAAAAGCTCTGAAATATTATTTCCTAGAATTTAGGAATATAGGTATTTTTTATGAAGCTGTTACAAATAAAATTTTGGACGATTTAGTTGAAAGATGCAGTCCATTAGAAATGCGAATTACCACAGATTGGGGAATGAGAGGTGGTATGAGTAGCATTATTGTTGCTGATTATGTAAAATCACAGGATCAGTAATGGAATCGATTATTGCTAAAGATTTCAATTGGGAAATGGGCCATCGTTTACCTTTTCATGCTGGTGGCTGCCAGAATATTCATGGGCATTCTTATAAAATGAGAGTTGAAATACGTGGTATAATAGACTCATCAACTGGAATGGTAATGGATTATTTTGATATCAAAGCATTAGTTCAGCCAATAGTAGATCAATTAGATCATTCATTTTTATGTGATTCATCTGATAAACTGCTTTTGGATTTCTTTGCTCAGCATCCAATGAAAGTAAATATAATTAACATGTATTCTACTGCAGAAAACATTGCATATTATATTTTACAGCAATTAATTCCAGGGTTTTCTCCCTTTACTTCTGTCCAAAAATTAACAGTGCGATTATGTGAAACAGAGAACACATATGCAGAAGCATGCTATGAATTTTCTCGATAATTCAAATTAAACACAAAGAGTTGATATGTCAGTTCGCGTTCGCTTCGCACCTTCACCAACAGGTTATCTGCACATTGGTGGTTTAAGAACCGCTTTATATAATTATCTTTTTGCCCGTCATCATGGTGGAGAATGTATCCTTCGTATTGAAGATACAGATCAAACCCGATTTGTTGAAGGGGCAGAAGAAAATATTGTAGATATATGCAGATGGGCAGGTATGGAATTTGATGAAAGCCCTGAACATGGAGGGCCTTTCGGACCATATAGACAATCTGAGAGAACAGAGTTATATCGTTATTATGCTAATATTTTGTTAGAAACACATATGGCTTATCGTGCATTTGATACTTCCGAAGAATTAGATGCAATGCGGGATAGACAAAAAAATGCTGGCATAGCTGCCAAATATGATAGAACAGTGATGCGTAGCGAATATACTCTTGGGGCCCAAGAAACACAAAGACTATTAGATGGCGGTGAAGATTATTGTATCAGACTTAAAGTTCCGGCATCTGGAGATATACGCTTTTCTGATATTGTTCGCGGTGAAATTATTGTTAATGCTCGTGATATTGATGATCAAATATTAATGAAATCAGATGGATTTCCTACATATCATTTGGCAAATGTAGTTGATGATCATTTAATGAAGATAACTCATGTAATTAGGGGGGAAGAATGGTTGCCTTCAACACCAAAGCATGTTTTACTTTATCAAGCATTTAATTGGGATATGCCTCAATTTGCTCATTTACCATTGCTATTAAATCAAGATAAATCTAAAATGAGTAAAAGATTTGGGGATGTTTTAGCAAAAAGCTTTCGTGAGAAAGGATATTTTGCTGATGCTTTAGTCAATTTCGTAGCCTTGTTAGGTTGGAATCCTACTTCAGACAGAGAAATATTCTCATTACCAGAATTAATTGAATCTTTCTCGCTAGATAAAGTTAATAAAGCAGGTGCTGTATTCGATACAAAAAAATTAGACTGGATGAATTCTCAATATCTTAGAGAAAAAGATCCTTCGGCATATATCAATTCTATACAGCAATTATTACAAAAACAGAATTTACTGTTTGAAGATTCATATGTAGAAAAAGTATTTGTATTAGTTAAAGAAAGAATTTCCTTTATTCACGAAGTACCTAATTTTGCTGATTATATGTTTACAGATTCTTATGCAATCGATGAAGAATATAAAGCAAAACATTGGACATCAGAATCGCCAGATATAATAGAAAAAATACTTCCTTTCATTTCTTCTATCCAAGATTTTACGCATACTTCGATTAATACTATGATGAGTGATTTTACAAAAGAACACAGTATTCAATCTAAGCTTATCATCCATCCTATACGCTTAATACTAACAGGCAAACCTGTTGGTGCTGGTTTATATGATACAATGGAAGTACTTGGCAAGCAGAAATGTGTTCAAAGAATTCAAGATTTTCTTAATAATCAGAAAGTAGTATAATGAAAGGCTTTTCTGCAGGTTTATTTGTGATCTGTATATTGTGTATTTTACTATCTGTAAATGGCTGTACTACATCGTATAAATCTTGTATTAATGAAAGAACTAATCAAACAATCATCCGATGGGGTGATTATGTTGTTGCCGATGGAACATTCCATGGATATGAGTATCGTGCTCAAGATTTAGGTGTTTATACAGTTCAAAAACACCCGCAACATAGTGAAATACAGTATCAAAGAATAGATACAGTGCAAGCCCAAGTATTTTGTAAGCAACTAAATACAATCGTCGATACATTTTCTGAGATTCAGTCTTTATATTCGCCTGGCACAATAGGCAGAAGCATAGAATATATTAATCAAAAAACAATGATTACAAAAAAAGCAATTTGGAATCCATTGTTTCAAACATATGGAAGTAAAGAATTTAGAGCAATATATGATTCTTTAATGCATACAGTTTCTCTGAACAACAGATGGCCAGATACAATTATTCATAATACAGTTAAATGATACATTTTAGAAAAATATGCCCATAATTTGGGAGGGACAAATCAATTGAGTGCTGAATATTCTATATTATTGGTGGATGATAATCACGAGTTTACTGCCACTATGGCTGATATTATCAATGGGTTTGGGTGGCATACGCATTGTTGCAGTTCTCCAGAGGAGGCATTTGGGTATTTAGAGCAACATAGTAATAAAACATCTTTGTTATTATTAGATATTGAGTTTACTACATCGCATTTAGATGGTTTAGATGCTTTGGCAATTACAGTGAAAAAATACCCTTCTTTACCTGTAATCATGATTTCTGGTAAAGGAACGATAGAAAATGCAGTAAGAGCTACAAAGCTTGGTGCTGTTAATTTTATCGAGAAAAGTAATATAAGCACAGATAGAGTAAAAGAAGTATTAATTAGCACATTAGAGCGATTAGCAGTTCAAGCGCAACATCATGACTTATTGAAACTTATTGAGCAACAAGGAATTATCGGAAAAAGTAAAGCAATTTTAAATGTAGCTGATAAAATTATTTTATATGGAAAAACAGATCTTAATGTCCTAGTAACAGGCGAAACAGGAACAGGAAAAAAACTAGTAGCCCAGGCATTGCATTCTGTAAGCAAACGAGGAAAACATGGTATAGTTACTGTTGATATACCTAATATACCCCGTGAATTGTTTCAAAGTGAATTATTTGGACATGTTAAAGGTGCTTTCTCGGGTGCTTTTGAAAATAAAAAAGGATTATTTCACGAAGCAAATAAAGGAACATTATTCCTTGATGAGATAGGTGATTTACCATTAAATCTTCAAGCTAATTTATTGTTGCCGATAGAAACAAAAAAAATCAGAAAAGTAGGTTCTGTAGAATCAGAATCAGTAGATGTTAGATTTATATCAGCAACAGATAGAGATCTATTATCTGCTATGAGAGAAGGTAATTTCAGAGAACAGTTATACCATAGATTGCGTGAATGTGAAATAACAATTCCACCTTTAAGTGAAAGAATCGAAGATATTCCTTTGATTATTGAAAACTATACTAATATTCATAATCAGGATCAACAAGATGGTAAATCATTTTCACCATCTGCTATAGAATATCTTCAAAATCACACATGGAAAGGTAATGTAAGAGAACTTATAAGTTTATTAAGGCTTGTACTTCAAATTGTATCTTCTCCAATAATAGAAATATCTGATTTACATGGAATTACTGCTCCAAATTCTCATCAAATTTCAGTGCCAACAAGTAAAGATCAGTTTTCTGTAACAAGCGATGGATTATTAAAAGATGATATTGCCCGTGCCGATCAAATGAAGATCATTGCTACATTGCAAAAATGCAATGGAAATGTTAGTAAAGCGGCCGTTCAACTTGGTATAAGCAGAGAAACATTGCATAATAAAATTCGTAAATATGCAATTAATACTAATGAATACAGAGCCAGATAATATGAGGTGTTTCATTGCATTGAGATATAGTATTCTCACACTTTTATTGTCTTCATGCTCTGTGATGAATAATACAATTGGTAATGACTATGAGCATTATCAATTTTTAATGAGTAAAACCACTTGCAGGGGCAATTGTCCAGTATATTCGATAACTTTATATGGAAATGGCGAAATATCATATGAAGGATTTCAGAATGTTAATAAAATAGGTAGACAGCAAGGTTCAATACAAACCGATTCTGTGATTGCTATTTTACAAGAATTGAATAGAATGCAGTATTATGATTTGAAATATGAATATTCTTATCAAAATATTACAGATATGCCTTCGGTGATGACACAAATTGTCTATAGTAAAAATGGGCTTGGCTCATCGAAGCAAGTTGTTGATTATATAGGTGATAAGTCAACACCTATTGAATTAAGAAAGCTATATGATAGAATTGAATCAATGATTGCTCAGTTTCATTGGATACGATAAATGTATTCAAATATTAAGTGAAAAATATGAAAGAACACATTCAAAAGCTACAAAATTGGAATGCCAAAAGAAAAGCATCTATAAAAGAGCCTGAAACATTTACAGAACATGTGATAGCGTGGTTTAAAACTGTTTTTAGTGCAATATTTTTTATCATGATTATTAATGGTCTTTTTTTTGGTTCTTTTGTAGTGCCAACCGGTTCTATGGAAGATACCGTTGCTACTGGAGATTTTGTATTTGTTAATAGGCTTATTTATGCGCCTTCTACCCCGCAAATGGTGCCTTTTATCAATAAGCCCTTACCTTTCTATAGATTTCCGGGATATAGCACACCAAAACAAGGCGATGTAATTGTGTTTATTTATCCTGGGGATAGAGATCAAGTTGAATCAACAGATTTTACATATTATTTGAAGCGTTGTGTTGCAGTTGCTGGCGATACTTTACAAATAATTAATTCTAAGATACAAGTGAATGGTAAAGAATATCCATTGCCACAATATGGAAAATTCGACATTTCTATGGATCCACCTGCTCAATTTCATGAAGAATGGATGGCAGCCCAGCAAGAGCATACATTCCCAGTGGGCAGAAATTATACCAGAGACAATTGGGGCCCAATCAGAATACCAAAAATCGGTGATATCATCGATCTTACTATTGCTAATGTAAAAGAATGGGAAACCTTTATAAGACGTGAAGGCCATACCATTGCAATTGAAGACCAGACAATCCTAATCGATGGAAAACAAGCAAGTACATATACAGTAGAAAAAGATTATTGCTTTGGTATGGGCGATAATCGTAATAATAGCGAAGATAGTCGCTATTGGGGTTTTGTACCCATGGAAAGCATTATTGGAACGCCAATGATAGTGTATTGGTCTTGGGATACCGGACGCCCAATAACAGATTTCTTCAAAAAAGTTGCTTCTATAAGATGGTCTAGAATTGGAACAATTATTCGATAATCAAAGCAAAGATTGTCAATATATTCATCAGTAAAAATCCTGTCTTTTTACATAATCAATTTAATGTATGGTCGAACTCTTTCGCATAGGATTTTTAAGTATAACTGTTGTTGATATCCTTGATATTGGCATAGTTTCTTTATTGTTTTATGCACTCTACAGAGTTTTAAAAGATACAGTTGCAGTGCAAATTCTTTTAGGATTTGTACTCATTCTTGCTTTTTCTGTCATCACTCAATCATTAAATCTTAAAGCATTAAATTGGATATTAAGGGCAATTTCAGATATATGGTTGATAGCATTTATTATTTTATTTCAACCAGAAATACGAAGAGTACTATTGCTGATTACAAGAACACGATTATTTAGATTATTTGTTCGTCGTAATTTTTCTGAAACCATTGATGAGGTTATCGAAGCTGTTCATGAATTATCAGATAGGCATATGGGAGCTTTGATTGTGTTCCCCAGAACCCAGAATATTAAAATGACAATTGATACTGGTATTTCTCTCCAAGCTTTGGTTACACGTGAACTATTGGTATCCATATTTAATCCTAAATCTCCTTTACATGATGGTGCAGTAATTATCGAAAATCAAATTATTACAGCCGCAAGATGTGTATTACCTTTAAGTGTTATAACCAAAATTGATTCTGGAAATCTTGGAACTAGACATCGTGCAGGATTAGGAATTTCTGAGCAGTCGGATTCTATCGTATTAATTGTTTCAGAAGAAACTGGAGCTATTTCCTTAGCAAGAGAAGGAAATTTGATCCATAATATTAGTATAGAATTATTGCCGAATTTACTGCAATCACATCTATCATCCCGTTCATATTCCGAATTGCAAGCTTCTTTGTAATTATTTCTTCATTCCTAATCATAGATTATTTACGTGCATAGAGATTTTTTTATAGACGCTAGAAAACAGTTAATTATTAACCTTAAACAAAAAGGTATTGTCTCAGAAACAGTACTTAATGCAATGTTAATGGTTCCAAGAGAACAATTTGTACCTAAAGTGCTTTCTAAAAGAGCATATGAAGATATTTCTTTGCCCATAGATAAGCAACAAACCATATCGCAGCCATTTACAGTTGCAAGAATGACTTCATTATTGGAAGTAAAAAAAGGTGACAAAATTTTAGAAATTGGAACTGGTTCGGGATATCAAGCAGCAATATTAACAGAATTAGGTGCTGAAGTATATACAATAGAAAGACATTTCGAGCTCCATAATCAAGCAAGAATCTTATTAAACACACTGTATCCAAAACATAAAATATATTCTCGATATGGAGATGGCTCCATTGGTTGGAGTGAACATGCCCCTTATGCTGGAATAATTGTTACTGCAGGTGCGCCAGAAATTCCACAAACACTTCTCAATCAACTTGATATTGGTGGAAAACTTATCATTCCGGTTGGAGATGAAAAAAGACAAACTATGCATTGCGTAGTTCGCCAAGATGAAACCTCTTATTTAGATTATCCTTTAGATGATTATACATTTGTTCCACTTATTGGAAAAGAAGGCTGGAAAGCTTAAAGGTACATACATGATTATCAAAAGATCTGAACTTCCGATTTATATTTCTGCATTAAAAGCTCAAAAGAAATCAATAGTCTTTACTAATGGATGCTTTGATATTCTGCATATTGGACACATTAAATATTTAGAAGCTGCAAAGTTATTAGGTGATATACTGATTATAGGGCTGAATTCAGATAATTCGGTATCTGAGTTAAAAGGCCCCGAAAGACCAATTAACCAACAAGATGATAGAGCATGTATATTGTCTTCTTTGCGTGCTGTAGATGTAGTTGTTCTATTTGAAGAAAGTACACCCCTTTCATTGATTTCAGAGATAATGCCAGATGTATTGGTAAAAGGTGGAGATTATACTTTAAACGCAATAGTTGGTGCAGATATCGTGCTTGCACATCAAGGAAAAGTTGAGATTATACCTTTTGTAGAAGGTAAATCTACTTCATCTATCATTAATAAAATAAAGAGCTTATAATTCTGGATAGAATGTATTCATTAAATCATTGATAAGCTTTTTATTCACTTCACTATTCCATTCCTCTAGAATATTGGGAATCGATAATATTTCTTTAAACAATTCCTCATTTATTCTGCCATTTTTTAAGGCATCAGCATAGGGAATATGGCTAAAAGTTACCATTGAATATAAAGACAAGAATCGTTGTGGATATAATTCGCTTAATATTTTTTCCACTTTTTTTGTCTTTTGAAAATAAGGATCAGCAACTAAATCCCTCATTTCTATTAAGTTGTTTAAAGCTAATTCGGCAATTGCATCGCCATTTGGTTTTCTTTTAGCAGTATACTCAGCGAACATTGAATCCCATTCATGTTCTTGATACGCATCAAGTAATTCATGTAATACCGTGCAATCTTCAAAACCACAATTCATCCCTTGTCCATAAAATGGGACAATAGCATGTGCTGCATCTCCAATTAATAAAACTTTATCTTTATAATGCCATGGTGAAAGCCTCATAGTAACTAAAGAGCCTGTTGGATTATTATGATAATCATCCAATAAAGTTGGCATGAGTGATAAAGCGTCTGGAAATTGTTCTGCAAAGAAATCGAGAATTTTTTGATCTGAATCTAATGATGAAAATGAAGGAGATCCGTCAAAAGGGAAAAATAAAGTACAAGTAAAGCTTCCATCCATATTAGGCAGAGCTATCATCATATATTGTTTTCTTGGCCAAATATGTAAAGCGCTTTTTTCTAAAGCAAAACTACCATCACTTAATGCAGGAATTCTTAGTTCTTTATATCCTTGATCTATATAATATTGATGATAATTAAATCTATCTAATTTCTGCATTTTATCTCTTATCGCAGAATATGCGCCATCGGTAGCGATAATACAATCTGATTGGATATGAACAATATTATATGTTTCGCTATTCTCGAAACTTGCAATTGATCTATCTAAATCAGCATCTATACATTTCATTTCAAAATTGATAGAAATATTGTCAAAAGAATCTGCACAATTCAATAATGCAATATTAATACCTCCACGAGACACAGAATTTATGGCTTGTCCCTCTTTACCATATGCTTGATACATTTGTTCTCCATCCACTGAATGCATCATGCGGCCACTCATCGGTATAGCAACATTAAGGATATCTTGAACTATTCCGGCTCCTTCTAATCCTCTTATACCTCTGTCTGACAATGCAAGATTTATAGATCGTCCAGCATATACCGATTCCTTCCTCATGTCTTTGCGGCGTTCGTAAATTGTTATGTGATGTCCTTTTTTAGCTAAATAAATTGCTGCAAGGCATCCCACTGGGCCACCGCCCACAATAGTTATATGTTTTGACATAAAGGAATTTCCGAAAAAAGGGTAGAGAATACATTGAAGACTGAGCAAAATTACTAACTCATTCATTTAGCCCAAACATTTTGAATAATTAATCTGTGAAAATGTAACATTGTTATGATAAGTATTCATTAATCAATAAAAAAAAAGGTTAATTTTCACATAAATGTTACATGTATTTGAGATCTATATGATATTTACTTTTTTGGGCCATTCTTGTTTTACACTCAAAACAAAAGGCTTTACATTATTGTTTGATCCATTCATCACCGGTAATACTTTAGCAAGCCATATCGATATTCAATCCATAAAGCCTGATTTTATTCTTTTGTCTCATGCTCATGGAGATCATATACTAGATGCTGAGGTAATTGCCAAACAAAGTGGATCTACTATTATCGCTAATGCGGAAATTGTTCATTATTATAAGCAAAATCATCATCTAGAAGGACATCCTATGAATTCAGGTGGTTCATGGAATTTTCCTTTTGGCAAGATTATCATGACACATGCATATCACTCTAGTTCTTTTCCAGATGGTAGTTATGGGGGAAATCCAAATGGTTTTATTATCAGTAATGAAGAAGGTACTGTTTATTATTCTGGTGATACATCATTAAGTTATGATATGAAATTATTAGGAGAAAGATACTCCATAAGTACTGCAATACTGCCAATAGGTGATAATTTCACAATGGATGCAGTTGATGCTGCTAAAGCTTGTACTTTTTTAAAGGCTAAACAATGTATAGCAGTACATTTTGATACATTCTCTTATATCAAAATAGATCATTCATGGGTAGAAAAGTGTTTTAATGAACAGTCAATCCCATTAATTCTTCCTAAAATTGGTGAGTATTTTGCTTTATAATCTTGAAACATAGTAATGAATAAAAAAGTATATCAGTTTATTATGCTTTACTTAACATTGATACTCAATGTTGATATTTATGCATATATCTATGATGATATACCGATTTCATACTCATATCGAATAGATACTGTGAATGATAAAGCAGTGAAACTGTGGACAAACTACTTGCAGTCAAGGCCAGATTCAATTTATGAAAATCCATTTTGGTTAGAGATTGATAGAAATGAAAGGTTTTCTTTTGATCCAGCAAGAATATGGATATTTCAGAATCAAGAAATGACTAAAACATATAAACCAATGATACTTAGTTCAGAAGAAGTATCTCCTGGTTTAACATTGATAAAAACATTATTTATTAATTCATCAGATACTTCCAAAAAGGTATCGCCATTAGCACTTTATAGAGTTTATGTTCAATTAAAAGATTCTGGATATGTTCTTAAAAGTGCTTTACAAGTAGAAACTAAATCCTGGGAATCCAGAAAGATGAATGGCTTAACATTTATCTTATCACCTTTGCATAAATATACATCTAGCCTAGCAAGAAAATCTGCTAGATTTTGTGATTCTCTTACAGCTTTATTCGATTTGCCAGATATAGAAGGCGCTAAAATTTATGTTCTTACATCAAAAGATGAATTAGCGTCTATTTTAGGATTCGATTATTTTATTGCCCCACCATTTGGGCTAACATATGCAGAAAAAGATATTGTCCTTACAGCATTAAATTCCGAATGGCATCCACATGAATTAGCACATTTGATTTTCAGATCATATTCTAAAACTCATCGTTTTTTTCAAGAAGGTGTAGCTACGTGGTGTGGGGGAAGTTTAGGACAATCTTTATTAGATTTAACAATCTTACTAAAAAAAGAAAATGAAAAAAGGGGACAACCTCTTTCTTTTAAAAATATTATACAAGCCGAACAAAATGAATCACTAGCTTATTATACCTATGGAGCCTTGATTTTTAAGGAAGTTTTTGAAAGAAGCGGTGGGCGAGGTGTAAAAGATGTGCTTATTGAAGGTGAAAATAATAGTATATCTATCGAAGAAATCATTGCTAATGCATTAGGCATATCGATGTTTGACATTGATGATTTTCTTCAAAAGTCATTAAATTCATACATTAAAAACAATACGATAAATTATTAAGGAAATATATCATGCTTACTTCCATATATGGTACCATAACGGCTTTAGTTACTCCTATGAATTTGGATGGATCTTTTGACATTTCCTCATTTAAAAAATTAATTGATTATCAGATTGATAATGGAATTAATGCAATTGTTCCTTGTGGTTCTACAGGTGAAAGTGCAACTATGAGTTTTGATGAAAAATGTGAAATCATACGTTTTACTGTTGAATATTCTAATGGTAAAATCCCAGTCATTGCCGGAACTGGGTCGCATGATACAAAAGCAGCAATTGAATTAACAAAAAAAGCAGCTGAATATGGTGCAGATGCTGTTCTTTTGGTGTCGCCGTATTATAATAAACCTACACAAAGAGGTTTAATTGCCCATTTTTCTGCTATTGCAGAAGCCTGTAGTATTCCACAAATCTTATATAATGTACCAGGTAGAACTGCTCAAAATATGGAAGCAGAAACTCAATTAGCATTAGCCGAAGCATATTCTCATATAATAGCAACAAAAGAAGCGAGTGCTAATCTAGAGCAGATGATGCAGATCATAAAGTATGCTCCAAAGAACTTTTCTGTTCTTGCTGGGGATGATTCTCTTGCATTACCAATAATAGCTTCCGGGGGAAAAGGAGTAATTTCTGTGATGTCCAATTATGCTCCTAAGCAATTTGGAGATATGATTCATGCTTGTTTACGGGGAGATTTCGAGTTGGCTAGGAAGATGCATTTTGAATTATTTGATTTAATGAAATTGAATTTTATCGAAACGAATCCAATACCAGTAAAAGGTATTCTTTCTATATTAGGTTTTTGTCAAGAACATTATCGATTACCAATGCAACCTTTATTGCCTTCAAATAAAGAGATATTAAAAAAAGCCTTACTTGAAGTTGGATTGATATAAAAAAAGCCTCTTCACATAAGATGAAGAGGCTTTACTTTTTGTTAGAATGGATTAATAATCCATACCGCCATGTGGCATTTGTGGCATTGGCTTTTCTGATTCTGGTTTTTCTACAATTGTTGCTTCGGTAGTTAATAATAAACTTGAAACTGAAGCAGCATTTTCTAGAGCAACTCTTGACACTTTAGTAGGATCAATAACACCAGCTGCTATTAAATCTTCATATACTTCAGTGCGAGCATTAAATCCTTCAGATCCAGTACCTTCTTTGATACGATTAGTAATAACAGAAGCTTCTAGCCCAGCATTTGCTACAATCTGACGAATTGGCTCTTCAACAGCGCGACGAATAATTGAAATTCCTGTATCTTGATCGTGGTTTTCACCTTTTAAACCATCTAGTGCTTTAACAGCACGTAAATATGCTACACCACCACCTGGAACGATGCCTTCTTCTACAGCTGCACGTGTTGCATGTAATGCATCTTCTACTCTGGCTTTTTTCTCTTTCATTTCAACTTCGGTAGAAGCACCAATTTTTAATACAGCTACACCACCAGATAACTTCGCAAGGCGTTCTTGTAATTTCTCGCGATCATAATCACTACTTGTTTTATCGATTTGTGATTTAATCTCATTGATACGTTTTTTGATATCATCAGAAGAACCTGCGCCTTCTACAATCGTTGTATTATCTTTATCAATAGTAACTTTTTTAGCTGTTCCTAAGTATTCAACTGTAGCCTGATCTAATTTATAGCCTTTTTCTTCACTAATAACAGTACCACCTGTTAAAATTGCTATATCTTCTAACATTGCTTTGCGTCTGTCTCCAAATCCAGGTGCTTTAACTGCTGCAACACGAATTGTTCCACGTAATTTGTTTACAACCAAAGTTGCTAATGCTTCACCTTCAATATCTTCGGCTACAATAATTAAACCTCGCCCAGACTGAGCTGTTTTTTCAAGTATTGGCAATAAATCTTTAATTGAAGAGATTTTTTTATCATGAATCAAGATAAATGGATTTTCTAGGATTGTTTCCATTGTTTCTGCATCAGTAACAAAATATGGAGACAAATAACCACGGTCAAACTGCATCCCTTCTACAACATCCATAGATGTTTCTGTGCCTTTTGCTTCTTCTACGGTTATAACACCGTCTTTACCTACTTTTTCCATTGCATCAGCAATTAGATTTCCAATAGTTTCATCATTATTTGCAGATATTGTTCCTACTTGGGCAATCTCTTTTTTGCCAGATACTTCACGGCTCATTTTTTTGAGTTCGGCTGTAATAGCTTTCACAGCTAAATCGATACCGCGCTTTAAATCCATTGGATTTGCACCAGCAGTAACATTCTTTAATCCTTCACGAACAATTGCTTGAGCTAAAACAGTAGCTGTTGTAGTGCCATCACCAGCAACATCACTTGTTTTAGATGCAACTTCTTTCACCATCTGAGCACCTAAGTTTTCAATTGGATCTTCTAATTCAATTTCTTTAGCAACAGTAACACCGTCTTTTGTGATTGTAGGTGCACCAAATTTCTTATCTATAATTACATTACGACCTTTTGGTCCAAGAGTAACTTTAACTGCATCTGCTAATTGGTCTACACCACGTTTTAAGGCCGAACGAGCATCTACATCGAATGTTATAATTTTTGAAGCCATTATGATAATCCTTGTATAGTTTAATTAAAATATTTGTGTTTAGCTTAATACAGCAAAAATATCAGACTCACGCATAATCAATAAGTCTTCACCATTAACACTTACTTCAGTACCTGAATATTTTCCGTATAATACTGAGTCGCCAACTTTTACTTGTAATGTTACAAGTTTTCCCTCTTCTGATGTTTTACCAGGGCCAGCTGCAATAATTTCGCCTTGCATTGGTTTCTCTTTTGCTGTGTCTGGAATAATAATACCACCAGAAGTAACTTCTTCAGGCTTTGATGGGCGCACTAATACTCTGTCGTGCAAAGGTGTTAAGTTCATATAAACCTCATAGATAAAAAATTATAGAAAATTATAGAAAAATATAATGTGAAAATTAACTAGCACTCATCTTTATAGAGTGCTAATGAAGAGTTTTGACGCATTAGATGAGGATATTATTGTATGAAGAAAAAAAAACTAAAAATATAGAGAGATGAAAGTAAATAGTAGGCAAATGTAATCTTAAGATTCTGTAGATTTGCTTATACATCGAAACCAAGTCAGGAGCAGCACATGGAAGACTTATCATCTGATTTAGACTCAGAAAAAACAATGAATACAGCACTTAATAATGTTATCACATCTATGTGGGATAGCTTAAGGAAGTATGAAAAGTCATATAGGGAATTAAAAACCGAGAATGAAGGCAATCAATCAAAGCTTCAAGAGTTAAAGAAAGGGGTACAAGTAAAAGAGAATGAATATAGAAAAGCTGTAGCGGATAGATCTGAATTGCTTGCAGAAATCGCAATGTATAAAGACACCTTATCTCAGTCAGAACAGGTTAAGAAACAATTGGATTCCTCTACATCAGAGCTCATCCAATTGAAGAGACATAATGCTCAGTTAAAAGAAGAATCAGGTATTGTTCAGGATCAATTACAAGTTCTTCAAGGAAATTTAGCTTCAATAGATAGTATGTATATTACGTATAAAAAAGTATATTCATCAATGTTAAAGAATGTATTAGACATTATAGAATTACCAGAAACAGAAGAAGATATTATTAAAGTAAGTGAAAAACTTTTAGATATATACGCTGAAAAGTCATTAGCAAAAACAGATAATTCAGAAGAAATATTTGTATTGCAAGCTGAGATATTTGCTTTGAAATCAAAACTCACTAATAATGTTTCGAAAGACGAAGAGATTCTTGAGTTAAGGAAATCAGTAGAAATTGCAATGTATGAGCGTAATAAGTTACAGAAGATGATAGATGATTCTTCATACAAATCAGATGCTGTGATTAGGATACCCATCGATGAAAAAGATGCAGAGATTAAGGATTTACATTTGCAAATAGAGGTTAATGTAAATCAGATTGAAAATCTTAAGAATCAGTTGAAAGATGCAGAGAAAGATCTTGATGATCAAAAAACGACAATACAAGGATTAAGGGAACAATTAATTACATTAAAAGAGTTGAGTCCTGAAGCTAATATGAGAAGGTCTACTTTAGAATCTTCCTTAGAAAAGTACAGACAAGAAACTTTACAAAAAGATATTAGAATTAAAGAATTAAATGTAGAAATATTAGAAAAGGAAGATCAGATAGATTTTTTGAAATCTTCTTTACAATCAATTGATACAGAATTATTGATGTCTCTTCAATCAGAAAATACTTCATTAAAAAAAGAAAGAGAGTCTTTAGCAAGTTCATTAGAAGCAGTTACAAAAAAATTGGATAAGATTTCTAAGCAATCAAGCAAATAAGTACTTAAAGGATGATAATGAAAAAAACAAATTTCCAAGAACTTCACCTTCAATATAATGCAAAGATGGTATCTTTTGCAGGTTTTGAAATGCCTATTCAATATCCAACTGGCATCTTAGCTGAACACATAGCAGTGCGAACCAATGTTGGAGTTTTTGATGTGTCTCATATGGGTGAAGTAGAAGTTCGTGGTAGTCAAGCTTTAGAATTTATTCAGAAGATTTCAATCAATGATGCATCAAAGCTTTCTATCGGAAAAGCCCAATATTCTGCTATGTGTTACCCTGATGGCGGAATTGTTGATGATATGCTTGTATATTATCGCGGTGAAAACTATTATATGTTGGTAATAAATGGTGCTTGCGCAGAAAAGGATATAGCCTGGATGCATGAGCAGGCAAAAGAATTTAACGATCTAGACTTAAAAGATATTAGCGATGAAATTAATTTATTAGCAGTTCAAGGTCCAAAATCTATTGAAACCTTGCAAAAATTAACAAATACTAATTTATTAGACATTCCATATTATGGCTTTGCAGATGGTTTGTGGGCTGGAATACCAATGATTTTATCTAGAACTGGATATACAGGTGAACTTGGCTTTGAACTCTATTTTCGTGGTGATGAGACAGTTTGTGCTTCTGTATGGCATGCTCTATTTGATGCGGGTAAGGAATATGGAATTTTACCAATTGGTTTAGGCGCACGTGATACCCTTAGATTAGAAAAAGGGTATTGTCTGTATGGCAATGATATTGATAATACAACCAATCCATTAGAAGCTGGGCTTGGATGGATAACAAAACTTGCAAAAGGTTCATTTAATGGTTCTGATATCATTGCATCAGTGAAAGAACAGGGCGTTTCAAGAAGATTAGTAGCATTTAAAGTATTGGCTGATAAATTTATTGCAAGACAACATTATCCTATTCATCATAATGGTGAAATAGTTGGTGAAGTAACAAGTGGCAATATTTCTCCAATTCTGAGTTATGGAATTGGAATGGGATATGTTCCTGTATTATTATCAATGCCAGGGTCAATCATTCAGATTGCTGCTAGAGGTAAGGAATTTGATGCTGAGGTAATAAAATTACCATTTGTATAAAGAATATTAACTAAAAAAAAGCCCTTCTGATGATATTCAGAAGGGCTTTTTTGTTTTTCGAAAACTTGGCTTATACTATCGAATAATGATAAATTGACCTGTGATCACAGATTGATTATTCATGATTCGGAAAGTATAAGAACCAGCAGGTAAATCTTGCACTGAAACCTGAGCAGCACCATTTTGACAATCTATAGTTTGTTCTGCATTGATAGTTCCTAAAGAAGAGAATATCTGAATAGTTGCAGAGCCAGTATAATGAGGTAAAGCTATTGAAAGAATTGATGTTGTTGGATTTGGATATACTGTATAAGAAGAACCAAATACATTCTCTTGAACATCGCTAACAGAGTTTGAGTTTAAAGTAATATTCTTTACTACATTTGGAATCGTAGCATAGTCTGTAGTGATTACTGATTGATATCCTTCAAAGTCAATTTTATCAGCAATAAGAGTAAATAATCCTTGTCCAAGCTCATCAATAGAATAAACGCCTTTATCATCACTTAAACAGTAATCTGAAATTTCATTATTATCATCTACTGCATAAATAAATGCACCACCAACACTAGATTCAGCAAGAGGTGAATCTATTTTGAAAGTACCTTTTTTATTGATAATACCATCTAATTTAGCAGCACCTTTTTTGCCTAAAACAGGTACTAGTCTAATATCAAACACAAGGGCAATCATATTGTCACCAACAGAAATACGCGTTGCATCTTGCCATTTTTTTGCTGCAAAACCACTTGATGTATAATATCCAGGTGCATAATAGCGTGTATCAGGAATGCCAAAAAGAACATATTCACCGGGTTCAAGATTATTAAATATTGCATTTCCTTCTAAATCTGTATTTAATGTTCTTGCAATACCTTTTTTAGGCTCTTTGCCATTTGCAATGGGAAGTGCAATGATTTTTCCAAATAATCCTTTGCCTGCAGTATCTTTTAAGGAAGCGGCAAAACCATTTTTATATACTGGCTTATCCTGAAGAACAAAGTTGATATTTGTATTTTGAGTTAATACTATAGTGGTAGCTTCAGCAATATTTTGTTTGCCATCATAATAAGATTGCAAGTATAATGCTGAATAATCACCAGTAGGAATTGCCAAACCAATCATTGCATAGTTTTCTGGTAATTCAATTCTATAATTTCCTGTATTATCTGTTTTAGCTGAAATGATAATATTTTCTTTTGTACTGCCATTAGGGTTTTTACCGATAAACTGTACAAGTGAATTAGGAATACCATCTCCTTTTGAATTTTTAACTGAACCTTCTACAAGCCAATATTTTGCTTTCTTTTTTAATTCCACAATAGCAGGAATTTCATAAGTATTGTTGCATGTGGCAACCATTATTTTTGCTAAAGACATCTCCTTAGCATCTTTATACCATTCTTCAATAAAAGACTCACCGGTGAATAAGATTTTATAAGAACCTTCTCTAACTTTCATAGACCATTGTCCCATTTTAAAAGCAACAGTATAAGAGCTTTGGCCTTGATTATCTTTTTCCAAACGAATTGCCTTTACAATACCAGAAGCTATTGGCTGGCCATTAGCATCTTTGACATATCCTACCAACATTGCACATGGAAGTGGTTTATCAGATCCTTCGCAATTTTCTTTAACATTAATAATCCATAATTGATCGGTTATTAATGTATCATTACCGATAATTTGTATTGCAGCAATAATGACTTTGTATTCGCCAATATTTTTAGGAGCCCATACAATTCTTCCAGTTGATGGATTTATTGTAAGGCCATCTGGTCCTGAAATTAGCTTCCATAAAACAGCAGTTGAATACATAGTTTGAAGTTTAGGCTCATATATATATTCTTTATTTATGCAACCTATTGTTGAAGGCTTGCTTATGATTGAGAATTTCTGCTCAACATTCTTATCGCTTATCTTTAACTCAAATGATTGTGTAATAATAGTTTTTGGAGCATCTGTCATTGCACATGTTAAAACAATCTGATACACACCCGCAATTGGCGATTTCCATTCAATTTTACCATCATTGGTAATAGTCATACCATCTGGAGATTTAACTAATGCCCAAGCAAAACCACCTTTATAATCAGTTGGTACAGAAACTTTGGGCATATATTGATAAGCAATACCAGTATAACCAGTTTTTAAAGGTTCTGAAATAAATTTGAATAATGAATTTGCCTCTTTGATGACAATCATTTTCTTTTCAGTTGGTAGGCTCTCTGAGCCAGAATTTTTTGCAGTTACATATAATTTATATGTTCCTGCTGCTAATCCCTGTTTAACACATTTTGTTTCAAATGGATCTGCTATTACTTTGAAATCTGTTAAGACGCCATTGATTGTAGTTGCCATATACACTAAATATTGTGTATTAGAATCTGCATCTTGAGCAGGTTTCCAAGAAGCAATGATAGTTGCTGGAGCAGTGCCAGCACCTTCAATTGTTACATTGAAATTTGTTGGCGTACCAGGAAGGGCCATCAAATTAGCAAATGATGCAATAGCCAATAGAGCAATTATCATTACTCGTTTTGCTATGTTTTGTAGAAAATTCTTCATAAATCACCTTGATAAAAAATATATATTACCATTTTAACTTGATTGCAGTTTCGCCAGAAATAAATGATTTTTCTTTTTTATTTTCATTTATAACTTCAATATTTGGGATAAGGAATTGTAAGAAAATATTCAATTCGCCTTTACCAGGCGTTGATGAATTAGGAGGATATGTACAAGCAGACACAAATGACTTTAAAAAATTATCACGTTCTCTTAAAGATATTCTTTTAAATATTTGATCTAGCTTTTGTACACCACCTATCATTTTTCTATTATTTATCGTTATTTCTACTTCGACATCATCTAATTGAATTGGTCTAGGAGGTAATTGATTTTTAGGATCTGATTGTACAGATGGAATTACTAGTGAATCAATCTCAAAGCTTATCTTAGTGGGGAAACTCTTAGCTAATTCATTAGTTACATCTCTTGAAATTATACCCTCTCCATGTACGCTTAATGTTATTGAATTAGTAAGAGTAGTATCAATAATAATATCTTTTACATTCAAAGAGGATAATGTCCAGATCAAGTCATCTGGATCTCTTTGATTAAATATAGAGTAATTACCTTTGCCAAAATATGATATGGATATATCCTTATTAGAAATACTTTTCGTTGATTTTGGCTCAATAATAATATTTCCACCTAAATCTGTGGGTTCTTTGCATCCACCTATAAATAGGGAAATGCAAAGAGTGCAAAGTAATAAGATATGTTTAATTGATATAGTCATAAATACAAGATTATGTATAAAGTACAGAATCTCTTATGGTTTAGAATGTAATCGTAATGCCATATAAGATGTCTAATTTTTGAGTTTGAAACCAATTTCCTTGATATTGATAATTCATCCAAGATTGTTCGCAACCAATATTTACTGCAAATTTAGGTGTAATAGGATAAATAATACCCGAGCCAATTCTTCCTAATAAACCAACTTCGGTTCCGCCAGCAAAACCTGATAGATATAACTGAGAACCTTTAGCAATAATTTCTTGTGGATTTGTTCTAGCTTGAACAAAAAGTCCGCCAGACAACATAGGGGATAATTGATAAAAATCAACCGATCTATTGTCTTTAATTCCTTGATATTGTAAGGCATATAATTCACGTCCTGCTTCAAAACCTACAGCAAAGTTATCAGACAAAGAATATGCAAATGCTAGTTTTACATTGTCTGTAATAGAAGCAGTTGGCTGAATTCCTGAATATTCATTGCCATTAACGGTTGACAATCCTCGGATTTGAGTCCAGAACAAAGGATATTCTATATTGTTCTCATTGGTGATCTGAGAAGGTGCAACTGCATTAGCTACTTCTTCTATCACTTTTGATTCATTTGTCAAAGGGAATATTGTTAAGTCTTTATCTAAAATAGTTTGAGGTATTTCGGTAATTGTAACATGAGATGCAATTTCATTTGGTGTAGATAATACAGATGATATATCTATTTTCTTCTCGATAGGTTCTGGTTGAATAATTCTATCTTTATAAACTATTTTTGTTGGCTGTTGTAATATTATATTAGGAACCTGTGTGTTTTCTTTAGAAGAAATTACTGCTTGAGATGGTGAAACATAGTTTTTTGCAGAATTGATTAGAGATAGAATTTCATTACGATCTTTAGCGTATTTATCGAATGTAAATGCAATGCCTGATCCAATACCTATTGTTAAAAGAGCCAAAGGAATGATGTATTTTTTCCACATATTCGAATGAGCATGAACAGGTAATCCTGCTACTTTTGGAAGACTTAAACCGATGGAAGAGAAAATGATGTCTTTGGACTCAGTTGGAGGTGTGAAGGCTTCCACATCATGTTGAACAGCATTGCGAATGGCTAGTAATTCTCTCATTGAAGAGCGAATATCATTTTCATTAACAGCTAGCTGTGAAAACAATTCTTGTTCTTTTTCTAGTGATAATTCTCCGTCTAGAAAAGAAACAAGCAGCTGTTCTGATTCAGATGATAAATGTAAATTATTGATATCCATATATATACAGCATTAAAAGATGCGAATTATTGTGATAAATCCGATAAATAAGGTGCTAAAATCTCACGAATTTTTTGTTTTGCTCTAAATATTCTGATTTTAACAGTTGCCAAGCTAGTTTGGGTTAAGTCGGCAATCTCTTGATAACTTAGACCATCATATTCTCTTAATACAAAAGATTCTCTGTAGTCTTCAGGTAATAACTCTAGGGCAGTAGTAACTAAAGAGAGTAATTCTTTTTTTTCATGCGAATATTCTTCTGTATAGGGTAAATGATAATCTTCTAAATTTGTTGTTCTATGATTATTTCTCTGCATATTTAGACATATATTCCTGGCAATTCTTAATAAATAAGCAGGTACATTTGTCATTTCTCTGTTTTGTTGCGCACTATTATAGAATCGTATAAATGTTTCTTGAAAAGCATCTTGTGCACTTTCTCGATTACCTAAAATTCTTCTGCAATAAGCAAAAATCCTAGGAGAATATCTGGCATAAAGTTCTGCAAATGCTGGCTCTGAAACGCTTTTACCATTTTTCAGTGCAGCATAGAGCTCTATATCGGAAACATGTGCATGTGAAGAATTCATAAACGGTAATTATAGAAACAAACTTTTCATTATTAAGTTACAGATAAAATCCTACAACTTATAAACAAATCAAATCATTAGCGAAGATAAACATAATTTATCTTCATTAGATTGCTTGTATTTTTTTTTGTGATGTATCCCTTTAGTAACTTGTGCTAATATTTAATACAATCATTGCTTGAAAACATGGAAATATTATATTCGGTTTTTACCCCAGAAGGATTATTTAGTCTATTGACTTTATCTTTATTAGAAATTGTATTGGGAATAGACAATGTAATTTTTGTGTCCATTATCGTTGGAAAATTACCGGCACAAGATCATGCTAAGGCCAGAAAAATTTGGATAATTGGAGCTTTACTACTTCGTACTATTTTATTACTCAGTATATCCTGGATTGCAGGGTTGGTATATCCATTGTTTACGATTTTGCATCATGAGTTTTCGGGGCGTGATTTGATTATGATGTTTGGTGGATTATTTCTGCTTGCAAAAAGTACAATAGAAATCCACTCCAAGTTAGAAGGAGAAAGCCATCACGAAGATAAAAATAGCACTATAAAATCTAAAGCATTTACATCTATAATGGCGCAAGTGCTATTAATAGATTTGGTGTTTTCATTAGATTCGGTTATTACAGCAATTGGATTGGCAAATCAAATACCTATTATGATTATGGCTATTATCATTGCCTTAATTATCATGTTGTTTTCATCTACTTCAATCAGTAAATATATAGAAGCGCATCCTACTTTAAAGATGTTAGCATTGTCATTTTTATTAATGGTTGGCCTTACATTATTTATAGAAGGTTTTGCTATACATGTACCTAAGGGATACATCTATACAGCAATGGCATTTTCATTATTAGTAGAAGTACTAAATATGCGATTTCGTAAAAATCAGAATAAACCATTACATCTGCGTTAATAAAACTGAATGAAAACTTCCCTTTCAAAATTAACTGCTTCACAAAGAACAGAGTCTTTTGGAACAACTATCTTTACAGAGATTAGTGCATTAGCACATCAATATAATGCAGTAAATTTAGGACAAGGTTTCCCGGATTTTGACGGCCCAATAGAAATAAAACGGATTGCCATGGAGGCTATAGCTTCTGGTAGAAATCAATATGCGGCTATGTCTGGTGAAAACGGGTTTAAGAAATCAATTGCAAGGCATTCCTCTAGATTCTATCAACATGATATTGACCCATCGTCACAGATAACTGTTATGTCTGGTGCAACAGAAGCTTTGTTTTCTACAATATTAGCTTTTATCAATCCAGGTGATGAAGTAATTGTTTTTGAACCTTGCTATGATTCTTATGTGCCCGCAATAACAATTGCAGGTGGAATTCCAGTGCCAGTAACATTGCATGAACCATTATATAGATTCAATCCAGTAGAGTTAAAAGCAGCTTTTTCAGAAAAAACAAAAGCAATTATCATTAATACCCCGCATAATCCTTCCGGAACTGTGTTTAATAGAACTGAATTAGGTTTTATTTCTGATTTATGTAATGAATTTGATGTACTTGCAATTGTTGATGAAGTATATGAACATCTAGTTTTTGATAATCATATCCATATACAATTGCGATCAATGCCAGACATGGAAAACCGAACAATTACTATATCTAGCATTGGTAAAACATTTTCATTTACTGGATGGAAATTAGGTTGGGCCATTTCTAGTGAAGCTCTTCAAAAACCAATAAGAAATGTACATCAATTTAATGTGTTCTCTAGCATTACTCCAATGCAATATGCAGCAGCAGCAGCTTTAGATTTACCAGATGAATATTATAGTCAATTAGTACAAGATTATCGAAAAAAAAGAGATTATCTTTCATCGATTTTATCACATGCTGGCCTTTATCCTATTGTATCCGAAGGTACGTATTTTATGATGGCTGATACGGTGGATTTTCCATTTGCACATACTAATGATTTTGCTAAATGGCTAATCAAAACATGTGGAATTGCATGTATACCACCAGGAAGTTTTTATCTGCGCCCCGAAAGAGCAAGTACTTATGTTAGGTTTTGTTTTTGTAAAAAGTATTCTACACTTGAAACTGCGGCAGAACGTTTCTTAACGATAAAAAACTATATATAGAGTTTGTAAGTATACTTACTTATAATTGTTTATCGATGAAAACCATGCTGTAGATTCATAGTAAAGTAAAAGCATACGATACTTTTAATTTTGTTTAATAGTTCAATGTAAAATTTGGTAATTTAGTCTGCATTCATAAATAAATAATTCTAACTAAAGGTAATATAATATGTCACACCCTCTGCATATTACAGATGAAAATTTTGAAACTGAAGTGATTAAATCAGATAAACCAGTATTAGTAGATTTTTGGGCTACATGGTGTGGTCCATGCCGTATGATAGCTCCTATTATTGAAGAACTAGCCGGCGAATACGAAGGAAAAGTTGTGATTGGGAAAATGGATGTTGATAGCAATCAAATGGCACCACAGAAATATGGAATAAGATCAATTCCTACAATATTGATTTTTAAAGGTGGAGAAATGGTTGATACTATTATTGGAGCAGTAAGCAAGCAATATATTGCAGAACGTTTAGAAGCTCATACTAATTAATTCTACAGATTATTATGAGTAGACCAGAATTGCTTTCCAAAGAATTAATCGATAATCATAGTGCTTTATTACCTATGTGGATTAATGATGGATTAAGCCTTAAACGACAATTCCTCCTATCTAATTTTGCATCTGCTATTGGATTTATTAATGCGATTGCAATTGTATCAGAAGCTATGGATCATCATCCAGAAATACAACTATATGGTTGGAATAAAGTTTCTATTATGATAAGTACTCATGATAAAGGAGGGTTAACAGAATTAGATTTTCAGTTAGCATCCAAAATAGATTCTATTTCCTTCTGAATATGAAATAGACAAAGTTAAAAAAAGGGCGCCATTGTTCATTGCGGCAAAGGATGTCCTTTTTTTATAAAAGAAAAATAATAATGTAATTACATGTTCAATCATCTGTCTTTATAAAGGTTTTACAATGAACCCCTCAATTACTGATATTCATGCCAGAGAAATTTTAGATTCTCGTGGAAATCCTACTTTAGAAGTTGAAGTAGTATTAGAAGACGGTTCTTATGGTATTGCTGCTGTTCCTTCTGGTGCCAGTACCGGACAAAACGAAGCGTGCGAACTTAGAGATGATGATTCTACCAGATATGGTGGCAAAGGCACTTTAAAGGCTGTAGATAATGTTAATGGTACCATTGCAGAAGAACTTGAAGGTTTGGATGCAGATGATCAGGCAGAAATTGATGATTTGTTAATAGAATTAGATGGAACGGAAAATAAATCTAATCTAGGTGCAAATGCAATTGTTGGAGTATCTTTAGCAATAGCAAAGGCATCAGCAGCATACTATAATATGCCTTTATATCGTTATTTAGGTGGTATTTATGGGAACACATTACCTGTTCCGATGATGAATATTCTGAATGGCGGCAAGCATGCTGATAATACTGTAGATATTCAAGAATTCATGATTATGCCAGTAGGTGCAGATTCTTTTTCGAATGCATTAAGAATGGGTACAGAAGTTTTTCATGCTTTAAAGTCTGTTCTTAAAAAACACGGGTATAATACATCTGTTGGTGATGAAGGTGGATTTGCACCTTCTCTGAAATCCAATGAAGAAGCATTTGACCATATCTTAAATGCAATTCTTCTTGCAGGTTATAATGCTGGAGACGATATCTTACTTGCAATCGATGTTGCTGCAAGTGAAATGGTAAAGAATGGTGTGTATGAAATGTATAAATCAGGTGCACCATCCAAAACCTCTGATGAGATGATTCAGTGGTATATGTCATTATGTTCTCAATATCCATTATTTTCTATAGAGGATGGAATGGGAGAAAATGACTGGGAAGGTTGGAAAAAGTTGACAGATGCCTTGGGTGATACGATACAATTGGTTGGAGACGATCTATTTGTGACAAATCCTTCGTTTTTAACAAAAGGTATAGAAACTGGAACTGCAAATGCCATTTTGATTAAAGTAAATCAAATTGGAACATTAACAGAAACATTAGACACTATTTCTATGGCTCATCAACATGGCTATAGAACAATAATATCTCACAGATCTGGCGAAACAGAAGATACCACAATCGCTGATATTGCCGTTGCTACAAATGCAGGGCAAATCAAAACAGGTGCTCCAAGCAGATCTGATAGAGTTGCAAAGTACAATCAATTGCTTAGAATTGAAGAAGAATTAGGCTTCTCTGCAAAATATGCAGGTTTCACAATTTTATAATTAGCAATACTATTTTCATACTCCACCAATTGTTTGAGTAAAAATTATGAGCATTGTTTTTGGAACTGATGGATGGCGCGGAATTATCGCCCGCGATTTTACCTATGATAATCTAGCATTAGTTGCAACTGCAACAGCTAATTATATTAAAAGAATAGGCGAAAAAAATTCAGCTGCTGTTATTGGATATGATACCAGATTTATGTCTCGTGAATTTGCCGAAGAAACCGCAAGGATCTTTGCTTTTCATGGTATTATTGTTCATTTAACGCAATCTGTTTCTTCCACACCTCAAGTGTCATTTCATACCAAGCAAAAAGGTGCTGTTTTAGGAATAGTAATCACTGCAAGCCACAACCCTCCTATTTATAATGGATATAAAGTAAAAGGTAAGTTTGGTGGCCCTGCATATCCTGAAGAAATAGCAGAAATAGAACTAGAACTAGCTAAGCTTGCTAATAAAGTTCCGAAAGCTCCGCCAAAATCCCTAGATCAATATATACTCGAAAGGGCAATACGCCCTTTTGATGCTCAAGAATCATATCTTAGATATATCAGAAAGAAAATTGATCTAGACTTAATTAATTCATCTAATTTTACTATTCTATTAGATGCAATGTATGGTGCTGGACAAGGCATTCTTCCTAAAGTATTGCAGAATGTTGAAGAGATGCATGCAGAGTTTAATCCTTCTTTTGGAGAGATTACCAACCCTGAACCAATTCCAAGCAATCTTCTTCCATTTTTAGATAAAATCAAAGAAGGTAACTATTCTATTGGTATAGCAACAGATGGTGATGCCGATAGATTAGGTGCTGCAGATGAATGTGGAAATTTTGTTGATTCACAAAAGCTGTTTATACTGCTTTTGAAGTATATGTATGAAGACAAAAAGAAACGCGGTTCAGTTGTTAAAACTGTTTCCGTTACTTCTATGGTTGAACAATATTGTGCAAAACATAATTTAAACTTAATTGAAACACCTGTCGGGTTTAAGCATGTTGCTAAACTAATGAATGAGCATAAAGTAATTGTGGGTGGGGAAGAATCAGGTGGCTTAGGCACAATTCTTCATATTCCAGAGAGAGATGGCATTTTTAATGCACTTTTACTTATTGAAATGATGGCTCATCGTAAAAAAAGTTTGAAACAATTATGCGATGATCTTGATACAGAATTTGGTCCACATAGATATATGCGCAAAGATGTTCATGTAACTAGCCAACAAAAGAAAGTCATAATGAATGCTTGTGCAAAAGGTCCTGTAAAAATTGGACGTTATCCAGTAATTTCAACTGAGACAAAAGATGGTTTTAAATTCTTTGTTGATAATGGTTGGTTGCTTATTCGTTCTTCTGGTACTGAACCTTTGATAAGATTCTATGCCGAAGCTGAAACTATGGGTAAGGTCAATGAATTATTAGAAGAAGGCTTTAAACTTAGTTAATCGTCAAGACATCATAAACCTTTATTCGTTTTTCAATAAGATTACGGGTAAAGGTTTTTTATATATAACTACATGAAAAATAAAGTTATTACATATTTGAAACAGCAAAAAGAATTATTTGGCCCTTTATTATATGTAGAGCCTCTTTTTACTGTTGATAATCATGTATTAAATCATGAAGAACCCTTACATATACAAGCTGAAACTATGTCTTTAAGTATCAACCCCAATTGGCATCACGCAGAATCGCTTCCTATTTTATACCAAAATATTCATAATTGTCAGGAATGTTCTTTAGGAGCAACAAGAAATTCTTTTGTTTTCGGTGTAGGCAATCCACACGCTGATATTCTGATTATTGGCGAAGCCCCCGGAGCAGACGAAGATGCAAAAGGCGAACCATTTGTTGGTGCAGCAGGACAGCTTCTCACCAAAATCCTACAAGCCATAGGATTTACTCGCGAAGAAGTATATATAGCCAATATCATTAAATGTCGTCCACCCAACAATAGACGTCCAGAAAAATCTGAAATCAACTCATGTGAGCCTTATTTACAGAAGCAAATAGAATTGATAAAACCTGCTTTTATTCTTGCATTGGGGTTAACTGCTGTAAATACTCTCTTAAAAAAAGAGCATAAAATGCAGGATATTCGGGGTACAATTCTTAATTATCATGGGGTGAATATGATTGCTACATATCATCCAGCTGCTTTATTGCGTAATCCAAATTGGAAAAAACCTGCTTGGGATGATGTGCAAATGCTTAAAAATATGTACGAAGATTGGAAAAAGAATAATCCTAGTACTTAGGGTTTTGAACGAATCTACCTCGTATTCCCCGCTGGAGGCATGCCAGCAGGGCGGGGTGAGGTAAAGAACACACCCTGACAAATCTGAATTTGCCACGCCAATTTTGTAAAGGGGAATCAAAATCTTATTCCCCTCAGCGAGGCATGCCCGCCGGGCGGGGTGAGAGTAAAGAACACAAGCCTTTACTAGATAGCTATCCAGTAGACTTCCTTCTCCAATTACTTGAAGAGTACCCAAAAAGGAAGTATAACTAAGAATACATAAAAAAAGGTTCTGATATCATT
>JBMOIC010000015.1:0-69356 GCA_049317525.1 Bacteroidota bacterium | reverse complement strand
AAGCTTGAGTTAGATATATACAAATGTATACAGATATATTTCCCCTTAGGTCTGATGCTTCCCATCCAATGCTGCAAAACCTGAATGGTTTACTTGCATCAGATCTTTCTTCCCCAAGAAGGCACAATCCCCGCGAACACTTCCCTAGTTCGCGGAGGATTTGTGTTTAAAAAATAAAAAGGCCGTCAATATGATATTATTGACGGCCTTTTACTATGTATTAAATACTAATCTTGTTTTCTTGATACTCTAATTCTATTTTCTTGTATAGCAATTAATCTTTTTAATTCTTCTCTTTGGCCAATGGCTTGGGTATTTTCAAGTTGTGTTTTAAGAGATGAAACAATAGATAATGCAGAATCTGCATCAATAACAGAAGACACCTCGGCTGTTTCTACAACTACAGATACTTTATTATGTAAAACTTCGGCAAAACCGCCTTCAGTAGCATAATATATCTGAGTATTATCATTATTGATAATTTTTATTGCACCGATGTCTAAAGCAGAAACAATAGCAGCATGATTATATAGCACTTGAAATGGCGATTGAGAACCGGGTAAAGAAACAGCAGAGCATGTTCCACTAAAAATAATTTTAAGCGGTGTTACTATATCGATTTCAAGAAGACGTTCTAAAGACATAAGAATATTTATATAAAGTACAAGAATTTACTAATCTATAAGTTTATGCATTTGCTTTATTAAAAGCTTCTTGCACTTCGTCGATTGTGCCTTTATAGCTGAAGTAACCTTCAGGTATATGGTCAACATGTCCATCAAGAATAGCTTTGAAGCCAGAAATTGTATCTTCTATCTTTACATATCTACCTTGGAAACCGGTAAATTGTTCGGCGACGAAGAACGGTTGGGAGAAAAATTTCTGGATTTTTCTAGCTCTGTAAACTGTCTGCTTATCCCCATCAGATAGTTCGTCCATACCAAGAATATTGATAATATCTTGAAGATCTTTGTACGTTTGAAGTACTTTTTTAACCCTCATAGCAGTATTATAATGTTCAGTTCCAATAATTAAAGGATCTAGTATTCGTGAACTTGAATCTAAAGGATCTACAGCTGGATAAATACCAAGTTCTGCAATTTGACGTGATAAAACTGTAGTAGCATCTAAGTGAGAAAATGTATTGGCCGGAGCAGGATCTGTTAAATCGTCTGCAGGTACATAAACAGCTTGAACAGAAGTAATAGAACCCTTATCTGTTGAAGCAATTCTTTCTTGAAGGCCACCCATTTCTGTAGCCAAAGTAGGCTGATAACCTACCGCTGATGGCATACGACCAAGTAGAGCCGAAACTTCAGAACCAGCTTGTGTAAATCGGAAAATATTATCTACGAATAAAAGCACATCACGGCCTTCTTCATCACGAAAATATTCTGCCATAGTTAAAGCAGTTAAAGCAACTCGGGCACGAGCTCCAGGAGGTTCATTCATTTGTCCAAATACTAGGGCTGTTTTGTCAATAACCTTTGATTCAGTCATTTCTAAATATAAGTCATTACCTTCTCTGGTACGTTCGCCCACACCAGCAAAAATTGAATATCCACCATGTTGCTTGGCAATATTATGGATCAATTCTTGGATAATAACTGTTTTGCCTACACCAGCACCACCGAAAAGACCTGTTTTCCCACCCTTTGTAAAAGGTTCGATTAGATCGATAACTTTAATGCCTGTTTCAAACATTTCTTTACGGGTACTTAAAGATTGAAACTCTGGAGCTGGACGATGAATAGGATATGAAATCTTAGCATTTATTGGCCCTTTATTATCAATTCCTTGCCCAGTAACATTTATAAGACGCCCAAGTACTTCTGGACCAACAGGTACAGTAATTGGAGCACCAGTATCATTTACTTTCATACCACGAACAAGACCATCTGTAGAGTCCATAGCAATCGTACGAACTCTGTCTTGACCCAAATGCTGTTGAACTTCGCAAATAAGAATATCTTCTTTGCCTTCTGTTGTTATACGGGGTATTTCTAGTGCATTAAGCACTGGAGGAATATTGGCGTTGGGGAACTCTATGTCCACAACTGGACCAATCACTTGGACTATATGACCGTGACTCATGGAAAAACAACCTTCATTATATGGATGTTATAGCGTAATAATCAATTTACAATTTAGCAAAATTACGAAAGTTGTTTCACAGAGCAAAGGATTAGAACATATCTCTTTATTAATTAGTGAAAAATGATGTATTATGTAAATATATTTTTATAGACTTCTAAATTTGTAAGCATAAACCTTATTATTTTTGTTGATACTTTAAAGGGTATAATCTCAATTATTAGGTACCTTTTTCACTTTATCGGATTTGCATATGGAACTTCTGTATAATTCCGGATTTGGTAATGAATTTGCCACAGAGGCTTTACCTGGCGCTTTGCCTATTGGGCAAAATTCTCCGCAGAAAACCCCTTATAATCTATATGTAGAGCAATTGAATGGCTCTGCATTTACTGCTCCTAGGTCTTTAAATAAAAGGTCTTGGCTGTATAGAATTAGGCCTTCGGTGGTTCACAAACCATTTGAAATGCTAAAAAGCACTTTATTTAAATCGACACCTTTTGATAATATACCAACTACTCCTAATCAGTTAAGATGGAGTCCTCATCCAATTCCAAGCGAACACACTGATTTTATCGATGGCATTATCACTATGGCTGGTTGCGGAGATTCATCCTCTCATTCTGGAGTTGCGGTTCATATTTATGCTATTAATTCAAGTATGAAAGGTAGATATTTTTATAATTCAGATGGAGAGATGCTTATCATTCCTCAAATGGGAAGATTGCTATTCCGTACAGAATTAGGGAATATGATGGTTGATTCTGGAGAAATATGTGTAATACCAAGGGGCATAAAGTTTGCTGTAGATAGTATCGATGGTCCTGCGCGTGGATATATCTGCGAAAATTATGGAAGTCCTTTTAGACTTCCTGATTTAGGGCCTATTGGCGCTAATGGTTTGGCTAATCCAAGAGATTTTCAAACACCTATAGCTGCTTATGAGCAATTAGATGGAGAGTTTTATCTTCTCAATAAATTTATGGGAAATATGTGGCAAGCAGAATTGCGTCATTCTCCTTTAGATATTGTTGCATGGCATGGTAATTATGCTCCATATAAATATAATCTCGCTCATTTTAATTGTATCAATTCTGTCACTTTCGATCATCCAGATCCATCTATTTATACAGTGTTAACTTCACCTACAGATACTCCTGGTAAAGCTAATGCTGATTTCGTTATCTTTCCTCCACGTTGGGTGGTAGCAGAGCATACATTTAGGCCACCTTGGTTTCATAGGAATTTTATGAATGAGTATATGGGGCTTATTAATGGTGCTTATGATGCAAAAGAGGGTGGATTTATTCCTGGTGGAAGTTCACTTCATAATTGTATGTCGGGTCATGGCCCAGATGCAGCTACATATGAAAAAGCTGTTAATGCACAATTAGAACCCCATTATTTACATAATGGTTTAGCATTTATGGTAGAAACCTGTTTTGTAAATCGTCCTACAGAATTTGCTATGCAAACAGGTGAATTACAAAAAGATTATTTTGAATGTTGGCAAGGGTTAAAACCTTTGTTTAATCCTAATCAGAAATAATAAAAGCCCCGGATATACTCTATTCGGGGCATTATTAATAAGGTATAATTATGATAAATTCAGCGTTCACTTCTACAAATTCTCCTTTGATTGGAATCATTATGGGTAGTGATTCGGATATGCCTACAATGATAGAAGCAGCCACTATTTGCAAGCAATTTGATGTTCCCTATGAAATGCATATTGTATCTGCTCATAGAACTCCTGATGATATGGCGAATTATGGTAAAAATGCCCATCTAAAAGGTATAAAGGTAATTATTGCTGGTGCTGGTGGCGCAGCACATCTTCCTGGTATGACTGCTGCATATAGTCCATTGCCTGTAATCGGTGTGCCAATTCAATCTAAAGCATTAGGTGGACAAGATTCTTTATTATCAATAGTACAAATGCCAGCTGGTGTACCGGTTGCTACTGTAGCTATTGGCGGCGCTAAAAATGCTGGCTTATTGGCTATTCAGATTTTAAGTGTGGCTTATCCATTTTTATTAGATAAAATGTGTGCGTATAAACATGAAATGGCAATGGAATCGAGAGCAAAAAATTCTTCCCTTTAATATGTACCATCTAATAATTCAGCAAGCTTTTTTGTAGATTCTCTTCTTTCATAGCATTGGATAATTTCTTTATGGGGATTTGCTAAAGGTAATCCATTTTTGAATGCAGAATACATTTCAAAAATTATAGATGCAATGCCTTCGATATTACTTTGATGAGCTATACCACCAGCTTGTGTCTCTTTTATTAAATCTGCAATTGCCCCTTGTTCAGGTGCAATAGCCAATACAGGCTTCATAGATCCAATATATTCATATACTTTGCCTGGAACAATTTCTTCACTTTCTTTTGATTCATCTACAATTAATAAAAGCACATCAGAAACTTGTACATAGCTTATACTCTTTTCATGTGGAATATAACCAATGATTTCGATTGAATCTTTTAATGAAGAAGATTGAAACATATCATGAATTTCATTACCAAAGCGTCCAATAAATCTTAATAAGAGAGATTCTTTTTTTATTAAACCTTTCTCAATTAGTGATTCTAAAGCTAAAAAAAGAGCGGCAGGATTTCTTCTACCATACATAGAACCAGTATAAGTCATAATGAACTTATCTCGATTATAAAGGGTCTGGTCTATCTGTTCAGGTAAAAGATAATCTGCGGAATCATATCCATTTGGTACATGAAAGAATTTTTCAATAGGCAAGCTGGGAAATTTATACCGTATATCCTTAATGATTCCTTTCCAAGCACATTCTACTGCATCAGCTTCTTTAAATACTGAATATTCCATTCTTTTATCAATCCAAGCGGGTAAAAACCAACGTTTTGGAGAAGATATAAATCCTGTCCAAGGATCTCTAAATCCTACAACCCATTGCAATCCAGTTTTTCTTTTCAGCGCGCGTGCAATAAGCGAAGTTGTGTACGGCGGTGAAGAATTGTATATTGCACTAACATTATGCTTCTTTATTAATTCCATGGCTTTGGGAATTGCTGTAGGCAACCAACCAATTCTAGCATCTGGAATAAAAAATGTTGCACGGATGAATTCTGCAAATTGTTCTTTGAAAGTTCTTTTTTGATTGTCTTTCTTGATAACATTTACATCGATTGCGATACCTTTTTTGTGTCCCATTAATAATCTATATAGATCATATGGTTCATAAATATGGGTTCTTTCAACAATGATATCAGAAGGTATTTTTTCTAATAGAGACTCATCTCTTGCAGGAAAATCGCCATTTGAAACTGTTAATACTATTGGATTCCAACCGAATTCCCTTAAGTATTGAATATGTTTTAATACCCTTTGAACTCCTGGCCCACCTGAAGGAGGAAAATAATATGCGATAACCAGAACAGACTTCATGCAAAGTTCTTTTTGAAGATTTATTGAATCAATGTGGGTGCAAAAATAGCACGATTTATACCATAAAATACTTCTTTATCTAATTTAAAGCTTAAAGAATTTTGTATAGATGAATATATCAGAAGTTAAATTTGATTGTCGCCATTTTCGTGGCGAAATACCATGCACTCCAAATAAATTGAGTGGTAGTATATGTACTGATTGTGCTGATTATGATAAGATTACTAAAAGAATTCTTATCATAAAATTAGGTGCTATTGGTGATGTAATAAGAACTACTCCCTTAGTAGAAAAATACAGAACATTCTATCCGGGATGTCATATTACATGGATTACCCATACTCCAGATATTCTTCCAAAAAAAGAAATTGACACAATACTTCCATTTTCTTTTACATCTGTATTTACTCTAAGCCACAAACACTTTGATATTGCAATAAATTTAGATAAAGATCAAGAAGCTTGTATGCTTCTTTCGGATATCAATGCAATCGAGAAATATGGTTTTATCTGGCGTGATGGACATCTAAATACAGCAAATAATTTAGCCGAACATAAGATTCTCACAGGTTTATTCGATAATGAATCCCAGATCAATACAAAAAGTTATTTAGAAGAAATATTTGAAATATGTGGATTTACTTATAATCGCGAACGATATCTTCTGAATGTAAATGAACAATTGGTTGATAAATGGGTAATTCTTAAGAAAGAGGCTAATAGCAAGAAAATTATTGGTCTTAATACTGGTTGTGGTAAGCGATGGCCAACTAGATTATGGCCTTCAGATAATTGGATTGAACTAATCCAATTATTACAAAATGCTGGATTTGAGCCTTTGCTTTTGGGCGGAATTGATGAACATGAACAGAATCTAGTTTATCAACAAAAAACAGGTGCTAAGTATTTAGGAACATTCAGTTTAGAGGAATTTATTTCGATTACAAGCCAATGTGATGGAATTGTCACGGCTGTTTCTATGATGATGCATATTGCATTAGGTTTAGGTAAAAAAATGATTCTTTTCAATAATATTTTCAATAAGCATGAATTTTCATTATTTGGAAATGGAGAGATCATTGAGCCTAGCACTGGATGTGATTGTTATTATGGGGCGAAATGTAGTCGTAATAGACAATGCATGAATGATATTTCCACAGATCAAGTGTTTAATGCCATTCAAAGACATATTTCTTAAGTGTAGAAATTACAGTGAATATTGCATATCTATCTACTTTTTATCCTTTTCGTGGTGGAATTGCCCAATTTAATGCTTCATTATACAGGGCATTCGAACATTTAGGTCATAATCCTTGTGCATTTACCTTTTCTAGACAATATCCAGATATATTGTTTCCAGGGGAAACTCAATTTGTTACCGAACATGATATAGCAGATCCAATACCATCGATTCGTATCCTAGATAGTATCAATCCATTGTCATGGTATTCTACAGCAAAAGAAATTAATAAAATACATCCAGAAATTCTACTCACTAAGTTTTGGATGCCATTTGTAGCTCCATCTTTGGGTGCTGTAGCAGCAAGAGTCAATAAAAAAACAAAAAAAATATGTATTGTCGATAATGCTTTACCCCATGAACGACGTCCAGGTGATATTGCATTAACCCGTTATTTTCTTAATAGATATGATGGGTTTATTGTGATGAGTGAAACAGTTGAAAAGGACCTCTTATCCTTAAAACCACAAGCTAAAATATGTAGACACAATCATCCATTGTATAATCACTTTGGAGGCAGAATTTCTAGAGACGAAGCTTGTAAATCATTACATATACCTAGTGATAAACATATTCTACTTTTCTTCGGTTTTATCAGATCGTATAAAGGACTTTCATTATTATTAGATGCTATGAAACTCTTGCCAGATTCTTATCATTTAGTGATAGCTGGAGAAATGTATGGTTCATTTGATAAGTATCAACAACAAATAGACTCCTTAGATCTCCAACACAAAATTAGTTTGCATATTAGATATATCAGCGATGTAGAAACTCCAATGTTCTTTTCTGCTGCAGATGCGTGCATTTTGCCATATATATCAGCCACTCAAAGTGGAATTATAGCAATTGCTCATCATTTTGAAACACCAGTTATTGCTACTAATGTTGGAAGTTTGAGTGAGGCATTATATAATGGTTCGGCAGGTATGTTGATAGATAAGCCTGACCCACAAGCAATTGCAGATTCAGTGCATTCTTTTTTTTCTAATAAGCTATCAGATCAATACATTGCTGCTGTACAATCATTAAAAAATGAATTGTCTTGGGAAAGCTTAGGAAAGGCAATTGTAGAATTTTCAGCGAATCTTTAATCATAAACATGGGATGATTAGTTTCAAAGATTTAAGCAAGAAAATATATTTTTTGGATAAGCACTATTTTCAGTCTTAAAATCCCCTTACATTCTGTAATTTTGTGTAAATAATTCAAGATTGTACACACTGACAATCAAAACAAAAAGATTATATAATTTCAACACACAATAAAACCTAGGTGATTTACATGGATTTGTTCAAGGCGCGGCTTGATGAAAAGCTTCCCCAGCTTCGTGCAGAAAGAACATCGTTATTAAAAGAGCATGGTGATTCACAAATTACAACTGTAGCAATTGAGCAAGTTTTAGGTGGAATGCGCGCAGTTCCTGCACTATTATGTGAAACTTCTTCAGTTTCTGCAGATGAAGGTTTAAGAATCCGTAATATTCCTATTTTAGAATTAACTACTCAATCTCCAGAAGATATATTCTTTCTTCTTTGTACTGGATCTTTACCAAATGATGAAGAAAGAGCAGAAATTAGTGCAGCATTCGCAGCAAAAGCTCATGTCCCAGATTCCGTATGGAATGTCTTAAAAGCATTACCTAAAGATACGCATCCAATGGTGATGTTAAGTATTGGTATCTTGGCGATGGAAAAATACTCTGCATTTAGAAGTGCATATGAAGCAGGTGCTTCCAAAGATGATTTGTGGAAAGCAACTTTAGAAGATTGTATTGCACTTCTTGGAAGCGTTACAACGATTGCTGCCGGTATTTACCGCATCCGCTTTGATAAAGGAGAACTAATAGAACCAACTGCTGGTTTAGATTGGAGCGCAAATTTTGCTAAAATGTTAGGTGTAAGTAATGATAAGTCATGGGAAGATTTAGTTCGCTTATATCTAGTATTACACAGTGATCATGAAGGTGGAAATGTTAGTGCAATGACATCTCATGTAGTAAGTTCTGCATTATCGGATGTATTCTATTCTGTAAGCGCTGGATTAAATGGTTTGGCTGGCCCACTTCATGGTTTAGCTAATCAGGAATGTTTAAGATTTATCATGGATTTACGTGAAGAGTTTGGTGGAGTTCCTAGCGATGAGGCATTAAGAGAATACTGTTTCAAACGCCTAGCTGGCGGCCAAGTAATACCAGGATATGGCCATGCAGTGTTAAGAGTTACAGATCCACGATTTACCGCTTTTTATAATTTTGCAGATTCACATGATCTTAATGATGATAATGTGCAATTCATGAAAAAACTTTTCAAAATTGTTCCTGAAGTTCTTACAGAACAAGGTAAAGCAAAAAATCCTTGGCCAAATGTTGATGCAGCTTCTGGCTCATTATTATACTATTATGGTATGAAAGAATTTGAATTTTATACTGTAATGTTTGGTGTCTCCAGAGCAATGGGAATTTGTTCGCAAATACTAGTTCATCGTATGTTGGGATCTTCTATTGTGCGCCCAAAATCTATGACATTTGCCGAACTTCGCAGTATGATAAAATAATCCTGCAATTAAATATTTGATTATAGGTTTATTCATATTGAATAAACCTATTTTTATTTGTGTAAAATCTAATTAGTGATAAACTTTTAAAAATTACAATGAAAACTTTATATAAAGAAATGGCATTCGAAGATATAAGAAAAAAAGCACTTGATATTATATATAGTGGAATATATAATGATGCAGATATTCATATTTCTCTTATCAAAGATTTTTATCAAAGAAGTAAAAAACCTGTCCTATTAGCATATATCGAATATGTAGAAACAATTATTAATTTAAAAAACCAATCAATTGATATATCAATAGCATCTTTAAAAAAAGTGATTTCTTTATTTAAAAAATATAAGCAGTATGAAGCTCAAGCCAGAGCACTATTGTCATTATCTACTCAATTAAATAAAAAGGGATTGTATTCAGAATCATTGCAAAGTATCTTAGAAGCGGAATTAGTATCCATCAAGCATGGTGGAATTCATACAATTTGTTATACAGATTGTATAGCAAAAAAAGCAGTTGTATATAGTAATCTAAGTCAATTTGAAAAAGCCATAGAATTATATCATCAATATCTATCTTTACCACAATTACACGAATTAAGCAAAAACACAGTGTCAAATACATTGTTTAATCTTGCAATGGATTATATAACTATATTTGATTATAAAAATGCATTGAAATATATTGATCAATTCGAACAGTATAATGAACAAAATCATATCCAAAGACCAGAATCAAATTTTGTTCTATTATTGTCAAAAGGTGAGTTATATATTCAAACAAAAAAATGGGAAGAAGGCAAAGAGTTTTTGTTTAAAGCTTTGCTTTATGCCGAGCAGTTAGATATGCCAATTCGTCAGCTAGAAGCAAATATTTTTATTGCAGGAATGTTTTCAAAAAAAGATTCTCCACTTTATGATTATGCATCGGCTACTTTGTATTTTTCGCATGCCCTTACCATTGCAAAGAATAATGAATTTACTCATCCTCAAGTATTAATATTAGATGATTGGTGCAATGCAGCAATTAATGTTGATGATTGGAAGCATGCTTTCTATGCATTTAAAGAAGCAAGAGAGATTGAACAAAAAATAAAAAATGAAGAAGTAGAAAAGAAAGTCATAGAATTAGAGGCAGAATCAAATCACAAGAAAAATGAATTTGAATCTAGATATGATACAATTAATTATAAAAAAATAATGGCAGAAAATCTATCATTATATCAAAGTCTGAATGAAGCCTTAACCCAGATATCAATGATGAATGATCATCAAAATCATATTTCAAAAAATATATTATCTCTCTATAAAGCTAAGAAAATATCATTATCAGTATATGAAACAATTAATGAGACTCTAGAATATCATGCCAATACGGCATCGATATTACACACACTTTTACAGCAATTTGATTCTAAGAATCCGGAATTTACAAGAGTAATTCATAAGCAATATCCTAATCTTACTAAAACAGAACTATTGATTTCTAAACTTATAAAAATGGGTAAAACTTCCTCTGAAATAGCAGATCTCATGAATATTACGCTGAAAAATGTAGAAAATCATAGGCTTAGATTAAGAAAAAAAATAGGTTTAAAAAGAAGTATCTCTTTGTCAGTTGCCATTGAAAGCATAGATCAACATCATTAATAAGTAGATAACAAGTAGTATTACGTGAATAATATAGATAAAAGAACAATATTGAGGGGGTTTTGTAGGGTATTAGCAGTTGCTGTATGAGTTAATTTTGTCTGTGTGAAAAGCTGACAAAGCTTTTTGCAATTCAAATCAGGGGAAGGATACACAACTGCAGCCATTTTCACTGAAAATGGCTGCATTGTTTTTTAAAGGAAGATTGAATGATGATTAAAAACACCATCTATTTATCTAATAAATAATATATTTACATGTATCAAGATATTTAATTCATAGAATGTATTAAGGGTAGGGAATGAAAGTTATTATACTTCTTTTTATTGCATGTTTGTCATTTCACAATGTGTACTCACAATTAACTTCGCATAACTTAACCAATAGAAGAATGGGTTTATTGAACGATGCAACTTCTGTTAGTTGGAATCCTGCTTTATTGGGTGTTGAGAAAGGAGTTGATTTATTATTTGCCGCAAATTATGATAATCAGTTTTCGAAAAAAGGACAATATGCTGGTTTTATTAAAATCAATGGCTTTGCTGGTGGTTTTATTACCTCTTTAGATTCTATCTCATCATTCCCTGTAGAAATTCCCCTTAATATACATGTAGGTTATGGGTTTACATTAATCGATAAATATATGTGGGCTGGAGTAGGCAGTAGATTTTTTAAGGATTCGATAATTAATGCTAAATATTCAGCATCAATACTTTTTTCACCTTTGAATGCATTGTTATTTTCTATTGGAATAGATAATACATATACTCCTAATAATAGTCTGAATATTATTTCAGGTATGGCTTCTTATACCATAAATGATTGGTTTACCATGCATACAAGATTAATGTATTCAATGGATACTAACTTTTTTAGAGGTAAAAATATTTCTCCTGACTTTGGAATAAGCGCTCATATTATCAAAGATTTTTTAATTGCATCTGGGAATATGAATCCAGTATATAATCAGTTTAGGCTTGGTATTGAAATGAATCTAGGAGCTCTTTCCTTGGGAAGCCTTAATACATTCGATAATAATGTTACACCCAGTGTAATGACAGAGGGAAATGCATTAATACGGATTAATACCAAAGCGGATGCAAAAAAGAAAACTGAGATTGCTTCTGATGCTCCATGTGATACAACTGCATATAAATGGACTTCATTTGATTCCGACTCATCAGAAAGAGTTTATAATATTGTAAAAGGTCTCAATAGCAGTTATCATCAATTAGCAAATACACTTGATAAGATGTCAGGATCTTCAAAGACTCTTTATGATACTATTTTTAAACAGTATTATTCTGCATACTATCCTAAAATTTCAATAAAAGGTATTGAGCAAAATATAATAAGTCATAAAAATCCAAAATATACTGTTTTAGAACAATCAAGAATTATTACTGATACAGGCATACAGTCTATAACAGTACAAATTAAAGATGAACAAGATAAAATGATATCTAATGCAAATGAGAGTTCATTTATTATTTCGGATTCCACGCTTCAAATAATTAGTGTAAAGCAATCAATTTCATTTATACCTGTACCAGTAGATTTTGTTTTATTGATGGATTGTTCCGGAAGCATGGGTGATGAAATCTTAGAAGTAAGGGCTAATGTAGTATCATTTGTAAATAAATTAAAAAATGCGGGGATTGACTATAGGATTGGTGGCATACTATACGGCGATAAGATTCAAGATACGATTCAACCAACAGCAGATATTGAAGCATTTCTGAGGTTCTTTTCGAAAGCAGCAGCAATAGGAAATGATGAAATTACATCAACAGCTATTCATACAGCAACAAAATTTCCTTTCAGAGAGCAGGCGCAAAGATGTATCATACTAATAAGTGATGATTGCTCAATTCAAACTAATGGTAACTTTACTGAATCTTCCTTAACTCAAGATTTATGGCAATCAGGAGCAAAGCTATATTCAATAATCAATCTTGAAAATCATAATGGAGGGATAATGACTCGATTAAGTTTGGGGAAAGAATATAGTATAAAACAACCATTCACTGCTATTTTAAATGATATAACACGAGATGTAACAACAACTTACGAAGTAGCCCTTGGCAAGAAACAAATGGTAGTTCTAAAGAATGATATCTATTTAAAAAGTAAGTTTTATTCAGAAAACAATGAAGAAATTAATCCACGATTGATCATTAGAAATAACTTTGGCGAGCAATTGCCGATGAACACAATAAACTTTTCTGACAATGCACTGATGACTTTTAAGGATAAAAACACATATACTATAGAAATTAATGCAGAAGGATTTGCAATACAGAAAGAAAATATTGATTTGAAGCTAAGTCAATTTGGTGATACACTTATTAAAAATTTCCAATTAACATCATTGCCATATTCTGTATCAGGGGCTTTAAAAGACGCAGAAGGACATCTTCTACAAGGGATTATAGTATTAAAAGATCCATTAACTCAGCAAGAAATATCAAGAACAACCACAAATGAATATGGTATCTATTCTTTAACATTTTCACAAAAAAAAGCATATATAATAGAGCCAATTGTTAATCTATTTAACACAATGTCAATTTCTGTAGATACACTTTCAATAAAAAGGGGTGTAAATGATACAGTTAATTTCGTATTAGCATTAAAACCAGCATTAGTTGAAGGTGTATTATATGATCAGAAAAATAACAAGGCATTGCAGGGTACAATTAAAATAGAAGATATGAATACATCGGTAGAATTGCTGACGATAGATACAGATTTTGAAGGAAAATTTTCGGTAGAACTAAAAACAGGAATAGACTATAGATTTATTCCTAAAGTGAAAAACTATATAAGTGATGCATTCGAAATAAAAAGGAATGCATTGCAAAATGGATATACATTTAACCCAAATATTCCATTAATATCAATCTCTGATGCAATCGAAGAAGGAAAAACATTCTCACTAAAAAATCTATTATTTGAATCAAATCAATCAGTATTGAAAACAGAAAGTACTTTATTCTTAGATAAACTGTATAGTTTTTTGATTGAATATCCTAATCTCAACATTGAAGTACATGCTCATACAGATAATAAAGGTGGCGATGCTTCAAATCTCTTGCTTTCTCAAAATAGAGCAAAATCAGTAATCATCTATTTAGAGCAAAAAGGCATTACTAATACAAGAATGATTGCCAAAGGATTTGGAGAATCAAAGCCAATCGCAAATAATGATGCTGCAGAAGGAAGGGAATTGAATAGAAGAGTAGAATTCAAACTAGTTAAATAAAAAAAATCAAGGCCTGAAAAACAGGCCTTGATTGTAAGTGAACCCCACAGGATTTGAACCAGTGACCTCTACGATGTCAACGTAGCGCTCTAACCAACTGAGCTAGGGATTCAATTATTACAAGGCAAAAATAAGAACTATACTAGAATAATGGGAAGAAATATGCCTAATTCATAGAAAAAGGGTAAAATGTGGAGAACTTTTTGGGAAAATTATCATCACTTTTAAATCTGCATGATAGCCTTTTGTATATTTGCATTAAATCCTTTCAAGCAAAGTTAAATAAAAGATTAACATCATTGCATTTTAACAAATAGCTTGTTTATACAATTTGAATTGTTTCACTTTCCGAACTGCATTATGACTGTTGGGATAATCCTTGCCTTGGGTATTCTTGCCCTATTAGTAGCTTTATTTTATTCACGCCGCGTTAATGCGATTTCCATTGACAGTGGCGCATCTTCTCCAGAAGAAGTAAAAAAATTAATTGAGATATCATCTGCAATTGCAGAAGGCGCTATGGCTTTCTTAAAGCGCGAATACAGGATTCTGGCCTTGTTTATGGCAATTTTTGCCATAATTATCATGTTTACTGTAAATGATTCTCGTTCTGGTGTTTCAATGGGAATATATTCTGCGATATGTTTCCTAATTGGTGCTGGAACTTCTGTTGCGGCTGGTTATATCGGAATGAAAATTGCAACAAAAGGAAATGTGCGTACTGCAGCGGCAGCCCGAATTTCTTTAGAAAGAGCATTTAGCATAGCTTTTGAATCAGGTGCCGTAATGGGCTTTGGCCTAACAGGTCTAGCTGTAGTTGGTCTTATATTAGTGTATACAGGATTAACAAATTTCCTTCCTAATGTTGAAACACATTTCATCATGGAAATTCTTTCTGGATTTGCACTTGGTGGTTCTTCTGTAGCTTTATTTGGACGTGTTGGTGGTGGTATTTATACAAAAGCCGCAGATGTTGGAGCTGATCTTGTTGGAAAAGTAGAAGCAGGTATTCCAGAAGATGATCCAAGAAATCCAGCAGTTATTGCTGATAATGTAGGTGATAATGTAGGTGATATTGCTGGTATGGGCGCAGATTTATTTGGCTCTGTAGCAGAATCTACATGTGCTGCAATGGTAATTGGTGCAGCTTCTTTTGTTGCTTTAGAAGAGCCATTAAGAACTTCTGCATTGCTTTTTCCTCTTTTTGTAAGCGGTATTGGTATTGTAGCAAGTTTAATCTCACTCTTTTTTATTCGTCCTAAAACAGAAGAAAAAGTAGAAGGATCTCTCAAAAATGCACTCATCATTTCTACATTATTAATGTTAGTTGCATTATACCCATTTACCATGCAAATGTTGCCAGCATCATTTATGCTAGGCGAAAGAATGTTTACAAATACGGGTGTATTTATTACTCTTGCAGCAGGGTTAATTGCAGGTTTGGCAATTGGTTTAATAACTGAATATTTTACATCTCATAGATATTCTCCAGTTCGTGAAGTTGCAGATGCCTCACAAACCGGAGCAGCAACTAATATTATTTATGGCTTATCATTAGGATATAATAGCGCAGTTATACCAATGCTTATCTTGGCGATAACTGTTGTTATAGGCTTTAGTTTTGCAGGAATGTATGGTATAGCAATGGCTGCAATTGGAATGCTTGGAACTATAGCAGTAGGATTAACGATAGATGCTTATGGACCAGTTTCTGATAATGCAGGTGGTATTGCAGAAATGGCAGAAATGGGCAAAGATATTCGTAAACGTACAGATGCTTTAGATGCCGCAGGAAATACAACTGCAGCAATTGGTAAAGGATTTGCCATTGGCTCTGCTGCTTTAACAGCTCTTGCTTTAACAGCTGCTTTTCTTACAAGAGCACAATCTGCTTCGATAAATATGTTAGATCCAATCGTTATGGCTGGTTTATTTGTTGGCGCTGCATTGCCTTTTGCATTTTCAGCAATGACAATGCGTTCTGTTGGTAAGGCAGCATTCGCTATGATAGAAGAAGTTAGACGTCAGTTTAGAACTATTCCTGGTCTTTTAGAAGGTACAGCAAAGCCAGATTATAGTACTTGTGTTGATATCTCTACGCAAGCATCTCTTAAAGAAATGATGGCACCTGGTTTAATGGTTATTATTACTCCATTATTGGCAGGCTGGTTTTTTGGTGTACAAATGTTAGCAGGACTCCTTATTGGTTCTTTGATTGTGGGTGTAATGCTTGCAATTTCTATGGCTAATTCTGGCGGTGCTTGGGATAATGCTAAAAAATATATTGAAACCGGACAATTAGGTGGTAAAGGTTCTGATACACATAAAGCTGCTGTAGTTGGTGATACGGTGGGTGATCCATTTAAAGATACGTCTGGTCCGGCATTAAATATTCTTATTAAATTAATGGCAATTATTTCTCTTGTTTTTGTTCCATTCTTTATGGAAAAAGGCGGAATATTATTACCATTATTAGGTTTGAAATAATACCAGAAAATCAATGAATTATACGCCGGAATTTCAGATTCACCACTGAGATTTCCGGCGTTTTTTATATAATTATGAAAATTCTTCATACAGCAGATTGGCATTTAGGAAAATGGCTTGGATCTATATCCAGATTGCCAGAGCAAAAGGAAGTATTAGAGGAACTATGCTCTATTGTAGAGCAAGAAAACCCAGATATTGTGCTTATAGCAGGAGATATTTATGATCAAATAAATCCTCCAGTTGAAGCCGTGTATTTACTCCATCAAACATTGATGAAGATGTCTGCACATGGAAAAAGAGCCATTATTATCATTGCTGGCAATCATGATTCTCCAGAAAGAATTGAAGCAATAGAACCACTTCTGTTTGAATCAGGAATAATTGTGGCAGGATGGCCATTTTCATCACCAACTTGCTATTCTATTCCTTCAGGAATATCAATAATATCTTCGGGACAAGGTTTTGTTGAATTGCAATTACCTAATTGTAAGTATCCAGTAAGAATACTTTTAGGTGCCTATGCAAATATATTGAGATGCACGCCATTACTTAGTCCAGAAAACCAAGACATACAATTAATTCTAAAAAATCTATGGAATAATACTAAAAACTTGTTTCAAAATAAGGAAGGCTTTAATCTGTTTATTGGGCATGGCCTATTCATGGGTTCTACTATTCCAGAAGAAGATGAAGGCGAACGTTCTGTAATGGTTGGAGGTGCTCAAGCAATTCCTTTATCATATATACCCGAATGTCTTGATTATGCAGCTTTAGGGCATATTCATAAGCCATTGAGATTCGATAGTGCCTCATTTCCAATTATGTATTCAGGAAGCCCATTATGCTATAGTATGGCAGAGGCAGGACAAAAAAAACATATTGTGATGGCAGAATTTGTTTCACCAGGACAAACTCCAACTTTACAATATATTGAATTAAGTAAAGGAAAACCTTTGCTTAGGATTTATGCTCATTCTGTGCAAGATGCATTAGATAGATTATCTATATGTCAAGATTCATTTGTTGAACTTCATCTTATCTTGTCAAATCACATGTCAATAGAAGAAAAAAACTTACTATATGAAGCACATGATGGAATTATTGATATTCTGCTTAAAATGGATATGAATAATGATGTTGTAGAATCTATGCCAGACATGACAATCAGCATATCTGAATTATTTAAAAATTTTTATAAAGATAAAAAAGGAATAGATCCATCATTTGAAATGGTACAATTATTCAATGAGGTTTTGAATAATACAAACAATCAAATTGAGTTAAGTACAGGGGAGATTAAAGATGAAGCCTAAATCTTTAAGTATAAAAGGGATGTATTCTTATAAAAAAGAGCTCCAAACGATAGACTTCGAAGCCTTATCTATTTATAAGCTTTTTGGAATATTTGGTGATGTTGGAAGCGGTAAGTCTACAATTTTGGAAGCCATGTCTTTAGCCCTTTTTGGACAAGAAGGTGCAGAACGATTAGTTGGTTCTAAAACAAAAAAGAATTATCAACTTATGAATCTTGATGTTAATGAGTTGTATATAGACTTTCAATTTTATAGTAATGGTTCATTATATAGAACTCAAATAAAGGGTAAAAGAAAGAAAAATAATATTGATGATGTAACTCTAGAAAGTAAAACAGGATTTAAATGGGATGAATTACTTCATATATGGCAACCTATAGAATGGAATAAAGCTAAAGCTGAAGAAATTATTGGTCTAAAAGCAGAGTATTTTAAAAGAGCGATCATTATTCCACAGGGTAAATTCATGGAATTTATTCAATTGTCTCCCGTAGATCGCACAATAATGATGAGAGAACTCTTCGATCTCCATCGTTATGAGGTATCAAATGGAATTAAAATTGTTCAACAAAACAATGAAAAAGACCTGAATTATTTGCACGGTGAATATGATTCAATTCATTCGATTACTGAAGAAGATTTGACTGCTGCTGAATCTGAATTAACTCATTTATCATTGCAAATAAAAAACATTAATAAAGAAATTCAAGATATTGAGTATCGACTTCAACAAACTATTCAAGCCAAAAATATTCAAGAAAGATATGTTTCTTTATCACATGAATATGAAAATCTTTTAAAAGAAAAAGATATGTTCGAAGCAAAAGAAAAACATATTATATATCTTGAATTAGCAGAAGAGTTCAGAGATAACCTGGTTTCTCTTGAATATATTGAACATGAGATTGCTCAAAAAGAAACCGAAAAGAAATCACTTATTGAATGTTTAGCAGATGTACAGCATAAACAAAAAGAAGTAGAATTATTTTTAACAACACTACATGATGAATACTTACTATCAGAAAATGCTACTAACAAAGTAGAAAGTCTACGAAAACTATCTGAGTATCATAAAAAACAATACAAGTTGATAGATTTGCAGTCTACTCTACAAGGTACAATAACAGCTAAGCAGTCTTTACAAGAAGAGTGTGTTAACATACTTGAAACTATAGAAATTACTTTGCAAAAAGAAAGTACTGAAAAAAAAGAGATACTCAGATTGGAATATATCTATGATGCAGAATTATGGCTTTCAATATATACTCATTTACTTAAAAATTCTGAGTCATTGTCAACAATATTATATTCTATCGAAGGGAAAATATTAGCTTTTAAACTAGAATTGAATCAAATTATTGATGCAGTTATCATCTATGTAAAAAACAAGAAAGTGCTTTCTGTTCAGAAATATATTGAATTAGCAAAAGACCATTTCAATAAAGAAATTACTCTGTGCAAAGAAAGAAAACATGTGCTTGAAAAAAAGAAAATCCTCCATGATTATACTGTAGAATTAAAACCACATGAAGCTTGTCCGCTATGTGGCTCTACGCATCATAATCCTATGTCTCATGAGTACAATAGCGAAGAATTATTTACTCTTATCCAAAAAGAAATTGATGTACAGGAAAAATTATCTTTTTTGCATTCTCTTGAAATTAAGTCTGGATCAATACATGATCAATTAAATACATTGTATACTGAACAGAGTGATATCATTTCAAGAATGAATCATATTGACAAACAAATTAATGAGCACCTACAATTAATAAATAACAATCTGCTTCATCTATTGAATTCGTCCGTTAAAGAAATTGACATATATATTCAACAAGAAAAGAAAGAATTATCTCGATTAAAGGCATATGCTTTCCAGCTGGAATCTACTCTTCAGGAAATAAATGAAAAGTTGCTAGAAAAACAGCAAAAAATACAAACATTAGAATATGAATGTATTAAAATACAAGAACAGCAAAAGTTAATAGAAAAAGATATTCAAGAATTGAAAGATATAATTGACATCGATATAATTAATGCATATATAAATCATAGTAAAGATTACATAAATAATGAATTAGATACACTTTTATTATCTATTCAAAACAAAGTAAATGAAAAAGAAAATGCAGAGAAACAATTACAATCTATATTTCAAAAAAGAGAATTTTACTTTGGTCAAATTCAATTTTTAGAGAAGCATGTGCAGTCTTTGATTTCAAATGCATTGTCTTTATCTAATGAATTAGACGGAAAATTTAAAAATCAAACGGTCTATAAAAGTATATCAGATATAAAAAATGCATTGCAATATGCTATTGATCTTTCTGAAGAAAAATCTCTTGTGAAAGTATATTATGCTAATCTGAATACATGTTTGCAAGCATATATTGTTACCAAGAAAGAATATGAAGAAAATCCATATGATGAGATAATTCATAGCACATTGTGTGGTACATTAGAAGAAAAGAAGCAATTATTATCTGCATATCAAGTAAAAAGCGGTATGCAAGTTTCCCATTTAGAATTGTTAACAGAACATTTTGTTAAGAAATTATCTTTAGGAAAAAGAATACAGACATTAAAAAATACATCGGAACTCATCAAAGAACTGCAGCAACTCTTAAAAGGCGAAGCATTAGTTAGATATGTTGCGATGTGGCAAATGAAAGCTTTATGTATTCAAGCTAATAAGAGATTTCAACAATTAAATGCAGGTGCTTTGCAATTATCTGTTAATGATATGGCAGATTTTGAAATCATTGATTTAATGCATTCGGGTAGAAAAAGGAGTATTCATACTTTATCTGGTGGGCAAAGTTTTCAGGTTGCATTATGCTTAGCAATTGCACTTTCAGAGAGTGTTCTAGGTAATAATTCAGATAATTTCTTTTTTTTGGATGAAGGATTTGGAAGCTTGGATAAAAAAGCTTTGGAAGATATGTTGCAGAATCTTAGAGAATTATGCAATGATGGAAGAACAATTGGCATAATATCTCATGTAGAAGAATTAAAGCAAGAAGTTCCTAAATCAATAACCATTAAGAATATCCCAGGCAAAGGAAGTGTCGTTTTTACATAAATACTATAAAATTCCCATATTGAATTTTGGCTTGTGTTTTGCATATATGTTGACAGTAGAATCTCTTTACTACTTATTTTGAGTTTACATGGATACCTCGGAAATATTGATAGGTCGTGAAAAATCAATAGAAATCTTGAATTCTTCTAGAGAGCGATTAAAGAAGAAAAAAGGTACAGTTATTTTTATTTCTGGTGAAACAGGTTTTGGTAAAACTACATTAATGAGGTATTTCGAAAAAGATACCCAATTAAATGACAAAGCCCTTATTTCTATGTCTGCATGCCAAGCTCCAGTTGGTAATTTTATGGTAGGAGCACTTCAGCCTTTAGGGCCATTCATAAGGCTTTTAGAAGAGTTAAAGAATTCTGAAAAAGTGTTAACACCTCAAAAAAAATTGGCTTTAAATATTGGAATGACATTATTGACATCAGTTCCTTATGTGGGCGATGTAATCGATGCAGCAAAGGAAATATCCAAAGATGTTCAATCGTACAAATCAGAGAAAGATAAAGTAAAGGATAAAAAAGAAATTATTGACGGAAAAGAACAGATTCATCTCACATTTTACAAAAGATTAGAGCAATGGTGTAATAAATCTCCATTAATCTTGATTTTAGATGATATGCATTGGTGTGATGCTGAATCTACACTTCTTTTAGAGCAATTAGCTCAAAATATTTCCAAATTACCTATCCTAATCGTAGTTGCTTATAGAAAAAGTATCGCTGAAGAAATGCTATCACCAATTCTATCAGTTTTAAGAGAATTCAAACAAGAAACTACTTCATATGTTCATATTGATATAACTAGTTTTAATAAAGCAGAATTGCATGCAATGTGTGCCAAAATGTTGCCTAATTATATTAGCAATGAAGAGTTTGAGCAAATATTATATGACAAGACAAATGGTATTCCTAGCGTATTAGCTGAATATCTAAAATATTTTCAAAAAGTAACACCATTTTTACCAGATGGATCAATCAATAATGAGTTTAAGCGTGGTGAATTATTGCCTTCAAGTGTTCATGCTGCTTTTTCTAAGCTTATAGAAAGTTTAAATGAAGAAGAAATTACTTTGCTTTCTTTATGCGCTGCTGAAGGAGCTGAATCATCAGCTTTTATTATCTCAAAATTGTTGAATATTGATGTTGTTTCTTCTATTCGAAAAATTAAACGTGTGCAGGCAAAGACAGGGGTTATAAGGAGTCTTGGCCCTCATGAACGTTATGGTGTGAAAACCACACTTTTTGAATTTACTCAAACTTTATATCGAGATTATTTTGAAAAATCTTTAGAATATGAAGAGAAAACTGCTATTCATACTCAAATATTAGCTGTATTAAATGAACAAATTAAAGATATGGACGAAACCGAAAGGGCAAGAGTAACTCCATATTTGGCTGCTCATGCAACAGGTGCTGGAGAGCTTCAACAAGCTCAGCAATTTGTTATGGATATTGCTCAAAATGCTCAACAATTTGCTATGCCCTCTATGAGTTCTTATGCTTTACAACAATTTGATTCTATCACTCATGCAGTTAATGCTCCTCTTTCACCAGAAATGGCAATTTCTAGGGCAAGGGCAGGTGCTGAATTAAAAAATAGTTTTCCAGAATACGATGTAAAAGAAATTGTACAAATAGCAAAAAAGGATACCGGAGAAAGCAATACTGATCATTCTACCAATTCATCCACAGATTCTGATGAAAAGTATGATGTGTCCCAAAACAATGTCATAGAAGATATGTTGCACACTGTTCTAGAGGCAGACACAGCTGCGATTCAAAGAGAAATGTTGGCGGCTTCAGATAATCTATTATATCAAGAAGCTATAAAGATTGGAACAGATTTTCTTTCTACATATGCCGGTTCAATATCTAAACATGATGAATCAATCATTTCTATCTTAATCGCTAGATTATCAATTACTATTGGTGATACCGAAAGTGCATTGTTCTTTATCAAAGAAGTTAAAAACTTATTAGCAAAAAATCCAGATACTTTAATCTCTTGTTTATATCATAATGCAAAAGCTTCCTTGCACTTATCAGAACAGGACTTTAATTCTGCTTGGAGAGAACTACAAAACGCTGCAAACGAATCGTCAAATCTTGGATATGAATATCAATTACTTACTATTTCTAATATTAGCATTTTGCTTGCTAAAGGAAATAAACCTTCTGATGCAGTTAAATATCGAAAAGCTGCTAAGTCTTTAGGTAAAGCTTTAAAACTTCAAGGATTTCTAGAACACTTAAAGAAATTCTCATAAAAAGTGTTTATAAGATACATGTGGGTGTAAAATCTGTGGGTGAAAGTGGGGAAAAATCAGAATATTATTAAAGAATTATGCTAAAAGCATATGTAGTATTCGCATAAGTATATATTTTACAATGAGATAATGTAATAATCGAAAAAGCATCAGTTCTATCCTTACTGAATATAATTGTATGTATACTATCTACTTTTAGGTTTAATGTGGGAAAATTCACATAAAACTCATAATCTTTCCTGCATATTCCTGAAATCAACTAAAATTCAATCGTTTTTTGCATCCATAAATGGAATTTATTCAATAATCAGTAATCTGTGAAATCAAAATACAAGATATTGTATATGGCAAAATATTAAGATTATAGCCATATTGATGAATGTGGAAAAGTTAAATGAGATAAATTATCTATAAGTTGAATAAATATTTGGCGAATTGGGGAATTCTGTGGATATTTGTGGGAGAAAGTGGGGAATGTGAACCAGGAATAGATAATTATAAGGTTAAGTGGAGGGAAGCCACTTTGCTTTAGAGCAAATACCGATCAAGTATGGCATGCAGCGGCTAGAGGAAGTATAGGTAGATGCAGGTGAAATTTAGTTTTAAAGAAATCTATTCCTGACAGCATTCCCTGCCTTCATTTTTTTGTTTATATCATTGCTGCAACGATGGCTTTTTACAAAGGACAAGAAACCTATTCCGTAGATTCTAAAGGAAGGGTTAATATACCAGTGAAGATGCGCAGAGCATTATCACCAGAGGCTCAAGATACTTTCATCTTGACTCGTGGTTCTGACCGTTGTATAGCGGCTTATCCATTAGATGAATGGCGTAAATATGAACAAGAATATTCTAAGTTGAATCAATATGATGAGCAAAGTAGATTCTTTTTAAGAACTATTTTAGCTTGGAGTGAAGAAGTAGAATTAGATGGTCAGCAAAGAATTTCCCTTCCAAAAAAATACCTTGAATTTGCCGGAATAGAGAACAGAGTAGTAATAGTTGGGATGATGGATCATCTTGAATTATGGAAGCCTGAGGAATTTGAATCTTATCTTCAAAAATTTGAAGAAAGTTATGAAAAAGTAGCAGCTCAGGTAATGAATAAACCGCATGTCTAAAAAAAAGAAATCACACAGCAGAAAACCTAGTGTAGCTATAAAAAGTGAACTTAAAGATTATGATTATCATCTACCTGTTTTATTAAAGGAATGTGTAGATGCATTAATGAATTGTGGTGATGATGGTTTGTATTTAGATGGCACCTTAGGTGGTGGTGGGCATACGGCAGAAATTCTATCCAGATTATCATCAAAGGGAAGAGTATATTCATTTGATGCAGATCCAGATGCAATTGCACATTGCAATCAAAAATTTTCTGAAGAATTATCAAAAGAGCAAGATTCACGATTAATTCTTGTGAATAAAAACTTTGTAGAAGCATCTACATTAATATATCCAGAACAAGGAGTTTCTGGGATTTTATTGGATTTGGGTGTTTCTTCAAGACAATTAGATATTGGACAAAGAGGAATCAGTTATAGATTTAATACTAAGCTTGATATGCGTTTTGGGACAGATGGCATATCAGCCGAAGAATTATTAAATAAAAGTGAGGAGGGTAAACTCCACCATATTCTGCGAAGTTTCGGGGAAGAACCTTTCGCAAGAATTATCGCACGACGGCTTGTTGAGCGCCGTCGTGCGGCTCCTCTAAAATCAACTGCAGATTTACGCTATATTATTGAAGAATGTGTCCCACCACATATGGCAAGCAAAAGCTTAGCACGAGTATTTCAGGCAATCAGAATTGCAGTGAATAATGAATTAGAAGTATTAGAGCATACTATTAGGAGTATTATACCTTTATTAAACAAAGGTGGAAGAATTGTTGTGCTTTCTTACCATTCACTTGAAGATAGAGTAGTGAAGCAAGTATTTAAAGATAGTGCAAAAAAAACTGATGAAAATCCAGATCCTCAATTGCACATATTAACCCCAAAACCACTTGAACCATCAGAACAAGAAATAGGATGGAATCCAAGGTCAAGAAGTGCAAAGTTAAGAATTGCCGAAAAAATCTAATCTTAGCACTTAACCTGCCTATAACTACTATTGAATTTGGTATATTTACAAAAAAGATACCGCATCTGTAATTTATTTACTTAAGAATATTAATATGAAATCTCTTTCTACGCTATCTATAGTGATAGTACTATCATTATTAGTGAACATAAACAATGTGTTTTCCTATGAAGAAAAAACATTAAAAGAAATTACTACAGTTTCTACAGATTCATTGAATGCAAAATCATTGCTTTCTGCATATTATGGAGATACATTGGTAATAAAAGGGGTAGTTGGAGTTTCAGTATTAGTGAATGTATCTAAAGGAGATAGACGTCCAATTATGTTAACAGGGGCAAGTTGGACAACATATCTTCAGACAGAAACCACAGTATCGGAAAGTCAAAAAGCTGGAATACTCATGTTTCAAAGAGACACTTTAATCAAGACTACGGGTTTTGATAAATTACAAACTGGAGATTTGATTGAAGCAACAGTAGTTGTAGGTAGCTTGCCCTATAAATTTGATGCTACAAATCAAACCAAAATCACTGCTACTGCATTAGAATTATTGTCTATAATTCCAGTTAAAGTATTAGCTTCAAAACAGACATTAAACCCTGCGATTAAAACTAATATTTCTAGCTTTTATAAAGGAAATAAAGTTCAAAATCCATTATTAGAAACTGGTTCTGGTTTTATTGGACAAAAAGTAAGCTTGGATTCTTTAACAGTTACGGCTACTTCTCCTCAGATTATCGTTAGAGATAATCAAGGTAATAGTATTGTAATGAATGAACAAAGTGGATATTATACTACTAGAAGTCACTTTATTGAGGAATCTGAATTTAGACCTTTAACTGTTGGACAAAAAATCTATAAAATGGAAGGGTATATTAGCTCATTGTTTGTTGCAGGCAGTGGTGGTGGGTTTGGAAATGGCAGTGCATTATACACATATACTATTTCACCTGCATTACCAGGAGATCTTAATTCTGGGCCAAAACCATCTCAATTATCGGTTGTAAGGGTACAACCAGCAAAGTTATTTCCAAGTTCTTCAGATATAGTTTCTGTTATCTTCGAGATATTACCGGGTGCTAATTTTGTTCCTATTGGAAATATATTTTTAGAATATTCAATTGATGATGGTAAAACATATACCAAAATACCTGCAGAAGAAGATATTACTGGAAATTACTTAGGAAAAATCCCTGCTCAAAGTGCTGGAACAATTGTGTATTATATGTTAACTGCAACTGATGAAGTTGGAGAAACATATAAAGGCCCAGTTAATGGAGTTTATTATTATAAAGTAGTAAATCAATTTCCTTCTATTGCAGATATACGCCGTCCAGATACAATAGATGCTATGCGAATTATAAGTGGTTCTAGTGTTACGATAGAAGCTACGGTTATGAGTGATACCAATGATATTTTTGGTGATGGTTTCCAAAATCCTTCAAGAATTATATTACAAGATGGTATAGCACCATGGAGTGGTGCAGCAATATTTAGATTTGGAAATGATTCTCCTGCTTGGAAATTAAAACGTGGCGAAAAGGTAAGATTAACAGCAAAATTGCAAGAGTTTGGTGGAAGTTTAAATTTTCAATCAGTTGATACAGTTATTACTTTAGGACAAACTGAATTATATGCACCAGTTGCATTATCGACAGCTGATTTTGGAGCTAATCCTGGTGGCACAGAGAATTCTGATCAGTGGAGAAATATGCTGGTGGAATTTAATAATGTTGAAATTGGTAAAATAGAGCCATCTTCGCCACAGTCAACTGGAGAATTTTTAATAGTAGATGAAGCCTTAAAAGCTACTCCAGAGGCATCAATAAGATTGGAAACAGATGAAAGTAAGCTAACATATACTACTAGAGATAGCATTGTTTCTATTTCAAAACGAGTAAAACCTACAATTGGAGAAAAAATTAGCTTCGTTAGAGGAATTATAAATGCAGATTTTAGAACAAGAAGATATAAACTGATTCCTAGAAATGATCGTGATTTTAGTATCGTAACTGATATTAAAACGGGTGATGCTGATATTCCTCAATTGTTCGTTTATCCAAATCCTGTTAAAGACAAAGCATGTATAGATATTAATATCGAAAAAGAATCTTTGGTATCTGTAGATATAATTTCAACAATTACAGGTAATAAAATTACTTCTACAAAAGAATATCTTTCTGCTGGTTTATTTACTCTACAGATTAATACCTCAGAGCTTACTAGCGGTTCATATATTATTTCAGTAATATCTGGTACTAATACACAAACACTTCCTTTAGTGATAAACAAATAAAAAACTAAAATAAAGCCCTTCATCACATTGAAGGGTTTTGTTTTTTTATCATTTTGTACACTTTATACATGTGGAATATAATATGTTCACTCCAAAACATCCTATAATCATAGCACCTTCATTGCTTTCAGCAGATTTTGCTTATCTACAAAAAGAAGTACACAATTGCGAACAATCTGGTGCAGATATCCTTCATCTTGATATAATGGATGGACATTTTGTTCCTAATATTACATTTGGTCCAATGATAGTATCTGCAATTCGCCCTTATACATCATTGGTATTGGATTGTCATTTAATGATTGAAAATCCAGATACATATATTCCAGAATTTGCAAAGGCTGGTGCAGATTGGATTTCTGTTCATGTAGAGGCCTGTAAACACCTGCATAGGACAGTTCATTTAATAAAAGAGCATGGTAAAAAGGCAGGTATAGTATTAAATCCAGCAACCCCAATAGAATATGCATATGAAGCAGCTCATTTTGCAGACTTTATCTTGCTTATGTCTGTAAATCCAGGCTTTGGAGGTCAGAAATTTATAGGTAATGTATTAAACAAAGCAAAAAACTTATTCACCTATCTACAAAAAAACAATCTTTCCCATGTACAATTGGAAATAGATGGAGGAGTAAAGTTGGATAATGTACAAGAAATAGTTAGTTCTGGTATCAATATCCTTGTAAGTGGGTCAGGTTTATTCTCTGGGGATTTATCTAAAAATATATCTGAGATGAAGCAGAAAATTGCTACAATGTAGATTTTTTATAGCCTTTTAAAATTCTACTTCCCACAGCATGTCCAACAAAAAAAGTGGCAAAAGATATCGGAAGAATCGAACATAATGTTTCTGATATAATGCCCAAAAAGGGATGCAATCCGCACTGAAATAAACGTGCTTTTAACGTTGATTTTGTCAATAAATGTGCTTTATATATAGAAGTGAATTCAGGGTGTTTCTTTCGTATATAAGCAAAATTTTGTTGTCCGAAACTTTCCATTTGATCTAATGCAAAAGGAATTGTCTTTGCCATTACAGAGTCTGAAATAGCAGATGCATTATATATCGGCTTGCAAGAAAACTTTTTGAATAAACGATAAGCAAATTCGGTGTCTCCACCTCCATAACTTTTCATTGTGGCATCTTGTCCACCAATCGAAGAAAAGAATCTAGTAGGTAAACCAAGATTACCAGTTGTTATATAAGTAAAGGGAATTTCCTGTCCATTCTTATATTTTCTTTTCCCTCTTGTATGTAAATATGCTGCCCACAGATTTGTATGTGCATTTTGATAGATAATATCACCAATAGAGACGGTATTATTCTGTTTTAGAATAGAGTGATGTTGTTGAAGGAAATCTTTTCGCGGGACACAATCCGAATCACAAAAAACTAAAAATTCAGATTCCACATAAGGTAAGCTTAAATTTCTGGTAGCATTTCTTCCATGATTTTGACAATCAGGATGTTGAAGAATTCTTATAGAATAAGGAGCTTTATAAGAATACTCTTGTAAAAAAGAAAGAGTTTCATCAGTAGAACCATCAATACAAACAAAAACACGAAAATTCTTTATTGTTTGATATTCAAAAGCTACAAGACAATTCTTTAACTCTTCAAAATTATTATATGTTGGAATGATAATATCGAATAAAAACATAGTTATTTATACTTTTTTAGGCCAGATTTAGCAAAATGAAAAATATCGGGAATTGCCCTGAAAAAGTCTTTCAAAGTAAAAACCTGTTTATGAATTGCGAAACGTATACCAAAAATGGCAAAACTTACATTGTAAAAGATAGTGCCAAATGAGACCATTGATTCTGCATGAACAATACCAATTAATACAGAAGCTGTAATTCCAGCTAAACAACTAATTATTGAATTAAATAATAAAGCTGGCATATCATCATAAATTATATACACGATAGCCATTGTATTCATTGGTAAAGCAATAGCAGATATCATTAGCCATTGAAAATGACCAAATGCAAGCGAATACTTTGTGCTTAAAAAAGTATGAACAGCCCATTCTCCAATTCCAGCATTCATAATAATCACTAAAACAAGAATACTACATATTGAAAATGAAAGCATTTTAGAAGTAAGAGATTTTTCTGCTTCTTTATCATTACGTGCATGAATTCTAACCATAGCTGGATAATATAAACCGCCTATTCCATCTATTAAAGCTTCAAAAAATCTAAAAAGTGTTTTAGCGGATTGAAAAATACCAACTATAGTAGCACCAAAAAAGTATTGAACAAAATACAAATCAAGTTGTTTCATAATTGTACTTGGTAAAGCCCAAGAAACCTGATATCCACCAAATCTATAAAATTGATGTATAGCATCTTTATCTGGAATTTCTAAGTCAATTGATGAAAAAGTAAAGAAAAGTCCTGTTAATGAACTTAATGAAGTACCAATGCCAGTAATCCATATCATATCAAGTAAAGACAATTCTGCATGTATCGAGAGTAAATAAAAAGTAACAGCAATCATACTACCAAACCATATGCTATTGGTAATAAATACTTCTTTCATTTTAGTATCACGTAGTAAGAATTTTACAGACATGATTCTAGGAAGATTTAATAAACATAATAAAGGTAAATATGTTGCAACTTGGATAAGCCTAGGCTCGGAAAATAAAAGCGAAAGATGTGTTTTGCTAAGAAAAATAATGAGAGCTAAACCCATAGAAAGCCCTGTATGGGATATCATGGACAATGCATTGATTTTGGGTCTTAAAGAATTATCAGATCCAAAACGAATAATAGATTGCAAAGAAAAATTGTCACTTAAAGTACCAATTGTCAGCACTAATGCATCTAGTAATGCAAATAAGCCAAACTCACTAGGTTGCATCCTACTTACTTGAAGCATCCTAATAATACCATAAATAATAAAAAGGCCTTTGTCAAGAACAGTCCAAGTTATTTTGCCAATGTGATCTTGAATGCGCATTGCAATCCAGTATATCTATGAAATAAGTATATTAACACTATCAATAAACGTGCATACTTTTGATTATAATTAAATAAAAATTTGCTTATTCAAAATACAATGCACTATTTGCCATTTGAAAATACAATTTGTTGATTTTTATTTAGAATAAATCTTCATTTACAAAGGAAGAGAGATATGAGTTCAAATTCAATTAGCTTAGACATCAAAAGTGTGTTGGGAGCATTAGTTATTGGATTAGTTTCTGTGTTTGGTTTAGCTTGGATAAGCGGATCTGCATTTGTAGCATTACCTTTTCCTGTACTGTCTGTATTATCTGGTTTTATACTTACTGGAATGGCAGCTGGTTTATTATCAAAAGGAGAAACGATAGCAGAACCAGGCATATCATCTGTACTGGTAAGTATAGCATTGTATTTTTTCCTTCCTGGATTACACTTGCAAGGATTTGCTGATTTGACTCCAGAACTTATGCTTACTGTGGGAATGAATGGCGTTTTATTATCATTTGCTGGTGCATGGGCTGGTGAAAAATTTCAAGGTACTCAAGAAGGAGAGGCATCTGAAGAACAAGTGATGGAATGGGGATGGGTTTTAGCTGGAACTATTCTAGGTATTATGGTTACAATTTTAATGTCTACATTATTTATTGTATTATTTGGTTTAAAGACAGATCCACAATTTATAGGATTTGTAATCGGTTTATTATCTACTGGATTTATCATTGGTTTTCGCTCACCTGGTATTACCATTAAAGAAGCTGCATTAGCAGGCTTTTTTGCTTTGGTGATAGATTTAGATGTCTTAACAATTGCACTTGTTCCACCAAGTTTTGATGGTATTATGATATCATTAGTATTAGGTACTGTGCTTGCAATGGTAGGTGCATGGATAGGCGAAAAAGTTCAAGGATAATTAGTATTTCAATAGTGAACATATAGCTTTGATTATCCCCTAACATTTACGATGTTTGTTATCTCACTAACAGATAGTATTTTAGTGATAGCAGCATTAATCGTTATCTTAAAAATTCGGGAATTTTTGGATAATCTTCAGTTCACTTCGTTTTTTACATTATGAATTGCAGCCCTTTTGGCACTTTGTGCAGAATATACTATTCAAGTATATTACTGCTCTTTTTTATAGCTTCATGTACTATTACAGAGGCATATAATCTTGTACAAAGTAAGAGTACTGCCTCTGGTATATATCGGGGTATTGTCCTAAATTCAGGACAATACCCTTCTTTTATTTATGGTTATACCACTAATACCAGTACATCCTTATGGTTTACTAAACAAGGATTAATGTTTGATATTCATCACTCTATTATATCTGAAACTTCAGGAAAACAGAGTAAAAAAAAATATGCTGTTTCCCTTGTTTTTACTGATAATAATGGCAATGACATTACCAATGATATACAGGATATTCAGCAAGTTGGAACAATTCAAGCTTTTAAACATACAAATGAAACTATATCAATGACTGTATGTGATGATATAACATTGAAATCTGCTGCTTTAGGAATAAATTTTAAGTATATCAACAATGCTCTATCATGGATAATTCATACCCCTTCGATTAATGATTCCTTGCCAAATATCTCTCTTTATGGTGCAGATTCTGTTCATTATGAAAAGGAATTATCAAGAATTACTATCTATACAGGTGGTATAAAAACTCATATAGCAGTTCCAAAACTATTTGTGAATGATAGGCATGATTATATGCCATTGATACTCAATAAAATAGATTCACTTTCATTTTCATTATCAATCGATTCACAGAATAAAATAGATCAAAAGCTCACAATTCCATTAGAGTATGCCATATTAATTGGCGGATCTGAAAATGAATCTGCAAATGCAATAGCTTTAGATACAAGTAGAAATATATATATCACAGGTGAAACAACATCTAAAGATTTTCCAGTTTCAATCGGGGCATATATTACACCATTTAAGGGTGCTAGAGATATTTTTATTGCTAAATATGATTCAACCGGACAAAAACAAATATTTGCTGTAGTTATTGGTGGTTCTGCTTTTGACCAAGCATATGCAATTGCTGTAGACCTAGAAGGTAATTCATATATTACGGGTACAACAAGTTCTTCGGATTTTCCTACTACAATTGGATCTATATCAGAAAAAGGCGGATTTGGCGATGATGATGCCTTCTTTTTAAAAATAAGCAAAGATGGCAAGCAATTATTGTATTCTACATTTTTAACAGGAAACTCTGATGATGTAGGCAGAAGCATTGCAGTTGATTATAAAGGAGATGTATTTCTAACAGGATCTACAGGGGCATTGCAAAATAAACTGCATACATTCCTTAAAACAAAAAATGCTTTTGATACTTCTTATAATGGCGGAGCATTAGATGGATTTATTGCTAAAATTAGTCCTATTGGAAATGGCATCAATGATTTGGTATATGCTACATTGATTGGAGGTAATGGTAATGATACTCCGCATAGTATTTCTATAGATTCTAAAGGAAATGCATATATAGCTGGTGAAACAAATTCTCAAGCATTTCCAGTTACTCCTTTTTCTTTAAGACAATTGCCAGGTGGTGGGGCCGATGGTTTTATTGCAAAAATGAGCCCTTTGGGTGATTCTTTATTGTATAGCACTTTATTGGCTGGCTCTGCTGATGATAGAGCTTTAAGCATTGTATATGATGAAGTACTAAATACCATTGTTGTATCAGGTTCTACGGCTTCAGATGGAACTTTGTCTTTGGATAAGAATATCGTACCATTCCCATTTCCTACTACCCCAAATAGTTTTGATACATCGTATAATGGTGGATTAACAGATGGTTTTATCATGAAGATAAAGCCAGATATAACAGATCAAAATCAGATAAAGTTTTCTTCTTTTATTGGTGGTAAAGGAGAAGATATTGTCCATTCTATTTGTATAGATGTATGCGCTGCAGTATACTTTACTGGTTCAACAACTTCGATGGATTTCCCATTTACTGATGATGCATTTGATAAAAGCTCTGTAAATCAAGAAAGTTTTATAGCAAAATTAGGAGCACTTGGTAATATCCTTGTATTCTCTAGTTTTTATGGTGGAAGTTTAGATGATGCTGGAGCAGGCATTACAGTAGATAAAACTGGAGCTGTATATGTTTCGGGTTATTCTGAATCTAAAGATTTACCAGAAATCAATGCCAATCTTTCAAGTAAGAGAGATGCATTTATCATAAAAGCTCAAGTTGGGATATTACCTTTAAGACCCGAAATAAAAACAACTGGTCCAGTAAAATTCTGTATAGGTGGAAGTGTACTCTTAGACGCAAAGTCAAACAATTTTGTATCATATCAATGGCGAAAAGATAGAGAGATCATATCTGGTGCTAATTCAGCAACATATATTGCTAATCAAAAAGGATTATATACCGTAGATGTAATGGATGCAAGTGGATGTACGGGATCTGAACAGATAGAAATAACAGTTTTCGATTCACCATTAATACAGATATTATCAAAAGAAAGGGTGATATGTCCGGGTGATAGCATTCCTTTAAGAATACTATCTAAAGATTCAATTATAGCTGTAAAATGGTTTTCTGATGCTGTATTATCTTGTGATACTTGTAATGAGATATTAGTTCAACCAAGTAAAACAACAAAGTATTATATCACTATTACCGATACAAATCGATGTACAAATACAGATTCATTAATAGTATATGTATTAGATTCTAATTCGTTAATTGTTAATCAGTTGCAAGATACTTTGGCTGTTTGCCCAGGGGACTCTATTTGGGCTTATATTCCTATTATAAATAATGAAGATGTTCCATTACAGATGAAAATATTGTCAAATATAAATCCTCTGTTTTCTATTCTGCAAGATTCTTTGATAGTAAATGGCAAAGACACTTTATTATTTCCTGTGCATTTTAAAGGAAGTGTAAATCAACAGTATTTTTCATACACAGTTCAGTTTGTAAATCAATGTTCGATTATAAAAAATAGTACATTTACTGTTTCTGTAGAAAGCCCTCAACTACAGATAATACCAATTTCAGATACGTCTATATGTCAGCTTGATGCTTCTAGAAGATATATTAAAGTAAAAAATAATAGCAGAGTATCAACAGTATTATCAATTAATGGAGGCGCAAATAGATTTATCATTAATCCTCCTACCCAAACAATTTATCCAAAAGATAGCATTGACTTTATTGTAGATTTTGCTGGAGATACAACTGGCACCTATACTGTGTCTTATTCTTTATTGAACTCTTGCGGTGGCAAAGATTCTATAGGAATAACGGTGAATGTTATAGGAAATCCAATGATAGTTAGTTTGCATCAATCTGATACAAATGCTGCTATTACTGGACAAAATATCATTCAATATGTAGAAATAGATACTATTAACTTATTCAATAATTCAACTAATAAAACGGTAACATTTACTCTATATCCAGAAAAAACTTCTCTACATTTAGATTCAGTTCTTTCTTCTTCTTGTGATGTATCTGTGATAAAATCTATAGACTCATTTATTATTACATTAACAAATTGCAAAGGCATCCTCAATCCGCTTGCAGAGCTTCATTATCGCTCTGTTATTGGGGCTACACTAAAGCCAGAAGTAAAAATAACTAATGTATTCGCAGCAGATAGATGTATATCGGCTTATCCGGGTAAGGTTGATACAATTTTATTGCTTCCTTATGGATGTGAATTATCAACCTTGAATATATATTCTATGGTGTCTACTTTATATTCAGTAGAAAGAAATCCATTACAAGAGCACATTTCCATACAATATTCAACAGTAGAGCAAGTGCCGGTTGAATTTATCGTGTATTCAATGTTAGGAGAGCAAATTCAGCATATTCAATTGCCTTATCATAAACCAGGAGTATATCAAGTTCAGATTCAGTCTGATAATTTGGTGTCGGGAACATATATACTTCTTTATAAAGCAGGACAATATGCAGATTCACGTATCATCACAATTCAACGATGAAGGTGATTATATGTACATGATAATAAGAATATTTCTTTCCTTTCTATTGCATGCTTTTTTATCGATTTATATCCATCCATATATATTAGCTCAGGAAGAATCAGATGCAAAAACATCACTGCCGCTATGGTATGGATTCGGATTGCAAGGAATGTATGTGCATCATAATACCGATGGAAATTTGCAATGCTTAAACGATCCAGCATGTCCTTCTTTTAATAGTGGTTCAGGTTTTGGATTCGGGCCACTTTTATCGATTGAATGGATGAAAAATAATTGGGGACTATTAAGTACTTTATCGTATAATATGGCCAATGGAAACTTAGAAACAGAAGATAGAAGAGCACTAACTGTAAATGAATTAGGACAAATTGTACCATTAGTTAGAAATCATTCTTTAACAATGCAAGTACATAATATTACCAGTAATATCGCTCTTCAAATGAAAACTGGAGATCTAAGAATATATGCTGGAACAAATATTGGCTTTTTGATTAATCCACATTGGACAGCATCTTCATCGTTAATCTCACCATCGAATATTACATTCCCATCAGGTAAAAGAGATACAGTATTTGTTAATGAACAAACCATTCAAAATCATAATCCAATACAATTTGGATCGATAGTAGGTATTGGTTACGATATCACTTTAAAAGATAAAGTAAAAATATCACCAGAATTAACTTATACGCTACCATTTAGTTCAATGGTAAGTTCATCAGATTGGAAGCAGTCTTCTTTAGCATTGTCGGTTTCAATAAGATGGGGTAAAGAATCAAAAAAAGATGAAGAATTCAAAAAAGATATATTTATCGATACCATAGAAGTTAAAAGACCTGAATTCATAGGAAAAAGAATAGTGAAAGGATCTACTCTGCAATCTTTAGAGATATCCGAAACTTCTTCTGCAATTATAAACACAGAAATTATCAAAAGAACAGATACTTTAATCATTGGAAGTCCACCGCCTCCACCCGCAAAACCACCTACAGTGAATTTATTAGCTTATGCAACCCAAGATTCTGAATCGCAACAGCTAAAAGCTATTTCCTTGCAAGGACAATTTGTTACAGAAGGATTTCCAATTTTGCCATTGGTGTTTTTCAAACCACATTCCTCCGAATTAGCAGAACGATATCATCAATTAGAATCTTCTGAAGGATTTAGTTCTGATAGTTTAGAACCAAATTCGATACTTCAGCATGTAGATATCTTGAATATCATCGGAGAGAGATTGTCAAAAAATGAGAAAGCTACGATAAATCTCTCTAGTATGTCCGATCCGATTACAGAAAAATCTGATTGTGATTTGGCATTGCAAAGAGCACAGACAGTGAAGAAATATTTAGAGAGCATATGGTTGATAGATCAATCAAGAATTACAATTAATCCCATGGGAAAAAATTGTATGCCAGAATCACCTACACAATCAAAAACAGAAGCAGGATTTGAAGAAAATAGAAGGGTAGAAATATATACAGATGATGATGTTATACTTAATCCTGTAGTTAGAACAAGGTATATACAATTGACAGAATATTCACCAAAAAGCATACAATTGAATCCAGAAGGCAGTACAAATACAGGGATAAATACATGGCAATTACATGCAGAATATGGAGATAATGAAATTCTTGATACAAATGGATTAGGAATTGCTCCTATTGTAGACTATTCATTAGAACCCAATATTGCCACATTGATGAATTCAGGAGAACCATCAATATTCCAAGCGTCTTTAACACTGCAAGATAGAAAAGGATTATCTAATACCAGTGTTGTAGAAATTCCAATTGATAGAGATACCACAAATTATGCTGTACAACGTTTATCTTTAATGCATTTTGGAGTGTTAAAATCAACATTGAATGAGGCAGCTAAGGCATCAATTAGTAAATTTATAAGTAATTTAGAAGATGATGCCACCATTAGTATTATAGGCTATTCCGATAATCTAGGAAATCCAATAACTAATAATAGACTGTCAAAATCAAGAGCAAAAACAGTTAGCGATTTTATTAGAAAAATAAGACCTAATTCCAATATTGTGCAAATTGACGGAGTTGGTTCTTCTAAACTTCCCCCAGGTATTCCTTCTCACGAATTACCAGAAAGTAGATTTTTAAGTAGAACAGTTCAAATTGAAATCATCAGAAGCTGGAAAAATTCCGAGTAAAAATAATCTATGAATGAAACTCCTATACGTTTAACACAATATAGTCATGGCGCAGGATGTGGATGTAAAATATCGCCGTCTGTTCTAGATATTATTTTATCAACAAATGAAGCAAAACCTGATAATAAAAATTTGCTTGTAGGTAATAGTTCTAGAGATGATGCTGCTGTATATGATTTAGGAAATGGAATGGCATTAATCAGTACAACTGATTTTTTTATGCCAATTGTAGATGATCCATATGAATTTGGAAAGATAGCATCTGCAAATGCAATAAGTGATATCTATGCAATGGGTGGAAAACCAAGCTTGGCAATTGCAATTTTAGGGTGGCCAATCAATATCTTGTCTCCAGAAATAGCAAGAAAAGTAATTGAGGGCAGTAGAGAAATTTGTAAAGAAGCTGGAATTCCTTTGGCCGGTGGACATAGCATAGATTCACCAGAACCAATTTTTGGATTGGCAGTTAATGGATTAGTTGAAATAACTAGATTAAAACAAAATAGTACAGCACAATTAGGGGATATTCTGTTTTTAACAAAACCATTGGGTATAGGAATTTATACTACTGCAGAAAAAAAAGGAATTTTAAAGACAGAACATAGAGGATTAGCTGCTAAACAGATGATGCAATTAAATAAAATTGGTGAAGAATTATCTGGTATTTCACAAGTTCATGCTATGACTGATATAACAGGTTTTGGATTATTAGGACATCTTTCTGAAATGTGCACTGGTAGTAATTTGTCTGCACATGTAGATTTTACTACTATCCCATTAATGCCAGATTTAGCATGGTACTTTGAACAAGATTCTATTCCTGGAGGTACTCATAGAAATTGGAATAGTTATGGAAATACAATCGCACCACTCACAGATTTTCAAAAAGTAGTTCTTGCAGACCCCCAAACAAGTGGTGGATTATTGATTTCTGTTTCTCCATCTGCCCAAAATGAAGTAAAAGAATTATTTCAAAAGAATTTTCCATCAGTATCGATGCAATCAATAGGATATATGGAGCAGAAAGGTCCATTTACAGTTAGAGTATCTAATGGATAATCAAAAACAACAATTGTTTGAATGGAAAGATGTGTTTTGGGGTATCATAATAGCATTGCTTTTTGCAATTATTATACGGCTAAGCTTTGCAGAATTATACAATGTTCCATCAGAGTCTATGAAACCTATATTGCAAAAAGAAGATATGATTGTAGTAAGTAAAATGGCTTTCTCTTTTGGTGTTTCAGGGGAAATTTTAGGCATTACAATTCCACAGAACTTAAGAATTACTTGGAATACACCTAAAAAAAATGATATCATTGTTTTTAAAGCTCCTGCAATAGCTTTAAAAGATTTTCCACCTATATCAGAAACAGTATATTTCGTAAAAAGAATAGCATATGGTCCTGGAGATATTAATCCAACAAACAATCAGATTATCCCATATAAAGGAATGAAGCTAGACAAAAATGATCTTGCTTGGAAGCAATTTATCGTTGATGATAGTAAACAAGGATTACAATCATTGATGAATAAAGAATATATCGTTCAGCATAATTACTATTTTGTGCTTGGTGATAATTCTGAGCAAAGTTTTGATTCTAGGTTTTGGGGTCTTATACAAGAAGAATCAATAATGGGAAAGCCAATTATGATATGTTGGTCAAAAAATACTTCTAGATTAGGATATTTTATACAGTAAAAAAGGAAAAAATTATGAATATAGAATTTTATGGAGCGGCTCAAACAGTTACGGGATCACAACATTTATTAACAATACATGGCTATAAAATTCTGTTGGATTGCGGATTATATCAAGGCCGAAGAGAAGAAGCTTCAAGAATAAATAGGAATATTCATTGGGATGCTAAAAGTATAGATGCATTAGTACTTTCACATGCACATATTGATCATGCAGGAAATATACCAACATTGGTAAAACATGGATTTTCAGGGACAATCTACTCTACTTTTGCAACCAGAGATCTGTGCTCTGTAATGCTTGCAGATAGCGCAATGATTCAAATGAAAGATGCCAAGCATTTATTAGAACATAAAGGTGAATATATAGAACCTTTATATACGATAGATGATGTTGCAGATGCTCTATCATTATTTAATGGAATTGCGTATGAAAAGAAATTTGAACCAGTGCCAGGTGTCTTTTTTACATTCTATGATGCAGGGCATCTACTAGGTTCTGCGATCGTATTAATAGAATGGCAAGAAGATGGAATTACAAAGAAAATGATGTTCACTGGAGATCTTGGAAGAGCCAATAGGCCAATTTTAAGAGATCCAGTTCATATTGGGGATGTAGATTATATTATAAGTGAATCTACATATGGAGGGCGTTACCATGAAAATGAAGGGGATATCGAAGCTGAATTATTAGATATTATCCATGATGTTGTAGAGAAAAGAGGAAAATTAATAATTCCAGCTTTTAGCGTAGGAAGAACTCAAGAATTGGTGTGGTATATGAATAATCTATACAATAGAGGATTAATGCCAAAGATAGATGTTTTTGTTGATAGCCCATTAGCAATCAATGCAACAGGAGTATTCCGCTTGCACCCAGAATGTTTTGATGAGCAAACCAGAAAAATCCTCTATAGAGATGATGATTTATTCTCTTTTCCTGGTATCAAATATGTTAAAGATGTTGTTGAATCTAAGAAAATCAATAGATCGGGTAAACCAGCAATAATTATTGCAGGAAGTGGTATGTGCGAATCCGGAAGAGTTGTTCATCATTTGATACATTCGATAAGAAAACCAAATACAACTATTCTGTTTTTAGGTTATAATGCGCCTTATACTTTAGGACGTAAAATTGCTGATGGCGAAAAAAGAGTAAGATTAATGGGAGATTATTATACAGTTAATGCATCTGTAAGGCAATTACATGGCTTAAGCGGGCATGCAGATCATGCAGGATTAATAGAATATCTATCAAACAGAAATATATCTGCCGTAAAAAAAGTATTTTTGGTGCACGGAGAAATCAAATCACAAGAAATACTAAAACAATCTCTAGTTGAAAAAGGATTTGCTGATATCATGATACCAGCCAAAGGTGATATCGTAACTATATAGTATTCATTAGAATACAAATAATTATTGCTAAAGATTATACTCGTTTTTATATGGATAATAAAGCATTGATACAAGGAGCTGAACACAGAATTCAGCAGATAAGATTGTCTTTACAAAAGAAAGGTATAGACTGTTTACTTATTAACCATTTGCCAACAATACGTTATTTGACAAATTTTTCTGGCTCTTATGCAACAGTATGCATAACATCTAAAAAAGTATTATTCCTAACAAATGATTTATATGCAGAGCAAATTCAGCATCAATTGTTTAAAGTAAAAGGACTTGCTACCTATATAACAAGAGATCCTTATGCTTTTATTGCAAAAGAAGGATTATTAGATGATGCTAAAAACATAGGCTTCGAATCAGATAAAATGTCTTATGCAACTACAATGCAATTAAGAAAACTTCTTGCACCAATAAAATTGGTTAAAGCAAATGGTATAGCGCAAGAAGTGACAATTTCTAAAACTGAAGAAGAAATTAATCTTATCAGAAAAGCAGCTGATATAACTACAGAAGTATTTAATCATATCATTACATTAGTAAAACCAGGAATATCAGAAGCAGATTTAGCAACAGAAATCGTGTATCAAGGCCGTAAAAGAGGAGCTGAAAAAGAATCTTTTGATATTATAGTAGTATCAGGACTTAGAAGTGCAATGCCTCACGGAAGAGCTACCGATAAAAAATTGAAAAATGGAGATATGATTACATTCGATTTTGGTTTTTATGTCGAAGGATTTGCATCCGATATGACACGTTCTGTAATGGTAGGAAAGGCAAATAAAGAACAAAAAGAAGTATATTCATTAATAGCACATTGTGTAGAAGCTGCAAATGCATATGCAAAACCAGGAATTTCTGGAAAAGAGTTAGATGCAATTGCAAGAGATAAAATTGTTGCTGCTGGTTATGGTGATTATTTTCAACATTCTTTAGGGCATGGCCTAGGAATAGAAGTACATGAATCACCGGCAATATCATGGCGAAATGAAAAAGGTTTGATTCCCGAAAATGCAGTTATTACAATAGAGCCTGGCATTTATTTACCTGGCAAATTTGGGGTTAGGATTGAAGACGATATTGTTGTGCATAAAAATGGAATCGAATTGTTAACAAAAGCAACTAAAGAATTGCTAGAACTATAGAAAAATTAGATAGATAGATTATACAATGTTTTTTACGCTTTGTCGTTAAAAGCACATTGAAATATAGAAAAGAATAAATAAAAATATTTTGTCAAGATTAATGTTTGTGGAGTATAATATACCCATGCGAAGAATTTTATCCTTCTCAGCCATTTTACTTTCATTTGCAATGGTGTCTTTTAGTTCACTAAATGCACAAAAAAGTAAATCAAGTAAAGCATCTAAAACTGCAAGTCCTGCCTCTAAAACACCAGTAAATCCAATTGTATTAACTGTAGGTCCAGAATCAATTTCATATAGTGACTTAGAATCGGCATTTCGTAGAAATATGAATAGAAAAAATGTCCGTTTAGCAGATGTATCTAGAGATTCAGTTCTTGATTTTATGAAGCTATATGCAAATTATCGTCTTAAAGTATTAGACGCATATGGAAGAAAAGTTGATCAAGATTCCAGTGTAAAAGTTGATATAGAACAAAACAGAAAATTATTAGCTGATAATTATTTCTTTGAAAAGAAAATAGTTGATCCAACTATAGACAAGATGCTGGAAAGAAGAAAACGCGAATTACAGGTAGCTATTATTTTTGTTGAAAAAAAATCTGATACCATTGCTTCATTCCAAAAGGCACAAAGATTATTAGGAATAGTACGTGCTGGTGCAGATTTCGAGAAAATTGCAAGGGATTCGTCTGAAGATAGAGAAACAGGCAATAAAGGTGGAGTATTACCATTTATTACAAGTGGAAGAATATTAAGAACAGTAGAAGATGCTGCTTATTCTGTTGCTCCAGGCCAAATATGTCCTACTATAGTGAATGCTCGTGGTGGCTATTTTATTGTAAAAACCCTTAGAAATGAACCAAGAATACGCGTTCGTGGAAGCCATATACTTGTTTTTATGTCTAGCAAAGATGATTCATTAAATGCATCCAAGAAAGCTGATAGTTTATTAGGTTTATTAAAAGCTGGACAATCCTTTGAAACAATAGCAAAAACACATTCAGATGATGCCTCGAGTAAAGATAAAGGAGGCTATTTAGGTGCTTGGTATATTAGAAGCAAAGGATTAGAAGGTGCCTCTGGAGATGTATTACATCCTGAATTTGAAAAGGCCTTATATGAATTAAAAGATGGCCAGATTTCAGGTAAAGTGTTGACAGATTATGGAATTCATATCATACGCCGTGATACTACACAAGTGGTAAATTTAGACATAGAAAAAGAAGCAGCAAAAAAAGAATATAAGAGAATCTATTTTGAAGAAGATAAAAGAAAAATGCTGGATTCTTTAAAACTTGCATATGGTTGGAAACTTAATAGTGAAGCTTTGGCAAATATGCTATCTAAAACCGACACAATTAAAGTGATTTCAGATACCATTGCTTTCCAACAGGTTAATAATCGTTCGGACATATTGTATTCTATGGGAGATAAAGGATATATCTCTGTCGGTGGATTTGTAGATACAACTAAAAGAGCAGAATACAGAGCAATTTCGGCTAATTATATGGGTTGTGTAAGAGCTATCGATAAAATGAGCGATCCATTGATTATGAAGCTTGCAACTGAATCTTTAGAAAAAGAATTTGCAGATTTCTCTGGACTAATGAAAGAATTCAGAGATGGTATCTTATTGTTTAAAGTAGAAGAACAAGAAGTATGGAGTAAACTAAAATTTGATTCATTAGCAGCAAGAGCATATTGGGATAGCACAAAAACTCGTTATAAAACAGAGTTAAAATATGATATGAGTGAGATTTATGTGTCTAGTGACTCTTTAGCAAAAGCATTGAAGGCAAGAATTGATGCTGGCGAGAAATTCGATAATATTGCAGGTGAATATACAGAACGTGCTGGCTATAAAGAAAAAAAAGGACGCTATACAGCGCAGTCAATAAAAGAAAGTAAATTTTCTGCTATTGCAGAGAAAAAACAATTGATGCCTGGCGATATCTATGGTCCTGAATCATTCGAAAGAGGATATATTATCCTTAGAGTTAATGAAATCATTCAACCTCGTGAAAAGCGTTTTGAAGAAGCTATTTCAGATTTTGCTCCAGCTTATCAAGACCAAGTACAGAAACGATTTACAGAACAATGGCTATCTCGTATAGCAGTAAATTATCCTGTAACAAAACATATAGATAAACTAGACGAAATCTTGAAAAAAAAGTAATCAATATATAAGCCCGATCCTATATCGGGCTTTTAATTTGAAAGAATCATCCTTTTGAATAATATGTTAAAGAATAATAGAATTTCACATGTGAAGTATTACGCTTTAGGTATATGCATGATTTGTAATGTATATATTTCTATAGCTCAAGATGGATCTAGCCAGGTTCTAGATAAAGTGATTGCTGTTGTGGGGCGCGAAATAGTATTGCAATCTGATATTGAAGGTAGGCTTGCAATGATTGCACAACAAAATCCAAAAATCAATCCCAAAGATCTAGAAATACGAAAAAAGGTTCTTGAATCCCTGATTAATGAACGATTAATGGTTACCCAAGCTATAGAAGATAGTATTGTGGTTCAAGATGAAGAAATCAATCAAAGTTTGGACTATATGATGCAAAATTTAGCGCAAACATATGGATCTGAAAAACGTATTGAAGATGTTTATGGAATGAGCGTATCCAGGATTAAGAAAAATTATAGAGAAGAAGTCAGAAAACAATTACTTGTCGAAAAACTACAACAACAAAAATTTTCATCTGTTAAATGTACTAATCGAGAAGTACAAGATTTCTTTAATCAATACAAAGATTCAATTCCAACTGTTCCACCACAAATGGAATTAGCTCATATTGTGAAAACAATTCAGCCAAGCTTTGATGCTAAAGAAGAAGTTAAAAATCTGGCAAAAAAGGTTAGAGACTCTATATCTGCAGGTGGAAATTTTGCGGATTATGCCAAACGATATAGCGCAGATCCAGGCTCTGCAGCTTCTGGCGGTGAATTAGGTTGGATAGATAAAGGCAAATTAGTTGGTGAATACGAAAGAGCTGCCTATAATTTACAATCGGGTGAAATATCCCAACCAGTTGAATCTCCATTTGGTTTTCATATCATTCAAACATTAGATAAAAGAAAAGACGCAATTCAAACAAAACATATCCTCTTTAAATTGGGTGGATCTGGTGAAGATAAAAAAAGAACAGAAAAAATCTTATCAGATATAAAGATAAGAGCCGAAAAAGGAGAAAGTTTTGATGAATTAGCTAAAATGTTTAGTGATGAAAAAGAAACTCAAGGCTTTGGTGGGTCTATGGGCTCTGTAGAATTATCAAGGCTGCCCGCTGAATTAAAAGGAATGCTTGACTTATTACCTGATGGTGGTATTTCTGAACCATTACCTTATATGTCAGATCCAACTAAGCCTGCTATGCATATAATGTTAAGAAAAAAGATGATTGATGCTCATAAACCTAGCCTAGAAAATGACTTCAAAAAAATCGAACAAATGTCTATAAGTCATAAACAAAATATATTAATGGAAGAGTGGATTACTAGCTTAAAAAAGATAATTGCTTGGGAGATCAAAGAATAATGAAGATTATTAGTTGGAATGTAAATGGTATCCGGGCTTCTATAAAAAAGGGGCTTACAGACTATGTACTTGCAATGAATCCAGATATATTCTGTGTTCAAGAGACTAAAGCTGAACGTGAACAAGTTCCTACAGATAATTGGCCTCCAGCTGGTTATAGAGACTATTATCATTCTTGCTCTGTTAAAGGTGGTTATTCTGGAGTTGCTACTTTTACAAAAATCGAACCTTTGCATGTTCAAAGAGCAATTGGAATAGAAAAGTTTGATCAAGAAGGCAGAGTGATGCAAACTGATTTTGAGGAATTTACATTGTTAAATGTGTATTTCCCCAATGGTGGCTCTAGAGATGAAAGGCTTCTATACAAGCTTGATTTTTATGATGCCTTTTTTGAATATTGTGAATCATTAAGAGCACAAGGTAAAAAGCTTTTAATTTGTGGTGATTATAATACAGCCCATCATCCAATAGATCTTGCACGCCCAAATGAGAATAAAAATACTTCAGGATTTATGGAAGTAGAAAGAATCAAGTTAGATTTTATTAAAGAACTTGGCTATGTTGATACATTCAGATTATTTAATAATGAACCACATCAATATACATGGTGGGATGTAAAAACAAGATCAAGAGAAAAAAATGTTGGCTGGCGTATAGATTATCACTGGGTTACCAATGATTTAGTACCATATATAAAAAATTCTTATCATCAACCAGAACAAATGGGCTCTGATCATTGTCCCGTTATTATAGAATTCTCATTCTAATACAATGTCAATCATACATGATGATTTGTCAGAATTCCTTATTGTATTCCATCAAGCAAGAGAATTCCTTCTCCATAATAGTGTAACGCCTTCTTATATTCAATCGCTTAGAAATAATTTTCCTAATCTTAACAATGATAGCATTACAGAAATCATTGATCTTGCTTTAGGTACCAATAAAGCATATAATTCAGGGGAATATGAAGCTGTATTACCATGGCTATTTTCTTCAAAAACATATGAACAATGTAGCTCTCCTGCTATATGCTTGCATCATATGAAACGATTGGAAGTAGAAAACAATACTGTTTTAGAGATATGTACTGGTGCAGGAATGGATGCTTTGGCAGCATTGGCTCAAAAGGCTTCATTTGTTTATACTGTCGAAGCACATAAACAAGTTGCCAATCTTTTCGAATTAAATTGTACGCTTAAAGAGATTAATCATGTTTCTTTAATTCAGTCTGAAGCAGAAATTATCAGCTTGCCTAAAGCGGATATTCTATGGGCAGATCCATCAAGAAGAGAAATCCCTGGTAAAAGAAAACAGTTAACGGGTAATTATGCACCTTCAATTGACTGGTTATTAGAGATAGCTAATTCATATAAAAGAGCTGGAATTAAAATAGCGCCTGGGGAACATATTAAAGGTAATTTTTCACGAGAATTTATTAGCTATAATTGGGAATGCAGAGAGCAGATTTTATGGATACAAATGGATGTCCCCGATGGAAGTGTTACCTTGATTGACAAAAATTATAGTTGGTATCCCAAGAATCCCGATGTACTTCCAATATTAATTTCTCCTGAAGCTATACAATCAGGGCATATATTGATTGAGCCCAATCCAGCATTAATTAGAGGAGCATTAAGTGCTTGTTATGCAGAATTTGATATAGCAGTATTTGATAGAGAAATTGCATTTGGTATACATAAAGGAAATATAGATCCTCATCCACTATTTAGAACATTTAGTATTGAAGATGTATTTCGATTCAACCGAAAAGAATTGCAATCAAAAATCATATCAAAAAATTGGAATAAACATACAGAGATCAAAAAAAGGGGCTTCCCATTATTACCAGAGGAAATTAGAAAAGAATTGGTATTTGCACAAAGTGATCATTATGGAACAATTGTATTAACCAGATGTGGAAATGAACATTGGGTTATATTATGCAAAAGGATTTAATCATTCATAGACTTATGTTGAATGATATCTAACATTAAAGTTACGGTTTCTACTTTCCTTTCAGATGCTTGCTCAATTCTAACAATATAACAAGGAGGAATAGCAACTTTTTGTCCGATTCTAGGTATATATCCTACAATATGATTTATCATTCCACCCAATGTTTGATAATCATCCGAAATAGGCAATTGATGAAGTAAAAATTCATTGATCTCATCAATAGAAGCTACTCCTGAAATTGTCCATTCTTTCTCACCACTAGATTTTATGACAGGAAGTTCTTCATCGTATTCATCTTGAATTTCTCCTACTAATTCTTCCATGATATCTTCTAATGTCACTAATCCAGCAGTTCCCCCAAATTCATCTAATACTACTGCCATATGAAACTTCTGTTTTTGCATTTTATTAAGCAAAGAATGAATTTTATCTGATTCTTGAACAAAAGAAATAGGGCGTACAATATCTTGTAAAATAATAAGAGAGCTATACGAAACCATCGTCAATAAATCTTTTGCATATACAATCCCAATCATATTGTCCAAAGTACCATTATAAACAGGCATTCTTGAATAACCTTGTTCAATCACAGTAGAAACAATACTTGATCCCGGCATAGATAATTCTAATGCAACTATTCTACCCCTTGGAACCATAATTTCAGCAGCTGTTGTATCCTGAAATTCAAAAACATTCTCTATCATTTCCTGCTCATTCATTTCGATAATCCCACTTTTAGAACTTTCTTCTAATAAGTATCGTAATTCTTCGGCACTATGAACATTGTTTTCACTTGCAGGATGAATACCTACAATTTTCAATAGGAAATTTGCTAAAGTATTTAATATCCAAATAAACGGTTTAAAGACAATAAAAAATGCTCTTAATGGAAGTGCAATTCCTAAAGCAACAGATTCAGAGCGCTGTAATGCAAGAGATTTTGGTGCAAGTTCGCCAATCACGATATGTAAAAATGTTATGATGATAAATGCTATTGGGAAAGCAATGCTATGTGGATTAATAGAAATCCAATCTAATCCTAAAGCTAGTATAGCTTTTTCAACAATAGTGGCAACAACTTCTTCTCCAATCCACCCTAAAGCTAAACTAGCTAATGTAATGCCTAACTGTGTTGCCGATAAATATGAATCTAAATGCTCGACAATACCTTTTGTGATACCAGCTAAAAAACTACCATTACGAATCCTTATCTCAATTTGAGAAATCCGTACTTTCACAATTGCGAACTCTGCAGCCACAAAAAAGCCATTAAGAAATACTAAAAACAGAGTAAGAATGATTTGAAGAATAATATCCTGATCCATTTTATAAGGTAGCTCCAGGAGGCATTGTCCTCCATGTAAATTTTTTATGACTATGAATAGAAAAATATCTACTTAAAAAGTCATGAATTGTAAAGATATCTGATGAAGAAATATTAAATGAAGAATTCTCGTCTAATAATCCTGTATCTAATTTCTGCAAGATACTCACTATCGATGAATTCAACAATATTCCTTGTTGTCCACTATGGTCTATATCTAGGCTAAGAATAGATCCTTCATAATAAGAAAAGAAAAAATATTCTGAGTCTCTTATGTCAATTAATTCACCTGTGATATTGCATTTATGAAAACTCATGCCAAAACCCATACAATGTGCTGTCTTTATCAAAAAAGTAAAGAACAGATTATATGGCGATTGTAATGCATCTGAGCTATTTAAAAATTGCAATATCTGATGAGTAAGGTCAAAAAGTTCAGGATGTGACTCTTCGTTTTCTTGGGTAGTTGACAATACTTCTGCAATTGCCATGCATGTAATTAATTTATGATAATCACTCAATATATGATATGTAGGGGTATACTGCTCTGCAGATTTTACAAGATATAAATCTTTTTGTGTGGAATGATACCATGATAAAGTACTACAACTAATTACTTCTAAGCTACTACCAAATTTACTTTTAGAAGATCGAACTCCTTTAGCCAATATGGATATTTTCCCATGGTTTCTTGTATATACTTGCAAAATCTTGCTTGTATCACTAAATTTTCTTCCATGTAGTATTATTGCTGAGTCTGTACGTATCATGTAAGAGACAAACTATCTAAATTGAGCACAAAATCATCCAAATATTTTATCAAGATAAGCGATTAAGCATAAAAAAAGTAATTTTGTTCTATGAAAATCTTCTCAATAAATAATATTGTGACAAATCACATGAAAAGCCATAATGCATTAAGTTTTACAACCTTAATCATAGCTGGTTTTTGTGCTTGTATCTTTACTGTATTAGATGGATGTGCATCGTCGCAGGGAACTGCAGAAGTAAAAGATGCTGAAAGTGCTTTTAGAGTGGGGCTAGCGGCCTTTAAAGACGAAAATTATTTTGAATCTCAAAGGCTTTTTGATTTGATAAGACTTCAATTCCCAACTACCCAATATGCCGATGATGCTCAATATTATTTGGGTGAAATTAGTTATGCTAGAAAAGAATATGTGATGGGTGCATTCAATTATGGAATGATAAGGCGCAGTTATCCATCTAGTGAGTTAAATAAGCCAGCTTTATTTAAAACTGCGATGTGTTATTATGAATTGGCGCCACCTGCAGATAGAGATCAGGATTATACCAAAAAAGCAATTGTCTCATTTTCAGAATTCCAAGCCATATATTCTCAAGATAGCTTGGCAGAAGAAGCTGGAAAAAAGATAGTAGAATTAAGAAATCGATTAGCTGAAAGAGAAATGATAACAGCAGAATTATATAGAAAGCTATATTCGAATAAAGCGGCACTTGTATACTATGATGTAATCATTGATGAATTTCCAGATACAGAGCTCTATGAAGCTGCATTTGTAGGAAAACTTGAAGTATTAACTGCATTAAAAAGATATGAAGATGTAAAAATAGCATTAGAACTCTATAAAAAGAGATTTATCCATGGTAAACTTGCTAATGATGTAAAATCAATCGAACAGCAATTACCTGCAGACTAAATCAAGGACATATTTATGAATGGCAAATTACCGTCTGAATCCTATGTTGAAATGACAAATTTAGTATTACCTAATGATACAAATCAATTAGGTAATCTTCTTGGCGGTAGGTTAATGCACTGGATAGATATAGCAGCTGCATTAGCAGCAATGAGACATTCCTCTAAAGTATGCGTAACAGCTTCTGTGGATGTTATTAATTTTTTTGAACCTATTAAGCTTGGACATGTAGTTAGAGTGTTTGCTACAGTAAACAGAGCTTTTAGTACTTCGATGGAAATTGGAGTAAAGGTTTTTAGAGAAGATCCACTTAATGGCGTTGAAGTGCATTCATCAAGTGCATATCTAACTTTTGTTGCTATAGATCAATATGGCAAGCCATTATCTGTTCCACCTATTACGCCAAATACTGCAGAGGAACTTAGAAGATTTGAGGAAGCTGCTATTAGAAGAGCTCAAAGACTACAAAACCGTGAATTAATGAAAGCAAATAGAAATAAATAATTCCTGCATTGTTCATCCGCACTCATAAAACTTACATTATTTGTGAAAGTTTCAATTTTTCTTGCTCTAAAAAATATTATTTAGTTATATTTGGCACTTAATGCCTTTTTGGGCATGATATCTACCTAAGTTAAGTGTTTAAAAAGCACCTAAATACTATAAGATTATTAAAAACTAAAATAAATGGAGTATTAATGTTTTCATTATTACTAAAAACAGGAAAGGGCTTACTATTATCAATTGTATTAGTAGTTTCCTGCCTTGCGACAGTTAATGCACAAGGCCCAAAAGTAAATTGGCATGTTATTGCTAGCGGTGGTGCTTTAAATATTGTTAGTGGACAATATTTGATTTCTGCAACGATTGGCCAGCCTATTGTTGGCAATATTAGTATTGGTGGATATCGTCATTTTATTGGGTTTTGGGGCCCTCAAGCTATAAAAGAAGAAATAACCGGTGTTAATGAATATGTCTCTACCGGCGAAAATTCCTTATTATCTAATTATCCTAATCCATTCTCATTGCAAACAACAATTTCATATCAGGTTCCACAATCTGGTGTATTGTCGATAAGAATTATGGATATGGTAGGTAGAGAAGTTAGAAGTATCATTTCGAATGAATTTAGAGAAGCTGGTAGCCATAATGTAATGTGGGATGGAAAAGACAATGTTGGTTCTGATTTACAATCAGGAAATTTCATATGTGAAATGTCTTTCTCACAACATGGTGAATCACTTAAATCTCGTATACCATTGATATTAGTTAAATAAGAATTAGAATAATAATAATACATAATGTAATGGAGAACAATATGAAACGTTTTGTTATTGGGTATTTAGCCCTATTTACAATGTTTCTTTTTACTGAAACTGTCAAAGCCCAAGTTCCAAAGTTGATGTCTGTACAAGGTATGCTTGCAGATGCCAATAATGTTCCTTTGAAAGATGGTTTATACACAATGTACTTTTCTATTTATGATTTAGAAGTAGGTGGTGTAGCTCTTTATAATGAGTCATTTCAAGTTCAGTTGTCTAATGGTAGATATATGGCTTTACTTGGTGAGAGAAATGCTTTAAACCTTGCATTTGATAAGCAATATTGGTTAACAATGTCTCCAGATAGTGCAAATGAAGGAGCAAGAATCAGATTAACTACTTCTCCATATGCATTTACTGCATCACATGCTATGCATGCTGATACAGCAAGTTTTGCAGTTGCAGCTCATCCTGTAGGTGTTGCCGGTGGTAGCTTGAATGGATCTTACCCTAATCCTACTCTTGCACCTGGCTCGGTAACTACAAGTGCTATTGCAAATGAATCTATTACCTTAGAAAAAATCTCTAAAAATTTAATTTTCTTGCCAAGTGGCCCAGCTAGTGGTGATATTACTGGTGATTATCCAAATCCTAAAATTGCAGCTGGTGCTGTAAAAAATGATCGTATAGCTGATTTAGCAGTTACATCTGCAAAAATCGCAACAGGAACAATTGATTCTATTAATATCAAAACTAGATCTCTTAGTGGAATTCACATCAAAGATAGCTCTATTAACTCAAGTAAATTGGGTGGTAATGTAGTAATGGCTCCTGTTTCCCCTAGTTCATTCTTTACCCAAACAAATGGCACTATGAATACAGATGCAGTTGTTGGCCCTAATACATTACTTGTAGGTATTAGCTCAACCGGTGCAGGTTCACAAGGTTGGTTAAATGGTCCAACAGTAGCAAGCCAAGTTTTACGTTATAATGGTAATAATCTAGTTTGGTCTGCGGACAGTGTAATGTTTCCTGTAATCAGCACAGGTACTGCTGATGGTGCTGCAAATGCTATGTTAGGCTTAACTAATCTAGGTAATTCTGCAACTGCACGTTTTGTATCTACAACAGGTAATGCTGTACATGCAATAACTCCAACAATTGGTACTGCATATGCAGGTCTATTTGAAGGTAATGTACATGTTACAGGCGATATTAAAAAAACATATCGTGCTGGTAGCACACCACAAAATGCTGCTCCAGTAGCATATGCTTCTGTAGCCTTGAATGGACAAGTAAGAAGTGGGTCTGCAAATATGGGAACTGTAGTTTGGAATGGCACAGATTACGAAATTGACATTTTAGGTGAAGTATATAATCCAATCGCTTATATAGTTAATGTTACTCCTAATACTTCTACTGCAACACCTATACCAGTTGTTCCAGTTACAAGTTTAAGAGGTAATAGATTGATTGTTACATTCTTTACTTTAGCTGGTGCAAAAACTCAAGCTGACTTTCATTTCAATGTAATGAAACCATAAATAGTTATCATAATATTGAAAGCCTTCGGTATATAACCGAAGGCTTTTTTTTTACCTTTTAGTATAATATATTTCATAATTGTTCTTTTTCCATTGAAAAAAGTAAATTGACAGATAAAGCAATAAGCAACATATCTTTAGGTGTATATATGAAAAAGTTATCACTCATTCTAAGCATGTTCTTAGTCTGTTCTATAGGAAGTATTAATTTAGTAATAGCACAGATACCGAAAGTATTAACATATCAAGGGATAGTTACTGGAATTGACGGGAAACCAGTAGATAGTTTGTTAAATATGACATTTAGATTGTATCAGGATGTTTCAGGCGGACAACCCTTATATGAAGAAAATCAAAATGTTCCTATTAGTAAAGGATTATACACAGTATATTTAGGATATAAAACACCATTAAATCTACCATTCGATAATCAGTATTTTATATCTATCACAATGGATGGCATTGAATCTATTTCAAGAATTCCATTCGCAACAGTTCCTTATGCATTCAAAGCAGAGAGTGTTCCTGATAGCTCAATTAGTACAAAACAATTAAGTAAAAAAGGAGCTTCTACCGGGCAGGTATTAACTGCTGGTGAAAATGGCGTGAATTGGACAAGAATAGTAAATCGAATTATTCCTGGTGAAAATTTTTATGTATCACCTGATAGTGGATCTGGCATAGTAACAATTGGTTTGATTGATGGAAGTATCAGAGGCAATCAATTGGTAGATGGTACTATTACTCCACAAAAATTAGGCGTTCCTGCTAGCCCTTTAGATAAGCAATTATTGTCTTATGATGGAATTGGACAAGTATTAAAATGGGTAGATCCACCAAATGGTGGAATTATTTATCCTTATAGTGCTATAGCACAAAATACGACAACGCTATTTTCAATTAGAAATAATGGTAATGGCCCTGCAGGTAAATTTTCAGTAAGTGCAAATCCAAGTACTGCAAATGCACTTGTTGGCGAAAATAATGGAATAGGATCTGCAATAGCAGGATTAGCATCGGGTAATGGGCCGGCTGGCTCTTTTACAGTAACAAATATTAATGCAACTTCTTCTGCTTTAAAAGTTGAGTCGAATTCTTCAGGAATAGGCTTAGATGCTATAATGAGTAATACTACTGCAAAGAATAGCATTGCAATTAGAGGCAGAAGCGCTAGTACTGGAGATTCATCCTTTGCAATTATGGGTACTGTGAGTTCTACTAATCCAGGAGTAAATTCAGCAGGACTTCGCGGAATAGCGGCAAGTTCTAATGAAAAAGCATTTGGCATATGGGGCACTCATAATGGAAAAGGAAGAGCTGTATATGGAAATTCCAAATTAGGCGTTGGAATGTATGGACAAAGCAAAGATAGCATTGGAATGTATGGACTTCATAGCGATACTTTAGGAGTAAATCCTGGAATTTATGCCGAATCTGCTTCTTTGGCAGATTCAGCAATCGCATTAAAAGCTAATATCTCTTCTTCTAATCCTGGTATTAGATCAGCTGCAATAGTTGGTATTAATTCAGGGAATGGATTTAATGGTATTGGCGTATTAGGACAACATGCAGGAAAAGGCATAGCAGTTCAAGGCCAAAGTGATGGAGGTATCGGAGTAGTTGGGATCAGTAAAGATTCTACAGCTATCATGGCATTTCATACAGGAATTTCTGGCTCTCAATCAGCTATCTATGCAGAAACTCAATCAGAGTCAATTTCAGCCACTGGTATAGAAGGCTATGCTTCTGCTATAAAAGGTGGTATTGGTTCTGCAGGTATCAAAGGTATTAATAAAAGTACAAATGCAAATGGTTATGGCATTAGTGGCTCTCATAGCGGTTTAGGTTATGGTATATATGGTTTAAGTAATCAAGGAAATGGTATTGTAGGTGAGTCTTCAGAAAATGCTAATGGAAAAAGTGGCGTTTTAGGTCAAAGCTCTAGTAGAACTGGGACAGGTGTAACTGGTAAGGCTACATCTACTCTAGGTGTTACAGTAGGCGTTCTAGGTACTACAATTAGTGATTCAGGTATAGCAATCAAAGGAATTGCAGCTACAAGTAATAGTGGTAATCCATATGCAGGTTATTTTCAAGGTAAGCTTCATGTAACAGGTGATATAACAAAAACATATAATGCGGCTTCTCCAACTGGAGAACGTAGAGCTATGCCAATAGCATATGGCTCAATCAGTGCAGCTGGATTAATTCTTTCTGGTACACCTAATTTTACTGCAAGATGGGATGCTGCCGATCAACAATATGTTCTTACAATTAATAATGAAATATATGTTCCAGCAGCCTATGTAACAACAGTAGCGCCAAATGGTGTAAATTACCCTGTGATCCCAGTTACAGGAAATGTTCCTAATGATGCATTAGGAATAAGGATGTTTAATCTTGCTGGACAATCAATTCAATGTAATTTTCATTTTGTAGTCTATAAGCCTTAAAATATACTGATCAGTATAAGAAAAAAAGTCCCGATAGAGGAGTTCTATCGGGACTTTTCTATACATATACAGATACATTATCTTGCTATCATTAATGGTAATGATAAGACTTCATTATTCATATATGTAATTATGACAGTATGATATCCATTTGCTAAAGATTCTATATTCAATTCAATGTGATAATTATTGATATTGTTTTGCATAGATAACTTTTTAGTGATATTTCCCAATGCATCTACTAATTGTATATGATTCATGTTTTTAGGATAATGTGATTCAATAACAATAATATCTGATGCTGGATTAGGATGTACAGTAATATATTGAGAGAAAACAGTTTCTTGAACATCAGAGCTAGCTTCTGAAACAGCATATAATGGGATTTTATAGGTAGCTTTATTAGATTTTATGGCTAATTCTGCATTTATCGGACCTAATTGTTGGCTTTGAAATGTCAACACAATGTCTTTACAATCACCACTAATGATGTCTTGAGGAAATTCTAACGTTGATTTCAAAGAAAATGCTGGATCTCCTAAAACAGTAATATCATTAATTGTCATATCTTGAGAACCTGCATTACAAATTCTGTAGACAGTATCTTTGGGTTGCTGATTTGTTTTTATCGTTCCAAAGTAAAATGATTTTTCAGAAATAGATTCAAAGCAACTTTTTCCGCTTAATAGTACTTTGCCACTGGCGATAATGCTATTGCTTACAAAAGATACATTTGCATAATTAAATACTCCAGATTCTGCTTTAAATTGAAAACCGATTGCTTTTGACTCATCTTTTTTAAGGGTAAATGGTGCATTACCGGCAATAATTGAAAATTGATTTGCTTCACTTCCGGATATTGTCATAGAAGTAATAGTTAAGTCAATATCTCCTTTATTTGTTATTAATGCATTGAATATCGTATCGCTGCTCGTGCCTCGGGGGATACACCCAAAATCTATACGATTTGTAGATAGTACTAAATGTGGGCCAGGAGGAACATCAATCACTTTTAAAAAAGCTTTTTCAGATGTATCAGCAGAGCACTTATTATAGACAATGCAATCATAATAACCGCTATCTTCAATTTGTGTGCTAGCAATAGTAAACACAGAAGAATCAGTTCTTGGGATAATGATATTGTTTCTACGCCATTTATAATGTAAATCTGTTCCAGCTGCAATTACTTTTAAACGCGTTTCAGATTCATGATAAACAAGGGTATCTATTGGATTTTTGTATATATCAGACAAAATAACAATACCAATATGTACAGACTTTTCAGCGCCAGATAAACCACAATGATTTTTTGCAGTAAATGAATAGATGCCAGTATCTGCGGGAGAAAAATTATTTAATACTATTAATGAGTCTGATGTATTTATAATTTTCCCATCCTTTTTCCACTGATACCCTATGATTTGTCCACCAGTTCCTTGGCCTCTTAAACGAACGGAAGTACCATAACAAAATGATGTGTCTTTAGATCCAAAATTTGTTGCAATTACAGGAGGCTCATTCATAAGAATTAAAGCAGCTTTTGATATCATTGATGAATTACAATCACCAGTAATAATGCAGTCATATTTACCAGTATCTGTAATGTATAAATAACTTATGGTATAAGAATTGTCATTTCCATTCGGAAGATTCTTTCCATTTCTTCTCCATTGATAGCTAAGATGTTCTCCCAATGCACTGACTGTAAGTGTTATTGAAGATCCTGGACACTTCAAAGTACTTTCTGGTTGCATAGTGATTGAAACTTTATTTCTAACATACAAAGAGAGTTCAGAACTAGTAATATCTGTACATCCTTTTATGGTTACTTTATATCTACCTCTATCAGAGATCTTAAGTTCATTGATAGTGAGAATTGCATCTGTTGCATCTTGAATGGGTTGTCCATCTTTATACCATTGATAAGTTAATGATGGATTATTGTCTGCAAGTATTACTCCTAAACGGGCAATATTTCCTTCGCAAATAGAATCAATGGATTTCATTTGTGTAGTAATAATTGGCATAGGTAATACCGATATATCAGCATTATTTGTATCGGATATTGTGGAATTTGTTACCCTAAAACGATATGAATTTCCAAAGTTTATGCCTTCAGGAATAGTGTATTGATACTGAACTATTGAAGAATCAACAGACCCAATGGTAATCCATTGAGATCCATTTCCTGGTGACATCTCTATAGTTGTGCTTCCGCTTAATTCAGTTCCAATCCAAGTTAGATTGATTGTGCTTCCTTTGCATAATGAACTTGGATCATTATAAGAAGTAATTGTTATACTTGTTTCTGCATGTGCATATATACATATAAATGCGCTTAATACTGCAGAAATCAGTACCGAAAAGATTCTAGGCTTTCTCATTATTTATTCCCATACTTAGTAAAACATCCTTGTTCAAAAGTATAGGGTTAACTAGGTAATTACTATGATAAATATCATAGATCACAATTACTTATAAAAAAAGCCTGAAGAGCAATCTCTTCAGGCTTTCAATAATTATATGAGTACTATCTATCTTTGAATGATGATAGGCAAACCAAATGATTTACCATTATGAAGATTCACAATAGCAATATAAGAACCTGGCATTGTATGATGAATATCAATAGCGCAAGTAGTAGACTGTATCTGAATATTATGATTTGCGATAGTTTCACCCAAAACATTTATTAATCTTACAGAATGAATTGCTTGTGCAGATTGAATCTCAAGTATATCATTAGCTGGATTTGGGAATGCAGAAATTCCAGAGAACATATCAAATTCACTAATACTTGATGGTGATGCATATGTTGCAGATAAAGGAATAGTAAATACTTGTGAAGCATTAGAAGATTGAGAGATTTTTACAAGTAATTCAGCATTATATGTTCCATCTTGATTAGTTGCAAAGCTAAGTAATACTTCTTTGCATGTACCTGGCTCTATAGATAATGGTAAAGCTGGAGGATTAGGCAAAGTAAAAGTTGAAGATCCATTAATAGACAACTCAGAAACAGAAGTAGCTTTTGTTCCAGTATTGCAAATATTGATTAATGTATCTTTTTTATTTACAGCTATTTTTCCTAAAATTATTGGTGTAGTAGCAATATCTTCAAAGCAACTTGTACCAGATATATTTATAAGGCCTGGAGAAGTAACCGAATTACTTGCAAAAGCAATTGAGGCATTATTTGTAATCTCTGATTTTGGAGAAAATGCTAATCCCAATGCTTTTGTTTCATTAGCTGCAAGTATAAAAGGGGCTTGTCCTGAAATTATAGAATAATTATTTGCTGCAGGGCCACTTAATGTAATTGCAGTAATATTTAATTCTTCATTTCCAGTATTCGTAATAAGAGCAGCAATTACAGTATCCTTTGTTGTTCCTTTATTAATACAACCAAAATCAATAGTTCTTGTAGAAAGAGTTAATGTTGGACCTTTAGAAGCAGGTTTAACACTTAAAAAGGTTTTTGAACTAGTAACTGTTCCACATGAATTTGTAATGATACATTCATACGATCCACTATCAGCAAATTGAGTAGCTGCTATGGTATATCTATCGCTAGTAGCATTATTGATTTCTTTTCCATCTTTTTTCCATTTATAGCCAAGATTTGGCCCTAATGCTATAATGCGAAGCGATGTCTCTGTATTTACTATTACTGTAGTATCGGCCATATTTCTTGCTATTAAAGGCTGTGACAAAACAATAAGCTTTATTGATCTTTCATTGCCCGATTCACCACATTGGTTTTTAGCAGTAACCGTATATACACCTGAATCAGCACTTGCAATACTATTTATAGTGAAAGAAGAATCAGTATTTGGAAGTAGATTTCCATTCTTTTTCCATATATATCCAGAAATAATAGCACCAGTACCTTGAGCAAATAATTGAAGTTTATTGCCAATGCATAATGATGAGTCATTACCAGTAAAATTAGATGCTGTAATAGGAATTTGAACCATTTGTACAGTAGCTGCATTACATGTAACCGCAGGAGAGCATGTGCCTGTAACAACACAGTCATATTGTCCAGCATCATTTGCAGTCATAGATGAAATAGTATAAGCTGCTTTATTACCATTAGGTATAGCAGTACCATTTTTTCGCCATGCATATGATAGATTTGTGCCAGTAGCAGAAACATTTAAGGTAACTTGAGAGCCAAAACAGGCATTTGCAGAGCTAGGATGGCTAGAAATAGCAGGGCTTTGACCAATAAATACAAGGGAAGCTTCGCTAGTAAGATTTGTACATCCATTTAATTCAACACTGTATTGTCCTGAAGCGCCAATTTGTGCATTAGTTATAGTGTATGTTCTTGAATTTGCCCCTGATATTGGACTTGACCCCTTAAACCATTTATATGTTAAAAATGGATCTTCTTTATCAGGCATCACACTTAATGTAATATTTCCACCAATACATGTTGTATCAAAAGCTTTAGGTTGTATAGCAATAATCGGAGTAGGTAGAACTGAGATATTCGCATCATTGGTGTCTGAAATAGCTCCATTAATCACCCTAAAACGGTAATTATTACCATAGGTTGCATTTGCAGGAACTGTCCATTGAAAATTAGTAATATTTGCAGGAACAGATCCAATTTGTGCCCATGGTAAAGTTCCTGTTGGCGACATTTCAATGGTAGTTGTTCCGCTTAATCCATTAGCAGTCCATAGAATGTCAAGTGGGGAATTTCTGCAATATTTAGCTGAATTATTTTGCGAATTAATGACGATAGAAGCGCTGGCTTGAACATTTATGGTTATGCTAGACATTACATTCCAAAAATCACCGGAATCACCACCATTATTATTTACTGCATTGCCGGCTGCTCTTAATGTATATACACCTGGTATAGCAGGCGCTGTCCAAGTAAAAGTATATTCAGTTTCACCACCGGTCATAGTAACAGGTGCAGAATGTGTTAATTCATTATTGGAGCTTACACAATTAGTCAAATTGGAAAAAGATCCTGCATTATTGTTGCTACTATTTTTTACTGCAATATTTACACCTGATTTTGGCATACTTGCATGAGCAACAACTACCTTAAATGTTTTGGATTCACCAGTAGCAAGGGAAAAAGGGCCATTGCCTTCTCTTAAAAAAACGGTTGTTGTGGTACTTGATCCACCATGGCATCCACCGCAACCATTGATAGAGCTTCCTATTTTTCCGCCACTAGATGCAATGATGGGGCTTATATTCATGAGTGTAGCCACACATATCACAAAAAAAGTAAAAAGTATATTAGCCATGATAGCTCCTGATATATTAAACAAATGTTTTAAACAAAGTACATTCAAAAATAAGCGAATTGATTGAGTTGTTAATATAACTATAATTTCTTTTTTAACTGAATAAGGGCTTCGAATGCTTGTAAAGGCGAAAGTGCATTGATATCGATATCTTGCAAAGCTCTTCTTATAGCATCATCGCGAATTTCAAACATAGAAAACTGTGATTCAGGTTCTCGCAGATGAATATCTTGGTTTTTTTTATCATATTCGATAGCATTCGAATTGATATAAACTGGAGAAGAAGTTTCTAAAGTAGAAAGAATTTTATTTGCCCTAGAGATAACACTTGGTGGTAATCCTGCCATATGTGCAACATGAATACCAAAAGAATGATCACTTGTGCCTGGTATTACTTTGTGAGTAAATAGTAGGCTTTGAAGCACTTCTTTTACTTCTACTTTATAATTAACTGCACGAGATAAATGTTCGGTTAAGCTAGTTAATTCGTGATAATGAGTTGCAAATAGGACCCTAGAATTCAGAATATCATGTACATATTCCGCTATTGCCCAGGCAATAGAAATCCCATCAAATGTTGCGGTGCCTCGTCCAACTTCATCTAATAGTAAAAGACTTTTCTCTGTTGCATTATTAAGAATATTTGCTGCTTCTTGCATTTCTACAAGAAATGTACTTTCACCAGCAGAAATATTGTCTTGAGCACCAACTCTTGTAAAAATACGGTCTACAATACCAATAATAGCTGATTCAGCAGGCACATAGCATCCAATTTGAGCCATTAATACGATGAGTCCTACTTGGCGAAGATAGCAGGATTTACCTGCCATATTCGGGCCAGTGATGATATGGATTCTTTCTTTTGCATCAAAAACGGTAGAATTTGAGACAAATGAATTACCAGGATTTAACATTCTTTCTACAACTGGGTGTCTACCACCAATAATATGTAAATCATTATTTTCATTAATGATAGGTTCTGAATACTTGAATTGTTTAGAAACGCTTGCAAAACTATGCAAGCAATCTATTTTTGATATTACTGATGCTAGCGCTTGTATTTGTTCTGTGTATTCAATTACTTGAAGGCGAAGTTCTAAAAATAGATTTTGTTCTAATTCGCTGATTTTAACGGATGCATTGACTATTTTTTCTTCGATATTTTTTAATTCTTCTGTGATATATCGCTCTGCATTGGCTAAAGTTTGCCTGCGTTCATATCTTTGTTCTGGAACTTTACTTTTGTGGGTATTGCTAATTTCAATATAATAACCAAACACACCATTCGAGCTAATTTTTAGAGATGAAATTCCCGTTAGATCTCTTTCTCTTTGCATATATTCTTGTATCCAGTTCTTACCAGAATACATTGCTTCCACATATTCATCTAAGATTGAAGAATAGCCTCGATTAAACACATTACCATTACCGATTACTACAGGTGCCTCTTCTTGTAATGCTTGTTCGATTAATTTTGTTAATTGATCTAATGGGACCAATTGATCTACTAGCGATATGAGATATGGTGAAAGTTGAGTTTTGCCTAATAATTCTTTTAGCAGAGGAATTATATCTAAACTTTTCTTTAAGGCATATAGATCTCTGGGATTGCATCTTCCAGCGCACACCTTGGCAATTAATCGTTCTAAATCACCAATTTGTTTCATGATATATTCACATTCTTGAAGAATATTTCCTGAATTCACAAAGGATTTTACTGCAGAAAGCCTTTCTTGGATAGAATGTAAAGATCTAAGAGGCCTACCAACCCACATTTTGAATAAACGGCTGCCCATAGGTGTTTTAGTATGGTCTAGAATTGCCAATAAAGACCCCTCTTTTGCCTGATCATTCATGGAAGATAAAATTTCAAGATTTCTTCTTGTTGCATAATCCAAAGTCATAAATTCCGATGGATTGAATACAGATATCCTGCTAATCTGAAGTGCAACAGATTTTTGTGTGTCTTGAATATATTGTAATACTGCACCTGCTGCAATAATACCTGCATGCATTTCATGAATACCAAAACCCTTTACATTTTTGGTATTAAAGTGTTTTACTAAAACATCGTATGCAAATTGATATTCAAAAATCCAGTCTTCTAGTTTAGTTATTGATGGATTAAATGGCAAGTCAGATATATCGTCTTGAAGCTCTCTATATAATGATTTAGATATGATGATTTCTGCAGGAAGACATAATTCTAGTATATGGAATATATCTTTTTTAGCTATTTCGCAGGTGGAAAACTCTCCAGTAGAAATATCGGCAAATGAAACACCATATACCATAAAACCTGATTTATGAAATTGCACTGATATTGCGGCCACATATGTATTTCTTTTTGCGTCTAATAATTTATCATATAATCCAATTCCGGGTGTAACAACTTCTACAATGTCCCTTTTTACAATCCCTTTTGCCTGTTTTGGATCCTCCACTTGTTCGCATACTGCAACTCTATAACCAGCCCTTACAAGTTTAGGAAGATAAACATCCAATTGATGATAAGGAAAGCCTGCTAAAGGTACTTCGCCAGCATCGCCATTATTTCTTTTAGTTAAAGTAATGCCACAAACAGTCGATGCAATCACCGCATCATTTTCGAAGGTTTCAAAAAAATCACCCATCCTAAAAAGCATTACAGCATCAGGGTTTTTTGCCTTCATTTCTTTATATTGCCTCATCAGAGGCGTTTCTTTATCTTTCATAACTGGGCTAAAAAGTCATTAACTTACTTGTAATCAAACAATATATATGCAAATTCGTTAAAAAATGGGTTCGTTGATTATGGAAATTAGATGGATGAGATTTTTGAGTGTATTCCTGTTGGGATGAAGTAAAAAGTATGAACATTAGAACATTAATTTTATATCTATGTATAGCTTTCAGTGTATTCTTTACTAATCAAGATGCGTATGCAAAGAAAGTTAGCTTTGAGGGTTGGTTTGTTCAGCCTGATATTGCCGGAATATTACCAATTTGGGTAGAATTAGAAGTGTCTGATAATGGCAATATACAAGGTTGGTTTTGTTATAGAATAGATGGAGAAAAAAGTTTATTGCAGGGCACAGTAGATGGAGTTGATTATAGTTTGAGTGTTCCTGGAACAAAAGGTAAATATAAAGAAGTGTTAACTTTTAGTAAAGATGCTGATTCTTTAACTGGGGAATGGAAAAAGGGAAATGAGTATATGTCTTTAACATTATATGATGCTTCTGAAGATCAAGAACAATTTATACCTTTACAGATTAAGACAAATTTTTCAAAAATGACAAAAAAGCATACTGATTCGATCGTAGATATTGAATATTTAATGGTTAGAAAAGGATTAGTATCTGTAAAAGTGTATCATTCCAAAGCATCTGGAACAAGAGATTGGGCATCATATCATACGATTGATTTGCAAAAAAATAAGGAAATAAATCTGCTAGAATATGTAGATGCAAATGCTTTTAAAGCATTAAAAATTGTTTCTGATAATTATGCAGAATTACAAGCCAGAGAGCAATTAGAATCATTAACTACAGAAGATATTCTGGAAATGGTACAATGTGGTTTTTCAGAAGAAGATGATTTTCACTTTGATGCTGTTGTTTTATATCCTCATAAAACAGGGATAACATTATATTATCAAGATTTATTTGGTTTAGACGAAGCTTGCTCGCCCTATATATTCCCTATTGAATATGAAATTCCATTAAAAGACTTTACATCTTGTATAAAAAAGGGTTCTTTTTTAACTAGATTCTTTCATTAATACTTTTTGTTTTAATGCAAATTTAACAAGTAATAACATAATTGGAACCTCGATCAGTGGTCCAATTACTGCTGCAAATGCTTGGCCTGAAGAAATCCCAAACACTGCAATGGCAACTGCTATTGCTAATTCAAAATTATTTGAAGCGGCTGTAAATGACAGTGTAGTTGTCTTCTCATAATTTGTCCCCATCCATCTACTTAGATACCAACTGACAAAGAACATGATGATAAAATACAATGTAAGTGGTAAAGCTATTATTAATACATCAAAGGGCAATGAAATGATAGTTTCGCCTTTAATACTGAACATAATGATAATAGTTAGTAATAAAGCAATAAGAGTTAATGGACTAATCTTAGGAAGAAAAGTATATTCATACCAATTATTACCTTTTATAGCTATAAGTGTTTTACGTGAAATAAATCCCGCTATTAATGGTATGCCAAGATAAATCATCACGCTAAATGCTATGTCAGAAATGCTGATTGCTATTTCTGTGCTATTCATACCTAAGAAAGGTGGAAGCCAAGTAAGAAAAAACCATGCATAAAGACTATAAAATAGCACTTGAAACACACTGTTAAAAGCAACTAATCCGGCTGCATATTCTCTATTCCCACATGCTAAATCATTCCACACAATTACCATTGCGATACATCTAGCTAGGCCAATCATGATTAAGCCCTGTATATATTCAGGTTTTCCGGGTAGAAAAACTATTGCTAATATGAACATCAGAATTGGCCCAATTATCCAGTTTTGAATTAATGATAAAATCAAAACCTTGGTATCTTTAAAGGATTCTCCAATCAGTTCATATTTAACTTTGGCCAATGGGGGATACATCATTAATATAAGGCCTAAAGCCAATGGGATATTTGTTGTTCCAGTACTTAAGCTTTGTATATAATTGGGTATAAATGGGAATAAAAAGCCAGAGATAATTCCCAAAAACATGGCTAAGATTATCCACAGGGTAAGATATTTATCTAAAAATTTCATTTCTTTTCCAATAATAAAGAAGGAATATGTTGAATATATTCTTTTATCTCATCTCTTACACGTCTGTATATTTCCAAGCCTAAGTGATCGGCAATATTTTTCGCCAAACTTGGGGGGTCATCAAAGGATTGATGAATATAGAGATGATTTCCTGGTATATATGGACATCGCTCTTTGGCTGAATCACATACGGTAATGATTAAATCCCAGCTAATTTCAGGTAAATCACTAATCAATTGTGAATATTGTTTCGATATATCTATTCCAGATTCTTTCATTACTAACACTGCATTGGGATTAAGTCCATGTGCTTCAATTCCAGCAGAGTAAACTGCATACTGATTACTTAGCAGTGCTTTAGCCCAACCTTCTGCCATTTGTGAACGACAAGAATTGCCCGTGCAGAGAAATAAGATATTGATCATAAAGTTAAATCATATTGTTATTTGATTACAAAATCGAAAAAAAAACAAGTTTGTTCGTGTAAAGAAATTGTAAAGAAATTTATTAAGAGCTAAAGCTAAGTGTATTAATATAAAATGTATAAACTGTTAAATACTTTAAAATGAAGATAAGTATCTATACATGGTAATTAAACAACAACAAATTATGATAACAAAGGGGTAATGTGTTGATAAATTTTAGGTAATATAAACTTGATAACTTTGTAAAATTTAGTATATTTCCTAAGTTTATTTACTTATGCATACCTAATTATGTCAATTAAAACCACTGTCGCAATTTTATATACACCGTCAGAATTAACCCCTTGGAAAGAAAATATTAATCAGGAGACGATAGACTGTTTGAGTAAAAATCTACCTGATTGGGTGCAATCAAATAGTATCTCATTTCAAGGATTCTCTCATTCATCAGCATTATTACTAAAGCAATATGACTTAGTACTTAATGTATGTTATGGGTATTATGAAGCTGACCAAGTAGAAATAACTAAATGGCTTTCAGAACATTCGATTCATCATACTGGATCAGATCCTGAAACAATGCTAATTGCCCAAGATAAATCTCTTCTTCCAGATATTTGTTCTCATTTGTCTTTAAATACGCCAAGTCTTATAACAGAGTTGTCAATGATAAATGAGCATACACAATATATATATAAGCCACGCTTTGGAAGTTGTCATAGAAATATTAGTATACTTTCTGCAGCTGAGGCTAGATCAAAACTTGAAAATCCAGAATCAGAAATGCTTTTGCAACCATATATATTAGGCAGAGAGTTTTCTTTAGCAATCATTCCTTCTGAAAACATTAAAGACTATATCGCCTTGAAACCAGTAGAAATCTTACCCAAAGAGAGCAATGATTTTTTCATCGCTGGAAATAGTATTGTTCATACCACAAAAAATTTCTCTCCTGATATCACAGTTTACGAAGAAAAAAAGCTAATGGAATCAGCGTTGAATATTCACAATTATCTCGGATTATCATGTATGAGCAGAATAGATATCAGGATGAATGATAAGGGAGACATATTTATTCTTGATATTAATACACTCCCTAACTTAGATCCAGATCGTTCACTTTTACCAAAAATATGTATTCATCAAGGGGTTAATTATAGCACGCTTTTAGATAGAGTAATGAAAATGGCTTTGAAGTTGAAAAGTAAAGAAGTATGAAATAGTATCATCTATAATAGAATAATAGTTAATGCAAAAGGAAGATCTAATATCTTTTCTATGCTTTTTCATGTAGGTCTTACAAATTTCTTAAGGATTCTTTTTGCTTCTATCCGAGATTCGTCGGTTTTTTTAATATCCCATAATATCGCTGTTTTATTTCTTGTCTCTTCTATATTTACAATAGGAAATGGATAATCAATTCCAAGTGTAAATGAATACATCGCCTCTTCTAATGGAGTGATAGACCAAGGCTTATGGATTAAATGCAAGGGAAGTGTTCCTAGTTCTGGACACCACTGTTTAATAAATTCTGCCTGTGAATCGTATTTTAAACTATTTGTTAGCGGATTATATGTTCTAATTGTATGTACTCCAGTAGAACCAGCTTGCATTTGAAACTGTGTAAAATGAATTCCAGGTTCATAATCTAAAAACTGCTTAGCCAAATGATAAACCCCATGACGCCAATCTTGGAATAAATGGTGAGAAAAGAATGATACCAGCATAGCCCTTAATCGAAAATTTATCCAACCTGTTGCTTTAACACATCTCATTCCTGCGTCAATAAGTGGGTAACCAGTTCTACCTTCTTGCCATGCTTTGATAAAATGCTCGTTTTTATCAGGCCAAACATTTTCAAAAGACTTGTTAATACAGTGAGTTTCATAAGTGCAATCAGTTTCGAATTTTTGAATAAAGTGGCAATGCCATTTTAATCTCGATTGAATATTTTTATGATTTCTTGTGTCTTGAATTGTTGTAGAATGATGAACAATTTTTTGATAAACTTGCTTTATTGATACATTTCCCCAAGCTAGATAAGGAGATAATCTACTACATGAAATTCTGCTTTTTAGTGGTTGTGAAATACTCATAGAATAATTCTGAATTCTCTTATCCAGAAAACTTTTTAAATAGATCTGTACATAATGTTCTCCAGCAGGTTGAAATTCTTTTGGATATTTTTTCATATCTGAAAGTAATAATTCAGGAATATGAAAATCATGTTTCCAATGGATAATCTTTCCTGCATTATATGTATTGTCAATTAATGGCATATTTGCCGTCTTATACCAATCTTTATCCCAATCTTTCCTGTTTTTGATGCCGCGTTTAATACCATCTCTCTGACATTGAACCCAATTGATATCATGTTTAACGAAGAGTTCTTGTAAGACTATATCAGTATCATATGTTAATTGAATTCCACTTTCTTGATAACTAAAAACATTTTTTACATCAAAACTCTGTATCAATGTTTTGTATACTTCATTTGATTTTCCATAGCACATTGAAATTTCTCCAGAATATTGCTGTAAAGTTATATTCATAGACAATAAACTGTGATACTGAAATTGAAGATGTCTAGTTGAAGTGTCGGGATAAGAAATGATATCTGGATCAAAAATATAGAGAATGATATATGGTAAAGACTCGTTTTCTGCCATATATAATGGAGCATGATCTTTTAGGCGAAGATCCCTTTTTAGCCAGACTATATTTACAGATTGTTTTTGCATTGTTCCTTAAAACGAAATTCCTTTGATAGAAATTCCATTACATAGCAATCAGGTGTATTTAAAAATAAACGATTAATGTTAAAAAAAAAGCCCTGATTCATAAAGAATCAAGGCTAAAAAAATATTGTAGCGGGGGCAGGACTTGAACCTACGACCTTCGGGTTATGAGCCCGACGAGCTA
>JBMOIC010000014.1:0-70119 GCA_049317525.1 Bacteroidota bacterium | reverse complement strand
CGTTTTGTGTCATCCATTAGCTTTATATATTGACGAGTTGTCTTTTGGCTTCTATGGCCCATTAATTTGCTCACAGTAAGTTCTGAGGCACCCTTGTGAAATAATAATGTACCATGTGTATGCCTGAAACAGTGAAAAGTAATATGTTTTCTAATTTCTGCCTGTTTCATCCATTCTTTTATGACATCATTATGCTTCTTTTTAGTTATCAAAGTGGGGAATATCAATATGTCATCAGCTTGTATCTGACCAATTAATTCTTGTGCTTCTTTAGAAATAGGTAATAATTCCAAGTTACTTGTTTTCTTTTGCCTATAGTCTATACTTATTCCTGTCTCTGTTTGAACGAAATCCTTCCAAGATAATTGGCATATATCAGAATGTCTTAATCCAGTATAAATTGAAAATAAAGAGGCTCGCTTTATTTCATCATCAATACAATGAGTATGGATGAGTCTTTTAATTTCATCTGTAGTTAGTACATTTTTATCGGCTTGTGAGAACAACTCATAATTGCTACTGAAACTGCTGTATTTTCCAAGTAGAATATCTGATTGAATCTTAACTTCTTTATTATGATCTTTTTCTTGAGGGGATTTAGGATGTGTATATAAAAAAAGATCAGTAAAAATACGTCGAGTAGATTTTGTTTTCCCTGGTAAAACAATTGGAGGATAAAAGTCGAAATATAATCGAACTCTATCAGTAGCTAAAGGTTTTGTTCGTAGAGAGACTTTTGTTTTCATAAATAGATAATATTTTAACAAAAACGAGGTACAAATTGTTGGTATTAGGTACAAATCTTCGAATTACAACGGATGACAAAGAATGATAACCTATGACGACAGCTTTTGTAACTTATTGAAAATATTAAGTTTATGAAAGTTTCTAAAAGTTTTAAAAAATTGTAAAAGTATCTATATAACAAAAAAAGCTCCATGACCGGAGCTTTTTTTGTTTATGTGGGCGAAGAGGGATTTGAACCCCCGACATCCTGCTTGTAAGGCAGGCGCTCTAGACCAACTGAGCTACTCGCCCTCAAATGAGAATGCAAATATAAGGAATTTATTATTTCAAGCAAATGAATATTTATTGAACTGATTCAACTCTTCTAATTTCTGGAATTCCTGCCAGTAAAAAACGTTCAATACCGCCTCTTAATGTCATTAATTGCATTGGACAAGTTTTACAGGCACCCAAAAGACGTATCTCGGCTACTCTTGTGTCAATTTCATAATTAACAAATTCTACATCACCACCATCTTCTAATAAAAATGGTCGTATTTCCTGTAAGATAATGTTAATTCTTTCTGGTATTGATTGTTCTGACATCGATTTATAAAGTTATTTGTATAAGTGGCTTTTGTAAAGCACTATGATTTTTTATTCTTAATGCAGAAACGATACTTGATGTAATAGATCTAAGGATATCTCCTTGAATAAAGTCATCAGGATTTAATACAACAGGATATCCATCATCACCACCAGATCTAGTACCAAGAGTTAAAGGAACTTGTCCTAAAAATGGAACGTCTGATTCTTTAGATACTTTTTCGCCACCACCTTCTCCAAAAATATGATATTTCTTTTCTGGCATATCTTCTGGAACAAAATAGCTCATATTCTCTATCACACCTAGAATATCCACTTGTACCTTTTTAAACATTGAAATGCTACGTCTTACATCTGCTAATGAGATTTCTTGGGGTGTAGTAACAATAACAGCTCCGCTTAAAGGAACTCTTTGTGTTAAAGTTAATTGAATATCACCTGTTCCAGGAGGTAAATCAAAAATTAAAAAATCTAGATCTCCCCACATGATTTGGTCCATTAATGTTGTAAAATATCCTGCTAACATCGGACCTCTCATAATAGCAGCTTGATTTTGCTCCATAATAAAGCCAATTGAAGCAATTTTAACTCCATATTGCTCAACCGGATAGCCCAATAATTTACCGTCTTCAGTTTTTTCAGCTTCCATTTGATGCCCGGTAACGCCAAACATAGTTGGCATACTTGGGCCATAAATATCAGCATCTAGAAGTCCAACAGATGCGCCTCTTTGGGCTAAAGCCGCTGCTAGATTTGCTGCAATTGTTGATTTACCAACTCCACCTTTTCCGGAAGAAACAGCAATCAAATGTTTCACCGTTGGTAAAATATGCTGATTTGAAATGCGAGGTATCTCTTTGTCTTTAACAAATATATTAATCTCGATACCAGGATAATATTCTGCTATTTTATGCTTTATTGCTTGTTCAATATCCTTTGCAATCCAATGAATTGGGGGGATTAGCTCTAAATATATAGTTATTGAAGCATCATTAATAATTACAGAATGAATAGCATTTACCTCTTGTAAAGATAGATGTAAATCCGGATCTTTAATATCAGATAATAATGCTAGAATTGAATCTTGATTAAGTTCTTTCATATATATATACTTATAATTCTGAAGAATGTTGACAGAATTCCATGAGAACTCCGCCAGTTGATTTTGGATGTAAAAAAGCAATCATCATGTCATGAGCACCTTGAATCGGTGTTTTTTGAATTAATTGAATATCATTTGATTCTGCTTTATCTAAATCATCTTGAATAGTATTTGAAGTAAATGCAATATGATGTATTCCTTCACCCTTTTTTTGAATAAATTGGGCAATAGGAGAATCTTCGGATATCGGAGCAGTTAATTCAATTAAAATACCGTTTAATGAAAATGAAGCGATAGAAACTTTTTGGGATTCTACGATTTCTTCGTGAAAGCTAGAAATATTAAACAGTGATTTATATAAGTTTTTGCTTTTTTCTAAATCAGAAACTGCAATGCCAATATGATTTATAGATGTTAGCATATTGAGTATTAACCTTGAAGTAGATTATAGGTAGATTGAGCCAACTGCAATTCTTCAAGAGTATTTATTCCTTGAAACTCAGCAAATGAATTGCTTGAAATTGCAGCAACATGTTCGCCTTGATCAATTAATATTTTGATGATATCTGTTAAATAATATTCATTCTGAGCATTCGTATTTGATATATTATTCAATGCTTTAAATAATTTATCAGATCGAACCAAATAGATACCTGTATTAACTTCTTCGATCTGTTGTTGATCATTTGAAGCGTCTTTTTCTTCAACTATTCCAATAAAATCACCTTGTTCAGAACGAATAATTCTTCCATAACCAAAAGGATTAGACGTAAAAGAACTTAATGTAGCAGCTGCTAAATCAATAGGAAAACTATGAAAACTGTCTATAAAAGATTGCAAGGTTGACGACTTGATTAAAGGAGTATCACCAGTTAAAATTAAAATATTACCAGAAAAATCATTGAATATATCTGCTGCTTGATTAACAGCATGTCCAGTGCCTAATTGTTCCTCTTGAACAATACAAGATATAAGAGGATTATGATATTGTTCTATAAAAGAAGAAACTATTTCCCTTTGAAAACCAATAATAGGAATAATAGAAATAGGTGATAGAGGCAATACTGCCTTGATTACATGTCCAATTAATGGGATACCAGATATTTCAGCCATAACTTTTGGCTTATCTACCAAACCCATTCTTTTTCCCTTTCCTGCAGCCAAAATGATTATTGCTAATGATAAATTTTGCATTATGTTATTAAGGTATGTGGTTCAACAGCATGTGAAGTACTAATGATCGAATTATGTTCGTCAACTAAAATAATAGTAGGGGAATATGCATGAGCTTCTTCATCACTCATATGAGCATAACTAATGATGATAATTCTATCGCCAATACATCCTTTTCTTGCGGCAGCACCATTTAAACAAATTGTACGAGAACCTCTTTCACCAGGAATAACATATGTTTCGATACGCTCGCCATTATTAATATTAACTACAGAAATCTTTTCATAAGGTAATAAATCGGCTGCATCCATTAAATCAAGATCTATCGTTAAGCTTCCTTCATAATGCAATTCAGCTTGCGTTATGGAAGCTCTATGTATTTTAGATTTAAACATTATGCGCTCCATAGCGCCCTCTTTATATAATTGAATAATATACTATGATAAATAAAGCAATATTAGATTTTAGAAATACTAAAATTGAACTAAAGCCTTAATTCTTTCTTGTAAAATTGAAGTAGTTGGAATAACAATATCCATTAATCCAAGATTATATGGAATTGGAATGTCTGGTGTAGCAACTCTGTCAATAGGTGCATCTAAATATGTAAAAGCTTCTTTTGCTAAATATGCAGCAATTTCAGCACCAAAACCTGCTGTTATACAATCTTCATGCGCAATCAAGCATCTACCGGTTTTCTTGATTGACATAAGGACAGTTTCTTTGTCCCATGGCGCAATAGTACGTAAATCAATAATTTCTAATGAAATATCAGCAAGTAATTGTGAAGCCTCTTTTACTCTATGAACCATTTCGCCCCAAGTAATTACTGTAGCTTGGGTACCTGCTTGTATAATTGATGCTTTTCCAAATTCAACTATGTAATTGTTCCCAGGATAATTACCTCTGGAAACAGATGTATCTAAGATATTTCTATGTTCAAGAAAAACAGTAGGATCATTTCCTCGTATAGCAGATCTTAATAAACCTACTGCATCAGATACATTACTAGGAATTGCAATCCTCCAGCCAAGAGTATGGGCAAAAATTGCTTCTCCTGATACACTATGCCATGGATCTCCTGTCCTTTTACTGTGGCCAATTGGAATTCTTAAGATATATGGAGCAGCAAAAGCATTATTGGTACGCCATCTAATTGTACCGGTGTCATTAAATTGCTCGATTGCTGGGTCTAAATATTTTCTGAATTGTATTTCTGGTACAGGTATTAATCCTGCATAAGCCATTCCAATAGATCTTCCTATAATACCTTCTTCGGACAAAGAAGTATCAAATACTCGTGAATTTCCAAATTTCTTTTGTAAACCTACAGTTGCTCCGTGAACGCCACCCTTCATGCCAACATCTTCTCCAAACACTAATACTCTAGGATTAATAGCTAATTCAGATTCTAATGTGTTTCTAACAGCATCAATCAAATTCATTCTTTGTCCTTTGGGGCCTTCATCATCATTATTCATAAAAGAATATGATTCGGCATAAGCTCCACCAACGGTTTGAATCTGCTTATGATTATAGAACAAATGCTCCATAATATCTTGTTGATGAGGTTGACCATACTGTAAGGCACGTTCTAATGCTTCACGTACCTTGATTTCAACATTCTTTTCTAATTCTTCCCATTGTTTTAAAGTTAGAATTTTCTTTTTTCTACAATATTCTTTTAAACGTGGTAATGGATCTCTGGATAGTTCATCGGCTTTTTGTTCTGCGGTTTTATAAGATTGATTATCAGCGCCAGAATGTCCACATAATCTGGGGACAGATAATCGTAATAAAACAGGGGATAAGCGTTTCCTTACATGTTCTACAGCAGCTTCAATTAAATCGGACGCTTGCTCGGGATCTGCTCCGTCTCCTTCAAATATTCTAAGATTAGAAAAAGCAGCTAAATTATGCGCAATATTGCCACCAGGTGTTTGAAAACTTCCATCAACAGAAATCCCATAATTATTATCTTCTATGAAGAAAATCATAGGATAATTTTGCGTAGTAGCAATTGTGAGGGCAGACCAAAATCCATTTGTTGCACAAGATGCATCACCACCTAATGCTATTGCGCATGATTCGGACCACTCTTTCTCAGCTAAAATACTAGATCTGTACACTGCAGCCTGGGCCCAACCAATTGCAGGTGTATATTGTGCGCCAACATCACCACTTGCAGGTAATACTGTAATCCCTTTTCTAGGGGGCAAATTATGCACAACACCAATATCTCTTCCACCATTCAAAGAACCACTATTTGCAAGAGGTCCTGCGAAGGCTTCTTCTATGGTCATTCCTGCAGCTAAAACAAATGGTCTAGAACGATAGTATACAGTTGCTGCATCATGAGGATTATTTAGATACTGGGCCATGATAATTTGCGCAAGCTCATGTCCTCGAGATGAAAATTGATACAGAACTTGCCCTTTTGGGGCTAATTCTTGTTCTTCTATAGTATCTATTAAACGAGAAATTAACAGAGTTTCTGCTGTATGTAGCCAATCTTGTTTTGTCATGATAGCAAATAATAATCAGAATAATGTGATCTTTAGAAGTACAAAATTACGAAACGTTCACTATGTAGGAATAGAGTTTATTTTTCTATACATGTACATATTCAAAAAACTACTTCATGAAGGCTTGTATTTTTCATAATTTGAAGTAAATATTTAAAAAAAAACATATTAAATCGCAATTTTTAAATTAATGGGATCTATATGAAAAAGATAGTTCAGTTATTTCTTGTAATCAGCATTATATGTTTAGGAGCATTTTCTTCTCAGGCTCAGTTTGCTCAACCATATTTAATGAATGAAGGTATTGCAGCAGCAAAAAAAATAGCCGCTGATTCAGGCTGGAAATCACCCAAGTTGGTATCTATTGTAACGCTTGGTGATACTACTGGTTTAGGACAAATCGTTTCTCTTATTGGTGGAGTGTATGATATTAAAACTGGTAAATCTCCAATATGGATTTATGTTATTAGTGCTTTAGATAAATCCGATTCGGTAATAACTAAATTATTAGCAATGATAAAAGTACCATTTCTAGGATTTCAGCAATTTCCTATACCTGATGGTGCTGGTCCTGGTGATATTCCTTTTGTGCCACAAGATACTATTCCATCAAATGCCCTTAATTCTGATATTATAGCAACCAAACTAAAAGCAGATATGGGATTTAAAACATATAATGCTAAGTATCCAACAGCAAAACCACCTTTTATTGTTGTGTTTACATCACCATTTGAATTACCTGGAGTGAATTTTCCAGCAGGTACACCTATATGGCTTTTTAATTTTGCTGACCCTAAAACTCAAGAAGCAGTATATGATTGTTATGTAAATGCAATAAACGGTGAAGTAATATGCCAAGCGCCATTAAGTATGAATGAAACAATGATAGCGCAAGATGATTTGAATGTTTCACCAAATCCTGTTTTACAAGGAAATTCTGCTCAATTGAATATTCCAGTTTCTATATTTGATCAACATGCTACAATTTCAATAGCAAATATATTGGGTGAAACTGTATTTACCTTCAATTCAGTATTAAATATTGGAGATAAATTACAATTACCGCAATTTTCTCCAGGCTCATACTTTGTACGTTATATTACACAGACAGGCACTGTTTATACTCCCTTTGTTCAGTATTAAAAATTAGTGAAGAAAAATATGTACGATATCATAAAGAATCAAGATCCTGAAATGTATGCAGCAATTGCTGGAGAGTACTCTAGGCAATGTGATAAGTTAGAACTTATTGCAAGTGAAAACTTTACATCACAAGCAGTTATGGAAGCTCAGGGTTCAGTTCTTACAAATAAATATGCAGAAGGATATCCAGGCAAACGCTATTATGGTGGCTGTGAATGGGTTGATATTGCCGAAAATCTTGCAATAGATCGATTGAAAACTCTTTTTGGAGCCGAATATGCTAATGTGCAACCTCATAGTGGCTCTGGAGCAAATATGGCTGTGTATTTTGTGTATCTAAAACCAGGTGATACAGTTTTAGGTATGGATTTATCTCATGGTGGACATCTTACTCATGGCTCTCCCGTTAATTTTTCTGGAAAGTTCTATAATTTTGTTCCCTATGGCTTAGATAAAGAAACAGGCCTTATTGATTATAATCGTGTTGCAGAATTAGCCAAAGAACATAAGCCAAAAATGATAACAGTTGGTGCTTCGGCTTATTCCAGAAATATTGATTTTAAAGCATTCAGAGATATAGCCAATTCTATTGGTGCATTCTTAATGGCTGATATTGCTCATCCAGCCGGATTGATAGCAAAAGGACATCTTATGAATCCAGTTCCATATTGTGATATTGTTACCAGTACTACTCATAAAACGTTAAGAGGTCCAAGAGGTGGTATTATCATGATGGGAAATAATTATGAAAACCCTTTTGGTTTAGTTGCACCTAAATCTGGACGCATTAAGTTGATGGGAGAACTTATTGATTCAATGGTAATGCCCGGTATTCAAGGCGGACCCTTGATGCATGTAATAGCTGCAAAAGCAATTGCATTTCAAGAAGCATTAAGTGATTCTTTTCATACATATACAAAACAAGTAGTAAAAAATGCTTCTACATTGGCAAGTGCTTTACTTGATAAAGGTTATAATATTGTAAGTGGTGGAACAGAAAATCATTTAATGTTGATTGATCTTAGAAATAGAAATTTAACTGGAAAACAGGCTGAATTGGCTCTTGATGCATCTGGAATTACTTGTAATAAAAATGCCGTCCCATACGATACACAGCCACCTTTGATAACCTCTGGAATCAGGCTTGGTGCAGCTGCTATGACATCCCGAGGCTTTAAAGAACATGATATGAAGCACATTGCAGACTTTATCGATACAGTCCTTTCTAATATTAATCAAGAGGGCATTCCTCAAAAAGTTAAGCAAGAAGTGAAAGACTATTGTAAAGATTTTTCGATTTATCCAACGATATAAATGAAAAGGCCATTATTGGCCTTTTTTTATATTCATTCTGATTTGATAGTTTTTCTTGTTTTTAAAAAGTACAATAGTTAGTTTAGGCAAAAATCATACCATGATATATTGCAGCATATATCAGGCGTCCACAATCCAAAGACTACGCCATGATTCTCATAGAAGATATATTAATAGACGAGCACATTATTTCTACCCCATTTTCATGTGATTTAGGGGCTTGTAAAGGTGCATGCTGTACAATTAAAGGTGGTGAGGGTGCTCCATTGGATATCTCTGAGGTTGAATTATTGCAAAAATCTTTTTCTCATGCAATTCCATATTTATCTCAAAATTCTATAGAGTATATTGAAAAGCATGGCTATATATCTGGTTCTGATAATGATTTATCAGTTACTTGTATCGACAATAAAGATTGTGTTTTCGTTTTTTATGATGAACAACATATAGCAAAATGTGCTTTAGAGAAATCATACTTTGATGGAAATTCTTCTTTTCGAAAACCAATATCTTGTCATTTGTTTCCAATACGTGTAAGAAATTTCGGTGGAGATTACTTAAGTTTTTCTCCATTTGAAGAATGTAAGCCTGCATATAATCATGGCATATCAACTCAAACAAAAAGTTATGAATCTGTTAAAGAAGCTTTAATTAGGGCATATGGAGAACATTGGTATAATGAGCTTCGGAATTATGTGAAAGAAACAGAAGGAGGGACGCCATGAAAGTATCTATGTCTTTACAGACATCTCTATTACAAACATTAACACCTCAGCAAATACAATATTTAAAATTGCTTCAATTGCCAATATTACAATTAGAGCAGCATGTACGCCAAGAAATCGAGCAAAACCCGATGCTTGATGAAACATCCGATGATATTGTAATTATTGATGAAGACAGTGATTTTGTACCGAATGAAACAATGGTTCATACAATTCCTCAAGATGCTTATGATGGAGAAAAGGACCATGATGCAAACTATGAAGAAAAAGAACCTTATCAAGAAGAACATCATGATCCATTTGATTTTTATGAATCAGCATGGAATGAGGGTAATAATGTAGATAAAACAAAAGATCAATATGAAGATGATGATGATTCTGGTGGATTTCAGATTAAAGATACAATTACATTTACCGATGATTTAATATCTCAAGTAAATATGCTGAATTTAACAGATGAAATGCGCTGGATTTGTTATACAATAATTGGTAATCTTGAAGATGATGGTTATTTAAGAAGATCTTTAGAAGAAATAGTTGACGATATTAATACCAAAATAGCAGAAGAAAATCATAAACTTCATAGAGATTATCTACGTAGGCAAAGGGAATTTTTAGAGAAAAGTTTAAGACCTAAAATTCCTACTCATTCTTATTTTGATAATCTAGAAGATGATGATATAGAATTAACTGAATTATTATCAGAGCCAAAAGCACCTGTACCAATCGAATATGTGAACGTAGAATCTGCTGAAAAGGCATTACATATTGTACAATCACAAGAACCATCAGGCATAGCAGCCAGAAATCTTCGTGAATGTTTATTGCTTCAATTAAAAGCAAAAAACAATTGTTCTGCTGCAGAAGAATTAGCTAAAAATATCATTGATAAAAGCTATGATGTTTTTGTAATGAAGCATTATCCTGTATTATGTAGACAACATAATATCAATGAAGATGATTTGAAAAAAGCAATTGATGCAATAAGAAGATTAAATCCTAAACCAGGTGGAATGGGAATTTCTCAAGGTACTTCTACTGTCATCCCAGATTTTATGATCATTGCAGATGATGAATCTGATGATCTTATTATTACAGTTAATGACAATAGAATTCCTCAATTGCGATTAAATAAAATGTATGAAGACTTAAAAAAAGAAGCCAGATATAGAAAATATAATAAAGAAACTAGGGAATGGCTTAGAAAAAAATATGATGATGCTAAATTCTTATTACAAGCAATTCGGCAAAGAAAGAAAACTATGTTAAAGGTAATGACCGGTATTGCTGGTGCACAAAAAGACTTCTTTAGATATGGTGAAAGCGCTCTTAAACCATTGATATATAAAGATGTAGCTGATGTTACAGGGATGGATGTTTCTACAATATGTCGTATAGTAAATGGTAAATATGTACAAACAAGTTTTGGAACTTTTGAATTAAGATATTTTTTCAGTGAATCATTACCTTCTGATGACGGTGAAGAGATATCGACAAGAGTTATCAAACAGAAAATTAAAGAGTTGATTGATAAAGAGCCAAATTTAAAACCACATAGCGACGATAAATTAACAAAAGAGCTAAAAAAACAAGGCTTAAACGTAGCAAGGCGCACAGTAGCAAAGTACAGAGAGCAATTAAGAATACCAGTGGCTAGATTAAGAAAAGAATTATAAATCTATGAGTTTACCTAATATTTTAGCAAGATTAGATAGCAAAATAAGGCCACTCCTTACAATATTGCCATCTGATTTATTTGCTTCTTTATATTCATCAACAAGTAGATGGTATGCAGATTTAGCTTCTAAAGATACACATTTACAACCTATCGTCATTCCATCTGAATTATCTAGGACTATATCTGGATTAACATTTAGATCTCCTATTTGTAATGCTGCTGGAATGTATAAATATGCAGAAGGTTATCATAAATCTTATCTCTTAGGGGCTGGTGCATTTCTGGCTGGTACTACAACTTCTTCTGTTCGAATTGGAAATACAAAGAATGGAATATCATTACCATTCACCCCTTATCCGCATTCTCACTCAGCTTCAAATTGGTTAGGACTTCCTAATGCAGGGCATGAAGCAATAGCAAAAAAGATTTTTACATTTCCCCGATATAAAGATTTTCCTATAGGTGCTAGTGTTTCGGCTGATCCTGGTATGCAGCAAAACTTAGCCATACCATTATTGATTGAAGGAATCATATCTTATATTAAAGCTTCTGTTGATTTTATTGAAATTAATGAAAGCTGTCCTAATGTAGAAGGACATAAGCAAACAGATATGTCAAGCTTAGATCCAGATTTACTTATACGTTTAGAAGTTATTTCTAAGCAGATAATTAAGAAATATAATCATATACCTGTTTTTGTAAAATTTTCGAATGATATCAATATTAATCAATTACCAGAATTATTACACGTATTGATAGATCTGGGATATAGTGGTATTAATGTGGGTAATACATCAACTAACTATGCATATTATAGAGACAAGATTGATAAAAGGGATATTGATTTATATGATTACTTTACCAATACCTTTGGGGGAGGGCTTAGTGGTAGAATATTAAGGGAAGTTTCTTTGTCATTATGTTATAATGCTTCTCAATATATTCAATCAAAGCAATTACAAAAAGAATTTTCTATCATATCAACGGGGGGTATTCATAATGGTTCTGATATAAATAATGCAATAAAATCAGGAGCATCTTTAACGCAATGGTATACAGGATATTATGAGCAATATGGAAAACACACCTATGATATCTATAAAAAAATATATGAAGATATAGATATGAAGATACTCTGATTATCGAAGAACTTCTCTTACTCTTGCTGAAATATAGTCCATAACCCAAACTACTAATGCAATCATTAAAATAATAAGCCCAACTTCATGCCATTGGGCAAGTCCTTGATATTGCATAAGCATAGTGCCAATTCCTCCGCCCCCAACTAATCCTATTATTGTAGCCATTCTTACATTGATATCCCAACGATAAATAGTAAAGCTTAAAAACGGTAATACTATTTGAGGAATGATTGCATAATAAATTACCTGTAAAGGATGTGCTCCTGTTGCTTCAATAGCTTCAATGGGGCCATTGTCAATATCTTCAATTTGCTCTGAATATTGTTTAGTTAAAGATGCAACTGTATGCACCATTAATGCTAACATGCCTGCAAAGGGGCCGATACCAACCCACACTGAAAAAATAATTGCCCAAATAAGCGGCTCTATTGATCGGCTAAAATTAGCTGTAATTCTTACAATATTATAGATAATGCTACTAGTTAGATTATTATTCATTAAGGTTCTGGCACTTAAAAATCCTAGAACAAAAGAGAAGGGAAGAGCTATGATAGTTGCAATTAAAGCTATATAAATCGTTTCGACTAATGCTTTAAGGGCTATATCAATAATCGATAATTCAGGGGTAATGAGGGCATAAAAAATATTTCCCGCTCCGTTCAAACCTTGTTGAGAAAAAAAATCAATAGGTGATATTTTAGTAATTATCCACCCTGAAATAATCGAAAGAGAAAAAACTATCCAAGAAAGATGTTTAGAGATCTTTTTTTGAAGATCAGATTGCTCTAATCCTAATGTAAGTCTTCCAATTGAACATTTTGTAAAAAATAAAAGAATACTTAAAGAAATGGCAGTAAAAATATAACTTAATTGAATATAAAAAGAAGAAGAAACTTGATAAGTAAATAAAGTGGATCCAACAATTCTGTGTGAAGTAATTAATATGTACCACGTTAAAATGATATCAATGATAAAACTTTGAATATTCAAGGAAACGGAATCTTTAGATGTTTCTAAAGATGAGCTAATATTTAAGGACATACACAATTCCAATATTAAGAATAGTCAAAAACAAAGAACCCTCAGCTTTTTAAAAAAGTGAGGGTTCAATTACTTTTATGAAAGTAAGGCTACAACAGAGAAGCTAAGCATCTATGATATATGTTGTAATCAATTATTCATAACGATTTGAACGACGATCGCCACCACCGCCACCACCGCGAAAATCACGACGTGGGCCGCGAGGCTGCTCGTCACGTGGGCGAGCTTCGTTAACAACTAATGTGCGTCCACTGAACAGTGCACCATTTGTTGATTCAATACCAGTGCGTGCTTCGTTTTCGTCATCCATTTCAACAAAACCAAAACCTCTTGATCTACCTGTTGCTTTGTCTGAAATAACAAATGCACCAGTAACTGAACCGTAGTTCTCAAACAAGGTGCGTAAATCTTCTGCACCAACGCTGTATGGCAAATTGCCTACATAAATATTCATACTCATTCCTTCCATTGATGTGTCAATCCCTTTGCTGTAATCATCATACACTCAAATAAAAAGGAGATTCAGCTTATTGGTCCACATCCAAACCAAATAAAGGTTTGACAAAATACCATAAATATTATTAAGTACAAACTATTTATAAAAATAATATAGGATTTTACAAAAAGTTTATAAAAAATGGATATTTATTATGGAAATATTCCCATCTGGAAATAAGATACAGCAATTTTATCAATAGCAGAGATAAAGGCTGCAGTTCGCATATCTTTTACATTTGGTCGAGATCTCCAAATATTCATTATTTCATGATATGCAGTTATCATCGAGTCTTCTAAGCCAGAATTAACTAAATCTTCTTCTTCTGGGCCACGTATAAGGAGATTTTTTTCAGTATCACTTAAAGACTTACCTGTTAGACGTTCTACGGTTGCTACTAATCCAAGATTTCCTCTTTCTTCGAATCGTTTATCCATGCGGCCAAATCGAACATGAGAGATATTCTTAAGCCATTCGAAATAAGATACTACTACACCACCTGCATTTAAATACATGTCTGGAATAATCAGAATATTTTTTGCTAATAAAGTTGGCTCTGCAGAAGCAGCAATAGGTCCATTTGCGCCTTCAGCGATGATTTTAGCTTGGATTCGATCTGCATTATAATCAGTAATTTGAGATTCTAATGCAGCAGGAACTAGAATATCACATGGATATTCTAATACAGCATTTCCTTCTGCTATCGTTTGTGCCCCAGCAAAATGTTTAATAGAACCAGTTGCTTTATGATGTATGTATAATTCTTCAATATTTAAACCATTAGCATCATAAATAGCACCATCCCATTCAATAATACCAATAATAGTAGCACCTGCTTCTGCTAAAAACTTAGCTGCATGATAACCAACATTACCAAATCCTTGAACAATTACAGTTTTATCAAGAAATCCAGTTTGTAAACCAAGACTATTCATAAGTTCTGTATCATTAACGGCTTCTCTAACACCAAAATATAAACCTCTGCCAGTTGCCTCTGTTCTTCCACGAACGCCACCTTGAGGTATTGGCTTTCCAGTTACGCAGCCCATCGCATCAATCTCACCACCTTTAAAGGATTGATATGTATCTGCTATCCAGGCCATTTCTCTTGGGCCTGTTCCATAGTCAGGAGCAGGAACGTCTACAGATGGACCGATAAAATTTTTGTGAATAAGCTCAACTGTATATCTTCTTGTAATTCTTTCTAATTCATCTTCGGTATACTCTTTTGGATTGATTTTTATACCACCTTTGCCACCACCAAATGGTACATTAACAACTGCACATTTATATGTCATTAATGCTGATAGTGCTATCACTTCGTCTTGATTGACATTTTCACTATAACGGATACCACCTTTACAAGGTAATTTATGATGGCTATGTTCGGCTCTCCAAGCAGAAATTACTTGTATTTCACCTTTTACTCTAACAGGGAATTGCATATGATAAACAGAATTACATGCTCTGATTTGTTCTAAAAGGCCTTTTGGATGATCTAATAAAGAAGCCGCTTTATCAAAATATGTATTTACTGATTGAAAAAAAGGTATCTCATGATACTTTGGTGGTTGAGATGTAGAAGACATAATACTTCCTAATAATAACAAGTAGAATTATCAAAAAAATGAAAAAATTAAAGATTTCCTCTTAATGCTTGCTCGCGTTCAATAGATTCAAACAATGCGCGAAAATTTCCTTTACCAAATGATGTTGCACCTTTTCTTTGAATAATTTCAAAGAAAAGTGTAGGACGATCTTCCACTGGTTTCGTGAAAATCTGTAATAAATACCCTTCATCATCACGGTCAACTAAAATTCCTAATTCTTTTAATGGCTTAATAGATTCATCTATAGTACCAACTCTATCAAGTAAATCATCATAATAAGTATCAGGAACTTTTAAAAATTGTACACCGCGTTTTTGTAGTTCGGAAACAGTATGCACGATATCATTTGTGGCTACTGCAATATGCTGAACTCCAGGACCATGATAAAATTCGAGATATTCATCTATTTGAGATTTAGCTTTTTTCCCAATCGCAGGTTCATTTATTGGAAATTTAATAAAACCATTGCCATTAGAAACAACTTTGCTCATTAAAGCACTATATTCAGTTGAAATATCATTGTCGTCAAAAGTTAACAGTAATTTGAATCCCATTACATCCTCATAGAATGAAACCCATGTATCCATTTTACCTAATTCTACGTTTCCAACACAATGATCTACATATAGAAGTCCTATAGATTCTGTAGTATATTCATCATTAATTGCAGTGTAACCTGGCAGAAATGGGCCATTATAATTCTTTCTTTCTATAAAAGTATGAATTGTATCGCCATAGGTATGAATTGAAGCTTTTTTTACTGTTCCAAAATCATCAGATATTATTTCTGGTTCGCTATAACTTATTGCACCTCTTGAGGTAGTTTCTTTCCATGATTTTTCAGCATCATCTACCCACAAAGCTAATACTTTAACGCCATCACCATGTTTTTCAATATGCTTGCTGATTTCATTATCTGGATGCATAGGAGTTGTTAATACTAATCGTATTTTCCCCTGTTGCAATACATAGCTTGCCCTATCTCTAATGCCTGTTTCTGGGCCAGCATAGGCAATTAATGAAAATCCAAAAGCAGTTCTGTAAAAAAATGATGCCTGCTTTGCATTACCTACATAAAATTCAATAAAATCGGTACCATTTATTGGCAAGAAATCCTCTGTATTAGAAGATAAAGAAGAATCAATATGTAGAGCTTCCATTGTTGTGATAATGAATGTTGATGAATGTAATTGCACAAATTATGCAAAAGTTTTAACTGAATAACTCTCTTATCTTTTGTGTAGAAGAAAGTAAAGCAAGATTCTGATCTGTAGTTCCTGTACTTATGCGAATACAAGAGGGTAGTCCGAAACCAGCTAAAGGCCTAGTAATAAAGCCATTTTTTAGTAGTTCCATATACAGAACATCTGCTTTTTCTGAAGTTCCACAGTCAATCATAGAAAAATTTGCAATAGAGGGTGAAATCTTCCATTGTTGTTCTGTAAAAGTCTGCTGAAATAACTGTAATGAATGTTTATTTAAATCAACTGTTTTATTAACGAAGTCGACATCTTGTAAAGCCGCTATTGCAGCCAATTGAGAAACTGTTCCTGGATCAAAAGGTAATTTAGCTTTCATCATAACAGAAATTACATCTTCTGGTGCAATTGCATAACCAACTCTTAATGAAGCTAGCCCATATGCTTTTGAAAATGTTCTTAACGTTATAATATTAGGAGCAAATAACTTAATGCTATTTGGATAATCATCAACAATTGAAGCGCTATATTCATAATATGCTTCATCCATAATAATGAGAATATTCTGGGGAATATTTTCAATAAGAAAATGTAATTCTTGATTATTTATATAAGTTCCAGTTGGATTATTCGCATTGGCTATATAGACTACCTTTGTTTTGGATGTAATAGCATGAGTAATAGCTTGTACATCATAACGATAATCATGAGTTAATGGAATTTCTATTCTATGAAGATTTGCAATTTTAGAAGCTACATAATAACCTACAAAAGTACCCATAGAAGATATGATTTCGTCGCCAGGTTCTGTAAAACATTTCATGATAAGATGAAGTAGGGCATCAGAACCATTATAAGTTAAAATATTTGTATGAGATATATTTAGATGACGAGACAGTTCCATCCTTAAAGCGTATCCACCATCAGGATATAAAGATAATTCATCATCTGTAATAGATTGTATTCTTTGCAAAGCTAAAGGGGATGCACCTAGCGGATTTTCATTTGATGCAAGTTTGATTACTTTATCAATGCCATATAAACGTTTAATATCGGCTGGTGTTTGGCCCGGTTTATACGGATGTAAATCTAAAATGTAAGAAGGTATTGAAATCATTAAAACAATGACATAAAAGTGTCAAAATCCATGCTGCTTTTGGATGTACAAAACTACAAAAACACTATGAAACAAGAAACGAAATAATCTAAAAGATTGCTTAGTATACCGATTATTCATAGCATTCATATATCCTTAATTCTGTAAATTTGTTTGATTTATTAGCTTTAATGACCAGATATTAGACGAAAACATATGAAATTAACTATTTGTGCACCGAATCATTCTTATTTACAACCTATACTTGCCAATGCCTCTATGTATTGTGCTGAACATGGCCATAATTTTATTGAAATGTCAGAGAAGCAGTGCATTGATGCCTTATATACAGGAAAAGCTGATATTGCTTTAATCAACCCTTTAGATTTTGCTTTATCTAAGGCTCAAATTCTAATAATACCAACATTCGTAGTTTTTGCAGAATCATATTCAGGTATTTCCTCTATTCATTTTTCTAAAAAATCATCATCATTGGAAACAATTGGATTAGAATCAGATGATTTTCTTATGAATATTGGTCTTATTGGTTTAATAGAAAAATATGATGTGTTGATGCAAAAGCATATCATTCAATCAAATATTGATAAAACTACGATATTAGAACACTATGATTCTGCTATTTTGTGGAATGCCGAATCATTGATTCCAGGTGCTTTAGATATAACAGAGGAATGGTCGGATTATAATGATTTCCCATTGCCAATAGCCTTCTGGGCTTGTAAGGATGAAGATTTTACAGTAGATCTATTGGAAATTACTACACATCTTGCTGCTGATGATCTTCCAGACATTGAAACTATTAAAGATTCAGCAGAATATGAGGAAGAGTTTGGACGTATTGGTTCATTATTATATCATTGGAAAGATGATTTTAAAGAACATATTATGTCTATTCAACAAATTTTATATTATCATCAGATGATTCCAGAAATCAGAGATGTACACATTTTAGGTTAATTATGCTTACTAAGTATGGATATGATAATGCAATTCCAATGTTATTGATTGGATTCTCAGTTATTTTTCTTGCAGCTCTTTTTCTTAAAGGTTATGGCAGTGTAATAACCATTAGTATTGGAGCAATTATAGTATTCTTTACTTTATGGTTTTTTAGAGATCCAGAAAGAGTAATTCCTCAACAAGCATTACATGATTCTTCTGTACTTATTGCGCCAGCAGATGGGAAAGTTGTTGAAATTAAAGAGACAGAGGAATTAGAATTTATTAAGGGAAAAGCCATACAAATTAGCATTTTTCTTTCACCATTAGATGTGCATGTAAATAGAAGCCCTGTAAGTGGAACAGTAGATTTTTATCGATATATGCAAGGCGAATACTTGGTTGCATGGCATCCTAAATCCTCTGAGTTAAACGAGCAAAGTAGGATTGGAATTACTAATCCATATGGTAAAGTATTCTTTAAGCAGATTACAGGTGTATTGGCCAGAAGGATTGTATGTACTGTCCAAAAAGGACAAGTCTTATCGGCTGGTGAAAAAATCGGAATGATGAAATTTGGCTCTAGAATGGATATTCTTGTTCCTTTTCATACTGATATTAAGGTTGTTATTGGACAAACTGTTCGGGGTGCAGAATCTATTCTGGCAATTTTACCTAAATAATTGATATGACATTCATTTCATCTTTGTATGCTCGTCTAATACCGCATTCATATATTCATGCATTAATTCTAATGCTGATTACTGGTTGTTTAATTGGCATATCTTTTCCTCCTTATCAATTTGGCTTTATAGCCTTTATTGGTTTTATTCCTTTGCTCTTTGCTATCGATTATCTACAAAATCTTAGTAAAAAGAAGCAAATACTTAGTCTGTATATATGTTTTTTTGTATATCATGGCATTACAAATTGGTGGGTTGGAAGTTGGCAAGCCCAATCTGATCCTTTTTTGATTATTGCCGGCATTGCTTTGTGGCTTGGACATCCCTTCTTTTTAATGATTCCTTTTCTTGCTTTTATTTATATCAAGAAAAGAATTGCTTCAATATATGCATCTCTTTCTTTGCCTTTTCTTATCGTTGCATATGAATGGCTACATTCTTTAACTGATTTATCGTATCCTTGGCTTTCTTTTGGATATACACAAATATATCATTCATATATCGTTCAAATCGCTGACATTGCTGGTGTTTGGATTTTGAGTGCATTTGTGATGACAATTAACATTTTACTGTTTCATATTCTACATGTCACCAATACAAAAAGTAATAAAAGGATAATATCATTAAGTATTATTGCACTATTCTTAATTGTATGTGGATATTCCTATCATGTTAAGCAAGTAATACATGAAAAGTCAATTTCTGCTGCCAAAGTTACTATTTCATTGGTTCAACCCAATATCAATCCATGGCAAAAGTGGTCTGGTGGAGTTTTTTCTCAAGTAGAAAAACATTTTCAATTAATGGAAATGGATGCACAATCTAAACCAGATTTATATATATGGAGTGAGACAGCAATTCCATTTTTAGATGTGGAAACAAATGCAAAACATAATTTCTCTTATTTCATGAATAGAAATAAGAATATTCCACTATTATCTGGTTTTGCTGAATTTGTATTGATTCCTGATTATCAAAAAGAGTCACTTGCTAAGCCATATCCATTGCTGCCTGGTTATAAGTACTATGCACACAATGCAGCTGCTTTAATTCAACCTCATGATTCAGTCCAGATTCATCGCAAAATGAAATTAACACCTTTTGGTGAAGGTTTTCCTTTTTCTCAGGATATAGAACTATTAGCTGGTTTTTTAGAATGGGGAGTTGGAATTTCTGGTTGGAAGAAAGGTAAAATACAATCTCCTTTAGTATTAAGAAATCCCGAAGGAAGAATCATTTCCAATATTGGTACAGTTATTTGTATAGAATCTATCTATCCAGAATTCGTAAGAAAATATGCTAAACAAGGTGCATCAATGTTAGCAGTTATAACAAATGATGCATGGTTTGATAATAGTCCTGGCCCTATGCAACATTTTGCAATCTCACAAATGAGAGCAATAGAATCTCATAGAAGTATAGCAAGATGTGGAAATACAGGTATAAGCGGATTTATTCATGCTGATGGTAGTATTCAAGATATCGCTAAGCCACAATCAGAACAAATACTTAAAGCTGATATTGTACAGTTATATGACTTAACGATATATTGTTTATATGGTGATTTCTTACCATATATTTCATCAGTATGTAGTTTATTCTTGCTATGCTATGCAGGTTATAAAGGAAAAGCACTTAAGCCTCAACACATATACTCTTCTAAGGAATCTATATGAATATTGGAATAATGGGTGGAAGTTTTAATCCTATTCATAGTGGACACATTATTTTTGCTGATGCTTTTAGAAGACAATGTTCTTTGGATTCCTGTTATGTTGTACCAGCTTCGATATCCCCATTTAAATTAACTGAAAAGAATGCAGACGATATTCACAGGGTACATATGCTTTTATTAGCTTGTGAAGAACTTCAAAACACATATGTCTCTACAATTGAACTAGAAAGAGGTGGAATTTCTTATACTATTGATACTGTACTTGCATTCATGGACATGTTTCCTAATGATAAGCTATTTCTTTTGATTGGTGAAGACCAAGCAATACAGTTTACTAAATGGAAAGATTGGCAAAAAATTGTCGCTAATGTTCAATTATGCATAGTTGCAAGAAAACACCATGTACAGAATACAGATAGCATTGATGATATTTTATCCTTGAATAATACCTTTTCTAAACCAATTTGGTTAGATATACCAGTCATTGATATATCGTCTTCATTGATTCGTTCACATCTAGTAGAAGGAAACGATATACATGGCTTAGTTCCTTTGCAAGTAGAATTATATATACAATCATATTCTTTATATAATGAATGAAGACTAAAGAAAAAATTATTGTTTTAATGAGTGGTGGTATGGATTCTACAGTATGTGCTGCTATAGCACATTCTGAATTCTATGATATTCATGCATTACACATAAATTATGGACAAAAAACTGAATCCAGAGAAGAACAATCCTTTAATGATATTTGCAGCTATTATTCAATAGATAAACGTTTACATGTCGATATAGGATACTTAAAACATATTGGTGGGAGTTCTCTTCTAGATACTTCCATACAGATAAGCAAAGCAGATTTACTCTCTAAAGAAATTCCTAATAGTTATGTGCCATTTAGGAATGCAAATATGCTTTGTATAGCTGTCAGTTGGGCAGAGGCTATTAAAGCCACAAAAATATATATTGGGGCTGTTCAAGAAGATAGTAGTGGTTATCCAGACTGCAGGAAAGATTTCTTTGATGCCTTCCAGTTGATGATCAATCAAGGTACTAAGCCTGATACTCATATTCAGATTATTACACCATTATTGAATATGTCAAAAAAAGAAATTATTCAGACTGGTAATAATCTTCATGCTCCTTTACATCTTACATGGAGTTGTTATGGTTCTGAAGATAAAGCTTGTGGAATATGTGACTCATGCGCTTTAAGATTAAGAGGTTTTGCTCAAGCCGAATGCATAGACCCAATTGAATATGCAATTGTCCCAAAGTATTTATAAAAAAACCGTTTTACAGCTTATTCTAGCCATAAAACGGTAAAAGAGCTATGCAGAGTAAATTAGTGTTGCACTATTAAAGGCAAAGAAATGGCAGACGAGCCTGTTCTTAAAATTACGGAATAATGTCCGGAAGATAGATTCTGTGAAATAGTATTAATCGTTTGATATTGAGGCCCTGCAGATAAGAATCCTAGATATTGTTTACTTATTTGATTTCCTAATACATCAATGATTGAATATTCTACTTCAGATGCTTGTTCAAGAACAAAGCTTAGTGTTCCAATACCAATTAATGGGTTTGGAGCAATAATGGGATTTATAAAAATCTGCTCTTGGACTTTGCTTGCAGCTGCAACTGTAATTGCAATTGGGGACATAAAATTCCATTGATCACCACTTTCAGAACCATTGCCATCTACAGCATTACCACAAGCAAGCACATAATAAGTTCCTTCTATGGTTGGAGCTGTCCATGTAAATGTAAAAGATGCCTTGCCGGATGCCATACTTTTTCTTGCAGAATGAACCAATTCACTTTGAGATTTTTTTAAACCTTGGCCTGTGACAACATTTAAAGTACCTTGATTTGTAGCAGATGTAGCAGATGACTTAACACCAATATTGATTCCAGCACCTGATTTAGATGCATGTGCTACTATTGCAGTAAGTTCTAAAGTACCACCTGGATTTGTTGTAAATGAACCACTTTTGCTGGAAATAGAAACTGATGTGGCTTGGCTTGCACTAACACCATGGCAATCTCCGCAACCACCTGAACTAGAAAGTACTCTGCCTGATTTGCCATTTGGGTCTGCATGTGCTATTGATATATTCGCAATAATGCACAATGAAAATAAAAGTAAAAAGTGCTTCATAAAAACTCTTTGAAATAGAAAAATATTATTTAGTTGAGCCGAACAAATTTGCTGTAATTTCAATATTTTCACCTACTTTACTGCCTATTATACCTTGTTTGCCCGCAATATTGAAGTCTTTTAGCGGAACTTTAAAGGATGCTTTAATCATAACAAAATCTCCAGCTGCTTTTTTTCTAGTAGCATCTGATTCATTTACATATTTGATATAAATAGAGGCTTTCATTGATTTAGCAATACCATGCATTGTAAAACTACCATCGGCTATTGCAGTAAATTCAGCCATCCCATTTTCTGATTTAGATATTTTAATATCAGCTAATTTTTTTAGATCGAAACTAATAGTAGGATAAGTTGCCGCATCAAGCCAATCTTTGGCATACATATGCTCATCCCTTTTAGTTAATCCTGTTTTCATTGAAAGTACTTGTAAAGAAATATTCCCAGATGAATTTTCTAGATTATCTCCATCTAGGATCCATTTACCTTGTATTTCTTTTGCATTCCCTTCAATATTTTCAACAGGTGCAGAACTTAAAAACTTTATGATATTATCACCAACAGCATCATTTAATTTGACTGTTTTCTTTCCAGAAATCACTGAAACAGTAGTTCCTGCATGCATTGGTAAAGAGAAAAAAGCAAGTACACTTATATAAATTAAAAGCTTCATGATTAAAACCTAAAAAATGATTATGATTGTTTTTTAAGACGATATAGACTAAAAATTGCACAAGCAGATAGGAATGTAACAGGAAATAGAAGAGATCTATAAATACCTGTAGGGTGCGGATCATCAGGGAATATTCCAAGACTAAATTTATCAATCCATTCTCTTTTTTCTACTTCTTCCCCAAAAATATCATCTTTCACTTTTGTAACAATTTCAACTTTATCTTTGGTATAAAATTGACATCCATCCTTTGCCCACCAAGCAGCAAAAAAAACTATGCCGATGATAGAGAATACCATTAAAACTTTCCACTGATTCATTGAATCCTCAAATAATATATGTTCGTTAACACAAAGATATGGGAATAGTTACAATGAATAATTACTTATGCATCAAACATTAAGTCATTATGTCTTTTTTGTGCAAATAGTACACGCTTAAGGCAAATAATAACATAGAATGCATGAAAAGAATTATTGCAGATTGTAAAATTCTAAAGCTATCTATTGTTTGTTCAAATAAATATCTCCAACCGATAAGATGATTAGTAAATAAAAATGGTTTGATTGCTTTTATAAATCCTGCATCTAATGAAGATATGATAGTAAATACAATGATAATAGCCATAGTAGAGACGATTGGCCCAATAGAATTTTCAACTAAACCAGAAAAGAAAAATGCCACTGATGCTACTGTGCTCATACTTAGAAAACCATAAAAATAGGCTAGTATAAATCTCCATAAGATATCATCTTGTGGCAGTATTGTTATTGTGCTAGCTACGATAAAAAGTTCACCTTTTCCAAAGAAAAGTACACTTAAACCCATAGATAAGATGCTCATCCATAGTATTAGCAATAATGTATATATCTGTGCAGCAATAAATTTTGCAGAAATTACTTGAAATCTTGAGACTGGCCTGATCAATAAAATTCGGAAAGTACCTGCGATTGCTTCTCCAGCAAGCATATCTCCTGCAATTAATGAAACTAAAAGGGGAATATGTACAAATAAACTTTGCAATACAATAAAAGCAATAAGGTATCCATTCAATAAATTACCTGAAAAATCAAATTGTTGTTGCAATGTTTGAGTAAACATATTAAAGTAATCGTTACCTTCACTATACATAGCAATTTGAATAATAGGAACAAGAATACCGATGGCTATAAATCCAATAAAAGATCTACCTTTTTTGAATATTTTTTCTAATTCAATTTTTAATAAAGTAAAAAACATGATTATGGCTTGGTGATAGATAAGAAATATTCTTCTAGTGATCGGGTTGATTGAATTCCTTCAACTTTGATATCATTAGCAACTAATAAAGAATTTATATCAGAAATAAATGATTGTTCTGTTTCTATAGTTATTGCAGTATCAGTAATTACAATATTAGATGAATGAAAACGCGAAGTATTCAAGCATTCAAGAGCTTTTTTAGGTTTGTCTACAGTAAAATTAACTTTAAGAAGACCTTCATTTAATAATTCTTGTACATTTCCTTCAACGATTGTACTACCTTTATTAATGATTACCATCCTTGTTGCAATGATTTCTACTTCTGGAAGTATATGTGAAGATAGGAAAATTGTTTTGTTTTGCTCTTTGCTTAAGGAGAGAATTAGCTCTCTGATTTCTTTTACACCAACGGGGTCTAATCCATTTGTAGGCTCATCAAGAACAATTAAATCTGGATTATGTAATAGTGCTTGTGCAATTCCTAATCGTTGTTTCATGCCATAAGAGAATGTTTTTACTTTGCTAGATGCTCTATCTAATAATCCAACTGTATCTAAAATAGCATCAATTGACTTTTTTGAAACATCTGCACCTGAAAGTTTTCCTAAAAACTCTAAGTTTTTTGCTGCAGTTAAATACAGATAAAAATCAGGTTTTTCAACAATTGCCCCAATTCTTCGGGCAATTGAAATTCTATGTTGTGATAATGGCATTCCAAATATATTGATATAGCCAGAGCTTGGTTTTATCAAAGACATCATCATACGAATAGTTGTGCTTTTGCCAGCACCATTTGGTCCAAGAAAGCCATAAATATCTCCTTGATTAACCGTTAAAGATATATTGTCAACTGCCTTAAAAGATCCAAATGATTTGGATAAATCTTTGATTTCAATGATTGGGTTTTGATGCATACTGTATGTTATAGGAAAGGACTTATTGTCAATTCATTAAATTTGTAGCAAAATATGACATTTGTAAAAGATATAAAGTTCCTTATGATAACTAGGATATACCGTAAGTAATTCAATATTGTAATAATGTACTATAATTTCATACTAATCTGTCAAAATTATCATTTTAAATAGAAAATAATTAATCAATATGTGAGTAATGCAGTGAATACTATTCAAGTTCCAAAACCTGATTCAACAAAAAAGGCCAGCAAATTTTCTAAAACTATGATGATTCTAGGGATCATCGTGGGCCTATTTATACTTGCTGGAATTGGATTATCTTTTTTATTCTCAGGAGAAGATTCTGTTGAAGTAAAAATGAACTCAATACTTGTTGTTTCTTTTTCTGAAACACTTAATGAATACACATTGGATGCAGGTCCGTTTTCTGAAAGTACTTCAGCTAGTTTTCTAGAAGTATTACATGCAGTGAAGAATGCAAAAAATGACCCATTAATTTCTGGCATATATATCAAAGCCGCTGGTACACCATTAGGTTTTGCAAAACTAGAAGAAATAATTGAAGCCATTAAAGATTTTAAAAAGTCTAAGAAATTTATCTATGCATTTATAGAAACTGGTTCAAAATCAGATTATCTCTTAGCTAGTTATGCAGACTCTATCTTTATGCCAAAAGAAGGATTGGCAGAAATTCAAGCACCAGGTGCTTCGGTAATGTTTTATAAAGGTATTTTAGATAAAATGGGGGTTTCTGTTCATGTAGAACAATTTGAAGAATACAAATCTGCAGGTGAAACATTTAGTAAAGACAAATTTTCTGAGCCAGCCAAAGAAGAAATTGCTATCATTCTTAATGCTAGGGCACAAAGAATGTATCAGTTAATCGCTACAGGAAGAAATATACCAATAAGAACTATTCAAGAAGCATTTGATAGGGGAGTATATGCATCAGATTCATTACTTAGCCTTCATTTTATTGATGGAATTGCTCAAGAAACAGAAGTGAAAGAAAAGATTAAGCGTAAAATAGAATCAATTAATTTAAAAAAGTCTGGCAGCTCTGATAAAATTAAAAACTTATCTATGATATCTTTATCTGAATATTCTGAAGCTAAAAATGCATATAAAAATCCTTTGAAAGCTCCTGATAATCAGCAAATAGCAATAATAAATGGTGTTGGTGCAATTAGATCAGGAAAATCAGGAAGCTCCAATCCATTTGATCAAGGAACAATGGAAATTGCATCTAGCTCTATGGCTTCAGATATTAGAAAAGCAAAAGAAGATAATAATATCAAAGCAATCATTTTACGAATAGATAGCCCAGGTGGTTCTGTTATTGCATCTGATGAATTATGGAATGAGATTAAATCTGCAAAGAAAGTAAAGCCTATCTATGCTTCAATGAGTGATGTTGCTGCATCCGGTGGCTACTATATTCCGATGGCTTGCGATACAATTATTGCCCATCCACAAACTATCACAGGCTCAATTGGTGTGATTGCTATGATACCATATCTTTCTGGTACTCTTAATAAACTTGGTATTACAATCGACACTTTATCTACAGGCGCTTCTTCACAAGATATGAATGTAATGATGCCTATGACAGAAAGATCACAGATGAAGTTAAAATCACAGATGTATCCTATCTATCAAAGATTTGTGCAAAAAGTTGCTGACTCAAGAAAAATGACTTTTGATCAAGCTCGTGCATTGGCAAAAGGGAGAGTATGGCTTGGAAATGATGCAAAGAATAATAAATTGGTTGATACTTTGGGTGGTTTAGGTCTTGCAATTTCTATGGCAAAAAAAAGAATTGGAATATCTGATTCAATGGATATAATGATAAAATCATATCCTGAGAAAAAAGATTTTCTTGAAGAGTTATTTTCAACAATTACAAAAACTAAAAATAAGGATGAAGCTCAAATATTATCTGATCAATCTTCATTTATGTCTTTTGTACATCATATCGTTACATCTAATATGCTGCCGCTTCAAATTAAGCAGCAATTAGCGCTATTTTGGAATATTATGCATGTTTCTTCAAAAGAAAATGTGCTGTTAACAATGCCATATATTCCAATGTTTTAATAAATGAAGTTTAGATGAATATTAAGTATACATGAAGCTTAATTCATTCACGAAAATTATTAACGTATTTCATTCTAATTTATGATGTTTAATTAATAACACTTTTGTATCTTTGTTGCTGTCAGTATCATATTTTGTTCATTAATGTTGTTGTGAGTACAATGACTAAAGCAGACATAGTCGAGCAAATTGCCGCACAAACCGGCCTCACCAAAGTTGAAACTAAAGCAGTTGTAGAAGGTGTTTTTTCTTCAGTTATGGATATCTTAGCCAATGGTGGGCGCATAGAATTACGTGGTTTTGGTGTATTTTCTGTAAAAAGCCGTAAATCTAGAATGGCCAGAAATCCAAGAACTGGTGTTCCAGTTGCACTAGACAAGAGATATGTACCAGTATTTAAAGCTTCTCCAGATTTTCAATCAAAGGTTGATGTATTATTGAAATCCAATGATAATTCAACTGCTATTAAAAAAACAGCTACTAAAGCTAAAAAGTAAAATTCACAATTTAGATTGATATCAAGTACTTAAAGGTTTTATATAGTGCTATCTAAAGTATCATTAATGATCATTTCTGGAATTACGGTACTTTCTATATCTGGCTTATCTTATGGAATTTCCAGATATAATATTGAACAAGCAAAACCTAATAAAGAAAGAACGCTTACATTAGCTAATGAAGCTTATGATAGGAATGATTATCGGGCAGCTAGTTCACTTTATAAGCGCTATATTGACATATTCGACAATACCAATGTAAGTGTGATGATTGATTATGGTTATTCATTACATAATATTGGAAGGTCAGATGAAGGTATACAAATATTAAAATCTATTATTAGTAAAGAAAGTAATAATGCATTTGCTCTATTTAATATAGCAGTCATATATTATCAGAGAAAAGATCTAACAAATGCAAAAATCTGGTTAACGAAATGTTCACAAACATCAAGTTCCCCGGAGATTTCACAAAAAGCTGTTTCCATATTGAATGAATTGCAATCAATAAAACAATAATTTTATCACTTTTATTTAGCGGAGTAAACTATGCCTTGCGGAAAAAAACGTAAACGCCATAAAATGGCTACGCACAAGCGCAAAAAGCGTCTGCGTAAAAATCGTCACAAGAAAAAGAATCGGTAGTATAATGGCGTATCTAATCAATACGCCATTTTTTTATTTACCTTAGACGTGTTTTTTTCTGTTCAACGGATAATAAATGTCCCACATCAGATAGTATTTGCAGTTTCCCCCCATAGGTTTGTTGCAAATTTTGTTCTGTTAATACTTCTTTAACACTTCCCATTGCAGTTTTTCTTAAATTTAATAAAAGGGCATTATCAAAATGTTCGGCTACAGCTTGAACATCATGATGAACTACAATGATTGTTTTGCCATTATCTCTCATTTGTTTTAGAACTTCCAGTAAAGTAATTTCTGTAGCAGCATCAACACCTGAAAAGGGTTCATCCATCAAGTAAAAATCTGTATCTTGTGCAATTGCTCTAGCCATGAATACTCTTTGTTGTTGTCCCCCAGATAAACGAGAAATTTGTCTGTCAGCAAACTTTTCCATTTCAACTTTTCTTAAGCATTCTTGAACTATTAGATGATCTGCTTCTCTTGGTTTTTTGAATAAACCTAATTTAGAATATCTCCCCATCATAACTACTTCTTGTACAGAAATTGGAAAATCCCAATCAACAGATTCTCTTTGCGGCATATAACTAATATATTTCCGCATTGAATCAATTGTTTTTCCATTAAAATGTACGAATCCAGAAGCAATAGGGATTAAACCCATCATAGACTTAAGTAGAGTAGATTTACCCGCTCCATTAGGTCCAATTAAAGCAGTTAACTGATGGAGTGGTATATGACAATCAATACCCCATAATACTGGCTTATTTTGATAACTTACAGTTAAATCATGTATTTCGATTGATGTTTGTAGCATATCATCCTAAAAATTTGTTTCTTTCTTTTCTAATTTCGCTTGCTAGAACAAATAGATGTTCATTATTAGATGCATCTGCTAATGGTAAATATAAATCGGTAGTTTTATTTACATATGTTAATGGATTCTTCTTAAGATTAAAGTCTAAACATCTAAAATTATCAAGTCTGGCAGCTAATTTTATAATTAAACAATCTGTAGTTGATTGCTTTAATAACTGAATATGTTCTTTTTCTACTGAATCAGGATCTAATATGTGCTTTTGTAAGTCTTTGGTTAATACTTGAACTATATATGCAGCATAAGCCCCAAAATTATAGGCTAATACCTCATGGTTTAAGTCTTTAGAATCTTCTAATATATCATGAGTTAATGCTGCTATTAATAAGTCTGGATCAAAAATAGATAACTCTTTAACAACAATTTTACAAACTCTTGCACAATGATAAAAGTAAGGGGAATTATCGTTTCTGATTTGAAACTGATGAACATGTTCAGCCATTTCATAAGCACTAAGAACTTTGTGTACTTCTAATGGCTTCATATAAGAAGTAATGTCTAATTCTAATTCACTTGAACTATATGTAGATAGATGATACATAGGATTTACTTCATAGTAGTATTTTTTGCTTGAATTAATTCCAGAGCATGTTCATAAGATGAAGGCGTTATATTATTGCCACTAATTAAGGAAGCAATATGTTCTATTTTCTCAGTGTTGGATAATAATGTAGTTGTAACATATGCTCTATCATCTATTATCTTCTTTTGAACCAAAATATGATTATCAGCTAAGGCAGCTATTTGAGGTGAATGGCTAATCGCAATAACTTGGCGTTTTGAACCAATATCTTGAATAAGAAATCCTACTTTTTGAGCAATTCTTCCGCTAATACCTGTGTCAATCTCATCGAAAATAATCACCGGTATTTTATCAATATGTGCCATCATTGATTTAATTGCTAACATTATTCTTGATATTTCGCCACCAGAAGCAGCCTTAGATAATGGTTTAGGTATTTCACCTGGATTTGTACTTATCAAAAATTCAACAATATCTATTCCACTACTTTTTACTTTTACATAATTATTATGTATTGAAATTGACATTGCATCAATATCATGCTGTAGCGATGGTATCTGATGTATCTGTACAGAAAATACTGGATGTTCAATACCGATAGTTTGCAAAGTATGTTCTATCGATTCCTTTATAGTAGATGCTGCAGCATTCCTTTTTTCTGATAGCTCAAGAGCTAACACTGAAAGCTCAGATTTTATTCTCAGTATATCCTCTTTCTTTATCCTTAATTCATCATCAAAATGTGATGCTATTCGGATATCTTCTTTTAACTGATTCCAAACATTAAAAATAGAATCATAGGAACCATATTTCTTTTTTAATCTATATAATAAGGATAATCTCTCTTGAATTCTATTGATAGTATTGTCTTCGAAATCTAATGAAGAGCAATAGGCAGAAGCAAAAGTAGAAATCTCTGTAATACTTGCTATTGCTTGAGTACATTCATCAAGATATTGCTGAAAAGTTTGATCAATTGTTGATAATTGTTGTAAAAGCACTTGTGACTTAATCAATGAATCTCTAACTGAATTCTCTGAACTATATAAAAGTACATACAGATTATGTGATGATTCATAAAGTTGAGCTGCATGCTGTATTACAGATAATTGTTGTTCCAAATCTGATAATTCTGTTGGTTCAGGTGAGATATCTTCAATTTCATGCAACTGAAATAAGGAATATTCTTTCTTTTCTAATAATTGCAATTCTTTTTTGATTAAGTCTTGATATAAAAAAATAGACTGCTGAAGTTGATTCCATAAACGTGAATATGCATCAATATATGTTTCTAGATGAGCAATAGCATCTAATACTGCAAGATGATTTTCATGATGCAATAATAATTGATTTTCATGTTGACCATGAAAGTCTGCTAATGAAGATGCAATAACTTTTACAAAACTTTGAGTAGCTGGAGAATCATTGATGAAACATCTGCTAGTTCCTTTATTTGTAAATTCTCTTCTGATGATTAAAAGAGGACTAACTTCATAGTTATTATTTTGTAAGATTGCTTTGATATGTGGAATTAACTCGATTGAAAACACAGATTCAACAAAACCTTTATCTGCATGTTTCCTTATAATATCAGTTGATAAGCGCTCTCCCAAACAATACAATAAAGCATCTATTATTAAAGATTTACCGGAACCAGTTTCTCCAGTAATTACAGTAAAGCCTTTATTGAAGTTGATTTCAATCTTATCAATAAGGATAAAATTATGTATAGTTAAAGACAGTAGCATGAATAGGCAGTTATAATTGAAATAATGTTCATATAATCAATAAAAATACTTGTTTGCAAAATACAAAATTGATAAACAGTCTAATTCTTTTGCATCTTGTAATATCAAAACATAAATTAGATTATTTTTGTAAATTATTTACATAGTATTCTATTCTGTTTAGGACATGATTTGTTAAGTTCTACGATTATATTTAGACGGCTACTTTTTGTGGATATGGATGGCACTTTAATCCATTCTGACACATTATGGGAGCAAATTATCAAGGTAATCAGAAATCCCTTTCTTTTGCCTGGTCTTATATATTCTGTCTTTAAAGGAAAACTAGCATTCAAACAATATTGTCTTACACATGCTGGTTCATTAGATCCTTCTTTATTACCATATAATCAAGATGTCCTTGAATCTATAAAGCAAGCAAAAGCAAATGGCTCTACAATTATTTTGTGTACTGCTGCTTTACACGATATAGCCCATAATGTATCCTCCTATTTGAATTGTTTTGATGATACGTTAAGCTCCTCAGATACTATCAATCTATCTTCCTATTCAAAAAGAGATGCAATACTTCAGTATGCAGATTCTGAGCAATTTGATTATATCGGAAATTCACATGCAGATATACCTGTTTGGAATGCATCAGGAAGAGCCATCATTGCTAAACCAGAACATGGCCTTGTAAGCAAAGTTGAAAAATCATGTAATACTGTTCATATTGTATCAAAAAATGCTACTTTTTCAAACTATGTATCGATTATCATTAAACAAATTAGAGTTTATCAATGGATTAAGAATGCACTCATTTTTATACCTTGTTTACTAGCTCATATTATTAATTATGATGTCATTATTCAGTCATTGTGCGCATTTCTTTGTATTAGCTTATCTGCATCAGCTGTATATATTTACAATGATTTAATGGATTTAGATTCAGATAGAAAACATCATAGAAAAAAGAATAGGCCATTAGCCTCTGGTGCATTTTCTATTCCACATGCTTTGATATTCATTCCGATTTTGATTCTTTTAGCTTATTTAATAAGTTTTACAACTTTAACCATAGAGTTTACTGTACTATTAACAGTTTATATTCTATTAACCACATTGTATTCAATCAGTTTTAAAAAGATAGCAATTGTTGATGTCATTCTTTTAGCTGCTTTATATACATTAAGGCTTATAGCAGGTGGTATTGCAAATAATGTTGTGTTAAGTCCATGGTTATTAGGTTTTGGAATGTTTGTTTTTTTAAGCTTAGCATTTGTAAAACGCTATACAGAAGTTTTGATACATGCAGATGAACATAATAAACAGATTGCCGGAAGAGGATACACTTCCTCTGATGGATTGATTTTATTAAATGCTGGTATTTCCACGGCCATGATATCTATTCTTGTGCTTGCATTATACATGAATAGTAATGAAGTAAAAATATTATATCATCATCCATTGATACTATGGATATTATGTCCAATCTTTATGATATGGTTATTAAGAGTATGGCTTATTGCTCATAGGGGAAATATGCATGATGATCCTATTATTTTTATGGCAAAAGATTCATTTAGTTATATCATGTTTTCATTGATTCTTGCTGTTGTTTTATTAGCTGCTTTGTGATATAAAAAATGAATTATTCATCATTCGGATCTTATCCAAAATCTACACCAAGTGGAATAATATATCCAAAATGGCATGATGAAACATTGCTTGCTTTTAAAGAAATACATAAAAATGATTCATTATTACCATATGGAATGGGAAGAAGTTATGGAGATAGCTGTTTAAATAATGATCATTCATTATTGCTTACAAAATCCCTAAACAATATAATTTCTTTTGATGCAATCAATGGGAACATTGAGTGTGAATCAGGATGTACTTTTGATGCAATTCTCCAATTAATTGTTCCTAAAGGTTGGTTTCTACCTGTAACACCAGGCACTAGATTTATTACTGTTGGCGGGGCAATTGCCAATGATATTCATGGTAAAAATCATAGTTCTGCAGGAAACTTTGGCAATCATGTCCAATGGTTTTATGTATTAAGAAGTGATGATGAACAAGAGCTTTATTGCTCGCAAGATATCAATCAAGAATTATATATGGCAACGATAGGGGGTTTAGGGTTAACAGGTATTATTACAAAAGCATGTTTTTCCTTAAAAAAAATTGATAATCCATATATCAATGTTGATAGTATAAAATTTAAGGGAATTGATGAATTTCTTGATTTATCAGAAACATTGGGTATGCAAAAAGAATATTCTGTGTCTTGGTTTGATTGTTATTCAGGTTCAGCCTCTAATATAAAAGGATTATTTACTGCTGGAACATGTGCAGATCAATCCTATTCGAATAATAATATTAAAGCACCCAAAAGCATTACTTTTCCATTTGATGCTCCAGGGTTTTTACTTAATACCTTTACAATTAAAGCATTTAATGCATTGTATTATCATAAACAATTGAATAAAGCAAAATCAAGTGTTCAACATTATGAGCCATTTTTTTATCCATTAGATGCTATTCATAAATGGAATAGGATGTATGGAAAAAGAGGATTTGTTCAATATCAAAATATAATTCCATTTGAATCTGGAATAGAACCAATAAATGATATATTATCTCTAATAAAAAAATCAGGCGAGGGATCATTTTTAGTAGTGTTAAAAACGTTTGGAAGTATTCAATCAAGGGGTATGATGTCTTTTCCAAAACCAGGAATCACATTAGCAATGGATTTCCCATGGAATGGAGCTAAGACAGCAACATTATTGGATGCTTTTGATAGTATTACCGCTGAAGCAAAAGGAAGAGTATATCCTGCTAAAGATGCCAGAATGAGTGGAAAACACTTTAGACAATACTATCCCAACTGGGAAAGATTTATGCAATATAAAGACCCATGCATCAGTTCTTCCTTTATCAGAAGGGTACTAGCCTAAGACTTTTTGATTGCCTTTTTTGCTGTGCTTCTTTTTGAAACTACTTTTTTTCCTTTAGCATTGGTAGTTTTATTGGGTTTTTCTTGCTCGGCACCCCATTGTAAAGCTTGTTCTATAGAAACAGACAAAGGGTCTGTTCCTTTAGGCATTTTTACATTTTGTTTACCAATAGTAATATAAGGGCCATAGCGACCATTTACCACTTTAATTTCAGGATGGCTTGGAAATTCTTTCAGTAATCTAGAAGCAATATCTTGTCTTTTAATTTGTATTAATTCAATAGCACGATCTAATTCAATTGTATAGGGATCATCATCTGGTTTAATAGATGTAAATACTTTATTATGAACAAGATATGGACCAAACTTTCCAATACCTACTTTAATTTCCATTTCTTCAAAAAGTCCAAGTGATCTTGGTAATTTAAATAATGCAAGTGCTTCTTCTAAAGTTATTGTACTAATTGATTGATTAGCTTTTAAACTTGCAAATTTGGGAGGTATATCACCACCAGATTCTCCAATTTGAGCAGCAGAACCAAATCGAGTAATAGTTGCATACACTTGTAAATCAGAATTTGGATCTACACCCAATAATCTAGATGTATTTGCTCTTTTTGAAGTGCCTGATAATGCTTTTTCAACTTCTGAATGAAATGGTTTGTAAAAACCTTCTAACATTGAAGTCCATTCACATTCGCCTCTAGCAATTTCATCAAATTGCTCTTCAACACTTGCAGTAAAATTGAAATCTACAATATTGCCAAAATGTTCTACTAAAAAATCATTTACCACCATACCAATATCAGTAGGGAACAGTTTTGATTTCTCTGCACCATAATTTTCTGATTTAATTTCGGCAGAGAGAATATTCTCTTTTAACATCAATGTAGTAAAATCTCTTTTTTTACCATCTCGATTTTCCTTAACAACATAATCTCTTTTTTGGATGGTAGAAATTGTAGGTGCATAGGTACTAGGACGCCCAATGCCAAGTTCTTCTAATTTCTTTACAAGGCTTGCCTCGGTGTATCTAGGTGCAGGCTTCTGAAATCGCTGAATGGCTTGTAAATACTCATTTGTGAGGATATCACCTTTATTCATGGCAGGCAATCTTTTTGAATCTTCTTGTTCTTGATCATCATCATGAGATTCTGTATACACTTTTAAAAAGCCTTCAAAACGAATCACTTCACCCATTGCTACAAGAAATTCATTATTTGTAGAAATAAGAATTGATGCTGTAGTTTTCTCTAATTGCGCATCTGCCATTTGCGATGCAATTGCTCTTTTCCAAATCAGTTCATAGAGTCTTTGCTCATCTTTTCCAGAATCAATTGCATGTTTATGGAAATCAGTAGGACGTATAGCTTCGTGGGCTTCTTGGGCATTACTAGATTTATTTGTGTAATGTCTAGCCAGGGCATAAGAATCACCAAATTCATTAGATATTTCATTCATTGCTAGGCTAATTGCAGACTCAGATAAATTAACTGAATCTGTTCTCATATATGTAATATGGCCGGCTTCATATAACTGTTGGGCAATTCTCATTGTTCTGTCAATAGAAAGCCCTAATTTTCTGCTTGCTTCTTGTTGTAGAGTAGAAGTAGTAAAAGGTGGTGCTGGCGACTTTTTACCTGGTTTTGTTTCTATAGAGTGAACAGTAAAATTTGCATTTTTACAAGAAACTAAAAAAGATTCAGCTTGTTGTTGAGTTTCTAGCCTTTTGGGTAATTCTGCAATAAATGACTTCGCATTATCTTGTTCAGGCAGAAATAAGCCAGAGATTTTAAAGGCTGATGATGAAGAAAAGTCTACGATTTCTCTTTCTCTTTCAACTATAAGCCTAACAGCAACAGATTGAACCCTGCCAGCAGATAAAGATGGTCTTACTTTTCGCCATAGTACAGGAGACAATTCAAAGCCAACTAATCTATCTAAAATGCGTCTAGCCTGTTGGGCATTAACTAAATTATTGTCTATTTCTCTGGGTTTTTCAATAGCTTTAAGAATTGCATTTTTAGTAACCTCATGATAAACGAAGCGTTTAGTAATTTTATTAGATAAATTTAATTCTTCGTAAAGATGCCATGCAATGGCCTCGCCTTCTCTATCTTCATCGGTAGCAAGCCAAATGATATCAGATTGTTTTACAAGTTTTTTTAATTCTTGAACAACTTGTTCTTTACCTTCAGACACTATATAATGTGGTAGAAAATTATTGTGAACATCGATTGCATCATTCCCTTTGGCTAAATCTCGAATATGCCCCATGGAAGCTTTTACTGTAAAATCTTTACCTAAATAACCTTCAATAGTTTTAGCCTTGGCTGGAGATTCTACAATTACTAAGTTTTTTGCCATTCTCTATTTGCCTATTCTTAAAACGGATAATCTATTTATTAAATTCACAAGTATTGATGTCTTTGCAAACACCAAATATTTGCATTGAATATTTCATTGGAATAAAATCGAATTTATTACAAACATTCTTGCCAATATTATAAAGCTGTTCTTCATTAAATTCAATGATATGGCCACATTCTACACAAATTAAATGATCATGATTAGGTTTTCTAGATGATAATTCAAAGTGGGCACTTTCTCCTTGAAATCTATGTTTTGTAAGGATATTACACTTAGTTAATAAATCTAAAGTAGAATAAATAGTGGCTCTAGAAATTTTTAAACCAGACGAATTAATAATAATATATAGTTCGTCAGCACTAAAATGTTTGTCTAGTTCAGCTAATCTTTCTAGTACCAAAAAACGTTCTTGCGTATTTCGGTACATCTTTTTTTTCAGAAAATCCGCGAATTGAATTTTGAGTAATTCAATGGAAGCATTAGTGGATATTTGTGCAGACATGAATCAGAAATATGGTGTTTTTAGAAAATAATTTCGATATAAATTGATAATTTCCTCACTATCAATTTATCAATATACACTTTTTTTTTTCAGAGAGCATATTTTAGATGTCTATTAATTATAGTAAAAACAAGGCTTACATTAATAAAACCTCTGTATTTTTGTGCTTAAATTTATCTTACTTGTTAAGAAGAATGCACCATAGTAGATGAAAGTTATCATCTCAACTTTATCATAACAATATACTCGGAGATAATGCCATGAGAAAATGGCGTGTAGAAGATGCAATTGAACTATACAATATAAATGGTTGGGGTATTCAATATTTTGGAATTAATGACAAAGGTAATATTACTGTTAGCCCAAGAAGAGACAATGGCCCAGCAATAGATTTAAAAGATTTAGTTGATGAACTTATTCTTAAGGATGTTGCATTACCATTTTTATTACGATTTCCAGATATTCTTGATGATAGAATAGAGATGATTTCTTCCTGTTTCAAACATGCAGCCAAAGAATATGGATATAAGGGCAGATATTATAGTGTATATCCTATCAAGGTTAATCAACAAAGGCCTGTTGTTGAAGAACTAGTAAGACAAGGCAAGCGCTTCTCTCTTGGTTTAGAAGCTGGCTCAAAACCTGAATTACATGCGGTTCTTGCCATTATGGATAATCCTGAAGCATTAATTATATGCAATGGCTATAAAGATGAAGATTTTGTAGAATTAGCTTTATTAGCTCAAAAAATGGGAAAAAAGATATTTATTGTTGTTGAAAAACTCAATGAATTAAAACTTATCAAAACAGTTTCAGAGCGATTAAATGTTAGGCCAAATATTGGTATACGCATTAAATTATCTGCTTCTGGTAGTGGTAAATGGGAAGAATCAGGTGGCGATGGTAGCAAATTTGGATTAAATGCCAGTGAGTTATTAGATGCAATTAATTATGCAAAGTCTGAAAATATTCTTGATTGTGTGAAGCTGATTCATTTCCATTTAGGAAGTCAGATAACAAATATCAGAAAGATTAAGGCTGGTTTAAGAGAAGTAGCTCAGTTTTATGTTCAATTACAAAAGATTGGCTGTAATATTGAATATGTAGATATAGGTGGTGGTTTAGGAGTTGACTATGATGGTTCTAGATCTTCTGCAGCAAATAGTATCAATTATTCAATACAAGAATATGCAAATGATGCTTTGTATACCCTTAAAGATGCTGCTGATAAGAATGGATTAGTTCATCCAAATATCGTGACTGAATCAGGAAGAGCACTAACTGCTCATCATTCAGTTCTTGTATTTAATGTTCTGGAAACTACAACCATACCACAATTATCATCCGAAGATCGTGTTATAAATGAATCTGACCATGAAATTGTGTGCGAATTAAAAACAATATTAAAAAGACTATCAAGTAGAACAATGATAGAGTCTTGGCATGATGCCCAGCAGAATAGGGAAGAAGCCTTAGATCTATTTAATTTGGGTATGTTAGATTTACATACAAGAGCCCAAACAGAGCAATTATTTTGGACAATTGCTTTAGAAGTTCAAACTTTGGCAAATCAAATGAAACATCCTCCCGAAGAGATGAAAAATTTGGGTAAATTACTTTCAGATAAATATTTCTGCAATTTTTCACTTTTCCAATCACTTCCAGATATGTGGGCCATAGATCAGTTATTTCCGATTATGCCTATACATAGACTAGACGAAAGGCCTATGCGCGAAGCAACACTTCAAGATATTACCTGCGATTCAGATGGGAAAATAGATAAGTTTATTGGTACAAAGGATTTTACTTCAAATTTGCCTTTACATGATTTTAAAGAAAATCAACCATACTATTTAGCTGTTTTTATGGTGGGTGCTTATCAAGAAATATTGGGTGATCTCCATAATCTATTTGGAGATACGAATGCTGTTCATGTAACAGTAGATGGTGATGGATATAGCATTGATCAAATCATTGATGGTGAATCTGTAGCTGATGTTTTAGATTATGTCCAATTTTCTGCAAAAAAATTAGTAAGAACAATGGAAACATGGGTAAGTAATTCTGTCAAAGAAGGTAGAATTAGTGTTGCAGAAGGTAAAGAGTTCTTAACAATTTATCGTTCAGGACTATACGGTTATACATATTTGGAACAATAATCGTGTTTAGAGTATACAAGCTTATCTCTATTTCATTTTTAATGGTATTGGTAATGAGCCTATTGCTTATAGGGCAATCTGTACAAGCTCAATTAGTACAAGAAACTGTTCAATTAGGCATTGACAATCTGATTGAAATGAATTTTGAACCATTAAAAGGTAAAAAGGTTTGTTTACTTACCAATACATCCGGAAGGTCTTCTCAATTAATTCCTACTGCCCAATTAATAGCAGAATCGGATCAATGTACTCTTGTTTCAATTTTGTCTCCTGAACATGGATACTATGCCACAATTCCTGCAGGACAAGATGTAAATAATGATTCATTATGGAATGTTCCGGTGTATTCCTTATATGGAAAGTATCGGCGTCCATCAAAACAGATGCTTGCTGATGCAGATATCATTGTTGTTGATATTCAAGATATTGGAATAAGATCTTATACATTTATTAGTTCATTATATAATGTAATGGATGCTTGTGCAGAATATAATAAGGAAGTGTTGATTTTAGATCGTCCCAATCCAATGGGTGGCTTAATAGTAGATGGCCCAATCGCAGATAGCGCTCTTCTTTCTTTTGTTTGTATTGCTCCTATCCCTTATATACATGGCTTAACTATTGGAGAATTTGCTTTATTGATAAATAAAGAACAAATGCTTCCTAAAGATAAATATGGAAAAGCCCGTACTTGCGAGTTATCTGTATTAAAAATGACATATTGGACTAGGTCCATGACATGGTATGATACAGGCTTGCATTTTTGTCCTACATCACCAAATATTCCAAATGCTCAATCAATTTTTGGAGCCGCGATAGCTGGCCCAATAGGAGAAATTGGGTCTGCAGGTATAGGAGTTGGCACCACATTGCCTTTTCAATATATAGCTGCTCCTTTTATTAATTCTCAGCAATTTTTACAAGAAATTAACGATAATATTTCCCCATTAGGAGTTCAAGCAGGAATAGCAAGGTATAGAATACCAACAGGTAAATACCCAAATCAAGATTGCAATGGAATTATTGTTCATACTTCATGTAAACCCGATGCTAGACCTTTCTCTGCTGGAATAGAAATCTTACTAGGATTAAGAAGAATGTTTCCTGAACATTTTACCGCTGAATATGTAAAAGATGAACCTAAATCTATGTTTAGAAAAATAATAAGTAATCAGACAATTGTTGATTTATTATTACAAGGTGGAAGTGACGATTTGATAAGGGCTCAATTAATGAAGGGAGTAGACGATTATCTACAAACGAGAAAAAAGTATGTACTTTATTCAGAATATTAGATTATGAGTAATGCTGCTGTAATTTATTCTGAATGATGTGTCTGCATGCCTCTCTCATTGTTTCTGCTTTATCAAATAACTCTGGGTACATTGCAGGGTATATAGTAACATGCACGGTACCAGAATGAATAAAAATCGAATCTTTATGTATGATATTTTCTGTGCCTACAATTACCATTGGAATGATAGGTATATTTTCATTTTTAGATAAAGAGAAAGCACCTAATTTAAAAGGTAATAAATCACCTGGTTTTTCAGACCAAGTACCTTCTGGAAATAACATGATCGAATCACCATTCTGAATTGCACTACGCGCTTCTACGATACTTAAGGCTGCTTTTCTTACACTTTTACGATGAACAGAAATATATGGGGATCTTCTTAATACGATGCCAATTCCTGGTGCATTATCAAGTTCACTTTTATACATAATTCTTGTTTTTTCTGGTAATATACTAATCATAATAGGAGTATCTGCCAAGCTAACATGGTTTGCAATATAGATTGCTTGTTGATGAGCTTCAGCAGTACTAGTACATGATAATTTTACTTTACATATTGATAAAATAGACTGTGCCCACCACTTTGCTGCAGGATAAAATGTATCTAATGTACCTTTACTCAATATTCTAATGACACCATAGCAATAACCTGAGATAATAATAAATATCCCAGCAATAATTGAACGTATGAAGGTATTAAATGTCATGAATTAATAAATATATATTCTTGGAATTGTTTCTCCATGAGGATCAAATTTAGGATTATTAAGAATAGTCTCTAAAGCTAATTCCAATTCTGGAGTTAAAATATGTTCGATACTATCTGCATCTTCATGAACATGATCTATATCAAATTGTAAATGGTGTAAAAGATAAGCTTCCCACAATCTATGTAATCTAGTTATCCTTTGTCCACGTGCCAAACCTTCTTTAGTAATATACCAGGTATCTGATATTGCAGAATAAGAAAGAAATCCTTTTTTTATCAAACTTTTACTATGTTTTTTCCAATGTACAATACCTTGATCATTCATAATTGCTTCAAAGTTATGAATTTCTGAATGCGTAAGAAGAGGTAATTTTAGACTATCATGATGTTCAATACTATGAAAACATAATTTGAGAATATTCTCTTGTTGCGTTTTTTCTTTATGGTTGAATTGTTTGTAGAGTCTAGCAATTATACCTTTATGAGGCGCAAAGAAAGCTGAAATGAAAAAGACACTTGTTAATGCTAATACTATGGTTGCCCCTGTAGGAGCATTTGCTATATAAAAAGAAAAACCTACCCCAACAAACGCAGAAATGATACCTATAATTAAAGAAATAGTATATACTTTTTGTATAGAATCACTCCAAAATCTAGCTGCAGATACTGGCGTAATAATTAAAGCAGCCATCAAAACAACACCTACAGTCTGAATTCCACTTACCACATTAATGATTAATAGAAGCAATAAACAAAAACGGATAAGTCTGAAAGGAATGCCCGAAGACTTAGCAAAGTCTATATCAAATATATAGGCAATAATCTCTTTTCTAAACAATGCTAAAACAAGTAAAATAATGCTACATGTGCATAGTAAAAGCAAGATGTCCTCTGGTAACATACCAGCAGCTTTACCAAGAATATATTTATCTAAGCCAGACTGATTACCATTACCTGATTGTTGAATAGATGTAAGCAATAAAATACCAATGCCAAAAAATACAGAGAGAATAATTCCGATTGATGCATCTGTTTTTATTTTTGTAGTTTCAGAGATATACTGAATAGTTTGTAATGCAATCCAACCAGAAATAGATGCAGATATCAATAGTAAAAGACCGTCCTTTTCTCCAGTTAGTAAAAAAGCAATGCAAATTCCGGGTAAAACTGCATGTGCAACAGCATCACCAGCTAATGATTGCTTATTAAGGACAGTAAAACATCCAATAGCTGCCGATTGAATACTTAAAAGTATGCAGCCAGATAAAACCCAAAATAAAGTAGGAGCAAAGAAAAAATCAATCATAAATATTTAGTTCAAAAAATGAGTGAAGATAATTATTCATTGAATAAAATGTACTGTCAGATTATGCGTCATACCATCACATTCTTTCCTTGGTACAAATGATTATTTAGGAATAATTATTCCAAGTGGATGTAATTTAATAATTGATTACGTTAAAAATACACTAGAGATATACAATGGCTGAAAATGAAGATTTAATTGCTTCTATTACTTCTGAATCGCAAGATCAGAATAACTATGCAGTTCCCAAAAAGTTGACGATTTTACCTTTAAGAGATGTTCTTATATTTCCTCATATGATTTTTCCTGTGTTAATTGGAAGGGCTTCTTCATTAAAATCGGTTGCAGAAGCTTTAGAAAGAGAGAAATTTATTTTCGTTTCTACGCAAGTTCAGGGAGACATCGAAGAGCCATCTATTAATGATATTTATTCTTATGGAACGGTTGCTAAAATCTTACAAGTAATTAAACTTCCTAATAATCTATTAAAAGTTCTTGTTGAAGGAATATTTCAAGCCAAAATTACAACCCCTGTTAAAGATAAAGAGTATTTAGAGGCTTCAGTAAAAATAATCAAAACTGAATATGATGCTCAAGATCCAGAATTACAAGCGTATGTTCGAAAAGTAAGCGAGAATTTTGCACTGTATGTTAAATCCAATAAACAATTACCCCCTGAAGTAAAAGGTGCTTTTGATAATATCGAAGATCCATCAAGAAAGCTCTATTATGCTGCTGCGAATATTAATAAGAATGTTCATGCAAAGCAAACAATCCTAGAACAAATTTCACTTAAAGCTCAATACAAGAGTTTATTAGCTTTATTAACGAGTGAAATTGAAGTATTAAAAATTGAAGAAGAATTAGACTCAAAAGTTTCAGATTCAATTCACAAAACACAAAGAAAATATTATATACAAGAACAGATTAGAGCACTACAAAAAGAACTTGATGATGATGAAGAATTATCTGCTGATCACATTCAAATGCGATCTTTGATTGAAGCAGCCAAAATGCCAGAAGAAACCTATAAAAAGGTAATGGAAGAATTTGAAAAGTATAAGAAATCAAATGCAATGTCACCAGAATATGGAGTTCTAAGAACATATTTAGAGACAATCACTTCTTTACCTTGGCAAAATCAAACTCAAGATATTTTGGATTTGGAATTAGTACAATCTGTATTAGATGAAGATCATTATGACTTAGCAAAACCAAAAGAAAGAATATTAGAATATATTTCTGTGTTAAAATTGTCTGGTTCTGCAAGTGGACAAATATTATGTTTATCTGGTCCTCCAGGTGTAGGAAAAACATCGTTAGGTAAGTCTATAGCAAGAGCTTTAGGTAGAAAATTTGTTCGTATATCATTAGGAGGTGTGCGAGATGAAGCAGAAATTAGAGGTCATAGAAGAACATATATTGGTGCTTTACCAGGAAAAATTATAGCTGCAATGAAAAAAGCGGGGACAATTAATCCCGTAATTTTATTGGATGAGGTTGATAAAATGTCTATGGATTTCAGGGGGGATCCAAGTGCTGCATTATTGGAAGTATTAGACCCAGAACAAAACAATACATTTAGCGATCACTATTTAGAGATTGAGTATGATTTATCCAAAGTACTCTTTATCACCACTGCAAATGTTAAATATGATATTCCAGGTCCATTATTAGATAGAATGGAAGTTATAGATATTCCTAGCTATTTAGATTTTGATAAATTACAAATCGCGCAAAAACATATAGTTCCTAAACTTCTAACCGAATTTGGTCTTAAGCCATTTAAAGTGTCTATAGATGATAATGCAATGATGAAGATTATTACCGAATATACACGTGAAGCAGGAGTAAGAAATTTAGAACGTGAAATAGCGTCACTTTTTAGAAAAATTGCCAGAAATGTTGTGAGTGTAGCTTCAAACGGTACAGAAAAAAAGTCTAAAAAGAAACGTACAATTTCTGTTAAGGATATAGAAGTATTCTTAAAAGTACCTAGGTATAAAAGAAAACCGGATTCTCTAAAAGACAAAATAGGAGTAGCTACTGGGCTTGCTTGGACAAGTGTTGGTGGTGATACATTACCTGTTGAAGTGAGTATTATGCCTGGTTCAGAAAAATTAACCTTAACCGGAAAACTTGGGGATGTTATGAAAGAATCTGCAATGGCATCTTTAACATATGTACGTTCCCATTGGTCTAGTTTAGGTGTTCCAGAAGAATTCTCAAAAAATAAAGAAATCCATATTCATGTACCTGAAGGTGCTATTCCTAAAGATGGTCCATCTGCTGGAATAACAATGACACTAGCATTGATTTCTGCTTCTAGCGGTTTGCCATTAAGAGGTGATATTGCAATGACGGGAGAGATAACATTACGAGGTTCAATCTTACCTATTGGTGGATTGAATGAAAAATTGCTTGCAGCAAAAAGAATGGGAATTATGACGGTATTAATTCCAAAAGGAAATGAGAAAGATATTGCAGAGGTTAATCCCGTTATTTTAGAGAATATGAATATAGTACCTGTAGATCATATACAACAAGCATTGCCAATCGCTTTTAGAGATTGGAAGCTAGCACACAAGAAATCAATTCATAAAGAAATAAATATTGCCGGCGAAAATCTCATTAAAAAGGGAATTATAACTCCTCATTAATCTTAGTGAGTTTTTTCTAAAGCCCATGTAAAAACATCTATATATTCTTGTGCAGAATACATGACTGAAAGATCTTTTTTCATAGCATTATGTCGAATTTGATCCCAGTGCCATTCGGTTTTATATAGTGCCAAAGCTTTCCTTAAAGCAGTTGAAAATTCGTGTGCCCTAAAGCCATTAAATGTAAATCCATCTCCAGTTCTTGTAGATGGATTATATTCTTTAACAGTGTCTGCTAATCCACCTGTAAGCCTAACTATTGGAATTGTACCGTATTTCATCGCATATATTTGAGTTAATCCACATGGTTCAAATCGAGATGGAATCAATAGATAATCGCATCCAGCTATAATTCTATGTGAAAGTGTATTGTTATATCCAATAGTTACAAATACTCTTGTAGGATACTTATTAGCCAAATAATGAAAGAACTGCTCATATCTTTTTTCACCAGAACCAAGTAAAGCAAGCCGTATTGCACCATACTTAATAAAGTCTTCAATTGTTTGTTCTAATAATTCAATTCCTTTTTGATCTGTTAATCTACTAACCATGCCCACTAATGGTATATCTCGTTCTAGGTCATAAGCTGGAACTTGAAAATCTCTTAGTAAAAAATCTTTATTCGATTGTTTTGATTCAAGATTTTTTAATGAGTAAGGGATAACTATATGTGCATCCTTTTCTGGACTCCATTCTTGATAATCCGCACCATTAAGAACGCCAATTAAATCTGCACTTCTTTGATGTAAATATTCTTGTAATCCTTCACCATATTCTGTCCACCGAATTTCATTTGCATATGTAGGGCTTACTGTAGTTATTTTATCGGCAAACATAATTCCAGTTTTCATTGCATTGAATTGACCCTTCATTTCAAAAAAACTACCAGGATAAAATTCTTGCCAAGGCCAACCACTTAATTCAAATATCTTTTTGGGGTTAAACCATCCTTGATATGCTAAATTATGCAGAGTTAAAACTCCAACAGTTGTATAGAAAAAAGGATCATTCTTATACTGCATTTTAAGAAAAGGCATTACCATTGCGGTATGATAATCATGTGCATGCATAATATCAGGTTTGAATCCAATAGCCTTACATACCTCAAAACTTGCTCTGCTTAAAAACAAAAAACGCCTATCATTATCTTCAAATCCTTCGGGATTTCCATATATACCATGTCTAGCAAAATAGTCTTGATTCTCTATAAAATAGACCGTAACATCATCTCTACCGGGCAAAGTTGTTTTCCAAAGACTGGCATATTCTGTCCAATACCCAATGGAGACACTGATTGTTATGTCTAATGGTTCTAATTTAAAATAATCGGTGTCTATATCTCCATATTTGGGAAGAATAATGATTGCATTATGCCCTAAACTTTTCCAAGCTTTTGGTAATGCAGAAGCAATATCTGATAATCCACCTTCTTTTGCGAAGGGAGACACTTCGGCACTGATAAGTGCAATATTCATAGTAAAAATGTGAAGATAATTGAAAATTCTATATTATGTAAATGGAGCTATCATGCATTGATATGTTAGAAAAGCAGATTGTGCTTTGTGTGCAGTAGTTGGATCTAAAAATAGACCAAACATGGTAGATCCGCTACCGCTCATGCCAGCAAAAAAAGCACCTTGAGTATACAACAGTGATTTTATCTCTGCTAATTCAGGAAATTGTGTAAAAATACTGTATTCAAAATCATTAAATAATAAATCTTTCATTTTTGAACAATCATCTTTTGATTGTTGTAAAGCATCAACAAAATTTACTTCGATTTTGGGGAAATTACTTGTGTCTAAACCAGCATAAGCAAGTGAAGTATTAGAATATATTGCAGGAAATACAATTAATATAGTCCATTCACAAGAAAACATAAATGGATGAACTATTTCGCCTCTTCCTTGAATAAGTGCGGGATGATCTTGTAAAAAGAAAGGGACATCGCTTCCTAATTCAGATGCTATTTCGGATAGTTCTTTGGGTGATATATCTATATTCCATAACAATTGTAGCCCCTTTAATATTGTAGCAGCATCAGAACTTCCACCACCTAATCCTGCACCATGAGGAATATTTTTTTGCAGTGATATCTTAGCTCCCATGTCTATATTGTATCTTTGCTTTAATAAATATGCTGCTTTCCACACTATATTGTTTTCATTAGGAATATCTAATTCTTGACTACAAATTAGAGTAAGAGATTGAGCTAATTCTATTGTTAAAATATCTGCAATACTTTTGATTGGGAAAAAAAGAGAGTGAATATTATGATAACCATCATTCCTTTTTCCAATTATTTGGAGCCCAAGGTTTATTTTTGCAGGTGCAAATAATTGCAACACGATCTTGTCCTTTACACTTTATTATATCTACAAAAATGACAAATAATCAGCAAATCACCTATACTAATGAATTACAGCGAAAGGGAATTCATATAACTTCGATGCTGATTCCAATTATCTATTATTTTATAGATAGACCAACCGCCTTATCTATACTTTTTCCTTTAACATGCATAACATTAATTATAGATCTTTTTATTCATTATAATCCTGCTTTTAGATCGTTTTCACATGGTATTATTGGACATTTGATGCGTCCACATGAGCTTAACAGAACATCTTTAGTACTTAATGGAGCTTCTTGGGTAATGATAGCTGCAGTCTTAACAGTTTTTGTCTTCCCAAAAACAATTGCAATTATCGCTTTTTCGATTGTTATTCTTTGTGATATGTTTGCAGCATTAATTGGTAGAAAAATAGGTAAAACAAAGTTTATTGATAAATCTTTAGAGGGGAGCATAACCTTTTTTATCGTTGGAATTATTGTTTGTTATACCTGGACGCAGATTTTCCATTTAGACTTTCTTTTTTTTATAGCGGTTAGCACAGGTAGTTTTTTTGCTGCTATTGCTGAAGCAGCTGCATATAGATTAAAAGTAGATGATAATATCGTTATACCAATAGTTGCTGGTGGGATTTCTTGGCTTATTTTATATTATTGTAATGGAACATATTAAGTATGAAAATAAGTATAGGGATGACTATTCCAGAATTTAGTTTACAAAATCAATCTGGCGATTGGGTGCATAGTTCTTCTTTTTATGGCAAAAAGACTGTCTTGTTTTTTTATCCTAAAGATGATACTTTTTTATGTACTAAAGAAGCTTGCTCTTTTAGGGATCATTATCAAGAGTTTATCAAGCATAATATTCAAGTGATAGGTATAAGCTCAGATTCTATGGATTCGCATCAATCTTTTATTAAGAAAAATTCTTTACCTTATCAACTATTAAGTGATGAATCCAGTAAAGTAAGAGAAATTATGGGCATTCCTAATGGTTTTTTTGGATTGCTACCAGGCAGGGTTACTTTTTGTATTGATGAACATGGTATTATCAAGTATATATTTAACTCTTCATTTTCTGCTGATAACCATGTAAATGAAGCATTAAGAGTGTTTGATATTATATAATATTCCAACGTTTAGCAGTTAACCATCGGCGAAATTGTTCATTCAGACTACGCTTGTATACAGTTGTTGTATTAGGTGAAAAATCTGGATTATTTTCTAACACAAACATCCAGCCACTCACTATTTGTCTTGGCATTGAATCTGATATTGATGCATTCCATTCTAGCACAGACTCCGATCTAAACAATTGATTAAATCCTAAACCTCCGAACATTGATCGTGGTTTATACATTTTTTCAATTAATCCGCTTTCTGCAAATACCTTTTTTAATTTTCGATAGCTAAAGAAATTAACATGCGGGCTTATTGCTAATGTATCATGTTGCTTTTCTTGTATATCATTATTTGTATATGAATTCCCAACTTTGAGAGAGGATAAGAAAGGTAAAGAACTTAACAATTTCATTATTCCTGTTAAGTCTAGAATTGTTTCAAAAAAAGTGGTGAATTCGAAACAACCATAACCATTAGGAGTTGTGATGATAATATAACCATGTTCAGACAGATGAGTTTTTGTCCACAGTAAAAACTGATGCGGTTCTTCTACATGTTCAATAACTTCAGAGGCTATGATTAAATCATATTTGTTATGACGTAAAAACTCATCATTTGTATAGTATGATAAGTTCTTTAATTCATTGTTGTTTTTTGCTAATGCAATAGTTGGTTCATCTGAATCAATTCCACAAAAAGTAATATTCTTGAATTGTTGTGCTAAGGGAATTGTTAAAAAAATACCATTTCCACAGCCAATATCTAATACAGAAACAGGTTTAAATCTGTTTAAGCATTCTGATATAAATTTGATTCTTTTTTTGTTTCCGTGTATTGTCTCTTTCATAAATCTTACTTAATGATGCAAAATGGATGTGAATTATGTATCAAGCCATTATGTGAAATAACAAGATAGTATACTCCATGGGGAAATTGCTCTGTAGAAATATTAAAATCTCTTGATTGAACATTTGTATGTAGAAGCCACTCTTTTCCTAATATATCAAAACATTCGATCGAGCTATGAATTGGTAGATTTACCACTTGAATGCTTTTATCAGTTTGTAAAATCTGAATATTGGATATATCATCATTATGGATATTAATATTCGTTGGTTTATCACCGTATAAAACAATATCAGAAACTACTGTTCCGGAACATCCATCTTCGGAACCATATCTATCAAAGAGATGTCTTCCAGAATATCCACCATTTACATTGACACTAATATTGTTTGGCAATGTTTGTGAGGTAAATCCAATAAATCCACCACCTCCACCTCCACCAGGACCATCAAAATGTATATTCGTGTTTCCTCCATTACCACCCATGGTTTCTAAGAAGAGATGAGATTGAATATCTTGACAATCTAATATTATAGAACCTGCCGCACCACCTCCACCGGAGCCATCATAATCGGCATCTTTTGCATGTAATCCATTAGCTGAAATAGTCTGATTATTTCCTTGAATAGTTTTGGCTTGTATGATAATAATACCACCACCATTTGCACCATAGCTACCATTTAGATCATTTGTATGGCCTGCACCGCCACCACCACCCATAAAAACAACTCGCTCATTATTGATCATAGCTTTAGAGAAAGGCCATCCACCTATTCCTCCAGAAAGTTTATTATCATTAATTGTTATCGAATTCCAGCCCCAACCTCCATTTCCACCACATCCCAAATTAGAACCACCACCACCACCACCATTATGATTATTTCCACCGCCACCACCATTTACAATGGCACCTTTTCCAGCATAATGTACATTGCTTATTATATCCCAGCCACTATTGCTTATGCCTTCACCTTTTTGAGCATATAAAGAAGAGTCTTTAACTCCAAATAGATCAATAATATGAGAATCTAGACATATTGGACTTTTGAGTCCTATTCCTCCTCTAAAACCTTTGCCATTCATATGAATAGGTGCATTAAGAGTTAAAGTATTTTTTACACTTAGTGCCAAAACCCCTCCATTACCATTATTTCCTGTCCATGGATTTCCTGTTAATGGTTGATTAATTGAAAGATTTTCGAATTCGGGTACATTAATAACAAATGATGAAACAGTAATACCTAATCTACTTATATAATTTCTATAGTTTTTTACTATTGGTTTATCTAAAATGATCGTATTGCCTTCTACAGCTTTTACTCTCGCAAACTCATAATTACCAGCAGATCCTCTGGATAAAAGCTGGCCAAATTGTTTGCCTGTTCCACTTATAAGCCAACTATCACTTGAATTTAACTGCATAATGAGAATCTTATTTCCCATGCATAATTGATATGGTTTCTTTAGAGTTATTCTATCATTATCTTGATGAATAGAGTCAATTATATAGTATTCATTCGGTAAAGTAGGGGAGTATTCTGAAACAGAATTGAGAGATTCATCAAATAGGCTTGCATCATTCTTTATTATGCCTTTGTTTCCATCTTGAGCTCCAAAAGAATCAGAAAAATTAGTACAAATGCCTTTTTTACCACCATCTACTTGTGCTATAATAGAAACTGCATTACTAGATGAATTTGTGAGTATAATCCCACCACCACCACCACCACCTGGGGCATATTGTCCTAAGTCCTTAGCAGATCTATTATCGCCTCCATTACCACCTTGAACAGAGCATTGAATATTTCCTATGATAGTATCTGCTTGAATATGGATATAGCCACCACCACCACCACCAGAGGCTCCTCCTTTATTTGAAGGGTATCCTGCTTTCCCATTAGCTTCAATCAAAACATTCTGATTTTTTACAATAATAGTTTTAGCTCTTACAAATATTATACCTCCACCAACACCGCTGGTGGGTTGTCCAGATGCCGTATTAATTGGAGAAAAACCAGCTCCCCCACCACCGCCAAGAAAAGCCCTTTGTCCAAAAGATTGTGAATAAAATGGTAGAACATCATTTTGTGATATATAACCATTTACTCCACCTAATCCTGCACTTAACTCATTAATATTATTTGATTTATTGACAGTATCTTTCCAACCAAATCCACCATTTCCACCATTTCCATATTGGGCTCCACCGCCTCCGCCGGCATTGAGGGCATTTCCGCCTCCACCGGCATTAGCAAGATTCATTTTACCTTTTGTATAATCACCAATAAAGGAATCTGCTATGATTGATTCTCCTTTTCTAGAACCATATTGTGATAGTGAAGAGATAAAAGAGTCATTAGAATATTCAGAAATAGTAATTGAATTATTATAAGGAGGGCTTCTAAAACCTACACCATTAGCAGATATATTTGAGTATAATGTAAGAGTATCATGTACATAGATAGAGATTATCCCTCCTTTTTCTCCATCATACACTGCGCAATTAACAGATTGATTTAATGTATAATTATCTTTTTCGAAAACTTTTACCAATTGAACAGAAGTTTGTTTCCATGATAATGTGTCATTCCACGATTGTTGTAATCTTTGTTGAAGATATATGGTATTACCATTTACAGAGCTAATTCTAGCATATTCAAATAGTCCTGCACCATGAAGTTGATGTGGATAACCATCTTTTTTTTGTGGATATAAAGAATCAATTTCAGCACCTTTCATCTGAATAAGCAGAACCAAATCGCCCTTGATAAATGGCCAAGACTCTTTAACTATTAGGTGTGAATTGCATGTATTTGATACAATATCTAATACTGCAGAATTCGAATTAACGATAAGAGTCTTTTTACTTTTAATCTCAAGTAATTGATATAATGTATCAAATCCACATGGTCCACTTAGATATACTTTTACATAATAAGACCCTGATCTATTGAATACATGTTTTGGCAGATTCTCGCTAGAAACATTTTGTGAACCAGAGGAAGGATCTCCAAAATCCCAATAATAATTTGTTGCATTTGGATATTGAATTGAGAACTGTACACTGTCAAAGATATTGTCAGAAGAATATCGTATAGAATTTGAAATAATTGATGAATTTGTTTGAATAAAAGTTGGTAAGCCTAATGCAGAAGTACCGGGAGACAATACCAATCCACTTATCAAAAAGCCACAGCTTGGCCCTGTACCAGAAGGATTAGTTATTGTGCCTAAGGACTCAGAAGATTGTTTGGCTAAATATATTTTACAATCATTACCTAATTGCAATTGTCCAAACCATTCTGTGGGGGAATTATAAATTTCTGTTTTATTAAAAGTACTAGATCCAATATCTACTTGATATAAAATCCCTTTTTTAGTTGATAGTCCACAGCTTATATATAAATACTTATTATCTCTAGAAAACTCGGCTCCATAGGTTAACATTGGAAAAGGAATTAAAACGGGATTACTTACTTTACCATTACTAATATTTATATCTGTTAATTCTACAAAACTTGTATCTGATTCTCCTCTAATACATGTTGCAAGTTTTTTACTATTATGAGAACATTTCATTACTCCGCTTGCATTCCACTTACTTGATTTAAAATTATAGCTTCCAGTAGATATAATAGGACTTTTAGATATACCAGTATTTGTTAACTGAAACGCTAAATAATTATTATCCGCAAAACCATGGGTAAAAATCCAATAACCACTTCCTATATTATTTTCTATAACAACTAACTTTTCTGTGATATTCTCATATAACAGTGTAGGCGGAATAATTTGAATAGCATTATTTGTTGAAATTGAATCATAAACGGTATACCAAAGACTCATCGGAGGATTTTCAGCAGATCCTTTTATATAAACAAATACATATTGAGATGATTTGCCTGGATAAGGTATGATTTGAATATTTTGAGCTCCAGACGGATTTCCTCCCAGAAAGCTATTACCATTTATGATGATATGATTTGCATTCCATATAGAATTGCCATCAGAATAGCATAATAATGTACCAGTGCTATCATTGAGTGTTGCGCAACCTTCCGGTGCCACCATTGCAGAGTTATTTAATGCTTTGGGATTTATATTAGAAAAATTTACAGCAGCCCTATTTCCAAAAAACCAATTATCCCTAATATTTTGAGCATTGATGCTAGATATACATGCATAAAAACATATGAACAGTATGATGCATTTGTTATAAAGATCTTTTCTACATGTATACATTTATTTTCCAGAAATATTTATCAGGCTTTTACAGATTTACTATTTAAAAACAGAATATAATCCAAGCACAAAAGAACAGAAGCAAGTAATAGATGAATAGGTTGAATAAATGCAGGCATATCCATATAGTTTAATATGATTCCTGCACTAATTTCTAAAAAGAGAGTAATTGCTATCATATAAGCTATTGTTTTTATGGAAGATAGATCTGTTTTACTGTTAAAAATTACATAGATAATATAAGCATGTATCAGAAGAATCACATGAGCAAAGGATCTATGTATTGAGAATATTGAAGACAGATTGCTAATCCAAATATCTCTTTGAGAATAATTAAGTGCCTTTGCTAATTGATCGATTTCTTGTCTTACTTGTGTTCCAAGCAAAATCTGAATAATCACAGCTATGATACTAAGCCCGATGAAATATGATACTTTTTTATTAGAAACAATATTAGATATAATTTTTGGCTTCCAGGCGATATGGGTACCCAATAATAATAAGGCCATTGCCATTAGCATATGAATAGTAATTTTTAATGGGGCTAAATTAGAAGCAACTACTAATGCACCAAGCCATCCCTGAAAACCTGTACCTAAAAAAATAGCAATACTTAATAATGTTATGGTTTTATCTTGTTTCCAATGATATAAAGAAGATAATAATTGTAGAAAAACAGTAATACCAAGAATTGCACCCAATAATCTATTTATATATTCAATCCACGTTTTCACAGCATCAAAATCTTCTGCTGGAATACCGTTATTAGCATATATCTGTTGATAATTATGGGGTAATTGATCAATATGAGTTGGAGGAATAAATAATCCATAACATTTAGGCCAATCAGGACAACCCATACCGGATTGGGTAGATCGAACAACACTTCCAGCAAGTATTACTAATAGTATAAGTACTACATTTATCTTAGCTAATGCAGATAGATACTGTTTCATTTAGATGAGTAGAATACGGTGAAAAACTTATTTAAATTCCATAAATCAATTTTAGAACTGATTTCAAATGGAGAATGCATAGAAAGCAAGGGAATACCGATATCGATAACATTCATATCATCCTTGCTCATTTGTCCACCGATAGTACCACCGCCACCGGTTTCTACTTTATAGGAAACCGTTTGCCATGGTATTACATTAAGATCAAGTAAATTTCTAATCTTAGCTGTGAATTCAGAATTAGCATCAAAAGAACGGCCATATCGTTTAATGCAAATACCATAGCCTAGTTTTGCAGCATTCGACTTTTCTGATAATCCTGGGAATAAAGGGCTAATCCCATCATTTGCGTCTGCAGAAATAACTAATGCATTATGTAGTGCTTGATTTGTAATGTTTGTATTAAACTGTTGTTTTGTAGTAGCTTCAGAAATAATACTATACACTGAATTTAAAAAGATTGATGCTGCACCAGTATTATTAACATTTCCTGTTTCTTCATTATCTACAATATATGCTAGGGAAGTAAACTCTGGAGTATCGTTCAGTGAAAGCAAAGAATGCATAGCAGCGAAACTGCAAGATCTATCATCTTGACCATAACTACCAATCAAACCTCTGTCAAAACCAATTTCTCTTGGTGGAGATGCAGGTGTAATATGTAATTCAGCACTAACAAAATCTTCTTCTTGAAAGCCAAATTGTTGATGTAATAATGACATAACACCATTAAACACTGAATTTTTATCATCTGGAATACTACCAATAACAGGGTCTAATTCTTCGCCTTCTAATACACTTGTATAGGTTCTATTCCTTAAAGGTGAATCTACATGTGGCGCAGCATCTGGAATAACAAATACTGGATCTTCAGGTTTCTTGCCTATATCAATCCATGTAGTTTTACCATCTTTAGTATCAATTCTTCCAGAAATCATTAAAGGTAAATTTGCCCATTGATACTTTTTAATGCCACCATAATAAATAGTTTGAAACATTGCAAAGCCTTCGGTTTCATATAATGGCCTTGCTTTTATATCAATTCTAGGGCTATCATGATGCGCTGCAATTAATCTACTACCTTGTATAAATGGTTGTGCACCAATGATACAAGCGATTAATGCTCTGTCCCTATTGATAAAAAGTAATTTTGCTCCTGGCTTTATATCAGAAAGCTTTGAATAGATAGAAAAGCCATTCTTTTTGGATTCTTCTATCAAATCTTTTGTTGATGAAAGCTCGGTTCTTGCATTGTATAGATAGTTAGTATATTTTTTACTGAAATCTTCTATTGCAGTTTTATCTGCAGAAGATATGCCAATCCAAGATGATTTTTTGGAAGACCATACAGATTGTGCATGCATGCAAAATGTAGACAAAGCACATAATACTGAAATAGAAGAAATTACTATTGTAGAATAGGATATCAAGATGCTATCTCCATAGTAGTATTAACTGAAATATCTGGATGTATACTTTGCATTACAGGACACGTTTTAGCAGCAAGAATTAAAATATCACGTTCTTTTGCAGAATATTCTTGCTGGGGTAACACGATAGAAACAGATAGTGATCCTACTCTTCTAACAGGTTGATTAATCATGTGCTTTTCTACTGTTAATATTGTTCCTTTAATATTAATATTATGAGTATTAGCCGCTATACCCATAATTGTTAACATGCACGTACCTAATGCAGTGGCTAATAAATCGGTGGGTGAGAAACTTTCTCCTTTGCCATTATTATCAATTGGTGCATCTGTTGATAACTCAGCATGTGAAGGGCCATGAATTGCTTGGCAATGCAAATCACCTTGATATTGGATTGAGATAGAAACCATATGGAAACATAGAAAGTAAAATAAATTGTACTTAGGCAAAATAATCAATTTGTAATCAAGCCAATGAAGAGAAATAGCCAAATGTACTATATAAATATTGTAAGTAAGAGCAATCAATAAATGTAATGAAGCTACATTATCCACATAGGCAAATTCATTGTTGGAAATTAGCATAAACAGAGGTAATTTTGCACTTCTAAAATTTTAAAGAATTCTTGTATTCTTTATGTAAGACGAACTTCAATTATTAAGCATAGGAGTAAGGTAAAATGGGTGTAATCTCACGTATGCGAGATATTTCTCCATATCTGTTGGTGCTATTTGTTATTTCTTTTATCGCATTTATGGTGATATCTGATTCTAATTTAAGTACAGTATTCAGCAGTGGTACTACAGCAGCCAATGCAGTTGTTGGCGTAATTAATGGTGAAAATATTCCATATCAAGAATTTGAACTTCGTGTTAAAGAACAAGCTGAATTACAAAAACAGCAGAATCCTCAAGCAGAAGTAGATGAGAATCAGATACGTCAATCCGTTTGGGATCAGTATGTAGAAGAGATTCTTATTAAACAATCTGCAAATAAAGCAGGAATCAAAGTAACACAAGATGAAGTTCTAGATTTAATGTTAGACAGCCCACCGGATTATCTTACCAAGAATTTTACAGATTCAACTGGAAAATTTAATCGTCAAGCATATCTTGAAGTGATGACTAATCCAGACATCATTGCTCAAAATATCAATGAAGGTAAAAAGAGAGGAGTGATTCCTCAAACAGTTGATCCAGCTGAAGAAGTTGGAAAATTCAAGAAAAGTTTGATTAAAATCGAAGATTTTCTCTATAAGTCTAGATTAGCTGATCATTTTCGCAGAGCCGTTGGTGCTGCTTCATCTATTGTATCTCCTAGTTTCCTAGAACAGAAATTTAAAAATGAAAATACAAATATGTCTTTCGATTATATTTTATTAGACATTTTAAAAGTTTCCGATAAAGAAGTAGGTGGTAAGCCTTCAGATCAAGAATTAAAAGCTGAATATGAAAAGGTAAAAGAGTTTACCAAACAAAAAGAGGCTAGAAAAATTAAATATGTATCTTTTCCTTTAGAGCCTTCAAAGGCCGATACATTAGCTGCTCAGAAAAAAATTGCACGTATTCAGCAATCTATCAATGAAGCAATTACACCAGAGATTCGCGAGGCTGTTTATCAACAATATTTAGCTGAATATAGTGGTAAACAGAATGAATATGTAATGATTAAAACAATGGCACCTGATGTTAAAAGTTTGCTTGAAACATCTAAGCCAGGAGATATTGTTGGTCCAGTACAGGTAATGTCTGGAACATATATTTATCATGTTGATAGTACAAGAGCTGGAGAAAATGAAGTAGTAAAAGCTAGCCATATCCTCATTAATTTTGGAACAAATAAAGATAGTTCTAAAGCATTGGCACAACAAATTTTAGGAAGAGCTAAAAAAGGTGAAGATTTTACTTTATTAGCTAAAACATATTCTCAAGATCAGGGATCTAAAGATCGCGGTGGTGAATATGATTTCTTTCCTAAAGGTAGAATGGTAAAACCATTTGAAGATGCCTGTTTCAATAATGCTCCTGGCTCTATTGTTGGGCCAATTGAAACTGATTTTGGATATCATATTATTAAAGTTCAAGATAAAGCATCTGAAGAAATGAAGTACAGTGAAATTCTTATTAATATTTCTATGTCTCAAAACACAAAGAAGCAATTAAAAAGAGATGCACTTTCTTTCAAACAGCAAGTTGAAAATGGCAATGATATCGACCAATTAGGTAAATCATTAAAGAAAAACATAGTAGAAACAATGTTTTTTGATAAAGATATGCCAATATTAGGATCTCGTTTTCTTACCAATTTTACATTCTCAGAAAAAGTTGGAACTGTTTCTGATCCTCTAGAATTGAAATATTATGGTTTTGTGGTTGCTTTAGTAACTGGCGAAAGACAAAATGGTTTAAAACAATTTGAAGATATGAAGGATGAACTTACTGAAAAAGTAATGCGTTCAAAAAAGCTAGCATTTATTAAATCCAAAGCACAAAATATTGTAAAGCAATTACAACAAAGAAATGCAGATAGATTATTTAAGGTTGCTGAATTTGATCCTTCGATTGAAGTAAAGTCTGTTACAGATGTTAAAAACACTGCTTCAGTTCCTGGGCTTGGCTTAGAACCTGTTTTAACTCAATCAGCAATGAATGCACCTATTAATAAAATTAATGCACCAGTTGCAGGCGAGAAAGGGTGGTTTATCACACAAGTACTGCAAAAAACAGATGCTGATATGAAAGCATTTAAGATGCAAAGTGCCGAAATGAAAAAATCAATGTCTGCTTCAGCAAAAAATTCAGCTTATCCTCAATGGTTTCAAGCTTTAAAAGATAATGCTGAAATCGAAGACAATCGCGGTAAATTATTTCGTGATTAAATTCTGAAAACTATTTTAAGAAACCCGTATGATTTTCATGCGGGTTTTTTTTTACATTATGCAAAAAATACATCATTGGTTTAGCCTGCAAGAATTGATTGATCTCATTGAATATAGTTCGCCAGTATTTAAGGTTAGTTCTATACAAGAATCGTATGCTTTTTGTTTGAATATAACAAAGATGCATTATGAGAATTTTCCTGTAGCTTCCTTATGTATTCCAAAACACATAAGAAAGTATACTGCAGCAATCTATTCATTTAGTAGAATCGCCGATGATATAGCCGATGAAGGGTCTTTAGAAATTGATGTAGAAAAGCAATTATATTATCTCCAGATGATGGAAAATCATATAACAATATGTTGTTCGCAACAATATACAGGAGATAATCCATTGTGGATAGCCTTGCAAGATATGTTCTGCAAAACAAAGATTAGTCTTACACCATTTTTACAATTATTAAAAGCTTTTAAACAAGACTGTGTCTTTACTCAACCAAAGTCTATGAAAGATGTACAGGATTATTGTGCACATTCAGCAAATCCTGTAGGCGATATCATTTTACAATTACATAAAAATAAGAATGAAACAACCATAGAATTATCAGATTATATATGTACAGGATTACAGTTGGCAAACTTCTTGCAAGACATATATATAGATAAGAAAAATGGGAGAACATATATTCCGAAAGATTTATTAAATGGTGTATCTTTGCACAATGATGATATCATTTCTGATGAAGTATTTAATCATGCATTTGATATGATGTACAAGTATACGAAAGAACTTTTTGAGAAAGGTTCTCAATTAGTATGTCATTTAGACTCTTTTAGATTAAGATGTGAAATAGCACTTATTATTGAGGGAGGAAATGCTATTTTAGAAATAACTAAAGCACATAAAAAAGTATTACTTTCAAAAAAAATATCATTGTCTGTTAATAGAATCATAGTTACTGCATTTAAAGCAATACATAGAGTATTAAGATCATATATCTAAATTATTATGAAAGAGACTGAACACATAGAATCAGATATTATGATTGCTCCTCATCAATCAAAAACGAGTTTTTACTATTCGTTTACTTTCTTACCCAAAGATGAAAGAAAAGCAATTAATACTGTATACGCTTTTTGTAGAGAAATAGACGATATAGTTGATGAATATCCATCTAAGAATGTAGATATAATAAATAAGAAGAAGGGAATATTATCCAGCTGGCGTAATGAAATCGAAAAGATTTATGCAAATAAGAGTTTGCAGCCATATTTCTACCCTTTAAGTAAAGTAATAAAGCGTTTTGATATTCCTAAACAGTATTTTTTAACATTGATAGATGGTTGCGAAAGGGATTTGTATCAATATCGATATACAACATTTTCAGAATTGAAAGAATATTGCTATGGCGTAGCAGGTGTTGTTGGATTGATGTGTATTGAGATATTTGGTTATAAATATGAAGAGACAAAGCAATATGCTGTCAATTTAGGCTATGCATTGCAATTAACTAATATATTAAGAGATCTTAAAGCTGATAAAGATAAAGGATATATCTATTTACCAAAAGAAGATATGGATAAATTCAAATATTCAGAAAAAGACTTAATGAATGAAGTGTATAATGAAAACTTTATAGCTTTAATGCAATATGAAACTCAAAGGGCAAGAGAATATTATCATAAAGCTAGGACAGCGCTGCGTCCAGATGAAAGAAATACAATGTTAGCAGCTGAAATTATGGATGCAATTTATTATCGCTTATTAGAAAAAATAGAATTGAATGATTATAATGTTTTTAGCATGAAAAAAATCACAGTCTCATCTATTCACAAAATAATGATAGCCTTAAAGCATTGGTTATCTACAAGGCTATTTGTTGGACGTTTCTCATAGTGCTTTATGGAACTTTAATTACCATTATTGGGCAAGTAGATTTTCTTATTAATCTTTCTGTTGTACTGCCTAGTAATAAATGCTCCATTCCACCCCTTCCATGTGTTGCCATACATATCATAGAGATAGCATGTTGAATGCAATAATTATTAATCTCTTCAGAAGCTCTTCCACCATGTACAATAGCAGGAATGATAGAAATACCCTCTTTTCTGATTGATTCAACTTTTTGTATCAGTTGTTGAAGAGCTGTTTCTTCATATTGTTTTTCAACAGTAGATAAATCAATAGGAGAATAGCGCAAATCCATAGGGAAAACTACTGGTTCTATTATATGAACTAAATGTATTGTAGCCGAAAATTGTACAGCCCATTCTTTAGCATATGCAATAGCAATTTCGGATTGCTCTGAAAAATCAGTAGGCACAACAATTGAAGTAAGTGGTAACATTATCAAAAGCCTTAAAAGTGATTATATAATACTAAACTAGACAATTCTATTAAAGGTTATAATGATATATATCATTATTTACGATTAATATATTTTCTCTTTTTTGTTCTTAATGTAGTCTTTCTCCATAAAATGATAGACTTTTTTATTTTTCGATACAAAATCAATAATAGTTTAGCCAATGGAATTCTAGCTGCAGATTGCATTCCAGTTTTAAGTAATCTGGATAATTGTATATGATCATTATCTGATAAATCTAAACTAGTATTGAGTGCAGATTGAGATTGTTGTTGTTGCAAGAATGAACTTAAAATATGTTTTAACTCATCTGTATTTTGTGACAATTGCTGAGTTTCTATATTATTATACTTTAATAATAAATGTAAATGATCATATAAAACAGCAGCTTTTTTAGCGTCTTCTACAGAAGGATCATCTTTTAATATTGTTAATAATTCAGAAGATAATTGAACAAATTCATCAATTCTATCTTTAGATAATGCAAAAAGCTTTTCTGATTTGATATCTTCAACATTGATAAAAATATCAGATAATTCAGAAATTTCATTTCCATAATTAGCAATAGCCCTTTGAGAATATCTATCTATTTGGGCCTGAATTTGTTTATTAAGATGTTGAATTTCACCAAGAATAAATGATTTTCTAGCATCAGCTTGAGTAGCTTTATATGAATATTCAAAATCCTTTAGTTTATGTTGAAGTTCTCTTATCAGCTTTGCATCATCAGATTCTGCAGAATGAATAAGATTCAATACCGTTTTTGTATCTGGTTTTAAACTTGCAGAACCTATTTTGATACAATGTATATGAATAGATTCACCAAGAGAATGCTTGACTTTGTCAACATCGATATGTGCTGCACCATCTGTAATAACAAGTATTTCGGCTTCAGCCATAAAACTGTCTGCACGTATATCTTGAATAGCAGTCATTAAAGCCTTTTCCATAGCAGTACCGCGCCCCTCTGCTTTTAAACCCATTATATGAGCAATTAAATTATCAAAAGAGATTTTATCTCTTACTAATTGTAAAGGGCCAATTTCTGCATCGAAAGTCCTAAAGAAGATTGTCCCCATTTCTTTTTGATTTTGTTTCAGAAAAAAATAGGCAATGGCTTTAGATAAATGAATTCTAAACATCTCTTGCATTGACTTAGAAGTATCAAATAAAAGATATATTTTTTGCTTTCTAGAATCTGGTGCAAACTGATCTGATTCAGCTTGATATCGATAATTTCTAGGTGCTTTTGGTGCGGGCATCCATAATGATCTTTCCACCAATTTCTGCATGAATACTTCATCAGGAAGTAAAAACTGATGAGGGTAAATTTTAGCAATATCTCGAAAACTAGAAATTAGATTAGCTTCATAATCATCACCAGAAGGTAGATGTGGGATAATCTCTTTTTCATGTGAAGCATTATCTTCTTGTGTTTGAGTTAACCATAAAATAGGAGCTAATTGTTTAGTTAGGGGATTTAGTTCGTTTTCAAGGATACGTGCAATCTCATAAATGAGAGTGAAGTCCTCTGGTAACTCATTTTCAACTGTATCTAAAAACCCTAATTCAATCATTTTTCCAAAAAAATCCATATTCTCTATTTCATTACGTTTGGATATCATGACTATAAGATATGTTGATACAAAAAATAGAGAGATTAATTATCGATTTGTTGAAATATTTTTGTTGTTTCTTTTTCTAATGAATTCTTTAACTCACGAACTTCATCACATACTGGAATTAAATTCTTAAGGAAAGATTCTAGTACTTTTTTATTGTGTTGAACAGTATGATCAATTTGCAATGCATCTTTAATCCAGTCTAATAGAGAACGCCTAAGTTGTGAATTAGAAAGGGTTTTATCTAAAGGTTGCTGAAGGATAAGGGGATCTTTTTCAATTTGTTCTAGCAATGATTCATAGGCAATAAGTGTTCTGATTTGTTCAAAACCATTGCCAGCATTTAGCGAATTAAATACAGCCGTAAAAGATTTATCAAATAAATGAGTTTCTTCTGGTAGCCCTGCAGTTGCAAAAATTAATGATAATTTTCTCACATCTTGAGAATCAGCTAAAGTTCTGCCATCTAGAAATGCTAATGCTCTTAACAAATCCAAGGCTTTTGCTTGAGTTCTTGGGGAAATGTAAAAGTCTGAATATTCATTACTTTGATGACCCTTAAATTTCTCTCTTAGGCCTCTATTTCTAGCAAATTCATAATGTCTGATAACCAAATTAGTAAAGTAAAGCATTTCTGCAGAGATTCTGAATTCATAGGTAGAATCTAGACCATTAATCATTTTTTTTAAACGATATAAATGATTGTATGGTATTTTTTTTGTTGGTGCAAGGATTCGATTAGAATGTTGAGAATATTGCACTCCAATTTTAAATTGAATCAATGGATCTTTATCGGGTAATACAATTGCTTTAAAAAGAAATCTATCAAGAATTGCCTCTGTAACTTCGCTAATTCTTAGATAATTAGTTGCAGCTATCACAGTATGTATATGTGCTTCCACATTTTGAACACCCCTTATTAATCTGCGTTCATTTAATAGAGAAAGCAAGGCTCTTAAAGTAAAATCATTAGCATCAAAAATTTCATCTATAAAGCCAAATTCAGATTCAACTAATGAACCTTCGGTATTATGATAAATCTTACCAGTTTTTAACTTTTCAATATCTAATCCACCAAAGTAGGTATCTGGTTGCTGCTCTTTACTTGCTTGTACTCTAAAAGTTCTTGCACCTTCTATACATGCAAATAATTGTTCAGCTAATAATGACTTACCAGCACCAGTTCTACTTTGCAGAAGTAAGTGCTCGCCTGTAAGAAATGCACAAAATGCTTGCTCGATAACTTCTTCTCTATTTATTACTCTACGAGCTACAAATTCTTGAGCTTGTTTAATAGTTAAGGCTATTTCTTCTAATGAGAATTGAGAGTCCATAGAACTGTTCTCTATTTTGAATATAAGATGTGAAATCAGTAAGAATTCTAAGTAGATTAGAATTCTATATGAAAAAGTTAAGGAATACTTTTAACTAAAAAATCTGTTAAAGGTATTCAAAATATGTTGATAAAATATATATGAAGCTTCTTGTAAAAAAGTATATATCGAAGATTAGAAAAGCTCTATTAATTGATAGTCTACTATTTTCCTATATAATGTTCTTTCACTAATTCCTAAAACATTTGCAGCTAATCGTCTATTACCATCAAAACGCTTTAATGCGGCTAAAATTAATTTCCTTTCCATTTCTTCTAATCGAAAATCTTCTTCTTGGGACATATTATCTGAAATTGTAGAATGTTCTACCTGCTGAGCAGATTGATTGTGCATCTGATTTGTTTGTAATTGATTTACTTCGATATGAGTGATTTTATCAAAGATAGCAGCTAATGCTCTTTTAATATCGGTTACATCAGTATGTAGTTCTAATAAAGTTCTTAGTAGAAGAGATTCATCTTGTGTTGTTGACTGGCCATGTTGATCATTTGGTTTAGGCAGTAAAATGATTGATTCTTCTTGACGAATTGAGCTTGAAAAATCATCAACTTGTATTCTTAGATGTCTTTTAATAAGATCAGGAGTTATTAAAGCCCCACGCTCTAGAGTGACAACAGTTTCAATAAAATTTCTTAATTCACGAATATTACCTTGCCATGGAAAACTTTTTAATAAAAGTTCTGCTTCAAAAGAAACACCTTTAAACTCAATTCCTAATTTCCGAGCAACTTTATCACTAAAGAATTCAATTAAAAGGGGAATATCTTCAGGATGTTTCCTTAAGGCAGGTAATCGTAAATGGACAGAGTTTAATCTAAAAAAGAGATCATGCCTAAATTGCTGTTTTCTAACTTCATATTCTAAATCCCTATTTGTAGCCGTAATGATACGTACATCTACTTTATGAATATCCGAAGACCCTAATCGAGAAAATTGACCGCTTTCTAGCACTCTTAATAATTTTACTTGAGTGCTAATTGGCATTTCTCCAATTTCATCTAAAAATATTGAACCATGATTAGCAACTTCAAAAAAGCCTTTCCTTTGTTCAACAGCTCCTGTAAATGCTCCTTTTTCATGACCAAATAACTCTGATTCTAATAATGTTTCTGGAATTGCTCCACAATTAACAGACACAAAAGGGTACTTTTTTCTATTGCTTAATCCATGAATAGCCTGAGCAAATATCTCTTTACCTGTGCCAGTTTCCCCAGTAATTAAGACGCTTAAATCAGTTGGCGCAACCGACAATAATTTTTGAATAACTTCTGTAATTAACTGAGAATTACCAATTATTCCATATCGTACTTGTAAAAAATGTTGTGTAGTATTGTCAATAACCTCTGCTTTCATTAGGCACCTTTACCTGATCCATTTTTCTTCCAATCTTCCCATCCACCTATGTAGATATATACTTTTTGAAATCCTAAACCAATTAATCCATTACAAACATCATGGCTAAGTTCACATTCTCCACCGCCACAATACACTATTATTCTTTTATCTTTTGGTAAAGCAATTAATTCTGGGATATGTTGCTCGAATTCCATGGCAAAAACATGCTTAGCATTTGGCAGATGACCTTCAGCAAATTCATGCTCATTTCTGGCATCAATCACAAGTACATTTGGGTCTTTTAGTAATTGTAAAATTTGTTTATACAAAATAGATTTAGCTTTTATAGGCCCACTTTCTACAGTAGCATTTTTAAGTGAATCTTGAAGTCTTTTAACATTCTTCAGAGAATCTTGTAGTGTCTTTTTCATCAATTTAACGCTGTCAATTGCTACTTTTACAGTATCTGCAGTAATTGTTGAAGCAGTATCTATCAGTAAAAACTCATCATCAGAAGCAATAGCAACTTCTTGCTTTTCCCTGATAAGACTGATACCATTAGAATGTCCAAAAAAGTTGAACCATAATGCTAGTATAATAGATAAACCGAGAATAAAAGCAATATCTTTTAATTGTTGATTTGATTTCATGATTGACTCTGAATATAAAATAAGGCAAACTGACAGCAAAATATGAAATATTGTCAGTATACCGACATACAATTATGGAAAAAAAATGAAGATTTAGAAATTTGTCCCAATCGCAAAAGAAAATAATAGGGGACCTTGCACAATACCATCGGGATTTTTTACAAAATAGAAGCTTTTGCCAACGGTAATTCTGGCATTTCCAATGGGTGTATCAGCTATTATTCCTATACCTAATCCATGTTGTAATTCTGCGATTTTAATAGTTTCGAAAGAAGACCAAGTAGATCCCATATCATATCTAATAGAAAGATATGTTGGAAAAAATAATTTTACAGAAGATTTGATTCTATATTCTAGTGAAGCTAGTGCTAATTGTAAGCCACGCTTATCATCTTCTCTTTTCCCATAGAACATATCGTCTCTACCTAATGAAAAGTATTCTGCAATGGGTAAAGTATTATCTGCAAAACCAAATATTACTAAAGGTGTAAATGTATGATTATCAAAGGTAAATGATCTTTTTAATGCAAATTGAGCTTTAGAAAAAGAAGGATTGTTCTCAAAGGAATAAATACTTGACTCTAAAGAAAATTCAAATAATGTTCCTTTACTGGGTAAATCAGCATTATCTCTTGTATCATATTTCCCAGTTAATTTAGCCGTACATATCTTACTGTACACAAAGTCTGGTTTTTCTGTTTTATCAAAGAATCGTTGTTTATCATATCGTATATCAAATAATAATAAGCCAGATCTCCCTAAATATCGTGAAAAAACACTTTTTATACCATAATGTTCTTCGGTAAACTCATTTCCTTTTCTCTTACTATAACTATTATAATCACTTGAAAAAACATCTGAGTATGTATAGATACCTTTTGATAAAGAATAAGCGGTTAGATTCCAATTCCATAAAGAACTAAGTATACTTGGGAATTTTAATGTTCCTTCGATTTTGTAATTTCTTTGTCCACCAGCAATATTGATATATGCTTCTATATCTTTCCCAAAAAGCTCCATTTGTTTAGCTTCTAAACTAAGCTGGCCAAATCTTTCATTATCTACACGAGCACCTAACTTGATACTTTGATTTGGGTATTGTTTTACTGCAATATCTAATAGGAAAGTATCATTGATAATCTTTGTTTTAAAATCTATATCCTGATAAGCATTACTCCCGGAAATTTTCTCCCAAGAATCATTTACAAGTTTACTATGTAAAAGTGAGGGGATTATTTCAATCTCTCTTTTAAGTATATCTCGTACAGTTTTTGAATCTGTTCTAATGATGATATTTTGAACTTTTGGTATTGTTATTATCCATGTGAGTTTTTTATCTCCTTGATTATCAAAGATATAGTCAACATCAATAAAACTATAGTGATTATTCCTAAGTACATGAAGTATCTTCTCTTTTGTTCTAATAATTGTATCAAGATTGAACTGTGTATGTATTAATCCACTTACTGAATCTTGAATAGCTTGTTTAACATTTTCTGATAAAATATGTAATGAATCTTGAATGTGAACATTGCTTGCAGAAATGATTGGTGGATATAAGGGCTCAGCATTCAATACACCATCTTTTATATTGATACAATCTATATCATTACAAAGAGATTGACTCTGAAAATATGCTTTAAGCATATGTGTAAACTGATTACTCAAGACATGCGTATTGCCAGAAACAATTTGTTTATTAAACTCTATTGAGTAAATATTTTCTAGAGGTTTTGATAATTGTTGATTAAACATTGAGTCTTGTTTAAGCGCAATCAATTGTTTAATTGATTCTATTTGTAATTGTGCTGCATTCTTACCTTTGGTTAGCAAAGTATGAATATCAGAAAAATCTGTATTTTTTGTATATCCTAAATCAGGACTAATTATTATATCAGCAAGAGATAAACTTTTTTGTTCATTATCTCTTAACAAGATACCCACAACTTGATCGGCAATAGACCAAGGAGTATTTAAATCTTGATTAAGTAATAGAGGAGATACTGTATTGACGGCAATAATAATATCAGGAGAAAATTCCGATTGTGCTGCTTCTACTGGTATATTGTTCTTAATTCCACCATCAACTAATAGGGCACTATCTATAATGATAGGGGTATAGCGCAGTGGTATTGTAGCGCTTGCTCTTATTGCTCTGATAAGATTTCCTTCTTTAATGATATATTCTTTTCCATGAGTTAAATCTGTGGTTATTGCTCTAAATGGAATTTTTAGACTATCAAAAGAATGAGAACTGTAATAGGGTGCATTCCAAAGTAATTTTTGAAGAAAATATTGAAAGTTATTTCCATTGGAAATAGCTTCTGGAACAACAAAAGAAAAATCATTAAAGCGAAGTGTAATCAGCATTCGATCATTATCAATTTTCTGATCTAAAAACATATCATTTCTATCTTGATCTTTCAATAAAGAAAACATCTCGTCCCAAGCTGTATATTTCACGATATGTTCTAAAGTATCAGCCGAATATCCAGAAGCATATAAACCACCTACAATTGCACCAATACTTGTTCCTACTATATAGTCTATAGGTATATTGTTTTGTTCTAAAACCTTTAAAACTCCAATTTGAGATAAGCCCCTAGAACCTCCACCAGATAAGACTAATGCTATTTTGGGTCGTAATTTTTGAGGTGATTTAATCAGCCAAGTAGGTGGATTAGTAATGCGGGTAGTAA
>JBMOIC010000013.1:0-70380 GCA_049317525.1 Bacteroidota bacterium | reverse complement strand
AAGAATTAAATTCTTCAATTTCCATTCTTGAAAAAAAGTACTCAAAAGACCAATACATCCAATAAGGAAATGCGATGCCACATGTAATGATGGATAGCAATAGTAATCCTAAAGACATGATGAAATACTCTCCAAAGGTCCCTGTAAAGAGAATTTTATTGCCATTTAATTCTAAATTGTTAAAAAAATACTCGGTAGACCAATAAATCCAATATGGCGTAGCCAGACCAAATGTTATTATTGATAATAATAAAAGGCCTAAAGACTTTATAAAATATTCACCAAATTTACCCGTAAAGACAATTGATCTTCTCATATTATTATCCCTAAATTGCTGTTCCCACTATGTAATATCTTGCTTAAACAGTAATAATATCTTTTCTATTTAATGATAATATCTATTGATATTTATCGCATTGAAAGATAGCATATATAACCATTCAAAAGCATATAAAACAATGCAGGTAATGATATCCAGATGCTATCGCCAAACTTTATGCGGACAATTAATCCGCATAACATCAGTAAGGCTAAACCTATAGATGAAATCGTTAAAAGTGGATTGTATTTTAATCCAATCATTAAACCCGCCGCGCCTAAAAACTCTAAAAGTATAACCAATAAACCAAATTGCTCTAATTCAAATCGCTTAAAATCATTCTGTAAATTATCTGTGATAAAATACATCGCAACATATATAAAGAAAGATATACTAGAAAATAATGTACATACTATGGTAACTGTCATTATTAATTAATTAATCGTTGTGTATGCTATAAAAGCGCATAAAATTAGGAAAATAAGTGAAGGTACTCTTCTTACAAATGGATTATGTGCTTTAAAATGAAAATACTGAGCAGATACCATAAATACTCCCATTAAAATAGATGGGATTTGTACAAAAGATGGATACCAAACACCAGCAATCAATAATGTGGCTAAGGCTATTTTAGATGCTCCTACAAAACTTCTCATTAAATCACTTAAACCAAATTGCTTAAACTCTTTAATGATATTGTCAAATCTAAATATCCAAACAAATAATACAGATATTCCAACTACTAATTGTGCTACCTTGATGATATTTTCCATAACTTTTCTTTTATAACTTTACAAATAGTGCATTGTTTACAATGACCCGTTTTTTAGCGTGGGTTCTGGTCTCCACAAATAAAATTTGTGCTCAATCTACGATAATTATTCGTCAATTACTGTTTTCTATTTCATGATGATAAAAGAAAGAGATTCTTTCCTACTACTTTTGTGAATCGGTATGAAATATACTCCATTCGGCATCATAGAAATATCAAACTCTCTAAATTCAGATGAATTGTCATTTCTTGGTTTTAAATGATATATCCTTCCATAACTATCATATATATCAATTACTTGATTTTTATCAAAATCTAATCCAATACTATGTTGCGATATTCTAATTATACTAGTCGCAGGATTGGGATATATCACTTCGTGAATATTTTCTGCATTCATAATTGAAGAGGGATTTTCTTTTATTTTGACTGAAAAGCTATTTGATTTCACAGTGCCACAATCAGAAATAATATCACATCTATATATACCATTAATGGTTGTGTCAATAGCTTGTATAACTAATAGAGAATCATTGTTTTTATTGAGTAAAGTTCCATTTTTATACCATTTGTATAGAACAGAAAATCCAGCAGTATTCGAAATATCCACAGTATATGCTACACTTTTTCCTTGTTCAATTATAGTGTCTGTGAATGTAGATACGATGATGGGTAATTGAGAAGAAATAATGTTTTTTTGTCCTGCATTAGACATAATATCAAGCGCTTCTTGATTCCACTTATCATTCACAATAAACTCATTATTTCTAATAATACAATTTGTTCCATTAATGGCACTTACTTGAGTATCTGAATAATTATTTTCTACGGTGTCTTTTAGACATTGATCCGACCACAAACTAAGCCAGCATTTTACATTCTTGATTACATTATGATGCCATCTCATATTGCTTGAGCCTAAATCTGGATATAATGCCCCAAAACCATTTAATACATTGCTTATATAATTATATGAAATATCCGCACCAGGTAAAGATCCAATTGTATAGATGCCTCCTCCATCTTTTAGCTTCGTCATAATAGAATCTATGCGATTATTCTTTACTTGTATATTTCTTCCCGGAATTAATTGATTGTTCCAACCCCAGCCGACAGAAATCCCTGTATATGGTAATTGAATTAATGTATTTGAATTGATAATTGTATTCTCGCTAATTGGGGTAAATACACCAACGCTACTTTCATATTCAACACCAATATCTCTAATCAAATTATTTTCTACTGTATTATCTTTTACCATATCGTTTTCTGATAAACTAAAAGACATAATACTTCCAATTGCAATTGCACTTCCAGAAATATCTTTAAATGTATTATTGAATATTTTGTTATTCTTACATCCAAAATATAATTGTAATGCTGTACTGCCCAAATGTTCAAAAGTGGAATGTAAAAAGTTCACATTTCTACAATATTCTAAGATAATATTACCTGGATTTTGTACCCATGTAGTATTGTCAAATCGGACATCTGCCTGCACAACGGGATAACCAAATTGAGAATTTGGCTGTAACCACGTTGCATGTGAAAAAGTAATTCCATTAAATTCAGTATTCTGTAAGCCAGAACATCTCATTAATAATTCAAGCTTAGGAACAATAATTTCTGCTTGCTGAATATCTTCATTTGCTTTACATTTTACATAGATTATGCCCGCTTTTTTATCAAGATACCATTCATCTTCAGCATCAAGTAATTCATAGGCATTTTCTATCCATACAGGTGGGGCATCAAATTGCTTGTGGACATTTGTCCAATAAGGCTGCGACATTATAATAGAATTTCCATTAACAGAGTCAATTAATCCTCGGTGATGTTTCCATTCATTTCTTGCAACAATTTCTATATTCGAAATATTAGACCAATTAGAAATATTGATTGGACTACTATATCCATTACTTGTCTCTTTCCAACCTTCTGCATCTATAGATCTAGCCCTAATTGCTCTTCGTCCATTAATATATAATTGTCTTGTATCAAATGATGAATCTATAAAAGCCTTATAAATATTTTTAGCAGCATCGTGTAAAACCCAATTTATAATGCGCTTTCCACCACTAATTATTGGTTTTTGACAATCAAATGCTTGATAGCGAATTGTGTGTCCATTAAATCCTGAATCATCATAATCAAATATTAATGTAGAATCAATGATATACATACCATTCATGATAAAAACAACAATATCTTTATCTATTGATTTATTAATCTTGCGAATTTCTTTCTTTGCTTTATTAATACTTAAAAATGGAGCATCTTTTGTCCCAGGATTTGCATCATTGCCAGCAGAGGACACATAAAAACTTTTGTGATCATCAGATTGAACTGTTATCACAGTAATAGAAGTTTTTGCAGACTCTAAATCAGCATGATTTATAGTAGAAATTGCGACAGTATTAGTATTCTTTAGATTAGCATTATAGATCGTATAATTCATAGCAGGTTGTTCTGTCGGAATAGGCTTATCTGAATTAGTATCAAAATATTGATAATAGGATTGCTCGGGATATGTAGCTACTTTTATATCATTTAGATATATATTAAAATGTTTAATTCCAGATTCATGATCTGCATGTGCTTTCCAACTAATTGCAAGTGTAGAAAGGCCATTTGTTTGCGCCTGAACTTTGATAGGAGCAGATGGTGGAGTAATATCTTTAATTGTTCCACTTACTATAAATTCTTGGAATTTTGTTGCACACAGAGAATCTGGAAGCCATGATTTTGAAAGGGGATTCCCAGTAAAAGAAGACGCGGAATATATAGCCGGTTTGCCAGAAGTACTTGTATCTACTAAAAACCCTTTATTTGCATCAATATTTTTAAGAATAGAGCCACTTTCTGGTAATCGCAAAGAAAGAATAGATTCAAAAAAGGGGATAGCCATATAACGAACAAAGCTATAATTGTGATTTTGATTTGGTGTATATGCAATACTAATATTGCCATTCATCTTGCGGATTTTAGAGAAAGTATTAAGAGCAGTATTCCAACAATCTCCACCAGGGCCATTATAATCAAAAGCACCAGCATGACGAATCATAATAGGAACTTTGGCCGCTTTATCGGAATATTCTATTGGTATGTTAAGTGCAGGAGAATAGACAAAAGTAGCAATAACTTTTTCTGGAAATAGATTTGTCATAGAAAGCGCCCAATGTCCACCGCCGGAATGTCCCCATAAAAGCCAAGGAGCAGATGTTAATTCTGGATGACCACTTTGCGCAGCTAAAGAATCTAAACCAGCTAATAGTGATTGTGCCGAGCCATCTTGTGGTTGTACCCAATCATAACAATTTTTGCCTTGAATAGGATATAAATCTGGGGCAATAATAGCAATATTCCAAGCATTTGCGAAAGCTTGATACTGAGCATCAGTGACAATTGGTTCTCCCGAACCTTCGGCTCCACAACCATGCTGATGAATCAGAATACCTTTGATTGTTTCTACATTATTAGGTATGTACATCGCATATTTGGCTTTTTGAAGATAGTTTTGTGAATTACCACCCTTAATTTCAGTAAAATATGTAGAACCATTCCAATATGTATCTGCATGACATATACTTATGATAAAAAACAACAAGAATGTAATAATTGAATGAAGTCGCAGTGAAAGCATATAAACTCACAGTAAATCTAAAGGGAATGAGGAAAGCACATTCTAATAATAAGTACATCTATTTATATAATATCTTGTTCAGTAAATAGACGTCTGAAGTAATATTTATATAATTTTTGAGCTAACCAAGAAATACGTCTGAATATAGAACTAGGTTTGCTTGAAATTGTAGAATGTAAAAGGCCATTATGCGAGCCCTGTTCTACAAAAGCGGGATGCGCCCAATACATTGTAATTATATTATTGTCAATTAATGTATTATGCCATAAGTCTATGACATTATTGCATTTATATGTATCAAGATAGTTTAAGATATTCTTTGCACCTTCATTGTCTATCAGATAAGCCCCAGCCATTCTACCTGATTTTGCTTTATAGAGAATTTGATTGTTCTGTGTCTGGAAAAAAGAAGGAAAACGCAAAGTACTGTTTTCTAAAGAGATGATAAATCCGGTAGGAATATGCTGTAATTCTTGTTCAATTATTGCAATATTTTTAGAAAAATCATCAAGAAAAAAAGGGTCATTTTCAAAAATAATGGCATAATCAAGGCCTTGTTCAATGATTCTCTTATATGCATATATATGATTCAAAGTGCATGAAAGCACACCTATAGACATCACTTTGTCAATATTAGAAACAAAATAAGAATTGATTATATCCTTATTTGTTAAAGATGGGTCACCATCTGTTATAAACTCAAAATCTAGATTATATTGACTAAATAACTTCTTTATTCTTTCAGCATGAAATTCATATCCTTTAAGGGCATGAATAACAAAAATATTTTTCATGAACACATCATTAAACAAATAATGTAATAGTTGGTATTGTAGATATAGGAAAAAACATACTGAATACAATGCACTTTGTGAATTAATCAAGCATCATATTCATGACTGTTAAGATTTTCCTGAAGTGATAATTTCTTTTCAAATTGATTATGTATTATTAAAATTACAAGCCCAAATACAACCGCAGAAATAATTAATGCAGTGTTTAGCAATCCGGTTGCCGCAAATGATAATCTTATTAAGATTGTGGATATGATAAATCCTGAATTTCTTATCACTTTATGAAATTCATCGGTGTGAAAAAATGAAAATAGTAATAGAATGACATCAGCAATGATTAGCATAGAAAAAAACTGCTCAAAGAATATATTATTTATATTTTTTAGAGATATAGATTGAATATCACTTGGAGAAAGTACACTCATAATCCAATGCAAAAATGAATATATAGCAGCAATAAAAAGGGCAGGAACTAAAAGAGTAGCGATAATTTTTTTGATTTTTATAAATGTAGATATGCTTTCTGCTTTGCTAGCACTAATATCTTCAGTTCGATAACGTTTTTTGTTTTGAACATAAAACTGATAAATCAGAAAAAAAAGAAGAACTGATGCTATTAAGTCATAAGTAAATTCCAAATCATATTTAATATTAAACCAATTATTAGAAAATGTTAACTCCGATAAGTCTTTAAAGAGACGTCTTATAATAATTAATGAAATAATCTCATACTGTTTGCTGATATATGTTGTAATTGACTTTGGTAAATAATATATAAGCAGATAAACTTCATAAACTAAAATAAATGAAAAAGGCGTATATATAGCGCTTATAGTATTAGTAAAAAGAAGGGGCGCTCCTTGAATACTGATGAAGCCAAAATCCACTAGCCAAATAATTATCAAGTGAATAAAAAAACTTGCAATCGCAATAGTTAATATTATTTTCTCAAAAATATGTTTTGTTTGTTCTGAGAGAAGACTAGTGTAAGTTTTATTAAAAAAAGGAGATAATTGTTTGATCATATTTTAGGATAAAAAATTAAAGACAAAAACATCTAATCAGAATTTATACTTTGATATTAAGAAATTTAAATGATTAAATATCACATGCATTAAGTTAATGACAACAAATAAAAAAAGGACAATGTAGATACATGGAATAACAATGAATTAGCGCGCCAATATTAAGAGTCAAAATAGTAAATACATTACTATTAAAAAGTATATAAGTAGTAATATATATATAGTTACTATTTATTCTTCTTGAACAATATCATTATAATAATCAAATATGGTTATTGCTCGATTTTCAATTAAATCAGCATATATGCTAATTGAAATTATTGATTGTTCGGCACCACCACCAGAATATTGTTGCTTAGATAAAGTATTTATTAATTGTTCTTCGGTATTTCTATAAGTAATCCAGGCTTTTTGAGCAGTAGTAAGACTTATCTTATCATCTTCACTCAATAATTTTAAAAGCTTATTGAAATATTTATTCATCAATTTATCATAATCAAAAATCATATCATTTAATGTAGCTTTTACGCCAATGGGAGAATTATCAAGCTCTAAACGTTTATCAGTAATATGTTCAATTCTAAATGTATCTAAAGAAAAATCTATATGATCTTTGTTTAGTCCTTCTTTTATAAGACTTTCCCTTAATGCTGGAATTTGCTTTTCTATATCTGCTTTAATTTTTTGTAGAGCTTTAGGTGAAATACCTGCTTTAGCTGGAATATCTACAAAGAAGAAGGAAATAATAAATAATGAAATAAATAAACGATTCATAAGAAAGAAATAATTAAAGTAGTAGAAGACTTATAAAATATGTATTCATCAATATTGATATGAATTAAGTATATGATTCTTTTAGGAATGCAATTGTATTACGACAGATATTTTCTAAAATATTTATATTGATATCTGATACTTTTTTGATATAAATACAACCTTTTCCTGCAGTATATTTTCCTAATTGTTCTAATAATACTGCATTCTGATCTGTTTGAGAATACACATATAAAGAGATAGCAGATTTTCGAGGTGAAAAACCGATTAAAAACCAATCGCCGGTATGTCCACTTGGATATGTATAATGATAAGAACCAAATCCAATTAAAGAAGCTCCCCACATTTTGGGCTTGCATCCTGTGTATGAACTCATTAATTCTATGATAAGCAAACAATCTTGCTTTTTTTGATCATTATCAGCAAGAGAATTTAAGAATTGATCAATATCTATTTCGGTTTCGACAGTTTTATTTTTTGCCATACAATGTATTTAACTTTTTAGAAAGAAAGGGGATGTATGGATATGCCTTACACTAATATCTATGTACAAAATAAGATTTTCCACTATGTTATCAGATATGAATGTTAAGATTAATCACTAGATTATTACATAAAACTAGATCAAAAAGTTCTTCTTGTTTCAAAAATGTAGATTAGCGTGTTAAATACTTAAGTTTGCATCATAGTGCATCGTTAACAATACTTCTTATACATGAAAAGCAGAAAACCCAGAACCTTAGGTGGAAGAAATAATCCAAGAAAGCCAAGTGATATTGTTCCATTTTATCAAGCCATAAAAGATAAAAAGAAAAAGCCAGTCAAAATCAAAAAAGAAGAAGATGACTACAGATATCCAGATGCACAGAATAATCAAGATTCTGGTTTTAAACCGTTTTATCAAAAAAAACCAATAGATAATACCCGCTTTCATAGTGAAGAAGCTAAATTTTCACGAAGTATATTGATGAGTTTGCCTGAAAGAAATGCTACAGAGGGAAGTCATGAAGGCCTTGAACCATTAGCGCATTATCCATATTTTACCGAACAAATGGTAAAGTTAAAAGAATTTAGTAAGTACTGGTCAGATAAGCACTTAGATGGGGAAATATTGCCTTTGATACCAGCTCCAGAGCCAAGAAATTATCGGGCACATTCACGCAGGAAAGTTTTTTTTAGTGGACATTCTATCGTCCTTGGTTTTGGTGAACAAAAACATCTAGAATTCCCTAAACGTGGAATGGCTATAGTTGCCCAATCGTCAATTGAACCAGAAATGCATTATGACATTTATTTGGCAATTGCAGAAAAACTAGCGACAAGTCCCTATAAAGAATTGAGCGAGGCACTTAATTTTATCATTATTAGGGATACTGGTGAAAAAGCAATCATCTTTAATGTTTTTGAAATTAATGGTGAAATTGTTAGAAAATTGAAATTAATCGCAGAAATGCTTCAAAAATCAGATTTTAATATAGTTTCTGCATGGATGTATCATGATCCAAACCGTTCAGAGTATTTTTTAGATCATAAGGATTTAGCACCAGGACAAATGAAGCTTAAAAAGCTTTTTGGTTTTGACATGCTAAAATTAGAAATAGAAGAAATTAAATTTCAGCTAAGCCCTTTTATTCTAACCCAAGTTAATATACCAATGCTTCGAATCGTTGTAAAACGGATTCAGCAATTATTATCTGATATTCCATCAGATGCTCGCTTACTCGATCTATATTGTGGATATGGACTTTTTTCTCATACATTGAGTTCTGTATTTTCCGATAGTCTTGGATTAGATTCATCGGCATCTGGAATAGAATCTGCAAAAAGTTTAGTACAAAGAAGATTAAAAGCAGGTCATCAAATAGGGACTTTGAATTTTAAAGAAACATATATTACAAAAGATTCAATTAAACAATTAGTACCTCAAATTGGAAAGCCTGAATATATAATTATAGATCCTCCTAGGCAGGGGACAGCCGAGGGAGTTATAGCAGAAATTGCCTTAAGAAAGCCAGTAAAAGTGATTCACATATTCTGTGCAATCGATCAAATCGTAAAAGCGATGGCAGAATGGAAAAGAGCAGGATATATTCCAACTTTAGTGCAAGCTTTAGATATGTATCCTGGGACGCCATCTATAGAGACATTGGTAGTGTTAGAACCAGACACAAATGCAACTCCAACAAGATCTTATAGAATTAGATATCGTACTTAATCTATTGTAGTGGCAGTGGTAAAATATTATCAGAATATCCAATGAATAAGCCTAAACCTTGTCCTTTGATATTCCAATGTATGCCAGTGCCTCCACCGCCAAAAATTCCACCCAGATTATCGCCATAATACTGAGTATCGATATATTCTTTCATTGCTTTATCATAATGTTTAGTAATGATTTTCGAATCAGCATACATCGATAAAACATCAGCTATTGAGATGCTAGATGATGCATATAACCATACATAGAAAGAAGAAATATGGGGAATTTCTTTTTTAGTAAAATAATAGGGTGGGAAATATTGAGGATAATTAAATTCTTTATAGTTTAATGTATCAATTTCATTATAAAAAGATTTATCAAAAGGAGAAATTGTATTAATAGTATGTACAGTTGCTTCTTTATCTTCCGGATGATAAGAAAGTGATATGAAAACTTTGATATAATCTTGATAACCATATACAGAGGAACGACTTGTATCAATGTTAATGCTTAAAATATTAGGCTTCTTAGCAATTGGAATCTGTGTTTGGGCATAGATAATTTTGTCATTCCATGATGCATTCAACATATATATAGATCCGATTATCCCTTTAATGGATTGTTGTTGAGCATCAAATATTCTATATCTGCCATTATTAATATGAATTAATGGATAAGAAATTCCATCTATTGATATAGTTCCTTGAAGAGTAGTGATTCTATTATTCACAGTATCAATTGTATAAAGATTCTGAGTGTCTAATACTGGAACTGTTTTAGAAAAAACAATTTCAATGATAGAATCTGCTTTAAGAATGCCTTCTACCATAATCTTTTCTTCAAATGGTAATTCAGCGACATTGACGGTTTGTTCGCATCCCCCCAGAAAAAACATGGATATAGAAAAAAAAGATATCAATAGAATAGAATAATTCATAATTAACTCAATTAAAAAGTTGCACTTAATCCAAAAGTAGGAATAAATGGGAAAAGAGTTATTTGCTTCACAACTGTTTTATTAGTATTTGTAGCAGGATCATACTCATCTGCTATATACTGTGCAAATGGATTTAAGCGATTATATGCATTATAAATATTTATAGAAAACTGCATAGGTAAGCCAAACCACGAGAACAAATGAATAAAGTTTAGATCTAATTTGTGAAAAGAGGGTAATCTATAACCATTCCTTTCACTGAAATCATATGCTGTTCTTATGCCATTATTTCCTGTGAAGTCTGGAATTACATATTTACTTGTAGGCATTGTGTATGCCTGCCCAGTACCATAAACCCACGTAGCTCCTAGCTGCCAAGATGCGCCTAATTTCCAACTTAATGCAACAGAAATATCATGCCTACGATCATAACGAGGGAAAAATGTTCTACCTCTATTTAATTCGGCAAATGTTCTGTTTGTCCATGATAAAGTATATCCAATCCATCCTGTGAATGAGCCAATTTGTTTATTTATGAATACTTCCATTCCATATGAAGTGCCATTACCAGATGTAAATTGCTGTTCTAATGGTAAACCTAAAGTAAATGATGCTGTATCCTTATATTCATACAGATTAGACATTTCTTTATAGTATCCATCAATGGTAAATTTCCATGTTTTGTCGTCTGTTCTATATTCGATTCCAGAAGTAACTTGATCAGCCATCGATGGTTTGATGTTCTCTGTAGATGGAAACCATAAATCAGTAGGTAATGCAATATCATTGCGGACAATTAAATGCAAAAATTGATGCGCCCTTGCATAAGAAGCATGAATATGAAGATTATCAGCCAAAAAGTATTGTGTGCTTATCCTTGGTTCAAATTGAAGATAATTACCATTTTGAAAATAATATAATCTACCGCCAGCATTCATCAACCAATTGTCTTGTATTTTCCATTCATCTTGAGCATATAATGCTAATTCTAAGGCTTGTTGAGTATTTGCTCTTAATAATAGATCACCTTGGCTTGTATCAATTGAATCAGTTGCATTCGCAGTGAATTTATGATGAATGGCTTCAAAACCACATTTAATTGTATGATTATCATAAGCAAAATACTGGGCTTCTCCACGAAACATATAATCTCGAATTTTAGAAAGACTTGAGAAATTAAATTGTGTAGAATTAGTATCATTACCGGATCTTTGTCCAAAATTAGTACTGAAATTATAATCAGTATAAATAGCGCTAAAATTGGTGAATACAGCAGGAGAAAATATATGCATCCACCGTGCATTTAATGTCGAATTTCCCCAATCTAAACCAAAAGTTGTTCCTTCATTTGATGCAAGTTTAGGTTCTGATAATACATCTCGTCCAAAATATCCGCTGACAAATAATCTATCATTCATTCCTAGTTTATAATTAATTTTTGCATTGATATCATAGAAATAATATTGTGGTGTATTATCACTTAACTCTTTAGAAATCAGTGAAGTTAATACATCAAAATACATTCTACGACCAGAAATCATAAATGTAGATTCATCATTAATTGGTCCTTCTACAGATAATCGCGATGATATCATTGATATGCCTGCACTACCAGAAATTTTTTCTTTGGTTCCCTCTTTCATGGTTAGGTCTAAAACACTTGATAAACGCCCGCCATATTCTGCCGGAAAGCCCCCTTTTATCATTCTAATATCTTTTAATGCATCACTATTAAATGTTGATAAGAATCCTCCCAAATGAGAAGGATTATATACAATAACACCATCTAACAGGATCAAATTTTGGTCTGGAGAGCCACCTCTTACATATAAGCCGCTTGATAATTCGCTTGCACTTTTAATTCCTGGCATTAATTGTAATACTCTAAAAACGTCGGTTTCACCTCCAATAGAAGGCATTTGTTTGAGAAAATCTTTAGATAATTCAACTGTATTTAACGATTGAATTGAGGCTTGCTCTTTTTGTGCAGTTACGGTAATTTCTTTGGTTTTGCTTGTTCTATTCGTCAAAGAAATATCTATTCTCACATTATTTTTTTTAATTTCTAAAGGAAGTGATTTGGTATTATATCCTATCGATGAACATGAAATGATATAAGAGCCAGGTTTGACAGCTGGAATTGAAAAAAATCCAAACTTATTAGAATATGTTCCACTGATTATTTTTGGATTATCTTCTTTACTTATTGTTAGTGTTGCCCCAATGAGTGTTTCTCCTGATAAAGAATCACTAATAATCCCCGAAATACTAATTGCAGATTGTTGCGAATACAAAGTGGTACATGGCATGATTAATATCAAAAAGACAATCCACATAAAAAGTTTATATGTCATAATGATAATCCATCTTAAGTAAAGAAAAAAAAGGCAAACAGGATATTTAAAAATATGAATTATGAATAAGCAAGAACAGGCCCCAGCCACTTTTCACATTCTTCTACACTCATATTTTTTCTTTCAGCATAACTTATCACTTGTTCTTTAGATATTTTGCCAATTGTAAAATATTTTGCAGCCGGATGTGCAAAATACCAACCACTTACAGAAGCTGCGGGCATCATTGCATAACTTTCTGTTAATGTTATACCTGTATGTTCACTAGCTTGTAATAAAGAAAACAAGGTTGATTTTTCTGTATGATCTGGACATGCAGGATATCCTGGGGCTGGCCTTATACCTTGATAAGATTCTTCAATTAATTGCTGTGTATCTAGCTCATTATTATCATAACCCCAAAGTTCTTTTCTTACTTTATCATGAAGCCATTCGGCAGCAGCTTCGGCAAGTCTATCTGCTATTGCTTTAACAAGAATGGATGAATAATCATCATGAGCTAATTCATATTCTTTACAGATTTCATCGCAATGATGCCCAGCAGATACAACAAAAGCACCCATATAATCATTGATATTGGAATGTTTTGGAGCAATAAAATCAGCCAAACAAAGATTAGGCTGATTACTAGCTTTTTGATTCTGTTGTCTTAAAAAATGAAGTTTTGTTAAAACAGATGTTCTTGAGTCATCTGTATATATTTCTATATCATCATCATTAATTGAATTAACAGGAAATATTCTGCATATACCATTAGCTTTAAGTCTTTTGGATTCAATTAATTGTGATAATAATTGTTGTGCATCATCAAATAATTGCTGTGCTTCTTTGCCATATATCTCATCGTGAAGAATTGCAGGATATTTTCCTTTTAATTCCCAAGAAAGAAAAAAGGGAGACCAATCAATATATGCTGAAATTTCTTGAAGAGAAATATCTTCAAAAATGCAGATATCAAATGTAGTAGGAATTGTGGGACTATAGCTCATGCATTCACTCTAAAATTAATGTCCTGGCACAGGCATTGGTGGCATACCACCACCAGATGGTTTAGTATTGCTTGCATTAAATGCCCGTAAATTATAAGTGAAATTCAATAAGAAATATCTTTGTAATACATTTGTTTTTGTGTCTTCAATATAATTTGCAGCTACATTTCTAGAAATACTTTGATTTTGATTTAAAGCATCATAAACTGAGACTTTAATTTCAGCATCATCATTCCAAAAACGTTTACCAATTCCTAAACTTAATAATGGAATAGTAGTATTTAGATTTCCGGAAAGTCCATTATTAATTGTATATGTAAAATCACCATTGAGAACAAAACCGCCCCAAAAAACATAGTTCAAGCGAGCAAACAGATTATGAATAGAATAATTATTATTTAATTCGCTTCTGATTGAATTCTGAACAATTGTATAGGCAGTTCTCCACGATAAGGAGAAGTCTAGATTCTCGCTAATATTACTTGCAAAAGCTAATGAAGGTGTAAATGCAATATTATCAGCTTCATTTCTGGCTCCATTTATCAAAGTAGGAGTTCTAGAAAAAATACCACCAATATTAAAACTAGTATTTAGCTTTGCTCCAGTAATTGGCTCGATAGGAAAAGTATATGTAAGAAATGTACTAGCATTCCAAGCCCCATCGATATTGATCTGAGAGGTTAATTGCGACCCATTACCTAAACGAATTCCGCCAGGTAAAATAGTATCACCAGAAGCGATAAAAGATGAATTTGTGATTTTATTATTCGTTATCCCAACATTTACCATTGTAAAGAAAGCAGTACCGCTCATCATATTAAAGGTGCCATAATTACCGCTGATTTGATGAGTGTATTCTTGCACAAGATTGGGATTTCCGACAGTTAAGCGTACAGGATCAGAATTATCAATTACATTTTGTAATTGGCTTAATGAAGGTTGATTTGTAGAGGCTCTATAACTGAAACGAGTATTGCTTGTAAAACCATTACGCATCGAATAGGTGATAGAAGGCAGAATATTATTAAACGTTTTTGTATCAGAAAAACTAGTAGGATACGATTGATCAACGGTCAATTTGGCAGATTGATAATCAATACCAATAGACAAATTAGTGAACTGATCAAAATTATACTTATAGGTAATGCCTGGTCTTTGAGTACTATATGTACTTATAGAATTATTAGAAAGTCGAGTATTTAATATTGAATACGATTCTGTGATAGGATCAAAATCATAGATTTTCTTATCATTGGTATTTTCATTGATAGCATATGAATATCCAAATTGAAGAATTCCATCTTTATGAATAGGTTCGGTATATACTATATTAGTATTAGCATTTTTGCCATTGCCTTCGGTTGGCATATCTTGTTTTAATGTATCGGTAAAAGCTTGTTGCAAAGTTGTATAAAATTGATTGATAGCATCGTTTTTACCAGAGCCATTATTTGTACTACTTCCAATTTTGACAGTTGCAGATACAGTACGACCATCTGTCATAAATCTATGACGATACGATAGATCCATACTACCATTATATCCATTATTATCAGTGTTTGTAAGCGTATTTGAACTATTTACGGGTAGATTATAAGAATCAATAGTATTATTTGCAGAGCTATACTTTTTTTCAGTTGTTTGGAAAGACAATTGTGGTTGAAACGTAATAGAATTCATAGAATCAATTGTATAATCCATCCTAAAATTAAAGCGATGATTTCCTGTTAATGACTGATTAATATTATTCTGAACATTATTTTGAGTAGTTGTATCACCCAAAAAATATAGTCTATTAATAATTTGATTAGAAGTATTATCGCTATAATTCACAAAGTAACTACCAGAAGTACTAAGGCCTTTTGCCCAAGAATCTGAATAATTAATACCAATAGCATGCGCCTGAGTTATTCCGTCGCTTTGTCCAACAAGAAAATCTCCAACACTACTACCTCCTCCTCCACCGCCCATTCCACGCATCATTCCACCCATTCTAGAGCCGCCAGAACTACCACCAAAAGCTCGCATCATACTTCCCATTCTTTGCATCATTGGATTATTTCCACCGCCAACTGCACCTAATATATCTTGAATAGAAAAGTTCTGTTGATTGATATTATTACTCATAGCAATCACAGAAATTCTTCTATCACCATTAAAAAAATTTACATTGCCACCCACAGTATATCTTTCTTGATTTCCATACCCAGCATATAGTTTGCCAAACTGTCCATTTTTCTTATCTGCTTTCATTACAATGTTAAGTGTTTTTGTTCTATCTCCATCGTCAAACTTGGTAAATGCAGATTGATCGCTCATTGCATCAAAACTTTGCACTTTATCGATAACCTCTGCAGGTAAATTTTTAAGAGCAGCGCTTGGGTCTGTTCCAAAGAATGGTTTTCCATCTACTAGAACCCTTCGAACTTGCTCTCCTTGAGATTTTACGGTTCCACTTGCATCAACTTCCATTCCAGGAAGTTTTCTCACCAAATCTTCAGCAGTAGCATTTTTATCTGTTTTGAAACTATTAGCACTAAATTCTGTAGTATCACCCTTTAGTTCTACTCGATTTGCAATTGCGGTAACTTCAACTTCATCAGTTAAATAACCTAAAGTCCCCAATCGTATTGTGCCGATTTTGACAGTGTCATTATTACTAGAAATATTTAAGTTTTTGTTGTACTTGGCATAACCAATAGATTGAACAAGAAGAGTATATTGTCCTGAAGGGATATTTTTAAGTAAAAAAATACCAGAACGATCACTAATTGCACCGGATACAAAGCTATCGTCTGATTGCTTCAAAAGTTGAGCTCTTACCCCAGCAATTGCAACTTTGGAAGTACTATCTATAATTACCCCTCTGACGGTATTACCAGATTGTGAAAATGCGATACTATATGTAGTTAAACAAAGTATAATAAAAACGTTGAATTTATATAACATATTAAAAAAAGAGAGTGATGAAGGCTTTGCTAATAATAACGATTGGTGGACGTACGAGTTGAGTTAATAGTGGATAGAAGTTATAGCAAAAAAAATCCCCAAAAAAATATATTTGATTGGGGATAATGAATGTTAAACAGATAATGCAAGATTATAATTTAATCAGCGCTTCTTTGCTAATTCCGGTTGCTCGGATAATAATACTATAATCTACACCTTCGGCTTTTAACTTTAAAGCAACAGATTCAGAATCAGAAAGTGATTTTTTTTCTTTCTTACTGATTAATTGCTCGATATCATAAGAATCTTCATGTACATTTTTTGACTTCTTATTACTAGAAGTATCTTTAAGAATTGATTGCACAGCAGACCCAGCTTTACTTAAAGGTTTAATTGGAGTGTGAAAAGCAGGAATAAACTCATGTTTACCTGCTTTAAGCACCTTAGGTTCTGGATAATCAGAAGGATCTCTAGGTGTCCAAGCTGGTAGAGACTCAGGAGTTTTTACAGTAATAGCATTATTACCAACAATCCTTTTGATATGTCTTAATGTATCGCGTTCATCATTTGCACAAAAAGAAATCGCTGTACCTTTTTGTCCAGCACGTCCTGTACGGCCTATTCTGTGTACATATGTTTCGGCTGCATCTGGCATATCATAATTTACAACATATGGTAATTCTTCAACATCAATTCCACGTGCTGCAATATCGGTAGCTACCAAAACTCTAGAGCGTCTTTCTTTAAATCTATTAAGAGCTCTTTGGCGTGCAGTTTGGGCTTTATCTCCATGAATTGCTTCTGCAGGAACACCAGACTTATTTAATTCTTTTGTTAATCTATCTGCACCATGCTTTGTTCTAGAAAATACTAAAACAGAAGTCATTGGTAAAGTATCTAGCATTCTTAATAATAATGCAGTTTTATATTTTCTATCAATAAAATATACTTGTTGTTCAACTGGATCGGCTGCAGCAGAAACCGCCGCAACTTGAATTTTCACGGGATCTTTAAGCATCTGTTGGGCAAGCTTTACGATTTCAGAAGGCATGGTTGCACTAAAGAGTAAAGATTGTCTTTTTTCAGGCAAAGTAGATAGAATCTTTTTTATATCGATGATAAATCCCATATCCAGCATGTGGTCTGCTTCATCAAGGACAACAATTTCAACTTCATTTAATGAAACTATACGTTGATTCATCAAGTCAAGAAGACGCCCAGGAGTAGCTACCAAAATATCTACACCATAGCGTAATGCTTGCATTTGTTTACCCTGTGAAACACCACCGTAAATTATAGTGCTTTTAAGGCCAGTATATCTTCCATAAGAATCAAAACTATCACCTATTTGCTGGGCTAATTCACGAGTTGGAGATAAGACTAAAGCTCTTATCGGCGTATTAGAGCGTTTCTGTTTATCACCTTTATGATGAACTTTATGAACAGGTTGATCTAATAAAAGCAATTCTAAAATTGGGAGTGCAAATGCTGCTGTTTTTCCGGTTCCTGTCTGTGCACATCCAATCAGATCTCGACCGTTTAATACTTCGGGTATAGCTTTAGCCTGTATTGGTGTAGGCTGTGTATATCCTTCAGCTTCGATGGCCTTCTGTATTTCAGGGCTCAAAGCTATTTCAGAAAAATTCATTCGTTCCTTTGTGGACGATGGATAAAAATCGTAGGCGCTGCAATAGCTAGGCGGATATCATGAGGAGTGAAAACTGCAGGCATATGCCTTTAACGATTTCTGAGTTTTTCACAAAGCAATGGAGCGCAATTACAAAAATAGGGAATAACTGTCAGTCAACGTGACAAATGACAAATTATTAATTGTTGCGATTATAAGATAAGTGTATAATTTGTATAAAGTTATCTACCATAATTGCAATTTATTGTTTCTTGCTTTTTCTAATGATATTGTATTTTTTGCCTGTGTTCGAAATTCATAATCTTTTCTAACTTGTTCATATTCCGTTTGAATTTCTTTTGTAAATGATGGATTATGTTCTTGTGAAATCAGATTTCCCGCTACAGGAACTGCCCTTGATGCATCTAAAACATGAACAATTATTCCACTAGATTGAGGGGATATTTTTACTGCTGTATGCACTCTAGAAGTTGTTGCCCCACCTATCAATAAAGGAATCCGAATATTCCGTCTTTCCATTTCTTTTGCTACATGCACCATTTCATCTAAAGAAGGTGTTATTAAGCCGGATAATCCTATAATATCTGCATTGTGAAGTAGGGCTGCATCTAAAATTTTATCTGCAGGTACCATTACACCAAGATCTATTACTTCATAATTATTACATCCTAAAACCACACCTACTATATTTTTTCCAATATCATGAACATCACCTTTTACTGTTGCCATGATAATTGTTCCATTTGGTTTAGAAACTAAGCCACTTGCTGCTTTTTCTTCTTCCATAAATGGTGTTAAATATGCTACTGATTTTTTCATAACCCTTGCAGACTTAACTACTTGAGGTAAAAACATTTTACCTGCACCAAATAATTCTCCTACAAGATTCATTCCATCCATTAATGGGCCTTCGATTACTGCTAATGGGGATGCTAATGCAATTCTAGCTTCTTCGGAATCTTGATCAATAAATGCGTCTATGCCTTTAACTAAGGCATGTTTTAGACGCTCTTCAATTGGTAAAGATCTCCACAAATCAGATTGTATTGATTGGGTATCTTTTGAAGTACCTGTTAATTTTAACTGTTCTGCATAGTCAATTAATTTCTCGGTTGCCTGTTCATTTCTATTTAAGATAACATCTTCAACAAGCAATAGTAAATCTTTGGGGATTTCATCGTAAATATCAATTTGCCCAGCATTTACGATTCCCATATCCATTCCAGCTTTAATTGCATGATACAGAAATGCAGTATGCATGGCGCGTCTTACAGGTTCATTCCCTCTAAAACTGAAAGATAAATTAGAAATACCGCCAGAAACTTTTGCTCCAGGTAGATTCTGCTTTATATATTCTGTTGCTCGAATAAAATCAACAGCATAATTATTATGTTCATTAATACCAGTTGCTATTGCAAAGATATTGGGGTCGAAAATGATATCTTCTGCTGGAAAATGAACATGCTCTGTTAATAAAGTATATGCTCTGGAACAAATATCAATTTTTCTTTGATATGTATCTGCTTGGCCTTGTTCATCAAAAGCCATTACAATTACAGCAGCTCCATACTTTTTAATTTGTTTTGCTAGATAAAGAAACTGTTCCTCGCCTTCTTTCATGGAAATAGAATTAACAATAGATTTTCCCTGAACGCATTGCAAACCCGCTTCTATAATAGACCATTTTGAGGAGTCTATCATAATAGGAACTCTAGCAATATCAGGCTCGCTAGCAATCAAATTCAGAAATACTTTCATAGCATTTTCTGAATCTAACATTCCCTCATCCATATTAATATCAATGATTTGCGCACCAGCTTCAACTTGCTGTCTGGCAATGCTTAATGCTTCTTCGTATTTATTTTCTCTAATCAGTTTAGCAAATTTAGTAGACCCAGTTACATTTGTTCTTTCGCCTATATTTACGAAATTGGTATCTGGTCTATATTCAAAAGGTTCCATGCCTGCTAAGCGCAATAAGGTAGTTCTTTCTGGAATACTTCTAGGAATAATTGAATGAACAGAATCTGCAATTGCCTTAATATGTTGTGGTGTTGTACCACAGCAACCGCCAACTAGATTAAAAAAGCCTGCCTCTCCAAATTCTTTAAGTACAGATGCCATAGATTCTGGGCTTTCATCATAACCACCCATTTCATTGGGTAAACCTGCATTAGGATATACACTTACAAAGCATGTAGCTATACGAGATAATTCCTCTAAAAAAGGACGCATCTGCTGAGCGCCCAAAGCACAGTTTAAGCCAATTGATAATAAATTAGGACAATGTTTTACAGAATTCCAAAATGCTTCTGTTGTCTGCCCAGATAATGTTCTGCCACTCATATCTACGATGGTTCCAGATAACATAACGGGCAAAGAAATTCCCCTTTCTTCAAATACTGTGTTTACTGCATAAATAGCAGCTTTACAATTAAGAGTATCAAAAATGGTTTCGATTAAAATGATATCAATATTACCGTCTAATAATCCATGTAATTGTTCAATATAGGAATCCACAACTTCTTTCCAAGTGGTGGCTCTATAACCAGGATTATTTACATCTGGCGATAATGATAAAGACTTATTCATAGGCCCAATTGCACCAGCTGCAAATCGGGGCTTCTCGGTAGTTGAATATTCTATGCAAGCTTGTTTTGCGAGTATTGCAGCTTGCTTATTTAATGAATAGGCTAAAGATTCTAGTCCATAATCTGCTTGAGCAATAGAAGTAGAACTAAATGTATTGGTTTCAATAATGTCTGCACCAGCGGCTAAATATTCTCTGTGTATATCTTGAATAATGTTAGGCTGCGATAAAACCAAGACATCATTATTTCCCCTTATATCATGTTGATGATTACATAACAAAGAATGGTATGCAAGATCTGGAGATTGTTCACCTCTAAAATCAGATTCTTCTAGAGAATGTTGCTGAATCATTGTTCCCATCGCCCCATCGATGATCAATATTCTTTTTTGTAATAATTGTGTGAGTTGTTCGAAACTTGTCATGTTTTATGCTTTTAATATTCAAAGTTGATGCAAAAATACATAATTATAGTGCCTGAATTTACCTTATTCTCTAAGGAATGTACCTGTAAACAATAAGGAAATCAGTATTTTTACATATTCATTATGGAACATATACATGAAAACAATAATTATTTTAGTCTGGTTTCTTTTAGAACATATCTTTTTTATTATGAATTCACATGCTCAAGAATTTACGGTTATACCAACAACAAAAAATACGGTTAAAGAATACATTCATGGAATTGAATTAACAGACCATTTTAGGTGGCTAGAAGATAAAAATCAAACTGATGTGATTGATTGGACACGTAAACAGCATGATGCAACAGTAGATTTTATAAAAAAAACAGCGCCTGATATCCCTGGACTCGATGAAGAAATCAAAGCATTATTTGATAGGGAAATGTCTTCTCCGCCAAGATTAAAAAAAGACAGAGAATTTATCTCCAAAAAGAAAAAAGGTGAATTACAGTTTTCATTATATACGATATTTAATGGCGAAGAGATTAAGATTTTTGATCCTGTGCTATTAGATCCATCAGGCAAAACTTCAATTACATCTATAACCTATAATAAAAATGCTTCAAAGGCAGCTATTGGTACTCAAAGTAAGGGTGCAGAAATTACAGATATTAGAATTATAGATACAAAAACGGGAAAACAAATAGGGGAAACTTTATCTGGTATTGGATCATTTTCTTGGGCAAAAGATGAATCAAAAGCTTTTATTACCCCTAGAACAAAAGAGTTAATCGATAAACAAAGTCCATTAGCAGTATATCTTCATACTATAGGACAAAACCCCGCATCTGCGCAAAAACTTGTTGAACCTTCCGATGCTAAGATCTCTGCTTGGATTTATGAAACAGAATATGAAGATTTTCAAGTATGGGGAGAAGGCGATTTTTATACAAATACAATTAAGTTTCGAACTATTCAGAGTAATGAAAATCCTAAAATAATTTATTCAAGTAAAGAATATAAAGCATATCCTGAATTTAGGAATAATGATATTTATTGGATGACAAATGATCATGCACCCAATTTTAAAGTGATGAAATCCAATGTGAATAGTCCAGAATTTGCTACAGCAACTACTTTGATTCCTGAAGGAGAAACTGTTATAGATGGATTCGAGATTACAAATTCATGGATAATCGTTCAAGATAAAAAAGATATCATGACAAGACTGAAAGTATATGATTTACAAGGAAATTATCATAAAGAACTAGAATTACCTGAATTCGGCAATGTATCTGCAATGAGTTATGATAGAGATAAAAATCTATTATATATAACTATTTCAACTTTTACTGCGCCAGCTAAAATGTATAAAGTGGATGGAAATTCACTTAATTGGACATTCTATTATCAAGAATCCGTACCAGTAGATCTTTCTGATATTACTGCAGATATACATTTTTATGAGTCTAAAGATAATAAGCGTATTCCTATGTTTATTGTCCATAAAAAAGACTTACAATTAGATGGAAATAATCCCGTACTAATTACAGGTTATGGTGGTTTTAATATCGGTATATCACCCTCATTTGTTGGTTATAATGCATCTTTTTTAAAAAGAGGAGGCATTTGGGTAAGTACTGGTTTAAGGGGCGGAAATGAATATGGAGAAAGCTGGCATCAAGATGGAATGTTAAAAAAGAAACAGCATACATTCGATGATTTTATTGCTGCAACAGAATGGTTAATAAAGAATAAATATACTAATCCATCTAAAATTGTTGCGCGTGGTGGCTCTAATGGTGGACTTCTTATGGGGGCTATTGCTACGCAAAGGCCTGATTTATATCGAGCAATCATTTGCCAAGTTCCATTATTAGATATGCTACGATATCATAAATTTCAAATAGCCAGATTCTGGATTCCTGAATATGGAGATCCCGAAAAACAAGAAGATTTTGGCAATCTTTTAAGCTATTCACCATATCATTCTATGAAACATGGAGTTCCATTGCCAGAAATGTTAGTTACAGTTGGAGAAAATGACTCCAGAGTTGACCCATTACATGGAAAGAAATTTGTTGCTTTGGCACAGCAAAAACCTGAACAGAAAAGTCCTATTATGCTATATGTAGATTATGATAGTGGACATGGTTCTGGAAAATCTATGGCCCAAATGATTGAAGATCAAGCTTTTTATTGGCGCTATATTATGAGTCGCCTTCAAATGAAATAATCAAGGGAATCTATGAAAACATTACTTTTCTGCTTATGTAGCTTTACTTTTATATGTAAATCAGAAGAAATTCCCAAAGGTGCTAAAGCATTAATTGATAATTATCCGCAGATTAAAACTTATGAAAACAATAGAATTATATTTAACGATGGTTCAAGTTTACTATACGATGATGGAAAAAAGAAATCTGTTAAAGAATTATTAGAAAATCCAGATTTAGAAGACCAATTTACATATGCATATAGTACCGATACTTCTTTTAAACCATTACAAAAAAACTTCGATCCAGGTAGAATAAGAAATGAAGAGTTTTTTAAAAAAATATATGGTTCAAATAAAGAATCCGTAAGAAAAAATTTAAAAAGTATCGCATGGTGTCCAAAAATTGCCGGACAAACCATAAGAATTACCAATGTAAATGGAATAGCAGAAAAAGTGAAACAGCTATCGGCAGATATCGATAAGCATCCAGAATTTGCAAAGTATATTAAAAATATTGGTGGTACATTCAATTGGAGAAATATTGCAGGTACCAAAAGAATTAGTATGCATAGTTTTGGAATGACAATTGACATTAATACATCTTTTTCTCATTATTGGCAATGGGATTGTGATTGCACAAATGAAGATGCTCATGTAAAGTATAAAAATTCTATACCTTTAAAATTAGTGCAGATATTTGAAAAACATGGATTTATTTGGGGTGGTAAATGGTATCATTATGATACTATGCATTTTGAATATCGGCCAGAATTAATTTTTAATACATCAAAGTAAACCAATAAAAAACAAATACTTATGAAGAATTACCTCATCATGTGTTTTGCATTTCTTTTTCTTGTATTTCATAATACATATTCTCAAAAGCTCAGCAAAAAACAAAAGAAAGACATTGCATCACAAACTGTAAAAAATAAATACACTATTAAATCAGGAGAAATTCTTCTTTTTTCAGAAATGCAAGGAATGCGCACAAAAATCACAGTATTATTTGATGATTATGGCAAAAAAGAAGTAACTGAGTCTATTGGGTATAGAGTTGCAGAAGAAGGATTAAAGCTGAAAGTACATACTAAAAGTATCATTGTAGAAGGTACATTGATATCTATCGATATGGAAGAAGGGACCGCCAAAAAGATGTCTTTAGGCTCTTATATAGATGCTGGAGGTATTAATTTTAATACTTTAAGTGATTCAATATCTCAATCGATTGGTTTAAAGAAAACGCTAGACAAAGACACAGTTCTGGGCTATGTATGTGATGTTTGGTCTTTACAACATCCAACTTTGCCATTACTTGGAACATATTCTGTGTGGAATAATATCTTATTAAAAAGTGAAGCATTAACAGCAGGTATTCCAATGGAAACATATGCTGTAAAATTTGAGGAGAATAAAATTATCGATAATTCTGTTTTTACGATTCCCCCTGATATTACCATTATAGAATCACATAAAACCACAAATAAGACAGAAGAAAAGGCACCTAAAAGTAAAAAGTAGTTATTTGGATTTTTGTATATATTCTTTTTTTACAAATAAAAACCCAAATTCTTCAGCATTCTTTTTGGTAAGGGTTTTATGATGAATTCTATGGGCTTTTTTTAAAGCAAGAATATATGAATTCGTAGATTTAGCAAACATTTTTACTCTTTGATGAACAATTATGTCATGAGCAAAAAAGTATAAAAAACCATATAAAGTAATACCCACACCTATAGATATTATCAAGGAATTATCAGTTGTAATTCCTTGAACAAAGCATCCAATTGCAATAATTGCAAAGAATATCCCAAATATATCATTTAACTCAAAAAGACCTTTTCTTGCTTGATGATGGGTTTTATGAATAAACCACAAAGGGCCATGCATAAGGTATTTATGCACCGTCCAAGCAATACATTCCATTCCTATCACAGTACTTATCACTAGGCCTATTGCTAAAACAATATCAATCATAAAATATTAAATAAATTCAAGAATATCATGTCTAGTTAAAATTCCTGTTATCTTTCCAAAATCAGAAACCAAAACAGCATGATTATCTTTTAAAGCAATAATTGCAGATTGAATATCAGCATGTGAGTCTATAATTGGCATAGGAATTTCCATGATTTCTGATATCTGTTTTGCCAAAAAGGATCGATCTGCAATAACTTTAGACATTAGTTTATTGTCACGAACAGTTCCAATTGGCTTGCCATTATCAAATACTGGTAATTCAGAAATTTCATTTTCTTGCATTAATTGTAATGCTTGTTCAACAGTATCATCTGGAGAAATTGATAGAAGATGTGCTAATAATCTTTGATTTGATTTAACAGATAATGCTGTTTTTACAGACATTTTATCTTCATTTAATAAATTCTTTTCTTTTAACCATTCATCGGAATGATGTTTAGTTAAATATCTTTCTCCTGTATCACAGATAATAGCTACAACGATATCTTTTTCAGTGAGATTCTTTCCTATTTTTAGGGCTGCAGCAACATTCATTCCGCTAGATCCACCACAAAATATCCCTTCTTCTCTAGCTAAACGTCGTGCTATCGTAAATGCTTCTTTATCATTAATATTTACAATTTCATCGATAAGGTCTATATCTAAATTTCCAGGTATGCGTTCTTGTCCAACACCTTCGATTAAGTAGGGCAAAGCTTCTACCAATTTACCTGTTTCTTTAAATGCTTTAATACAAGAACCTGTTGGGTCTGCAGCAATAATTTTGATATTAGGATTCTGTTTTTTTAAAAATCTGGAAGTACCTGTTATAGTACCACCAGTTCCAATACCAGCAATAAAATGAGTTACCATTCCATCTGTATCATTCCAAATTTCTGGTCCTGTTGTAGCTTCATGAATTGCAGGATTTGCTTGATAATCATATTGATTTAGCATGATTGCATTTGGAATCTCTTGGGATAATCTTAATGCGGTATTAAAATAATAATCAGGAGAATCAGCTTTTGCTGCACTTGATACAATTAAAACATCTGCCCCAATCGCTTTTAAATATTTAACTCTTTCTTGTGAGGCTTTATCAGACATCACAAATAAACATGAATATCCTTTTAAAATTGCTGCTAAAGCAAGGCCAATTCCTGTATTGCCACTTGTAGGTTCTACAATTAATCCACCTGGTTTAATTTTTCCTTCAGCCTCGGCGGCTTCTATCATTGCTATGCCAATTCTATCTTTTACAGATCCACCAGGATTTCTACTTTCTAATTTTACATAAATCTGTGCTGGAATATCTTTAGCTACAGAATTCAAGCGAACCAAAGGAGTATTACCAATTAAACTTAAAATACTGGAATGAACATTCATAAATATTAACTGAAATTATTGAAAGAATTAAACAAAAGTACGAGTTTACTTGATAAAGTGAGCTTAAGGTGTAATAACATCTGTTTTTTATTCACTAATTATCTGCTTTTTACTTATAATAATCAGTTTATTCTATTTTTTAATGTCATCTCCATGCTTGTAATGCATCGTATATTCCTGAAGTGTATTCCTTGTCTATTGGCATTCTTTCTTATTGGATGTCCACATATGATGGTACAACAAATCATGGAATTGCAGCCACCCAAGGGATATCGTCCTGTATATCAGACATCAGAAATTATGTTTGATTCATTGCTTTATCAATATCCATTTTCATCCCAATCAGCTTTATTGAATGACTCTTTGTTTTCTTCATTAGGCTATCATTCTCAGACACTTAACGATACCATTCAGCAAAATCAGATATCACCAACTGTACAAGAAATCTTTTCGAATAATCAAAGTATATCTTATCAGACAATTCAAACATCAATAATAAGGATTGATGATTCTCATTATCCAGACTCAATAATAATGTTGGTAAAAGTAACGGATTCTTCTGGACATTTCATAAAAGGATTAGCTGGTGATAAAGGTATTATTGTTACACCCAAAAACCCAAGTGTAATTTGGAAATCACTTACAGATTCTAGCTCGATTTCATATAAAAAAAGCAGAGTAGGATCATTTTCAGTGAAGGAAATTAGAGAAGATCAAAGAAATCCATTAGCATTATCTTTTGTTTTAGACCATTCTCCTTCTATGGGAAATTCACGTGCAATAAAATTACAAGAAGCTGTACGAAATACAATGGATATGTTATATGATGAAGATTATATATCTGTTATTAAATTCACATCTAAGATATTTACTGAAGTACCATTAATGAATAATTATCAAACATATACTTCGCTATTTAAAATTGATGGCTTAAGAAATTATTCTTCGGGTTTATCTATAGGCTTTAATGGAAATTCTTCATTTAAAGATGATTCTACTAAAAGTTATGGAAGTGGTACAGCCTTATATGATGGTACAGCTGCAGGAATAGAGGAATTAAAGAAAGTTTCAATGCATCAACGCATTATCGTTTTATTTAGCGATGGAGGTGATAATTCTTCAAAGATTCATGAAGATAGCATTATCAGACTAAGTAGAGCACATAATATTCCAATATTTTCTATTGCTTATGGCATGACAGATGAAATGCCTCTTAAAAAATTATCTTCAGCTACCGGAGGTAAAATGTATAGAATCTACACAATCAAAGAGTTTCCATATGTATTAGCAGATATAGTAAAAAGTATAAAAAATCATTATCGTATTTCGTATACACCACCAAAATCTGCTGATATTCATAAAATTGGACTATTTGTTCAACTAAGGAAAGACATAGTTGGATATACACATGGATATTATGATAAATCGTTATTTCAGTTTTATGAAAATAAAGGTTCTATACACATAGCAAATATTCAGTTCGAAAGTGGCACATCAATTATGTCTGCTGGAAATGAACAAATAATTGATGAAATAGTAGTAGCTATGAATAATAATCCAGAATTAATAATTGAGATTAGAGGTCATACAGATGATATCGGAACAGAAAAAAATAATCTGGAACTCTCTTTGGCAAGGGCACAATCAGTTGCATCAGCTATCGTACAAAAAGGCATCATGAAAAATAGATTAATTCCTAAAGGAATGGGAGAATCTGAGCCATTAAATTCAAATGAAAATGAAGAACAAAGAAAACAAAATAGAAGAACAGAATTTATCATGATGAGGAATTAAAATGGGGACTTCTGTTTTTTATAAAATACTATTAGCCTTGTCTTTCTTTATTTGTTCTGATGGACTTGCAGAAGATACATTGTCAATAGGCAAGAGCTATATATATGAATATCCATGCACATATGAAGATTCATTATCATGGAACATCACTATTGCAAACCCCACATTATTATTTATTGATTCACTTTCAATCAATGATAAAACTATATATATCAATCGCTTAACAAATGATAGTATTATATTCTTCACCAAAGAAATTGGTAAAGTCAATGTATATATAAGCCCTTTGGCAGGAACTGATAGCATAACAACAATGCATATTCAGATAATACAAAACAGAGCCATAATTCTAGATACTGTGCAGCAAGTATATGTGCAGTCATTATATACACCACTTCCTTATATAAGAATTGCGGCTGTTTCGGATAATATTCCTAATCCAGTTTCTATTTATCAAATAACTACTTGGTTTTATCGCATAGATAGGCCATCTGATATATCAATTCAGATATTGGATATTCTTGGAAGAATAATATATAAAGAGAAGTTTTTTCAAGCTTTTTCAGGACAATATCAATGGTCTTGGGAAATTTTACCTTATATACAAAGCCCAGGAGTCTATTTCTTTCATATACAAACAAATTCTGGAGAGATTGTAAAAAAATGGAGTGTTTCTCCATGAATTATTTATATATAATCTGTTTATTGTGTAGCTCAATTATTGCTTTTGGACAAGAAACAGTAAAAAGAGATTCTACAAGAAAACCAAAAATAAATCTGGAAGAATTAACACCAGAAGCATTCACAGTTGAATCAGATTTTAATGCAGAGTCTTCTTATGGTTGGTTTCCATCGATACCAGCTATTTCTACATTAGATATTACCGGCATGGGAACACCATTTTTTATGGATGGTATATATCAAAATAGCTTACCTATAAAAAGTAATAGCTTTATATATCCAGATTTAGAATTTACTTCTTCACATCCATTTATCAAAAAGGATATGCATACTTTGTCTCCATTTTCTATGGAAGAAACTGATGATGATATTCCAGAGGATGATTTATGGAGCATAGGAATACGCAGAAGAATTTCTTTAAAACCATTAAATACAGTTCTTAGAATAGGAACAGATTTATTAAGTACAAATTCTACTTTATATGCAATTGATAAAACAAAGTCATATCTAGGCATAGATAGACAAAAAAAAACATTAGAAGAATTACATACTATATTTTTAAAAGAATATGAGATTAATATATCTGCAGGACTTGAATTCTCAATTTATGGTGCATATCTAACAGTTGCTGATATGCAAGTATATTCTGTATATACCACAAGTATTGGTGCTATAGGTGGTTTTATGGCATATTCTAATCAGATATATTCATCAACAATAATGAGTGATAGGGAGTATATACGCTATTCAAATGGAAGTAATGTTATAATATTAGAACAAGATAAAAGATTAAAGGAATTACAATCATTTAGATGTAGAATAGAATATTCACTTGGATGGCAATTAATGTTTGGTCCAATTGGATTAGGAATTGAAGGTTTTGTTCAAATGCCACTAACACCAATATTACACGATTCTAATTGGAATACATACTTAGTGGGAACCAGAACTTCTCTCATGTTTAGATATTAATAAAGTTATAAGATAAAATTACTGTTGAATTGTCTATTTAGACAATAAAAACTCAGTATTTTTGAAGCATTCTATCTACTTTTATATATAATATCGTATGAATATTTTATTGATTGGTTCTGGCGGAAGAGAACATGCATTAGCTAAGGGTTTAAAACAATCTGCTTCTTGTGATTTATTATTTGCATTACCAGGAAATCCAGGGATTTTAACTTTAGCACAAAAAGTTACTGATTGTTCTTTGAATGATCCAAATACCATTATTTCATTTTGTAAAAGAAATGCTATTGAATTAGTTGTTATCGGACCAGAGGCTCCTCTGGTGAATGGATTAGCTGATATGTTAACAGATAAAGGTATTTCGGTATTTGGTCCTTCTGCATTAGCAGCCCGCATAGAATCATCAAAAAGCTTTTCTAAAGAGCTAATGATATCCCATAATATCCCTACTGCAAGGTATACTACATTTACTGGTGATCAAGCAGAATTAGCACATGATTATATTGAACATTCTGTTGTTCCAATTGTGATAAAAGCAGACGGATTAGCAGCTGGTAAGGGTGTTATTGTTGCAGAATCAAAACAAGAAGCGCATGATGCTATAAATGATATTTTTTCTGGATTATTTGCAGACGCAGGTTCTAAAATAGTTATTGAGGAATTTTTACAGGGGGAAGAGGCATCAGTTTTTGCAATATGTGATGGTGAGAATTTTGTGATGTTGGCTCCTGCTCAAGATCATAAAAGAATATATGATAATGATGTAGGGAAAAATACTGGCGGTATGGGAGCATATGCCCCTGCACCAATTGTAACTGACGAAGTATTGCAAAAAGTAGCAGATACCATATTTACTCCAACCTTAAAAGCCATGAAAGAAGCTGGATATCCATTTGTAGGTTGTTTATTCTGTGGTTTAATGATAGATAATGGAAATCCATCTGTGATAGAGTTTAATTGTCGCTTTGGAGACCCCGAAACTCAAGCTGTTCTTACAGTTTTTGAAGGTGATTTAGCTGCATTATTGTACTCTGCTGCCAATGGTTCTATACAAGCAGAGCATATGAAACAAAGATCAAAAGGTTTTGCATGCAATATTGTACTTGCATCTGGGGGATATCCTGATCATTATAACATTGGATATAAGATATATGGAACAGAAAATATTAATCCTAATGAGCAGATTACGATTTATCATGCTGGAACAAGCCAAGATGTAGATAACAATATCATAACATCTGGAGGCAGGGTATTAGGAGTTTGTGCTCATGCAGAAACATTATCTGAAGCAATTCAAAAAGCATATAAAAGTATAGAACATATTTCATTTCAAGGTATGTATTTTAGAAAAGATATAGGTAAAAAGGGATTAGCTGTAACAAACTAAGAATCCTGATATCTTTACCATATCAATAGCCCAATTAAGTCAATGGACATCTTTATGAATTCAGGAATTCCTCCGCATAATGTGGATGATCAATCTTCTCCCCATGGGTATAAGAATCTAAGCGATATCGAGCTTTATCTTATGCTTAATGGTGGTGGATCATCAGCCCATTATGGTCTGAATATACTCTATGAGAGATATTCAGCAAGGATTTATTCCTATTGCAGAAAAATATTGGGCGAGATTCAAGCAACTGATGATATTTTTCAAGAGACATTTGTCCGATTTTATGAAATGGGAGTATTAGGCAGAGAAGTTCAGAATATTCAAGGATATTTATTAAAGATAGCACGGAATTTATGTTTAAACGAAAAACAAAAAAAGTATAATTCCACTAAAATATCACTCGAAAACTTTGAATTCCCTTCTTTTGATACACCATATGAGCAAACTGAATTAAATAGATTAATTGCTACGGCTTTAGAAATGCTTCCTGATGATTATAAAGAAGTATTAGTATTAAGAGAAATGTATGGCTATAGTTATAATGAAATAGCTGACATCGTAGAAACAACAATGCCAATAGTACGAACAAGAATTTATAGAGCAAAACAAAAAATTCGTGTCATTCTAGCACCATTTATTGATGATTTATATCGTTCATAAACATGCTAGGCATATTTAGAAGAAAGTACACATTAGGTTATATATGAGTTTAGATTTTTCACAATTACAACCATCTGAATTATTAACATTATATGTTGATGGTGAATTGCCTGAATTAATGCATCCAACTTTGTTTTCAATGCTGGCATCAGATTCTGATTTACAGCAGGAAATGAATGAACATCTTGCAATGAAGCGTCATTTTGATACTACATTAATAGCTCCACCTAAAATATTGCAAGAAGGTGTATTAAGACGCATAGGAGCCATTGGATTAGGTACTACAGTTGCTCAGCCAACATTTATGGAAACAGCAAAAACTTCTTTGACTACATTTGCTGGAATTGTTGTACAACCTTTGCTGTATTTGTTAACTGGGGCTGCACTTACTGGTTTTTTTATGACCTTGAACCCAGATAAACAATTACTAAATTCAATTCAAAGTTCACAAAGTATTCAACAATCTCCAATAGAATTACAGCAAAATTCAAATAAACAGTGGAATAATCTTGGAAGGAATAGTTATTCATCAATTGCATTGGCACCATTTAGTTTTTCTCATGTGTATTTCCCAGAAATACATCAAACTTCTATGGTTGATGCATCTGTGAATGTAGATAAACCGCTTGCTTTGTATGATGAATATTCGCCAGAGAATATATCTGAAACTGTATTTGAAGATGTAGCTTGGAAAGTAGATAAAACAATAATTAATGAAGAACCAACTTCTGAATTTTCTATTGGATTAAGAGGTTTTACTCAGCATTCTTATACACCACAAACAGTAAATCCATCTATCAAGCCAAGTGTGAATAATCTTGCATTATCCATAGAATATGCATTGTCAAAAAATAATTCTATATATGCCGAAGGTGGGCAAGAATTTATTCCTCATAGATTCAGTGGACAAGAAGGAAATTATTTTATTCAATATGATCAAACATATCTAGCATCATGGGCAGCTATTGGATGGAAGCATACTTTTACTACCGATTATTCAGTTAAACCAATTGTTAAAATATCTGCAGGAGCTACCGAAACAGGACCACTTGGCAGAGTATCTGCCGGTATCGAATATGATCTTTCAAATAGAATTACATTAATGACAGGAGTTGAAGGAATTTCCTCTTTGTATTCACATCAGCAACAATGGTTTAGCACGCAAAAAATAGGCTTAACCTATGGTGCCAAGATTAAGCTTTAGGATTGCCCCTTGCCACCTATTTCATCAAAAGCACACAACACATATTCAATGATTGTTACTACCACATATTCAATCATTACTTTATTACTGATTCTTATCAGTTCTTGTTCTCCAGCCACAGAAGTGCCTGCTGATAGATCAAGAAATGTGATAGATTCCATAACATTAGATTCATTATATAGAGAATATTTAGTAGTTAATCCTGCTTCTTTACATTTTGAGTCAGAATTTCCATCCTCGGAAATTACAACAACTGTAGAATTCATTAATACTTCAGATTCTTTATTTATTCCCATTAATTCTGTTGAATTATCTAATGGTGCAATCGGCTTTAAACTTATGTCTGATAGTATTTCTTTTATTCTATCACCAAAAGGAAAAGTTGGTTCAAGCAGAACAATTTCTTTAACATGTAAGCCTACGCAAGAAGGAATTATTCAAGACACAATCTTAATAAATTCTTGGAAGAACTTCTTTGTACCAATTAGGTGCAATGTTTTGCCCGGAACAAGGGTATGGGTAGAAGATTTGCATTTTGGAGATTTAATCTTTGGAGAAAATCGCGATACAACTATCAAGGTATATAATAAAGGTAACCGAAATGTGACAGTTACAGGTGCATCTTTTGTATCAGGAGAAATATCTCAATTTCAAGTGCTAAACAATGCTATATTCCCAATGGTAATTTTCCCAGGTTATTATAGGTCGATTCCAATTAGATGTATTTCAACTTTATTAGGTTCTTCTATTTCTGCAGATTTACATGCTAATATTTCATATTCAGGACAAGGCAGAGTTAAACAAATAGCTAAAGTTAATGCTGAAATACATTTAATACCAAATGTATATGTAACTGATATACATGTAAATTATGCATTTAAATCAATGGTATATATGGCTTCTTGTAGTATTGTTAATAATACAGATAGCCCATGTTATGTTAAAGAATTTGTCAATTTTAAAGATACAGATTCATTAACCATTATTATATCGGGAAAAAATCAAGGGTATTGGCTAAGCCCAAAAACTGCAATGAATTATATCGTTAAAATTACTCCTAAATATTCTGGTCCTTTTAGTACTAGTTTCGAATTTCCTATTACAAATGCAAATAATCCTAAAAATTACTGTAAGATAACAGGCATTACTTTCTGATTATCTTGAGTATTTTTGCTTATAAAATCTCTACCCTTTATTACTTAATCAGAGTTTCTATATGCCATTCAATGTTCAGGATTGGGGAATGATCCAATATAGAGATGCCTGGAAAAAACAAGAAGACTTAGTAAAATCCATTCAATCTGGTACATCACATAGTACATTGATAATGTGCGAGCACCCTACTGTAATTACCATTGGCAAAGAAGGTGGCGAACAACACTTATTAATTTCTTCCGAATTTCTTCAATCATTACATATAGAAGTTATTCCAATTAATCGTGGGGGAGATATCACTTTGCATAATCCAGGACAAATGGTAGTCTATCCTATTTTTAATTTAATGGATTATAAACAAGATTTACATTGGTTCTTAAGGGCTATAGAACAAGTGATTATTGAAGTACTGAAACATTATCATATTAAATCTGATAGAATTCCCGGAAAAACCGGAGTATGGATAGATCAAAAAAGAAAAATATGTGCCATAGGCTTGCATTGTTCTAGATGGGTTACTTCTCATGGATTGGCATTTAATATCTCTAATGATATCAATCAGTTCGAATGGATTGTCCCTTGTGGAATTAATAATATGAATGTTACTTCATTATCTCAAGAGCTAGGATATATTCCTGATATGAATGAAGTAAAACAGCTGTGTTTAAAAGAATTCGACACTATTTTTGAAAAAAAATTTGGATAAATTATTCTATAAACCTATTTTTGTGTCCACTCAATTGTGAGAGTGCGGGAATAGCTCAGTGGTAGAGCGCAACCTTGCCAAGGTTGATGTCGCGAGTTCGACCCTCGTTTCCCGCTCGACGGCGAAAGCCGTTACTTCCTCTTTATGCTGCATGCCTTGTCATCACTTCCCCCCGATGATAAGGCATTTTTTTATTCAATGATAATTATCTTACCAAAAACAGGTTCTGTATAACTATCCCCATCAATTTGCAATCTGAATAGATAGACACCAGGCGCTACAAGATTACCATTCGAATCTTTACAATCCCACATAACTTGATTATTGCCAATAGTAGTTTTATGATGTAATGTATTAATAATAGATCCATTAATAGAAGCTATTGATAATCGAGAATCTGCATCTTGTTTTTGTGCAGCGTATTTGTAGCCAATTGTTACACTATTGGGTAATTGAATTGGATTAGGCCATTGAATAAAAGAATGCACCGAACTATTCAAAACTACATGTAATAATAGCCTTATAGTATCTTTATTTGCAGAAGCATCTTCTGTAAAGACAGTTAATAAATTCTCGCCAATATCTAATCTATTTAAGCTTGTAAAATTAAGTGAAACTCTTTGTGTAGATCCATATTCATATTGAGTGAATGTAACCTTTGAAGCTGTAGAATCTGGTTGCCAATAGCGATTAATTCTTACCCTTACTTTACTAGAATCAAAAGTTAAGAAAGAATTGTCTTGAACAATAACAGAAAATGAAGGATTTGCTGAAATTGTATCATTATCTTTTAATAGGATATCATCTGCATATACTTGAATTGATGGAGGCACAGAATCTTCGTCAATAAATAGTTGTTTGCTTACTGTATTATTAAATCTGTACATATCTTCATGTGTTAAAGAGCAATCTGAAATCATTGTCCAATCTGTACTTTTTGATACATTTTGTGAAGGAAGAATAACAGAAAATGCATATGATGCATTTTTTTGTAATATTGGAATTTGATAAGTATAGGATTCAGATGAATTCGAACCAGTAAGAGGTTTTTGTGAAATACACATATCAGTTAAAGGAAAAGAAGATTGTTTTAACGATAGATTTTTGATTATGCCAGAAATCTCTAAACTATCTCCTTTTAAGATGGTTTGTCTAGGATATGTACCTTTTACAGAAAAATCTGAAGGAAAGACTGTTAATTCTGGCGCTGGAATAAATGTACAATTGATACCATTCAATATGGGAGAAAAATCTGAAGAATCATTTATTAAGTTAATGTTTACAGTTAGATAAGGGAATATTTTTGCATCGATAGTGTTCAAATTGATGTTATTCTTGGAACCTTCATATAGCAATGAATCTTGCGGTATTAAAGAATTTCTTCCATACACTTGTAAAATAGTGGAATTACCATTGGATAATTGAGTAGAAATATCTAATGAATGCCATTCTTTAGCAGGTCCAATTAATCCTGATGAATAATTTCCTAATTTTTGTAGAATAGTAAGAGTATCAGAAACAGTTAAAGTATCCGAAGATGGAGCAAATTTTTCTATTGCCGAACCAGGGAGACTTCCTTTTCTTCCTATCATTACAAAAGAGGAAGCTATTCTATCAGAGCCAGATATTTCGGCACCATTTTGATATGTTTTTGCATTGAAGACAGAGTCGATCAAAGTAGAACCACACTCTTTCAGAGCATCTATTAGGCTTTGAGAATCTCCAATAAGCCCAGCCGATGTAACTATAGGGCCTCTAAAACATGCATCAGAAACAGTTATGGCAATATAATCACCTTTTTGCACAGAATCTTTAAGGAAGGTGACTAGATCTTTTGAATTTCCTCGATAATCTAGTTCATTATCTTGTGGGCTTAAAAATGCATTAAACTCTCGGAATGTACCAATAGTATCATAAGGACTAATCTTTAGTACACATAATTTTGCGGCATCATTTCTTTCGATATATACTCTGCCACCATAATTAATGTCTGCATAGCGTCCACCCGCACCCGCATTACAACCAATAACAGTTATATTCCTTTTTATAGATGAAATTGACAAAGCTGATGAAGTAGCATTAATATCTAATTGACTAGATTCAGACTCTTTCCAGGCTGCAAGGTTGAACAATGAAAAATGAACTGTATCGCTAGCACTTTTTTCAATATGAATAGGGATAGATGTCCATTTACTATATTGATTTGTAAGTGAATCAAGAACTCGAGCATTAAACAGAATATCTTTTCCTATATATTGCTGCAAGGCATCAGCAGAGGGAAACCAATCAATATACCCTTCATACACTTTCAATGTATTATCTGTATCACCCATGTATTGAGAGATAATTGAATCATTGTTTATCTGTTTTAACTGTAATTCTAATGATTGTGCAGAAGAATTTTTTGGGATTATACATCTAAATTGAGGTTTTTCTGCATTAACTGTCCAGCCAGGAAGTGGATCTACCATAGACAATCCATTAGCAAACACATTCACGGGAATAGACAGAATATTATTATCCTTGATATTTTCTTCCTGAATTACGCTATCTGGATCGATATGAACTGTAATCATATGAGTACCAGAAATACCTTTAATAGGAAAGTTAAGAGAAAATGAACTACTTCTACACAAAGAATCTGTAGAAATATTAAATGTATCTTTTATGCTGCCAATAGAACGCATAATGCGAATAGGAATATTTTTTCCATTACCAATGCCTCTATTGTGGCATATTCCATTAAGAGTAAATATGCTATCATTTGCAGAAATTGTAGAAGAAGCAAGCGATAGATCACTTGTTCTTATATAATAATCGGGCTTATCTACAAGGGCTAGATTTGTCATTGGATCGCCCATTAGATTAAATTGCAAGCAAGAATTATTAAACAAAATATCAAATCCAAAATTTCCTGCCTTAGCGCTATTAACAAGGTCTCCAATTCTTCTTACATAATTATTGCTAGCCATAATGCTAAAGATAGAGGTAAAAAGACTATAATCAGTACTTACAATACCTGTAAATGTATTTCCTAATGATGCCACAGAACCTTTATTTGCTTCGGTTAGATATGTTTCATTTCTACAAGGACCCGAAGGCTCACCAAATGCACCTGAACTACAAGAAAAAGTAGAAAGAAGGAAATACTTACCTTTATTATTTAAATCAGGAGCTCTCCATCCATCTAATTCATAGTAAAGAGGGGATCCATGCCCAATGAAATTAACCCATAATGCACCTTCATTTATTGCAGAACGAATTTTAAATGAAATAGATTCATCTACTCCACCCAGGGCATTTTGCCTGAAAATTCTTGTTGTATCACCACAAATATTACTATTGGTTAGATATTCATTAATCCCATTATATTGATTATAAAAGGTATTGTCTTCGGGGTCTCCTCCAGACAAAAACAGAAAATGTTTCATCCATGGCGATGCCTTTAACTCGTCATATTCTATGATTTTATTTACAGTTGCAGTTGCTTCTTCAGGCGTAGAAACAGGCAATCTGCCAATAACCATATCCGGATTTTTTTGAGTACTGTCTAATAATGAAAACCAGACATCACTAACAGGAAAACCATAAGTTGGAACAAAATCATTTTGATTAGACGTATTTAGCAATTTAAGTGGGTCCCAACTAGCATTTCCAATTAATACAGCATATAAAGGAGCTGGCTTTTTCCATTGTTCATGTGCATGTTTTAAAAAACTTTTAATTGCATGTACAGATTTAATTCCATGATTAAACTCTTTGTAAATGTCCTTCACATCAACAATTTTAATTATCCATCCCTGTTTATTTCTATGTTCGGCAAGAATTTTTGCTTGTTTAGCAAAATCAGAATGTACTATAAAAACGGCATCTGCTTGTGAATTCTCTTGTAATAGATCGCTTGAAGAAACATCTTCAATACTTGTTTCAGCAAAAGCTTCTGCATCTACTATATAACCAGAAAAATTGTTTTGTGAATTGATATATGCTCGATATGCTTGGCCAGATTCAGAAGGCAAGAATTCTTGCATTGAAGTATAACCAAATGCAATGTGTCTTTGTAGATTTCCGCCATTGATTAATAATGAAAAAGGCCCAGATTGAGGCGTTTGAACCGTTCCTAATAAGTCTCTTTTTTCATTTTGACTTAATGACTGTAAAAGGTTACCAGATGAAAGTAAAAGTGCATAAGTATATTGAGAATAACTATTTAACACGTTTTTTATATCTTGATATGTTTGAACTTGAATAAAATGAGTTGTTCCATCTTTCATTAATACCCATAATATACAACCTGAATATATTTTTGAGAAATAGAGTGAATCCCTAAACATCAATGATGTAAACCCATTAGAAGCAATACCTGCAGAAATGATATCACCTTTTTTTTGAGTAGAATCTACTAGATATGAATTATGAAGAGTATCTATAACAGTATATGATGATGTTCTTAATCCATCAATTTGCATTGAAGCAGGCTGATCTTTTTTATTGGAATATGCAAGTTCACCTTGCTCACATAATAGTTTTGTGTTATGTGATATTTCATAATAATTAAGATAAAGTTCTGTAAATACATTGTCAGAAATAGATATAGATCGTATCTGAAGAATATTTGCCCCAGGAATAATCAAAGATGCAGGAACAGAAATAGACACAAATTTATCTGTCATACCAGAAAAAGAATCTGTAGCGATACGATTACCATTCCATAAAATCTCTACATTATGGTCAAATTGTAATGAATCAATATCAGAAGCACCATGAAGAGCAATGGAGAGTGATAAAGGAGATGAAGTTGCTGTTAATTGAAGCGTATCAGTAAAAACAGAATATGGACTTAATGTGCTTAGTCTTTGCCAAAAGAAATTTTTGCCAAATTTAAAATCACAAGAAAGTATAGAAAATTCAAATGCTGATGTTTTATCACCAGCATAAATACTATGATCCTCTTCTATATGTTTAGAGACAATACCTATAGAATCTAAAGTATTGAAAGGAATGGATTGAATAGTTGATAATCGAGCAGATGTATCAGTTACAGGGTTATTTTCTAATGTTAAAAAGAAAGAAGACTCATCTGTAACACGATTAAACCAAGTAGTATCTCCGGCAGCACGTTTAGATGCAAAAATGAAAGAATCATCATTGCTTAATACACTATCATTGTCTTTATCAATTCCAAAAGGATAGGTATTACCTTTATATATAAGCCTGAATCTTGATAATTCCTTACCTTGCCATTCTGGTTTATTTCTAATGATTTCTTTGCCAGAAATCTTAGCTATACCATCTTTTTTTGTAATCAATCGAATATATTTTTGATTTGCAGAATACCAATTTTCAGTCAGAATATTTTCTGATTTTCTATTGTATTGAACAATACATGCCGGGATATGTTGAGGATTAATAATTCTAGACAAAAAACCACTTTCTTTCTCATTGATACGATAATCTGGAATGTTCTGTACTACATGAGTAAATTCAATATGCACGATAATTGTATCTGCAATAGATAATTTCCCTGATTGATAATCATATCTAAAGGGCTGTATTGATAACTCTGCTACGGGGATATCTCTTAAGGTACCTTGTCTTTCTACATGGACAAATTCTTTAATATCTTTTTTACATTCTTGAGACTGTGAAAACAGATTTAGCATAGCCAAAGGTTTTTGCAAATGAATAGATTTCCATCCATTCATTGTATATCTTATATTGATTGCGCCTGTATTAGGAACAGCTAAAAGTGGAAATAAAGATTGAAGTGCAGGAGAAGAAGTATCAATAGAAAATCTAGCATCAGCAACATTTGGAATATGTACACAATTCAAAAGTGAATTGGAAGGCATATTTTGTTGTTTTGTTTGTAGATGAGTAATAGTAAGGACAATACCTTTAGGTGTATATACAATCGTCTGTTCGCCAAAAACATAATTAGTGAACACTATACAAAGTACAAGTGCACCAATGAACAATCTATAGAACATATATAAACTCATGATTAAGAAATTTTATGTAGTTTCAAGGCGTAAAACTATAAATATTATTGCCTTTATAAACCTAAAGAAGTATTGAGTAGTCTTTGGATTTGATTAATGCATATTAATTTGCATCTGTTAATAAGACAAATAGTCATCAAAAGGAAAAGTATGAAAAACATATTGAAATATCTAATGCTTTTATGTACCATGTTTTCGGTATATGCATCAAAACCAGATTGGTCTAAAAATATTGCTTCAACTATCTATACAAAATGTACTTCTTGTCATCATGATGGGGGAATAGCCCCTTTTTCATTAATGACATATCAACAAGCGATCTCGAAAAAAAGTGCAATTCTACATAGTGTTGAAGACAATCATATGCCACCTTATCCAGCAAATACCACTTTTAGAGAATATGCACATCAAAAAAACCTTAGCCCAGAAGAAAAACAATCAATTATAGATTGGATTAATAATGATGTGCCAGAGGGTGATATTTCTATAGCACCAAAACCACCAGAATATACAGGAAATTCCATAATAAAAAATCCAGATTTTATTGCTTCGATGTCTGTTTATACATCTCAAGCAAAATCTGGAGGATTAGATGAATATAAATGCTTTGTTCTGAATGGAATCAATACAACTGAGCAATTTATTAGTGGCATCGAAGTGATACCCGGAAATCCAGAAATTGTGCATCATGTATTGGTATATCAGGATACTTCTTCTGTTGGTGATTCTTTAGACGCATTAACTCCCGAACCAGGATATGACGGATTGGGAGGTGTTGGATCTAATACCGCTACTTTATTAGGTGTATATGCGCCTGGAACAGAACCCTATTTTTTTCCCAAAGACTTTGGCTTACGTTTACAAAAAAATGCTAAAATTTTAATACAAGTTCATTATCCAGCAGGTTCGGTAGACAAACAAGATCAAACAACGATAAGATTTTTATTTAATAAAGATATGAATGTAAGAGAAGTGAAAATTAGTTCGCTATTAGATCATCAAAATATTATTGATGGACCACTTATTATTCCTGCAAATCAAAAAAAGACATTTCATCAACGATTTGTATCGCCAATAAATGCTTCCATATTTGCAGTATTACCTCATATGCATCTTATTGGAAAAAGCACAAAAATTATTGGTATTACGCCAAGTAAAGACACTATAAAGATTATCGATATACCCGAATGGGATTTCCATTGGCAAATGGCATATACATTCAAAACCTTACAGAAGGTGCCTAAGGGAACTGTCTTTTACTCGGAAGTTCAATATGACAATACAACTGATAATCATCATAATCCAAGTAATCCTCCAAAATTAGTTACTCTTGGTGAAGGAACGACAGATGAAATGATGCTGACATATTTTTATTATACGCCTTATAAAGCAGGTGACGAGCTCATCAGCTTAGAAAATACAGGAATATCTACTGGAATTGCAGAATCTGGATCATTACAAGACTATGTTCTCATTAATAATCATATAGTACAATCAGAAAATGCCGAATGTATAGATGAAATTTCAATGTTTGATCTTCAAGGAAAACAAGTATATACAGCTGTAATTGATAATCAATCATCGATAGCATTACCATATTTTAATGCATCATATTATTTAATAAGAATAAAAGATAAAAAAGGGAAGACTAAAACAATTCCATATATGAATTGATAAATTATATCCTAAAAAAGGAAACCAGACATTAATAAGACAGGCTTTTTTAATGTTAGTGAGAAATAAAAACTTAAATTGAAGTTCAGATTAAGTTATGAAAAGCCTTAAATCCTGGACCACAATATGAATTTATCAGACAAACACGATGCAGAACATCAATCTGCGCCCTTGAAACGCGTTACAACACGTCGTTTACAGGACATGAAAAAAAAACAAAAGAAAATATCATGTCTTACAGCCTATGATGCATTAATAGCAAGAATAATAGATGAAGCAGGCATTGATTTAATTCTTGTAGGGGATTCATTAGGAAATGTAGTTCAAGGACATGAAACAACGATACCAGTAACATTAGAAGATATCATTTATCATACAAAAGCAGTTGTTAAAGGAGTACAAAGGGCATTAGTAGTTGCAGATATGCCCTTTATGAGCTATCAAATAAGCCCAGAAGAAGCATTTAGAAATGCTGGCCGTTTAATGAAAGAAGCTGGAGCAAGCGCAGTAAAAATCGAGGGAGGGCATCGAGTAGCTAAAGCAGTAAGAAAAATGACAGAAGCAGGTATACCTGTAATGGCACATTTAGGATTAACACCACAAAGTATTAATCAATTTGGAAGCTATCGTCCCAGAGGTGAATCCGAACAAGAAGCCGAAGAAATAATGAATGACGCACTTGAGCTTGAACAAGCAGGTGCATTTGCAATTGTTCTAGAAAAAATTCCAATGCAGTTAGCACAAAAAATTACATCCTCTTTGATAGTTCCAACAATTGGAATTGGAGCTGGACCTTATTGCGATGGACAAATTTTGGTGTATTCAGATATGGTAGGACTCACAATAGATTTTAGCCCAAGATTTGTAAGACGATATGATAATCTTCAAGAAAGAATTTCTCATTCGGTAGATTCCTATATTCAAGACATAAGAAATTGCAACTTTCCTTCAATTGATGAAAGTTATTAAAATAGAAAGTTTGGAATTTTTTAAATTTTAGCTCCATATTAGATTTCAATCAAGAATTAATCAAATCTATTCTTGGTATTCTTTATCTAAATACTTAATTTGGACACTTATTCAGTAAGCTTATGAATCGTTCCTTTATTTTCGTTCATGGATATGTGATGTTACCAGAAAATGAAAAATCGGGATCTGTTCAGAAAGAATTAGCCCCTTTTATGGGCATGGGCATGCAATTGGCTGCTTCTGTAATTCTTTGTGGCTTTGCTGGTTGGTGGTTAGATGGCAAGTATGGCACCGAGCCTTGGTTAATGGTTAGCGGAGGTTTTTTTGGAGCAGTTGCCGGATTAACCCACTTTATTAGAACTGCCCTTTCAATGGGCAAACAAAAAGATGTGAAATAAAGTATAAAAAGAGTGGATAATAATCCTTCGGACTTTTACTCGGCGGTTCTTGCCCAAATTATTTGTTTCCTTAATGCAGCATTGGGTTATATAATATCTGTTTATGCATATGGCAAGAAATTTGAAAAGTTTATTTCGATTGTTTTGGGCAGCATGTTTTTGCGCATCATGGCAATTGGAATTTTTTCTTGGTGGGCATTAACTCAATACGGTGTTGCTGCTTTAAGTTATTCGATTTCTTTGGCTTTTGGTGTATTTATTTATCTCTTTATTGAAATTTTTTACTTTCACTTTGTATCAGAAAAGATAAAAGTGAGAGATTCCAAAAAATAAAATATTGAATTTCAGTAATCAATGTAGCTTGATTGTTAAGCTTAACAATTTCCATATATTATGAATCACGATTCAACAGCAGTTCATACTGCGACTGAACCTCACTCACAACATAATGAGTCTCACAATTCTCAGGTATCTGAAGGTTTTACTTTCAAGGCCCTATTTGACGAAGAGTTAGGCGATCATAGCGGATTCCATATCTTTTCTATCCATATTGCAGATTTGCCTTATATCCTGTACGATGCAGAAACTGGATTAAAAGTGTATCCTAATCAGGCATCACTTATTAGAGATAGTGTATATGATTTGCATCATGGCCATGCATTAAAAAAAGATGGATCACATCCTACATTAGATGCTTCTCCTACAAATTTTGTTGCATTTCAGTGGATATCTTTAATCGTAGTATTAGGATTATTCATGGTAGGCAATAGACGTTATAAGAATGGCAATATAGCACCAAAGGGTATTCAAAATGCATTAGAAATGCTTACTATGATGGTAAGAGATACTGTGGTGCGTCCAAATATTCCTAATGAAAGATTAGTAAAAGCCTTTTTACCTTATTTTCTCACAATATTCTTTTTCATCTATGCAATGAATCTTGTGGGATTATTACCAGGAGCACATACTGCCACTTCGGCAATTGGAACAACAGCTGCATTAGCAATTACAGCTTTTGTAGTAATTAATCTATTGATTCCAATTAAAGCAATGGGTACTGTAGAAGCTTTTAAATCATTTGCTCATCACTTATTGGGTGGCGCGCCATGGTGGTTAGCACCTATTATGGTTCCAATTGAAATTATTGGCTTATTTACCAAGCCATTTGCATTAAGCATACGTTTATTTGCAAATATGACAAGTGGACATATTGTATTATTAACATTGATGGGATTGATATTCTTTTTCCATTCATTTGTTGTAGCGCCTATTTCGGTATTGTTTTCGATATTTATATATAGTCTTGAATTATTGGTAACCTTTTTACAAGCATATATTTTCACAATGCTAACTGCAGTATTTACTGGATTAGTATTGGGAGATCATGTGCAAGAAGATGGACACCACTAAACTTATTTAGTTTTTAAGAAAACCATTTCGGTTTCATTAACTCATAATTTTTCGGAGAATAGAACAATGATGGAATCAAAAGCACTTGCTTGGCTTGCAGCCGGTTTAGGAGTAGGTATCACAGTTTTTGGTGTAGGTACTGGAATTGGCCCACTTGTAGCAGCAGCATTAGAAGCTGGTGCACGCCAACCAGAAACAGCTAAAGATGCACGTACAACAATGATTATTGGTGCAGCACTTATCGAAGGTGTTGCGTTATTGGCTTGTCTAATCTGTATCATTCTTGCAAACAAATAATATTACTTAAAAAGTAATACGCTTGTAAGATGTAATAATATTATGCCATAAAGCAGTCCCTTTGAACTGTTGGGATTGCTTTGTGGTATGTTCAGTATAGGTTCGGGCTAAACCGAGTCTATTCATAAAATTCAGAATGAAAGTGAATCATGGATAATTTGCTGAATGTAAGCCCAGGTCTGATTATTTGGACCTTTATCAATTTTGGACTTTTCTTTATTCTAATTGGAAAGTTTGGTTTTAAACCAATGCTAGCTGCTTTAGATGCCCGTGAGAAAAAAATTAGTGAATCAATACAACAAGCTGAACAAGCTAGTATAGAGGCACAAAAAACATTGAAAGATAGTCGTGAAAAGATTGCAAATGCGCAATCAGAAGTAATGTCTATGCTTAAAGAAGGTAAAATTCAGGCAGAAATGATTGTAAAATCAGCTGCAGAAGAAGCCGAACGTGTAAAGCGAGTAAAACTGGAAGAAGCAATAAGAGAAATATCGAGAGAAAAAGAGTTAGCTCTTCAATCTTTAAGAACTGAAGTTGCATCTTTAGTTATCCAAGCAACTGATAAAGTGATAGGCAAAGTAGTATCTGCAGAGCTGCACAAAGGCTTGGTAGAATCTGCTATATCAGAACTTTCTAATAATTAATTGGTTTTAGCAACTGCTGCGATATTATGGCTACTTCAACCCGAATTGCACAACGTTATGCTACAGCATTAATGAGCATAGCAAATGATAATAATACTACCGAAGATATTCGCAAAGACTTCACTTTAATTGTTGACAGTTTGAATGTTTCCGATGAATTGAGGGCTCTATTTAATAGTCCTGTAGTTAAATATCATCATAAGATTTCTATATGTAAAGAAGTGTTTGAGGGAAAGGTTTCAACATTGATGATTCAGTTTATTGAGATGCTTGCAAAAAAAAGAAGAGAATCTGTTTTTCAAGAAATTTCTGCAGCATTTACGGAATTATATAATAAAAAGAATAATCTAGTACCCGTAAAAATAGTGTCTGCCATAGAATTATCTGAAGATTTATCAGCAAGTATAGTTACAGCTATTGCAGATAAAACAGGTAAAACAGTTTTACCACATTTTAGTGTAGATCCTGCAATAAAAGGTGGTTTAATAATTACTATTGCAGATATGATGATAGATGCTTCTGTGAGACATCAACTAAACAAATTGCAAGTAGAGCTTTCTGGCTCTTATTCTGTTACAATGTAGAATGAAAAAATGAACATACTGAAACTTTTATATGTATCGAAAAGAAATGATGAGCTTTTTGCTCAAGCAGTTTTCTTTTGCGGCATTGTATTCATGTTTATTCTGTCTACAGTAGTTATAAAAGCACAAAATGATGATACAAAATTAATAGAAGACTTAAAGAATAAACCTAGGCGTGGTTTTGCCTATTTTTCTATGGGATCTGGTAATCCTCAAGGAGAATTCCAAAGCAATATTGGCTCAGGCGGATTTGGGCTAGCATTTGGCGGAGGTTATTCATTTGAAAAATTGTTTTCTGACAATAATATTCCTGTCAATTTTTCTGTAGTTCCAGGATTGGATATTGGATATTGCGCGCTAACAAGAAATAAACAATTTGCATTGTATTCTACCAAATATGAGAGTTGGGTATATACAAATTCTGTTGTACCTATTAATCTATTTACTAGATTTCAATTTGACATAAAACATTGGGTATTTCCCTATGCTGAATTGTCTGCAGGTTTAAATGTTTACAGTGCAACTACAGATGGCGAATATGATGAGAGAGTAAAAAAAGCAGATGGTTCGATAGTAACTGAAACTAGAACTGATGAAATTTATTCCGATAGATCCGTTTTTACAAATTATGGTATAGCTACTGGAATCATGATAAAAATGGTAGAAAACATTACTCTACCAAATTCTGCAAGTAGCATATTACTTGATATCAAAGCTAGATATCTGTATGGCAGTCCTACAGATTATCAAAAAGTGAAAGATGTAGATAAAAATGGCACAACCATATATGAACAATTTACAAATGCAGGTACAGATATGCTATTTGTGCATATGGGTATAGCATTCAGATTTTAATATAATATTAGTATAACTCTATATTTAACAGGTAAATAGACCATGGCTGAAGTTCGACCCGAAGAAATTTCTGCTATTTTACGCCGACAACTTTCAGGCTTTGAAAACGAAGCTGATATCTATGAAGTCGGAACAGTATTGCAGGTAGGAGACGGTGTTGCCCGCGTTTACGGCATATCCAAAGTTATGGCATCAGAACTCGTAGAGTTCCCCAATGGTGTTATGGGAATGGTGCTTAATCTAGAAGAAGATAATGTTGGTGTTATTCTCTTTGGGGATGACCGCCTAGTTAAAGAAGGTGATACAGTTCGTCGTACAGGCCGTATTGCATCTGTACCTGTTGGAGAAGAATTACTCGGTAGAGTAGTTAATCCATTAGGAGTTCCTATCGATGGCAAAGGTCCAATTCTATCTACAAAAACATTACCAATAGAAAGAAAAGCTCTTGGTGTTATCGAACGCCAACCAGTTACAGAGCCATTGCAGACTGGTATTAAGGCTATTGATGCATTAATTCCAATTGGCCGTGGGCAACGTGAATTGATTATTGGTGACCGCCAAACTGGCAAAACTGTAGTAGCTTTAGATACGATTATTAATCAAAGATATACTCATACAGATGAAGCAAAGCGTCTTGGCATAAATCCTGTTTATTGTATATATGTTGCTATCGGACAAAAAGGTTCTACAGTAGCAAATGTTGTATCTACATTAGAGCAACATGGAGCATTGAAGTATACTATCATTGTTGCTGCAAATGCTGCAGATCCAGCACCATTGCAATTTATTGCTCCTTATTGCGGAGCATCTATGGGAGAATTCTTCCGAGATTCAGGCCGTCATGCTTTGGTGATTTATGATGATTTAACAAAACAAGCAGCTGCTTATAGACAAGTTTCCTTATTGTTACGCCGTCCACCAGGACGTGAAGCATATCCAGGTGATATTTTCTATTTGCATAGTCGTTTACTAGAAAGAGCAGCTAAGCTTAGCGATGATTTAGGTGGCGGTTCAATGACTGCATTACCTGTTATTGAAACTCAAGCTGGTGATGTTTCGGCATATATTCCTACTAATGTGATCTCAATTACAGATGGACAAATATATTTGGAATCCAATCTTTTTAATGCAGGGGTTCGCCCAGCTTTAAATGTTGGTATTTCAGTATCTCGAGTAGGTGGAAATGCACAAATCAAAGCAATGAAACGTGTAGCAGGACCATTAAAATTAGAGCTCGCGATGTATAGAGAATTAGAAGCATTCTCAAAATTTGGATCTGACTTAGATAAATCTACCATGCAACAATTACGTCGAGGTGCTCGTTTAACCGAAATCCTAAAACAACAACAGTTCTCTCCTGTTAGTGTTGACAGACAAATTGCTTTGATTTTCGCAGCTACAAATGGCTATATAGATTCAATTCCATTAGAAAATGTACGTGAATTCGAAGACGAATTCTTAGACTTAATGGAAACAAAACATAAAGCTTTATTAAGTTCTATAATAGAAGTTAAAGATATCACAGATTCTATTAGAAAAGATCTAAATGAAGTACTTACTTCATTCAGCGAAAGATTTAAAGCCATACGTGGTATAAGTTAATTTTCTTAACAGTTCTTCCTGTTCTATGATAGCTGTAACCGGAGCCGCCGGATTTATCGGCAGTTGTTTTATAACAAAGCTTAATAATGAAGGATATCATGATATCCTGGTTATAGATACTTTACAACAGGATGACCGTTGGAAAAATCTATCTGGAAAACGTTTTAGAACAATCGAACATCCAGAAGTTTTTCGTACAAAATGTATACAAGGACATTATTCTTCTAAAGATATAACTGCAATTATCCATTTAGGAGCTTGTTCTGCTACAACAGAAAGAAATGCAGATTATTTATTAGATAATAATTATCGTTACAGTAAAGATATTGCAGAATTTGCATTGCATAAATCTATACCTTTTATGTATGCCTCAAGTGCTGCAACCTATGGTGCAGGAGAAAAAGGTTATTCAGATACATCATGTTATGGTTTTTCACCACTAAATATGTATGGATATTCCAAACAACTCTTTGATGAGTGGATGATGAATATGTCATATGTAGATAATGCTATCGGAATAAAATTTTTTAATGTATTTGGCCCAAATGAATATCATAAACTAGATATGGCAAGTATGATATTCAAAGCATATAATCAGATACAAAAAACAGGATATATAAAGCTTTTTGCTTCTAATGATTCTTCTTATTCCAATGGTGGACAATTAAGAGACTTCATTTATATAAAAGATGCCTGTAATGTAATGTGGAAATTATTGTCCGATACATCTTTAAAAGGTTTGATTAATCTTGGAACTGGCAAAGCCAGATCTTGGAATGATTTAGCTTCTGCAGTGTTTGCCGCAATGAATCTACCTGTGAATATAGAATATGTTCCAATGCCGATATCATTACTTGGACAATATCAAAACTATACTCAAGCTGATATGACAACTTTATTACAATCAGATTCAGCTTACTCCTTCATGGAGCTTGAAGATAGCATTTCAGATTATATCTGTAATTATTTAATGCCAATACAACAATATTATTGATTGCTTTAAGCATTCTTTATAAATCAGAGAATAGATACTATGGCTACATTACGTGATATTCGTCACAGAATTACTTCCGTAAAAAATACAGCTAAAATAACATCCGCAATGAGAATGGTTGCTGCTGCAAAGTTGCGTAGAGCTCAAGAAAGTATTATGTCTGCTAGGCCATATACTGATAAAATGGCTGGAGTATTAGCAAATTTAGCTGCATCCTCCGAAGAAGGATATTTCCATCCTTTACTTCGTAAACCAGAAACAATTCGCTCTATAGCTGTTATAGTTATTTCTTCAGATAGAGGTTTATGTGGTAGTTTTAATGCTAACTTATTAAGAACAGCTGCACAATATATTGATAATACTCTACCTAAAGAATTTCCACAAGCCAAAGTTAGTGTGTATTCTGTTGGTAAAAGAGCCGTCAATTTTTTCAGTAAAAGATCTGATACTCATCCGGCACAATTCCCAGATATTTTTGCCCAACTTTCATTTAGTACAGCACAAGAAATTGCTTCGTTAACGTCAGATGGTTTTATTAATGAAAAATATGATCAAGTTATAGTGTACTATAATGAGTTCATTTCGGTAATAAAACAACAAGTTATTGCAAAGCAATTACTACCTGTTGAAAGTAAGCAAAATGATCAGAAGTCTGCAGTATCTGATTATCTTTACGAGCCAAATCGTGGAGATATTATGGATATTCTTCTGCCTAAATATTTAAATAATATTGTGTGGAAAGCCCTACTGGAATCAAATGCTGCCGAACAAGCAGCAAGAATGATGGCAATGGAAACTGCAACAATTAATGCAAGAGACTTAATTAAAGCGCTTCAATTATCATATAATAAAGCACGCCAAGCATCTATTACAACTGAAATGTTAGAAATTGTAGGTGGAGCTGAAGCATTAAAAAAATAATGTAATTACATGATATGATTATAACTTAGAATCATCTTAGAAAATTAATTATAAAACCTTGTAACTAATTACTTATGATCTTGTTACTATCTTCAATGACGCTAACATCAGTAAACGTTTAGTCCATCTAAGATAGAGCAAGTTAGATTGAATGCCGGCCTTAATTTAAACTTCTCTTATATTTATTTAGAAATAGCTTTATTAATCATATAATTCAGGAATTAATTATGAAAAACTTCATCGCAAAAAAAGTACAAGGTATACTTGTTGCTTTAGCAGCTATTGTTGTGACTGTATTTGCTTCTAGCTGTACAGATCCTTCTGGCGTAGTTCAGCCATCTATGGCCGATCAATCAAGCGAAAAAGTATTTGCATCAAACTATGATTATATGTCAGATTTAATGTCTGATAATACATCAGAAATGTTTGCAAAAGGCGATAGACGTGGTCCAGGTGGAAAACGTGATAGCCTTGGTGATCGAGATGACCGTGATGGTAATAAAGATTCTGTTCGTGGTGATAAATCAAATCGTCCAGCACGTTTAGAATCAGTTTTACCTTGTTTAAAATTATCAGCTGAACAACTTGCAAAATTACGCGAGTTCATGTCAGCAAATCGTGATTGCGAGAAAGCAGCAAAAGATCAATTCCGTGCAGCTATCGAGCCAATCCGTCAACAACAAAAAGCAGCAATTGATGCTATTAAAGAACAAGTGAAAGCAGGAACTCTTACAAAAGCAGATGCCCGCACACAAATCGAAGCTTTGAATGCAAGTTTAAAGCCAGCTGTTAAATCAGCTGAAGCAGCAATGAAAGTTGCATTAGATGCTTGCCGTGCTTCTTTAATGGCAAATATTGAATCTATCCTTACACCAGAGCAACTTGTTATTTGGATGCAATGGAAAACTACTGGGAAAGCACCTTGCGATCCCCGTACAATTGGAACAAGAGGATAAGTATAAAAAGATCTGCATGCAGTTTAGCTTGCTTATCTTAGAAATGGATTAAACCCTCTGTCTTTTTCGATAGAGGGTTTTTTTAATTAGACTTATCATAGAATGATCTTAAAAATGTTATTTACTACTTTTAATAATACATAAGGTTTAAACATGAAGAAAAGCATTAATCTTAAAGTGATTTCATCACTTTTCTCATTATTAGCAATTCTGCTTATTGTATCCGGATGTTCACAAGAAAACTGTCCTGTAGATAGTTCAATGAACAATGAATCTTCAGCTAAAGTATTGTCCAATTCTGATATGGGCGGACTAGATATCTCTGCATTATCCAGCGGTGATAAATGTTCAGACAATGATGCAGACGAAGATGATAGCAATGAATCAGAAACAAAAAAAATTACATTAGAGAAAGCATTACCTTGTTTAAAGCTTACAACAGAGCAAATGGCACAAGTATATGCATTTATGAATGCTAAAAAGAATTGTGAAAAAGCTGCCTTATTTAATTTTAAAGAAGCTATCGCAAAAATACGTGCTGATCAAAAAAACATGTTAGAGGCAATTGCTAAAAAAGTAAAAACAGGATCTTTCTCAAAATCTCAGGTTTCTGAAGAAACAAAGAAAATTAATGTTTATGTTAAAAAAGCGACAGCAGATGCTGTTGCAGCTAAAAAAGCAGCTTTAAAAAATTGCTACAATCAATTATTGGAAAATATTAAATCGATATTAACTGGAACACAATTAGGAGCTTGGAATGAATGGATAATCAAAGGAACAAGCCCATGTGATTATGTTCCACCACCACCAGGCGGTTCTATCGGTGGCCAAGGATAATACATTAATATCTATTTTTAACCCCGAATCCTCTAAGATTTGGGGTTTTTTATTCTAGATAGTGATATCGAAATAGAATGCTTTATTTTCGTATATCATCAATGATATTGTATACATCATTTCTATAATTTATGCTACAAATCTTTGCTCAAATTGGCCGTTCGCTTATTAATTTTTTTAGGGAATTTGGACAAATCGCCATTCTATTTACACAGATTATGCGCTATGTCCCTAGAATTCATAAAGATCGTCGTTTAGTTATGGCTGAGATGTCTATAGTAGGAAATGAATCATTACCCTTAGTGATACTTATTGGAGCATTTACTGGCGCTATTGCTGCATTGCAAGCAACAAATCTGTTTGCAAAATTTAATTTGATAGGAATTGCACGTCCATTTATTGGTGGTTCTATATCAACTGTTGTTTTTACTGAATTAACGCCTGTATTAACGGCATTGGTTATTGCTGGAAGAGTTGGAGGCGCAATAGCTGCCCAATTAGGAACAATGCAAGTATCAGAGCAGATTGATGCTTTAGAAATGATGGCAATTGATAAAAATAGATATTTAGGTATGCCAAGGGTTATTGCTGCACTAACAATGATGCCTGTCCTTGCTGTATTTTCTAATTTAGTTGCATTGATAGGTGCTTATGTATTAACAACATTAAAATTTGATTTTACATTTGATATCTTTTTTGATTCAATCCAACGATTTTTTCAAGTTTCAGAAATACTACAATCATTATTTAAATCTTTGATATTTGGCGGAGTTACGGCACTTGTGGGGTGTCATGTTGGATTTGCAACAGAAGGTGGTGCCGAAGGTGTTGGACGCAGTACAGTGCGTGCTTTTACAATCTCAGCGGCTACCATACTAATTTTAGATGCTGTTTTTGGCTATATTTTCTAATATTCGCATGACTATTCAACAATTAATCGAACAATCCAATAATAATTGGGATAATGTCCTTACTCTTGCACATATTGGCATCGAACTAGAATCACGATCTAGATTTCCAGAAGCTAGAAAAGTTCTAGAAAGAGCTATTAGTTTATCACCAGTTAATTTTCCAAACCTTTATGTCAGTTTAGCCTTTTCACATTTTAGAGATATACATTCTACTGATGAAAAAGGAGAATTATCTATAGTTCAAGGGCTAGAGCAAACAGACTCTGATTTTCTTAAAGCGTGGTATATTGCTTTTATTGAAGATCAACAAGGAAAAGAGTATTTAATTGAATATCTGAATTCTCTTAATAATCCGATAATTATGATTACACTTGGACATGCTCTTTTATGGCAAGGAGAGCACGATAAAGGATGGGAAATATCCAAGCATGGATATGCTGCATTAGGTCCTGATATAATAGACAATATTCCTGACGAATTAGACTTGTATTGCTCCACTTTAATTTGGCTGCATGGCTCAATTCCCGAAGTTCAGGCAGATATTAAAGCTATACCTATTCTCCACCAATTACAAAAGAAATATCCTGAAAGATATTCCTATTATGCAGCTGAAATCACAGCTCTTCAAGTTGCAAAACGCTGGAATGATATCATTGAAGCATGCAAAAAAACATTACATATATTTCCTGATGAAGAAACTACTATGCTGGCAATGGCTTTAGCCTTCGAAAAATTAGAAAAGTATCAATCAGCTTTATTATGGTTAAATAGAGCAATTGGTGTAAAATATACTTTTTCAAGAGCAAGACTAGTTGCTGCCAGAATACTCAAGAAAATTGGTGAACATGAATTAGCCCAACAAGTAATATTAGAAATTCCAATCGCTAATCCACGTTATAGTATCGGTAAAGTACAAGTGGCGATATTTCTTTATGAAAATGATAAAATATCCCTAGCCCTGGATTATTTCAGAAGTGGATATTCAGATCTAAAACCACATGAAAAAGCCCAAATAGACCAAAATCCAATTGTAAAAAAATTAGTAGAAGAACAAAAAAAGTCTATACTTTTAAATATTCTACAATAATAAGTGGCACTACTTAGTAACTACTCATTTTGCATAGAAAATTAAATCTTTCTTGTTTTGAAAGTTTTTAAGTATTAAATATGTACTGAAAAAAGATTAAGTGGTTTTTCCAAGAAAAAATTAGTGTGTAGTTGAAAATTACTTTAATTGGGTAGAGGGAGCATGAAAGCTTGGGTACAAAGTATAAGTTTATTGTTAGTTTCTTGTATTATTTTGGGTTGTAATAAAGAAACAATTAATAAACCATCGTCTTCGGTAGACAAATCATCAATCAGTGCATCTACTTTGCTTCAAACAGCAGTAAATCCAATAGTATATAGGCCTGCATCTTCAAAAAATTGTGATCAATATCTTTTAGATTATCAATTATGGGTTGATAAATACATAGAGATAATAGAAAAATACAAAGCAAATCCTAAAGACAAAACGGTCTTCCTGGAATATAATTTTATGCTTAAACAAGCAAGCATTTGGGCCAAACACTCTTATACATGTAATTCAAATCCATCTATCGAAAAAAAATACTTAGAAATACAATCTAAACTCGAAAAAGCTGCAATGGGATTATAAGTGTAATTCATAGGGTGTTTAGTACGTAATTAGATTGTAAAAATCGAAGTACTCCTAAATATTTAATCTAAAAAATATAGTAATTCAAAGAGGGTTATCTAATGATTCATTCCGAAGCAACAACTTTTTTGTTAAATCATGCAAATGAATGTTAATATCTAGAGAATGAAATTATCTTTTAACTAACTTTTGACATAACTATATTTCGCATTCTTTTTTTTGGTGTATTTATGAAATCATTTTTCCTGTTTTTAATTCTTAGTTCTATCCTTTTAGTGAACAGTTCATGTTCAGATAACTCAAATTCTGCTTTGAATAGTGATAATGTTAAACCTACTATAGATTTTATCTATCCGGGAGGTATCTATGGGACAGATCTTTATGAAAATGAGACATTTGAATTACAATGCAATGATAATGTAGGTGTAAAGAAAGTAGAGATCTATCTTGACAATACACTGATCGGTACGATAACATCTGCTCCTTGGGAATTTACTTGGGATACATATTTGCAAAAAAATGGCTCTTATACTTTAAGGGCTTTGGCATATGATGCCGCAGGGAATATTGGTACTACAACACCATTTCTTATCAATATTATAAATGACTATGCTCTAACTGTATATAATACAACGTTTACAAAAGCAGAAGTAAGAATGTTTGGTGAAATAGTAACAATCGATCCAAATGATTCAACTACTATAAAATCTACATATATAGAAGGTAAAGTAGCGCCCAAACCAAGTCTTTATTGGCAGACAAATGCCACATTCTCTGATGGTAGCTTATTGGGTGAAGTTATTTCAAAATATGAGAACTTTGATTTTACTGATAATCAGCATCAACAATATATTATTCGAATTCCAGAATCATATTTTTATCTAATAGTTCATCATCAAGGTGTAAAGACAGTAAAAAAACTGAAAATCAATCCTGGTACTAATTATGAAAAAACAGTTACAGCATCTCTTGTGCCATCTGGAAATTATAAGATTGGTTATTACCGTTCATTATCAAATACTGAAGTTAGAGTGTATGCTGCTACAAATACAGAAACAGAGTATAATTATTGGAAAAATAACAATCAATTTACATTGAAAAATATAAACAATGAATTACTTGACTTATATCTAACGAAATTTATGATGAAATCTGGAATTACACCATTGCTTAATAAGAATACAGTTTCCGAATCAAATCTTTATCCATTGAAAGAAATTTCTAAGTAAAAATTAATAATTCTTAAAGACTTTGGCTGAAGACTCATTATGATAAAGAATTGTAAAGAATAGCGGTAAATGAAAAGTGTATGTGTCTTAATGTGATGCCAAGTATGGGGGCAGAGAAGTTTGAGATATGATATATTTCTCAAAAGGTATGAATGAAAAGTCAATTAATGTCATGTAGCAAATTATATCGGTCGAATAATAAATATTCATATTAGGTTCTGGTTTTTACTTCAATCAGATTGGTTAGAAGTTAATTTAGTTATTTATTGTAGGACAAGCGATTTAGGGTTTTTTTTCATAAAAATGGATTGTATTCAATAGATACTTCATGAAGTAACTAAGTATTATCAATATCACATAAAAAAACATAAAACTAGGCTAAGATGTTTTTGACGTGAAGATATAATAAAGACTAAGAGTTTTGTAAACTTTATACATAGAATTCAGACATAATTATTTATTTATACATTTATAGAATGCGCATGAGATTATTTTTACTAGGAATGATGGTGTGTTGTATGATTGGAGGTGCACAAAGTGCATACGGACAATCTTTTCTTGGCCTTGGATTAGGGGCTGCATCACCACAAACACAATTTGTAGACCAGTCCAATTTAGGATTACATGGAGAATTACAATATGGCTTGCATCGATATTGCAAGTTATGGCCAGTATTCACAGTTAATTATGGAAATTATCAACCAATTGATAGTTTAGAATATACTAGCCCGAGAATCTATTCTTTACCGCATGTACTCAATGTTCAAGCAAATGTTCGTTGGTTTCCTTGGGGAGCACCAACAGTCCCATTATATCTTGGAATTGGTACTGGGCTATCTGTAATAATAGGTAAGGATAAAGAGGGAAAAGTAGGAATGCCAGGAACGATAGAGGCAGGATATTTATTCAATTATGAAAATCCATGTTGTGATTGGTTTATAACTCTTTCTGCACGATATACAACTAATAATATGCTTCGCGATAAGGATCGTCCGCATTTGTCCAGCCTTGCAGGTATGGTACATTTCAGCATGCCACTAGGAGGAAAATAAATGAAAACATCAAGTAAAATCCAAGTATTATTGGCATTCTGTTGTTTAGTTTTTGTTGGTTGTTCATCTGTCCCAAAGGATAATGAGCAAACTACATATGAAGATGCTGTTCGTATCAAACCAGAATATTCAGCACAATATTTTCAAAAAGCCCAAAATGCAGCTAATCGTGATGGAAGAACATTAAGAGGATATGTATCTCATATACAGATAATGAGAGATTCCGCACAAAATTCTATTGATACTGTATTTGCATTTCAGGATAAAATAGACACCACATTATCTTCCAAAGGTATATTTATTCCATTAAAACATATGGAGACAATACCCGATTTATTTCCTGGGATTCAAACAGATTCTTTAGGTGGATTTAATTTAGTAGAGAGTTTCCATGTTACTAAACAAATTCCATTGATTCGAAAAATACCTTTACAGACAGTAAAACCATGTAATTGCGATCCATTGGATTTAAGTTTCGGTTTAAATTTTCGTTTAGGTTTGGGTATAGATGCTGGCTTGAATTTGCATTGTTTCGATAGGGAATATTCTCCAGTATTTTTAGGAGTATTGGGCAATGCTTCTATGTTTAATGATGGTAATGCATTGGTAGATCAAGGAAAAATACATGTTATTGGTGATGTAATTGCAGGTGCGCGTTTAGGAAAAGATCAAAGATGGATGCTTGGATTTACATATTCATCTGGAATTCAAACAGTAAATGCAGGTGCAATAACTTCATTATTAACAAATTTAGATACGCTGATTACTATACCTCGTCCGATGGTTTTATTAACCGGACGATATTATTTTAATCCGCCTAAAAATGTTATAGAAAAGAAAGCTAATCAAAGCTTTTTTTATATAAATGTTAATAATGGTGAAAGCGAAGGATCATCCAAAGCAGAACAAGAATTAAACGAAATGAAATCGTCAGATAATTGGTTTAAGGCTATTTTTGGTTGTATTAAACCATATACATATGGTGAATTTGGGATGTCATTTGATGCCCAAACAAGAAATGCTTGGCAGATGTCTGCTGGGGCAACATGTAATACCTGTGTAGCCAAGATTAAGGAAGCTCAAGCAAATGGAGAAATTGATCTTGATTGGTCTTTACCATTAAGTTATGGAATGGGCATAGGATTGGATATTCCAATTTTACCATTTATAGATATAGAATTAGATTTGGGTTATCGTAGTATTGCTGTAGGAGATTCATTTAGTCTTTTAGGTTTTGCTGATATCCCAGGAACAAGAAGAATAGGAACTTTTCAATTGCGCTTAGGAGTAATTTATTAATGAAAACATATCAATTATTATTGTTAAGTATGTGTGTACTAATTTTTAGTGGTTGTGGAGATTGCTTTGTTCCAACACCAATAGTACCAAATGAAAAGCCTATTGTGAGAGAAGCAACAATAGCAGTATTTAATTCTGCAATTGATACTTTAAATAATAGAACACCCGTTCCTGAATTTAATATTGCTACATTTAGATTCCCTTACTCTTCTTACTCTTCGGGGGATTTACCAAATAATCAAAAGTTCTCTGCAGGTCCTTGGACATTTGCAGAAAAGGATTATCCATTGACAGGATATACAACGACATATACATTTAATTCACCTCCAAATTCATTAATGGATGGCGATATTCTTGTAGAAAGTGTCACATTACCACCAATTTCATTAGAACCAGAAACCAGACTACGTTTTAAAGGAGATGTTTTTCCAATAGATACTTCTTTAAAAACAGATGATGCTAATATTTTTGCAACATATGTACAAAATGTTGGTAAACAATCAAATCCTGGTTCTAGTTTGGCATTTTGTGCTTTTTATGATGCCTCTGCATTAACCTATAAGCAAGATTCAACTGGAAATAATTATTCTATTGTGGCCAGTAATCCGACAGGGAATCCTAAAACATTTACATTCCCAAGTTCTTGGCCATTAAATATTAAAACATTGAATGTATTGCCTCCATTTAGAAGCGTTATAGCCAATGATTTATCTAATTATAGTGTACGATTTAAAATAGGTGATGTGTTTTATTATAAAGCACAAAATGGAACAAACTTCTTTGTCTTGATATCAAATATTCAAGAAGGAGTATTGGCACCAAAAGTAAAAAGGGTGACAATTAAGTTTGCAGAAGCTTATAAATGTGAAGAATGTAAAGAGAATTAAGAAAAAACTATGAAAAAATATATTTATACAAGCATATTGTTTTGCTTTGCATTATATGCAATGATACAAGCAACAGATAATAATTCACCGAAAGTAGTAATTAAGAAAACACCTTCTATTTTAGGTACTTCAGTTAATACTAAAGATGATGATTTTGCAGCGGGAACAGAAACACCGCATGATCAAAAAGAAATCAAAAAATATGATACATTATTGATAACCTCTAATACAAATAAAAGAGAAAGAGTATATCAAGTTCCATTATCGATGATAGATAGTATGGGACAAGTCAAAACAGAAAGAGTAATACTTCATGATATGCCAGAAGAATTTGTTCGGCATTCGGGTACAGTAACTCCGGGTGCTTTTTCATTAGTATTTGCATCATCTGCTGCGATTGATTCTACTGTTGCTAGCTTTTTAGGAGCATCAGGAAGTAAAGTACAAGGTGGAAGTGATTTATTTGAAAATTTTGATAAAAAAATTAGAAATTTATCAGAATTAAATTCTACAGCTTGGGATGCACATCCAACGATAGGAATTCATGAAGCATCAGGAATGGAAATATTAGTTTTTAGCTCAGATAGAATGTCACCAGAAGGCTTCTCTGCCCCATATGAAAATGCAATGTACACTGTAAATGGGATTGAAAGAAAAGGAAATGCAGATTTATTTATTTCTTTCAGAAAAATTGGCAAAGGAACAGAGTGGAGTAAACCAATAAATCTGAGATTATTTCAAGGAGATGGTTTCATAAATTCTCCGGCTAATGAATATTCTCCATTTTTATACTGTATAGATGGAAATCCGCATTTGATCTTTTCATCAAATCGATCAGGAAACTATGAAATCTATTATTCTACATTACAAGTTTCTTGGGATAGTTTATCTAATAATGGTAATCTGTCAATGATGATAGATAGTACATTTATTTTAGGAAATACGGAAGACTCAGTAAATACACTTGCAATGGAGATGTTTCCATATATAAAATATCCACATATGGATACTACAGATGTACAACCTGTAGAAAGAGAAATGTTCTTTTCATCAAATCGATTATCTTTAACTTCACCAGATACAGCTAAAAAATATGGATATGGCGGTTTAGATCTTTATAAAACTAAGGCCACTTTTTTTTGTGGGATCAAAAAACCTGAACCATGTTTGCCATGCCAACCATGCGATCCAAATTATCCATGCGAACAACCCCCAAAACCATGCCCTGTAGCCTATACTGTAACATTAATCAATGATAATGGAAATGATACTTCGGTTAAAAATGGAGTATTAGAAGTGTATATTGATGGTAAAATGAAAGAGATTAAAGGTAATACATTTACAATGAGTGTTCCTTCTGATTCAATGAAAAATTATCAACAAGGAATAGCAATTAAATCGAATGGATATTCATCATTTAATACAAAGCCATGCAAGAACTTAGAACCAATCTTAACAAATTATAATGGATATGATATTACCAGAACGATTGAACAAATATTGTCTAAATCACGCAAAGAACAATATGATACAATGGTTCAGGATAAATCCGTAAAAGCAGCTAGAACAGCCAGGGTATATGATACCTTACCAAAGGATAATTTTAATATTCCTCAATTAAGAAAAAAAATAAATGAGAGAATTGATATTACACCAGAAATGAGAATCCGGGTTGGTAGAGACACAACAATCTATATTGATTCTATGCCACCATTAAGGCAAGCCAGAATGACTAGATCTATTGCGTATAAAGATACTGTCTATTCATATGATACTGTAGGAATAGCAAGTTCAATAAGACATATAGGTTCATCCAAAACCAGATTTGCAGAATTAAGACTTCCATATGTAATGGTAAAAGCAACTGATTCTTGCATGCCAATTATTGTCCACGATACAATTCGTTTATATCCACAATATGATAAATCACCATGTTGTCTAGAATTAGATACCTTACTAGTTTTTGGATCACAAAAGAATGTCCCATATTTTCAGACAGCATTTTGGGAAGTTAATACAGTAAAAGGATATAGTGAACATATCGATAGACTTAAAGATGGTGACTTAGAAAATGCATCTTGGATAGAACTTAATTGGAAGAATAAATATTGGGGAAATCGTAATGGAAATGAATCGACAGAAAGAATGAATACGCGTAGAGCAGATTATCGTTCCAAGGCTGCTATTATTGATAGAAATATTAAGAATATGGCCGATTCTACTTCTAAAGTTCTAAAGAATTTCTGGAAGGTCTATGATAAAAATGATACTGCAAAAGTATTGATAACCATGACTGCTTATTCTGATATTAGACCAGTTACCGTTGGAAAATTTATCTCTCCTAATAATGTTCAATATATTTCATGTGCATTTGATACAGTGAATTATACATTTAAAAAACCAACTGCTATCCAGATAGCTAGTGGTGCATCATTAGTTGGACAAGATAATGATACACTTTCTAAATTAAGAGCGTATTATGGTTTTGAAGCCGTAATGCAACAATTAAAAAAGGACTCATTATTTAGTGAATTGCAAAGAAAAGGATTAATTATTAGCCCTACGGATTTCTCAAATCCATCAGATTATGAAAGAAAGCTAAAACAAGCTAGAATTATCATCATGGCAGAAGGACAATATGTTGATACATCGATTCAACCTGAAATACAAAAATATATCAGAGGTGAAAACAGTTATTATGACTTAGACGGTGTTCGAAGAGTAGATGTAACTGTTCGTTTAATCAATATGCGTCCAGATTTATATGCATTTCCAGATTGTTGTGTAAAATGTAAATAAATACAAGTATTTATATAAGCTTAATGGCCATTTCTATGCAAAAAGAAATTAAATTGCAGGGTATATATTAATAAACCCGGAAATGGCCATGAAACGCTTATCTATCGCATCGTTATTGCTTTTTTTTATTGTAAATAGTGTCAATGTTTATGCAAAAAACACAGACATATCTTCAATGTTAAGTAATAGAAATTCTATCGAATTTATCGAGAATAAAGGCCAAATATTAGATCAAAAGGGGAATGTAAATGATGAAGTTATATTCATGGCACAAATACCCGGTGGGGCAGTATATGTAAAAGCAAATGAAATTAGTTTTGCTAATTATGATACATCAAAGCAAGCCAATAAAAATGTCTATAGGGTAGACATGAAATTTAAAGGGGCAAACTCACATCCAATTTTTCAAGGAATTGACGAGTATTCAGATAAGAATAATTATTTCCTTACACATTGTCCTGATGGAATAACAAATGTATCTAAATACAAAAGGATCATCATCAAAGACATCTATCCACAAATAGATTTTATTCTCTATCCTAATCTACACAATACAATTCAATATGATTTTATCGTAAAACCGGGTGGAAATCCAGATATCATATCATTGTCTTTTTCTGGATGTTCAGATATACATCTATCTGAATCTGGTTCTTTACAGCTTTTAACACCTTTTGGAACAATTGAACAAGGTGCTCCTAGAACATATCAAGACAAAGAAATAGCATCATCATTTATCATTAATACTGATAATACTGTCTCATTTAAAGTAGATTCTTATGATCATCATCAATCATTAAGAATTGATCCACCAACTAGAATGTGGGGGACATATTTTGGAGGAGCAGGAGCAGATATTGGTTCAGATCTTGCAATTGATCAAGCTGGAAATATATTTATTTGTGGACAAACAAATTCTACTTGGGGAATTGCAACAAATGGTTCACATCAAACTAACTTATCAGCAAATACAGATGGCTTTATTGCAAAATTTAATAATACTGGTGTAAGGCTTTGGTCTACATATTATGGCGGTACTGGAGACGAAATAGCACAAGCAATTGCAATTGATAATGCATTAAATGTATACATATGTGGAACAACGAATTCAGCAGCATCTATAGCAACAGCTGGTGCACCTCAAACTGTATTAGGAGGTAATAATGATGCATTCTTAGTGAAATTTACAAATAATGGAACTAGAACTTGGGGCACTTATTTAGGTGGTTCTGGAGAAGATAAAGGCTTATCAATTAAAACAGATGCTTCTGGGAATATTGCTATAGCAGGATTAACAAATTCTACTAATGGAATTGCAATAGCAGGCGCATTTCAAACCAATTTAGGTGGTGGATATGATGGATTTTTAGCAAAATATGCTTCTGCTGGACAATTAACGTGGAGTACATATTATGGTGGAACTTCAGATGATAAATCCACAGGAATTGCAATAGATATAAGTGGAAAAATATTATTAAGAGGAGATGCAATTTCAGCTAATGGAATTGCAACAGCTGGATCGTATCAACCTAATAATTTGGGTGGATCAGATTCTTATATAGCAAAGTTTGATGCATCAGGAACTCGTGATTGGGCAACTTATTATGGAGGAACTTCAGATGATTATGGCTCTGCAATTCATATAGATGCCCAAGGTAGTATTTTAATAACAGGGCATACTAATTCATTTAATAGCATATCTTCATCTGGATCATATCAACAAGGTTTGCAAGGATCTTTTGATGGATATGTGGCAAAATTTGATGCCAATGGTAATAGAGCATGGGGAACGTATTATGGAGGCGCAAATAATGAACTATGTACAGGATTAGCAACTGATTCTTATGGAAATATTGTTATTACTGGGACAACAAATTCAATATCTGCAATAGCATCTATTGATGGATTTCAACAGTCCTTAAGTGGGGAAGATGATGGCTTTATAGCAAAATTTAATGCTAGTGGAAGCAGGATTTGGGGCTCATATTATGGCGGAATTAAAACAGATAATTGTAATAGAGTAGCATTTGATGCATCTAATGAATTATATGTATGCGGAACTTCTAATTCAAATTCAGATATAACCACAAATGGATCATATCAAGCAACCAGTAATGGTTTGCAAGAAGCCTTTCTTGTTAGATTTATGGCTATAGATCCTTCAATATCTTGTACTACTCCACAAACAGAGCTTTGTGCTGGAAGTACAATAACTGTTAATTATACAATAAGCGGACAATTTGCAGCCAATAATGTGTTTACAGTCCAATTGTCTTCTATAAATGGATCATTTGTAAATCCAACAATTATTGGAACAAAAACAGCAAATACCTCTGGATCAATCGTTTGTACATTTCCTTCAAATTTATCTGGATCCGGTTATCGCATTAGAATATTAAGTAATAGTCCATTTATTGCAAGCCCAGATAATGCCGTTGATTTAAATTTAGTAGCTGTTCCAACATCTATTATTATTGGTCAAAGTTCTACATGCCAAACAAATCAGACATATTCTATACCAGTGATTAAGGATTGTCTTTATTCCTGGACAGAGCCCTCAAAAGGAAAAATTATAGGAAATGCAAATAATAATGAAGTAATAATTAAGTGGAATTCTGTAGGAACTGATACATTAAAATTAAGGGTTACAAAGACTCCATTAGGTTGCTATAAAGACACTATGATCATTATTACTATTAATGCAAATCCTATCCCAATTATTCAAGGAAATGGAAATGTGTGTATCGGACAATTATTAACGTATAAATCTACACCTAATGAACCTGGTTTTACATATGAGTGGTCTACTAAAGGAAAAGGCGTATTAAGTGGTCCTGCAGGACAAATAAATGCTGGGTATGAATGGAAGGCAATTGGCACCGATACTATAACATTAAAGAAAACAAATGTGACAACTGGATGTACGAAAGATACTTCATTAATAGTAACTATTAATCCTTTACCAATACCGATAATAAAGGGTCCAAACACAATTTGTGGATTTGATAAACCAGTTGAATACTCTGCTACTTCAAGTACTTCATTATACACCTGGAGTATAGAAAGTGGAAAAGCCAGCCTAAGCAGTGAAAATGAAGCAATAACAAAAATCACATTTGGTGGTATCGGAAATGTATTATTACGATTAACCGAAAGAACACTTGCTGGATGTATCAAGGATACATCAATGACAATAACTGTAAAAAACTCCATAAATCCAGAGTTTTCGGCTGCAAATGGAAAGAATCAATTCTGTAAAGGTGATAGCATACAATTAATGTGTTCACTTGATGCAGCAGGGTATCAGTGGAAATTAAATGGAAATGATATCATTGATGCTGTAGGTAAATCATATACAGCAAAAATACCAGGTACATATAGTGTACTTGTTAAAACAAGTGATTGCCAAGCATTATCTAAAGAAAAAGAGTTGATCGAATTACCATTGCCTATGCCTATAATAATTGGTCCAAAAGAGATTAAAGCCGGAGAATCAGATATTCAATATATAGTGCAATCAAATCAGGGTTCAACTTATTCCTGGTTGATTAGCGGTAATGGAATTATTAATGGAAAAACAGATGAATCTACCGTTTCTATTTCTAGTACAAATCCAGGTACATTGCAATTAACAGTCATTGAAATTTCAGCAGCAGGATGTAGAAAAGATACAATTATGACGATTTCAATAGCTAATCCTCAAGGCATCAATGAGTTAAATAGTGAACAAATTTCTATTCTTAGTATTCAGCCGAATCCTTCTGATAACTCACAGATTTTGAATATTCTATGTGAATTTCCAGTTATGAGTTCACCAATAATAGAATTAGTTGATATGCTTGGAATTGTTCATTATTCGATGCAATCAATGCAATCCACAGATGAATCGATTCAACACATAGCGATTCCACTTTCAAAAATTTCTGCTGGCATGTATATTATACGATTAAGAACGAATACTCAAACAGTATCTCAAAAATTCTTAATTCATTAAAAAAGAAATACTTTAATAATAACAAATAGAATAATCAATGAATTCATTTTTATATAGACATTGTAAAACTAGATATTATCTCATCATATCTAGTTTATTATGTATCATCCTGGCCTTTCATAAAGATTGTTTTGCACAAGAAAATACAATGTCACGATTTACTCATACTGTAGATAATGCATTGGTTTTTATAGCCAATAATGGACAAATCATTGATCAGAATCATAAAAGAAATGATGAAATCTTGTATACAGCTCAAGTTTCGGGTGGTGCTGTATATATAAGAAAAAATGGGATTTCATTTGCAGTGTATCATCGAGATTCTAAAAAAAATATTCCTTTTCAATCAAAAAGTCTGCATAAATATGATATGCATTCTCCATCTGTGATAGAATCATATAGAGTAGATATTTCTTTTCAGAATAGTTCGCAATCATCTATAATTAGTGGAATAGAACCATTATCATCTTATACGAATTATTATTATTCTCATATACCAAATGGAGTATCAGAAGTAGAATCGTGTAAAAAAGTAATTATTAAAGATCTATATCCACATATTGATTTTATCGTATATGAAGGTAAAAAACAGAAAGTACAATATGATTTTATTGTTCATCCTGGGGGAAATCCAGAAAATATAGCAATGAAAATTTCTGGAGCTGACAAGCTTTACATAGATAATCATGGTACTTTAGCAATCGAAACGCCTTTAGGATTAATTGAACAACAAAAGCCTTATTCCTATCAAGATAATGAAGTATACTCTGCATTTACATTGAATTCAGACTCTATAGTTAGATTTAACATTGGAGCATATGATCATTCAAAACAGCTTACTATTGACCCACCAACCCGTTTATGGGGAACATATTATGGTGGATCTGAAAATGATTATTCTAGAAGTGTATCAACAGATGCAAGTGGCAATGTATATGTTATAGGATATACAGAATCTATTGCTTCGATAGCTACAAGTGGTTCCTATCAGGCAATATTAAATGCTAATTATGATGCATATATTTCCAAGTTTACTTCTGCTGGAACTCGTTTATGGTCAACATATTATGGAGGTTCTGGAAATGATTATGGTTATAATTCTTGCGTTGATAATGCAGGAAATATTATCATATGTGGAGAAACGAATTCTAATGATGTAATAGCAAGTAGTGGTGCATATCAAACTGTTTTTGGCGGATATACAGATGCATTTATTGCAAAATTTAGCGCTTCTGGTACAAGAACTTGGGCCACATATTTTGGTGATATTGATATTGAGTCGGGCTATGGGATAATAAGTGATGCTAATAACAATATTTATATTACTGGAAAAACTAATTCTACAACTAGTATAGCTTCATCAGGGTCATTTCAAACACAATTAGGTGGTGGAGATGATGCCTTTATTGCAAAATTTAGCTCTACAGGAAACAGAACCTGGTCTACATATTATGGTGGATCTGGCAATGATATAGGTTATGGAGTTTCAACAGATGCTGCAAATAATGTATTTATTTCTGGTACTACTGCTTCCGATAATGCAATGTCTACCTCGGGTGCATATCAAAGCACAATTGCAGGTAATAATGATGCATTTTTAGCAAAGTTTAGTTCTGCAGGAAATAGAACGTGGTCTACATATTATGGTGGATTAGAGAATGATGAAGGTTTTAGTACTATTACAGATCCAAGTGGAAATGTGATATTAAGTGGCCAAACAGAATCTTCAAGTGGAATTTCTACTACAAATGCTTATCAAAGTACATTTGGTGGTGGAATAGACGTATATATTGCTAAGTTTACGACAACAGGCACACGATTATGGGCATCGTATTATGGAAGTAATGATTATGATTTAGGATTAAATGCTTGTACAGATGCAAGTGGAAATATTTATATTGTTGGCCAAACTGGATCTGGTGATGCAATCGCATCATCAACTGCACATCAACAACAATTAGGTGGTAGTTATGATGCGTTTTTAGCAAGATTTGCTTCGGGCGGTACAAGAAGTTGGGGTACTTATTTCGGAGGCAATGATTTTGATATTGCTTATGGTTGTAGCAGTGATATTAGCGGAAATGTATATATATGTGGAAGAACATCATCTACAAATGCAATTGCAAGTAATAATGCTCATCAATCGGTATATGGTGGTGTATTGATGGATGGATTTTTATCGAAATTTACCGATGATGATCCTCCTGGAGTATCGTGTAATACATCAAAAAATATATTTTGTAAAGGTGAAGTATTTGCTTTGCCATATTCAATTACAGGGGCATTTATTCCTGGAAATATATTTACTGCAGAGTTATCAGATTCAATAGGATCCTTCCAAAATCCTATATCAATTGGAAGTAGAAATGCAATCGATGCTGGGACGATAAACTGCACAATTCCGAGTTCTATTGCTTTAGGACAATACTATAGAATACGAGTAATTGCTAGTACACCTTCGATATATGGATTTGATAATGGAATTAATCTATCTATTTATGGAGTCCCAAATCCTAAAATTAATGGTATGTCTTCTGTATGTATTGGGCAAACAAATAGCATTTATTCAATAGATACTGTTACAGGAACTTCATATATATGGAATACTATAAAAAAGGGGACGATTAATGGACCTTTAAATACTCATACAATTAATGTTTCATGGAATCAAATAGGAATTGATACAATATCTGTAAGACAAACAATTATAGAAACAGGTTGTTTTAAAGATACAAGTATCATTGTAACAATTCAGGCTCTTCCAATGCCGGTTATTAGCGGAAATAGTATTGTGTGTGCAGGAACAAAAAATTCACTCTATACTATACCTGTTCAAAATGGACATATCTATCAGTGGAAATCCCTATCTAAAGGCAATAT